>JALHNQ010000098.1 GCA_022843405.1 Methylocystis sp. | reverse complement strand
CGGGAGGTCGAGCTGATGCGTTGACGGTTAGGCGATCGCCTGGAGTTCGGCCGCGGTCTTGCCGATCTGGCTTTCATCGACCGCCTTCATGATGCCGTGCTCCATCAGCATGTCTTCGAGCTCGTCCATCGTGATCGGCGTCGGAATGATGCCCTTGCCCTGGTTGGCGTGGATCTTCACCGCGAGATTGCGATAATGATTCGCCTGCTCGGACTGCGGCGCATATTCCAGCACCGTCATGCGGCGCAGCTCCGCGTGCTGCACGATATTGTCGCGCGGCACGAAGTAGATCAGCGTCGTGCCGAGCTTCTTCGCCAGAGCTTCCGCAAGCTCGAGCTCCTTGTCGGTCTGACGCTCGTTGCAGACCAGACCGCCCAGGCGCACGCCGCCGGAATTGGCGTATTTCAAAATGCCCTTGGAGATGTTGTTGCCGGCATACATGGCCATCATCTCGCCGGACATGACGATGTAGATTTCCTGCGCCTTGTTCTCGCGGATCGGCATGGCGAAGCCGCCGCAGACCACGTCGCCGAGCACGTCGTAGGACACATAGTCGATGTCCTCGTAAGCGCCGTTTTCCTCGAGGAAGTTGATCGAGGTGATGACGCCGCGGCCCGCGCAGCCAACTCCAGGCTCCGGTCCGCCCGACTCGACGCAACGAATGTTGAGATAGCCGACCTTCATCACTTCTTCGATTTCCAGATCCTCGACGCTGCCTGCATTGGCGGCGAGGCTCAGGATGGTGTCCTGCGCCTTGGCGTGCAGGATGAGGCGCGTCGAGTCAGCCTTCGGATCGCAGCCGACGATCAAAATGCGATGACCCATCTCAGCCAGAGCGGCGAGCGTGTTCTGGGACGTCGTCGACTTGCCGATGCCCCCTTTGCCATAAAATGCGATTTGCCGTAGTGACGACATGTCTGTCTCCTCTTGGGCCCCTACTCATTGCCGCAGCTCTCTCGCGGCGCCTTGCTTCGCTGCCGAGTTAGAGAAGGACTCCCAGTAAGAGGTTCTCTGCGACGGCCCTCGATTCTCTCGAGCCGGTCCCTCTTTCGCAATGTCCATGCCAGCGCTTGCGGAGTGCGGCGGTCTAAAGAAACAGCCCTGTATTCAGTGCGTTGCGGATGGCAGGCGACAGGCTGCTCGATGTCAAAAAGCTAACAACCATGTGATGTGGGCGACAAAGTTATTGCCGACGCGGTCGTATCTTTTTGGGCGCTTTTTCGCTGCGTGAGGCTTCCAGAATCGATCCGGCGAGTCGCGCGCTTACGACAAACCGCGGCGGCTTACAGACGCAGTTGGAGCATAAGGCACAATGTCGCAGTAGCAGCCTGCAGGATCGCGGCATTGTCGAAATTGCCGGGGCCGATGCGACAAAATTCTTGCATAATCTCGTCACCAACGACATCGCCAACTCGCCCCGGGCAAAGCCCGCTTTTGCGCGCTGCTGGCGCCGCAGGGGAGAGATATTGGGCGACTTCCTTTTCTTTACGGAACGCGAAGGCGAATCGCGCCGCTATTTGCTTGATTGTCCGAGCAGCTTGGAGCCGGATCTCCTGCGCCGCCTCGGCATGTACAAATTGCGCGCAGCGGTGAGCGTCACATCGAAAAGCGACAAACTGGCGGCCTTTCCATTCTCGGCGAGGCGCAACCGGAAATTCCCGCGCTGGCGATAGCGCGCGACCCGCGCTCCGAGACGCTCGGCTGGCGGCTGATCGCGCCACGCGGCGCCCAAGCGGAAGATGCTCGCGACGACTATGAAACGGCGCGCATCGCCGCCGGCGTTTCCGCGAGGCGGGGTCGATTTCGTCTATGGCGCCGCATTTCCGCACGAAACGAACATCGATCTGCTCGCCGGCGTTGATTCGACCAAGGGGTGCTATATCGGCCAGGAAGTGGTCTCACGCACGAAGCATCTCAACCTCGTGTGCAAGCGCGTGACGCCTTACCACGTGGACGGCGAGACTCCGGCGCCCGGAACAAAAGTCATGGCGGGGAGATCGAAATCGGCGTCGCGGGCTCACACAGCGACGATAGGGGTCTCGCGTTGATCCGCGTGGACAGGCTTGTCGACGCTATGGCGGCCGGAACAGTCCTCACCGCTGGCGGCGCGTCCCTGGAGTTCGTCGTGGGAGCGGGGAGCGAGTTGAAGCCGGCTTAAAGCTAATGCGGCGACGCCAACGGCGCGACCTCGTCGGCTGGCAGTCATCCCTTCAACGCCTCGCCCGCGAGACGCTCGCGGGCCGCTTCCGCGACGAGCGGATCGCTGTCGTTGATGAAATGTCCGATTTCATCCACGTTCAGTCTGGTCGCGACGTAATGGCGCACACGCCAATCAGCGTCATCTCTCAAATCCAACAATTGTTCGGGCGTCATCCTTTGCGCCGCTTCAAGACGCACTTCGGCGTTTGAATCTCGACACATTCGCCCGAGCCACTGGGAGTCGATCCGTTGCGCGACGATGCGCCGGACTTCCACTTCCGGGTCATCGAACATCATCACCAGCAGCGCCGGCGC
>JALHNQ010000097.1 GCA_022843405.1 Methylocystis sp. | reverse complement strand
ACCTCGCAGGTGGCGCAGAACATCGGCGACGTGAACAAGGGCGCCACGGAGACGGGCTCCGCCTCGACCCAGGTGCTGTCCTCGGCGCAGTCACTCTCCAGCGAAAGCAGCCGGCTGAAGATGGAAGTCGACAAGTTCCTCACCACCGTCCGTGCCGCATGATTTCGTAGAGCGGGCAAAGGCGCGGAACGCGCCGTGCCCGCGTCAAGGCGTGGGCTTCGCGTCGCGAAGCCCACCCTACGATTGAGGTCGAAAAATTCCTCACCACCGTGCGTGCTGCATGATTTCGTAGGGCGGGCAAAGGCGCAGAGCGCGCCGTGCCCGCGTCAAGGCGTGGGCTTCGCCGTCGCGAAGCCCACCCGACGATTGAAGTCGAAAAATTCCTCACCACCGTGCGCGCCGCCTCGACATGGTCACGACTGACACTGGCATTACTGCCAATGCCGCCGCAGTAAAGGGTTAATGCTCGCTTAACCACCGCATGCGAACGTCGTTCGACAGCGTTGAGTATTCTAACAAAGAAAAATCGGCTTTCCCGCCGCTTTCTTTTCTCAACTTCCCCGGTTTGTCGGCCGCAGCCAAGCGGCATGCGGTCCCATGCGTGCGTTCCAATCTGAAACTCACCCTTGGAGATCTCCACACATGTCCTTCCTTTCCCGTTTCCGCATCCTCACAAAGATCCTCGCCGTCATTGCGCTGCTATCGATCGTCGCCGCCGGCATCACCGCCCTGGGCGTCTCCTCGCTCAAGTCGCTCAGTGACGCCGCCGACCAGATGGAAGAGATCGCCGGCCTTGCTTTGGTCGCCGGGCGGATGAATACGAACGCCGTCGCCTTGAACCGCACCGAATATGCCCTCGGAATGGACCCGCGCGAGGAAACCCGGGTCGAGGCGCGCAAGACCATCGAGTCGGAGAGCAAGGCCTTTCAGGATCGCCTCGCTGAGATCAAGAAGAAGGCGCCCGAGGATGTCCGTAAGCAGGTCGCTATCATTGAGGAGATATTCGCGAGCTATCAGAAGGAACTCGTCTCGACTTTGAAGGCGGCCGACGCCATAAAGAATTTCCAGATGACTGAGGAAATGTCACGGCTTCGCGACGAGATCATCGGAAGCCGGGCGGTGGCGAGCAAACTGCGCGACAGCATTCGAACGTTGGCCCAAGAGCTTGATAGTCGCGTCGAAAAAGTATCAAAAGACGCCACCGAGGAATACGTCCGCGTGTCGCGATTGATGATGATCGCCGCCGCGGTCGGTATCCTGTTCGGCCTTGCGCTAGGGTTCATGATCGGCCAGTACGGCGTCGCCAAGCCGATCCGCGCGCTCGTCGAACTGCTGCAGAAGCTCGCCAACAACGACTTCGGCGTCGAAGTCACGGGCACCGAGCGCAAGGACGAGATCGGCGACGTTGCCAAGGCAGCCGTCATTTTCAAAGACAACGGGCTTGCCAAAATCCGCATGGAGCAGGAGCAGGTGGAAAACGAGAAGCGCGCGGCGGAAGAGAAACGCGCCGCCATGCACAAGCTCGCGGGCGACTTCCAGGCGGCGGTCGGCGGCATCATCGAGACGGTGTCGTCAGCCTCGACCGAGCTGGAAGCGGCGGCGAACACGCTGACCCATACGGCGGAGACGAGCCAGCAGCTCGCCGGCATGGTGGCGTCGGCCTCCGAGGAGGCGTCATCCAACGTGCAATCCGTGGCCTCCGCCTCGGAAGAGATGGCGGGCTCGATCACGGAAATCTCGCGCCAGGTGCAGGAGAGTAGCCGCATCGCCGCCGAGGCGGTGAAGCAGGCCGAGAAGACCGACGCGCGCATCAACGATCTGTCGCAGGCGGCAAACCGCATCGGCGACGTGGTGAAGCTGATCACCGCCATTGCCGAGCAGACGAACCTGCTTGCGCTCAACGCCACGATCGAGGCGGCGCGCGCCGGCGAGGCGGGCCGGGGCTTTGCCGTGGTCGCGCAGGAGGTGAAGGCGCTGGCCGCTCAAACGGCGAAGGCGACCGACGAGATCTCGACGCAGATCGCCGGGATGCAGACGGCGACGGAAGAATCGGTCGCCGCCATCAAGGAGATCGGCGGCACCATCAACCGCATCTCGGAAATCGCCGCGGCCATCGCGGCGGCGGTGGAGGAGCAGGGCGCGGCGACGCAGGAGATCGCCCGCAACGTCCAGCAGGCGGCGCAGGGCACCTCGCAGGTGGCGCAGAACATCGGCGATGTGAACAAGGGCGCCACGGAGACGGGCTCCGCCTCGACCCAGGTGCTGTCCTCGGCGCAGTCGCTCTCCAGCGAAAGCAGCCGGCTGAAAGTCGAGGTCGAAAAATTCCTCACCACCGTGCGCGCCGCATGATTTCGTAGAGCGGGCAAAGGCGCGGAACGCGCCGTGCCCGCGTCAAGGCGTGGGCTTCGCGTCGCGAAGCCCACCCTACGATTGAGGTCGAAAAATTCCTCACCACCGTGCGTGCTGCATGATTTCGTAGGGCGGGCAAAGGCGCGCCGTGCCCGCGTCAAGGGTGGGCCTCGCCGTCGCGAAGCCCACCCTACGATCGAGGTCAACAAGTTCCTCAACACCGTGCGTGCGTGCCGCATGATTTCGTAGGGCGGGCAAAGGCGCGCCGTGCCCGCGTCAAGGGTGGGCCTCGCCGTCGCGAAGCCCACCCTACGATCGAGGTCAACAAGTTCCTCAACACCGTGCGTGCGTGCCGCATGATTTCGTAGGGCGGGCAAAGGCGCGCCGTGCCCGCGTCAAGGGTGGGCCTCGCCGTCGCGAAGCCCACCCTACGATCGAGGTCAACAAGTTCCTCAACACCGTGCGTGCGTGCC
>JALHNQ010000096.1 GCA_022843405.1 Methylocystis sp. | reverse complement strand
CGGGCGCGCCGAGACGCCGGCGGCGCGGTTTGCGTTGTCCATCAGCCGTTCGATCCGCTGCAGCACGTCGCCGCCGCGCTTCGTCAGCATGGCCGGGCGCTGCGGCGCTTCCGGGGTTGGCGTCGGGCCGCTTGCGACCTGCGGCGCCGCGGGCGTCGGCCCGGGCGCGACGCCCGGGATCGGCTTCAACTCGATGCCCTGATGCGCATAGGCCATGATCTGCCGCCACGTCATCGCCGGCAGCGAGCCGCCGGTCATGCGGTTGGTCGGGCTGTAATCGTCATTGCCGAACCAGACGCCGCCGACATAGTTGCCGGTGTAGCCGATGAACCAGGCGTCGCGATAGGCATTGGTCGTGCCGGTCTTGCCGGCGGACTTGGTGTTCTCCAGGAGTGCGCGGCGGCCGGTGCCTTCTTCGACCACCTTGTTCATCATGAAATTCATGTCCATGGCGACTTGCGGGCGAAGCACCTGCTCCGGCTTCGGCCCGTCGCGGTCGAAGCGCCACACGACATCGCCGGTGGCGTTGCGCACTTCGAGGATGGCATGCGCGGTGACGGCCTTGCCGAGATTGGGGAAGGTCGCGTAGCCGGCGGTTTGGTCGAGCACGGTGACTTCGGCGGCGCCGATCGGCAGCGAGGAGGAATCCGGCAGCGGCGTGCGCAATCCCATCCGGCGCGCGGTCTGGATGATTTTTGCGCGTCCCTTCTTGGCTTCGCCGTCGCCGAGCGCAACCGACAGGCGCACGGGAATCGTGTTGATCGATTTCACATAGGCCGTCAGCATCGTCACGGTGCCTGCAAAGGAGCGCGTGTAGTTTTGCGGGCACCAGTTGCCGAGGCAGATCGGCGCATCGACGATGGTGGAGGTCGGCTTGTATCCGTTCGAGAACGCCGTCGCATAGACATAGGCCTTGAACGAGGAGCCCGGCTGCCGGAGCGCGTCGGTCGCCCGGTTGAACTGGCTCTGGCCATAGTCGCGTCCGCCGACCATGGCGCGCACCGAGCCGTCGAGGTCCATCACCACGGCGGCCGCCTGCCGCGCCTTGTAATCGCGCCCGTATTGGCGGATCGATGTCTCCACCGCGTTCTCCGCCTCGCGCTGGAGATTGACGTCGAGCGCGGTGCGCACGGTGAACACGCGGTCCGGAAAGGTTTTGGGGTTTTTATCGACGAGCTTCTTCATCTCGTCGAAGGCCCAATCGAGATAGTAGTTGGGCGAGCGCTCGTCGCGCCGGTCGACCGCGACCGCGGGATTGCGCCGCGCGCCGAACACCTGGCCCTCGCTCATGAAGCCGGCTTCGACGAGATTGTCGAGGACCACGTTGGCGCGCGCGCGGGCGGCCGGCAGGTTGATATGCGGGGCGAAGCGCGTCGGCGCCTTGAACAGGCCGGCGAGCATCGCCGACTCGGCCAGGGTCACGTCCTTCGCCGACTTGCCGAAATAGAACAGCGAGGCCGCGTCCACGCCGAAGGCGCCGCCGCCCATATAGGCGCGGTCGAGATAGAGCTTGAGGATCTCGTTCTTGGTCAGCCGCGTCTCGAGCCAAATGGCGAGGAAGGCTTCCTTGATCTTTCGCTCGAGCGTGCGCTCGTTGGAGAGGAAGAGGTTCTTGGCGAGCTGCTGGCTGATCGAGGAGCCGCCCTGCACGACGCCGCCGGCGCGCACGTTCGTCGTGAGCGCGCGCATCGTGCCGGGAATGTCGATGCCGAAATGCTCGAAGAAGCGCCGGTCCTCGGTGGCGAGCACGGCCTTGATCAGGTGATCGGGGAATTCCTCGAGCGGGATCGCGTCGTTGTGCCGGATGCCGCGCGAGCCGACCTCGTTGCCGAAGCGGTCGAGGAAGGTGACCGCGAGCTCGGACTTTTTCAGCCAGTCGTCGTCCGAGGTCTCGCGGAACGCGGGGACGGCGAGCGCCAGCATGGCGACGAGCCCAACCGTGCCCAGTGTTGCGCCCTCCGAGACCGCCTCGTTGGTCCAGCGCTTCCAGCCCGCGACGTGGAAGCGGTCCATGAAGGTGGAGAAACGCTCGTAATACTCGCGCGCGAGCGCCAGCGCCTGGAAGGTGGTCGAGTCGATCCACGCATCGAGGTTCAGGAAGAAGCGCGACAGGCGCGCGCGCCAGCTCATGTGAAAGGGGTCTTGCAAGGGCGTCTGTCTCGCTCGCGGCTCAGAGGGCGGCGGCGCTGCCTCGCCGCGGCGGCATCGATGCTCCTAGTGGTCCGATTCCGAAGGTCGCATCTCTTGTGTGGCGCCCTCGGTTACGAACTTCGGAATCGAAGGACACCAGCGACTTACGCGGACTTCCGAACCGCCACACTGCTTTCATTGATTTTAGCCGAATCGCATAGGGTGGCCAATCGACGATCCGCCCTCGCGCTCAGATGTGAACGGGAAAGCGGCAAAACCGGGGCAGGGCAGGTCCCCCGAGCCGCCGGTAAGGTAAATACCGGGATCGCCGGATGGTTCCCGCGTCAAATCGAGCACCTCCTTGGATTGGTGGAGTTCGTAGGCGAGCTCCCGCAGGCGCGCGGAAGGCAAGCCCGCCTGCGCCAATAGCTCTTGGCACCCAAGACTTTGATGCGTGCAACGCCGGGAGCGCCGGCACGCACGGATGCCACAGGCCTGCCAGAGCTTGAGCATGGCGCACAGCATGCGGCTTTGCCGATCCAATGCAATCCGGACGGCGGCCTTCGCGGCTTCGTACTCGGCTTCGAGCTCCTCTGCGGAAAGCGTCTGCAGCCATCGTTCGTGTTCAGACATGCGTCATCCTTCTCGCGTGGCGATGCCGCCGAGTTTCTTGCATCCCTCCCCCGCGTGCGGGGGAGGGTGGTCCGAACGAGCGCAGCGACGTGAGGACCGGGTGGGGGCTCTGAGCACGACCC
>JALHNQ010000095.1 GCA_022843405.1 Methylocystis sp. | reverse complement strand
AACGCCTGAGTCGACTTCTGCAGCGCCTGGAAAATCTGGCGCGACGTCAGCCCGTAAAAAGGCACGACGTCGTCAAGCCCGAAGGCGCGCATGTTCTCCTTGAAGGCTTCGACGCCGCCGGGATTGATGCATTTGAGGCCGAGCGAGCGGGTGTTCTCGACGGTCTGCGCGACATAATCGTTGATTGCGCCGTCCTTCTCGCCGTCGCGCAGCATGCCGAGCAGGAAGTCGTCGTTGCCGAGCACGGTGAGCGCGCCCTTGTCGATGATCGGCACGTCGTTGAATTCGAGATGGGTCTGCAGCGCGTGATGCGGCGCCATCGCCGGCTCGACGACCGTGGTGAAGCCCATCTGCGCGTAGAGACGGCCGGTCTCGTAGCTCGACCATTTCGCGGTCGACAGCGGCGTGTCGGCGAGCCGCGCGCGAATCGCGCGATGCAGCTCCGGCAGCAGCAGTCGCGCCGTGTTCACATTGCCGCCGGCGATGTGCGAATGGATGTCGATCGCGCCGGCCATGACGATATGGCCGGAGACGTCGATCTCCTTGTCGGCGCTGCGCCCTTCGGGCCGCTCGACGATGCGGCCATCCTCGAACCACACGTCGCCGATCGCGTCCTGGCCGGTCGCCGGATCGACGACATGGCCGCCGCGCAAAACTGTCAGCGCCATGCGCCCTCCGAAACTTCCGCCATAATGGCGCCGATCGCCTGCGCCACGCTCGGCGCATCCGTCGGCGCGCTGGCTTTGCGCAGCGTCATGCCGCCGGTTTCCTGACTCATCAGCACCGCGTCATGCGTGACGCCGGGCTGACCGACTTTAATGAACAGCCCGCGAGACGGCGAGGTATGCGCCGGCGCAAGCGTGATGAGCGGGATGTCGGCGCGGGACCAAGCGGGCTTCTCGCCGTCAAAGGCGGAAATCCACAGCGCCGCATCCGCCTCGCCGCTGTCGACGAGCCGCGAGGACTCGAAACGCCACGGGTCGTGCTCCGGATAGCCGCGTCCAAAACCCGTGCGCGGCGGAAAGCCCGTCATCCAGCCCGCCGTCTGGGTCACGCCCGAAGCGCCGCTGCGGCCGCCGATATGAACGCCGGTGAATCGGGTCGTGGCGTTGAGCTCGATCACCAAAGCCTGCAGCATTTCGATCGCCAGCGGATCGAGCGTCGACGCCGACCAGACGAAGACGCCAAAGCGCGCGTTTCGCAGCGTCTCCACGAGGCCGTCTATAAGAGCGACTTTTTCGGCGCCCAGCGCCACCGGCCGTCCGCCGAAGCGGGCGCGCCACGCCGCCAGCACGCCGGAAAGTTCCTGCTGAGAGGCCGGAATGACCTTTGCGCCAGGGACAGCCTTCGCTTCGTCGCCGTCCGGCCCAACCCAGATCACCTTGCGCGGCTGCTGCGCTTGCGCCCCGCGGCGCGGCGGCTCGGCAAGCGCAAGGCGCTCCAGCATGCCAGGCCAAGCTTGAGTCAACCTCGGGCCGATCAGCACGACGCAGTCGCCGCGAAGGCGCGCTTCGTTCGCCGTTGTCGTGAACATGCCGAAGGAACGCTTGACGTCGATATCGGCGAGCGTTTCGCGCGACGCGAGATGATCGAAGGCGCCCTTCAGCCGCTCGGCCAAAAGGATCGCGGCGCGCGCGCCGGCGACGTCGGCGCCAAGGCCGGCGATGAGCGGAAAGGCCGCTTCCTTGAGAATTTTGCCGGCATGTCGATAGGCGTCGCCAAGCGCAATCGCCTTGCCGTCGAGCGTTGCTGTCTCCATTCCTACCCCGATTTGCGACCTGCCCTGGCCAAGCTTGAAAGCTTAACGGCGAACTGAACGCTATCCATTTGTTTTTTAGCGCCTACTCGCCGAGCCGGGCGGCTCCTCCCGCGTTTTGCTTATGCCTATCAGCCGTCACGGCGACTGTCGAGACGTTCGGCTGCGTCATTTGCATTCGAGGCCCCACAGAAGCGTTCGGCTGTCGTCGCCAGCGGCCGATATTGTGCGCCGCATCCCATTTGCGAAGCGGCGGCGATCATGTTAAATGCTGCGCCGAGCTTAAACCTGCGGGCGCGATGCGTCACATAAGCAGGCAGAGCCGTAGAGAGTCCTAATACGGAGGAAAAAATGGCCTGGACGACTCCCGTGATTGTCGAAGTTTGCGTCGGCATGGAAATCACCAGCTACGAGTCCGCCGAGATCTAATTTCGGCGCGGCCTTCGCCTTGCCGAAGCCGCCAACGAATTCCAAAAATCGAGCCGGCAAGAAGAGCGCTGCGCAAAGTGGTGCGCTTTTCGTTTCGCCGGCTCGAATCGTTTTGGCCAACGTCGGCGAACGCGTGGCCACGAACAGGAGCGTCGATTTTGCGCGCGCCTTCTTTCCTCATCGCCCTCGTTGCTCCCCTGTTCATCGCTGCGACCGCCCAGGCGGAGCCTCCGAACGCGAAGACGCTTCTTGAGGACGCGAAACAGAATTTCCAGCCGATCGTCGTTCCCTCCCCTGGCAATGATTCGGCAACGGCGGCGCGAATCGAGCTTGGGCGCCGGTTGTTTTTCGAAAACCGCGTGTCGATGGACGGCAACGTCAGTTGCGCGCATTGCCATTTGCCGGACAAGCAGGCGAGCGACGGGCTGCCGAAGGCGATTGGCGTGTTCGGCAAGGAAAATCCGCGCAACGCGCCGTCGATCTTCAACGCCGCGCTGAACTTCAAACAGCATTGGCGCGGCGAGCGCGAGTCACTTGAGGATCAGGCGGAAAAATCGCTGCTCGGGCCGGCGAGCTTCGGCAATCCCGATCAAGCGACGGCCATGAGCAAGCTGAAGGCGGTTCCCGCCTACGCCGGCGCCTTCGCCAAGGCGTTCCCCGGCGACAACGATCCAATCAACTCGAAGAATTGGGGCGTCGCGGTCGGCGCCTTCGAGCGCACGCTGCTGACGCCCTCGAAGTTCGACGCCTTCCTTTCGGGCGACGCCTCGGCGCTGACGAAGCAAGAGGCGACGGGGCTGCGCAAATTCATCGATCTGGGCTGCGCCTCTTGCCACAATGGCGCGGGCGTCGGCGGCGATTCCTTCCAAAAATTTGGCGTTGTGAGCGACTACTGGAAAGAAACAGGGGTCACGACGC
>JALHNQ010000094.1 GCA_022843405.1 Methylocystis sp. | reverse complement strand
TTGCGCTTGGCGTCGGCGAGCTCGCGCTCCAGCCGCTTGCGCTCGTCGAGAAGAGTCGCAAGCCGCGCCGGGGCGTCCTCGACAGGCGCGCGCATCAAGGCCGCCATGTCGCGCAGCGCGCGCGACTGCGCGACGAGTTGGCTGCGCGCGCCCTCGGCGGTGCGCGCCTCGATGCGGCGCACGCCGGAGGCGACCGCGCCCTCCCCGACAACGGCGATGAGGCCGATGTCGCCGGTGCGGGCGACATGGGTGCCGCCGCAGAGTTCGACGGAGAAGGGATGCGCCGCGCCGGCGTCCGGCCGCCCCATCGAGACGACGCGTACCTCGTCGCCGTATTTCTCGCCAAAGAGCGCGCGCGCCCCGGAGCGGATGGCGTCGTCCTGGCCCATCACGCGGGTCTCGACCGGCGCATTGTCCTGGACGATCTCATTGGCGAGCGTTTCGACCCGCGCCAGCTCCTCTTCGGTGAGCGGCTTCGGGTGGGTGAAGTCGAAGCGAAGGCGATCCGGCGCGACGAGCGAGCCCTTTTGCGCGACATGATCGCCGAGCACCTGGCGCAGCGCCTCATGCAGGATATGGGTCGCCGAATGGTTGGCGCGCGCCTGTCTGCGCCGTTCGTGATCGACGTCGAGTTCGAGCGCGAGTCCGGGCGCGATTTCGCCTTCCTCAACGACCCCCTCGTGAACGATGATATCGCCGAGTTTTTTGAGCGTGTTCTCGACGCGGAAGCGCACGCCGCGGGCGCGCATCAGGCCGACGTCGCCGACCTGTCCGCCCGACTCGCCATAGAAGGGCGTCTGATTGAGGATCAGCGCGCCGCGCGCGCCTTTTTTCAGCGAAAAGGCCTCGGCGCCGTCATGCAGGATGGCGGTGACGACGCCCTCGCTTTTCTCGGTCTCATAGCCGAGAAATTCGGTCGCGCCGAGACGTTCCTTGAGCGCAAACCACAACGCCTCGGTCGCGGTTTCGCCGGAGCCGGACCAGGCCTTGCGCGCTTCTTCGCGCTGGCGCTCCATCGCGGCGTTGAACACCTCCTTGTCGACGCCGATGCCGCGGGGGCGCAGCGCGTCTTCGGTGAGGTCGAGCGGAAAGCCGTAGGTGTCGTAAAGCTTGAAGGCGGTTTCGCCGGAGAGTTTCGCGCCGGGACCGAGGGCCGCGGTTTCCTCGTCGAGGATCGCGAGGCCGCGCGCCAGCGTCGCGCGAAAGCGCGTCTCTTCGGAAAGCAGCGTATCGGCGATGAGCGCCTGGGCGCGCACGAGCTCCGGATAGGCCAGGCTCATTTCGGCGACGAGCGTCGGCGCCAGCTTCCACATTAGCGGGTCCTTCGCGCCGAGGATCTGCGCATGGCGCATGGCGCGGCGCATAATCCGGCGCAGCACATAGCCGCGGCCTTCGTTCGACGGCGTGACACCGTCGGCGACGAGGAAGGCGGAGGCGCGCAGATGATCTGCGATGACTCGGTGGCTCGCGCCTTGCGGGCCGTCGGCCGGCGCGCCGGTGAAATCGGCGACGGCGCCGGTCAGCGCGCGAAACAGGTCGACGTCGAAGACCGATTGGACGCCCTGCAGCAGAGCGGCGATGCGCTCCAGCCCCATGCCGGTGTCGATCGACGGCCGCGGCAGCGGCGCGCGCTCGCCGGGCGCCACCTGCTCATATTGCATGAAGACGAGGTTCCAGAATTCCAGGAACCGGTCGCCGTCTTCGTCAGGACTGCCGGGCGGTCCGCCCGCGACGCTCTCGCCCTGGTCGTAGAAGATTTCCGAGCATGGCCCGCAGGGGCCGACGTCGCCCATGCTCCAGAAATTGTCCGAGGTCGGAATGCGGATGATGCGGTCGTCCGAGAAGCCGGCGATCTTCTTCCACAGATCATAGGCCTCGTCGTCGTCGTGATAGACGGTGACGAGCAGTTTTTCGCGCGGCAGGCCGAATTCGCGGGTGACCAGGGTCCAGGCGAGTTCGATCGCGCCTTCCTTGAAATAGTCGCCGAAGGAGAAATTGCCGAGCATCTCGAAGAAGGTGAGATGGCGGGCGGTGTAGCCGACATTGTCGAGGTCGTTGTGCTTGCCGCCGGCGCGCATGCATTTTTGCGCCGAGGCGGCGCGGGCGTAGGCGCGCTTCTCGACGCCGGTGAAGACATTCTTGAATTGCACCATGCCGGCGTTGGTGAACATCAGCGTCGGGTCGTTGTGCGGCACGAGCGAGGACGACGCGACTTTCTCGTGCCCATTATGCGCGAAATAGTCGAGGAAGGCGGTTCGGATCTGGTTGACGCCACTCATGCGGTCACGGCTCGCGAATGCGCCCCATTCGCCAAGCGGCTGCGCCGATGCGGGAGAGGCGTGTAAAACAATAACCTGGAGCGGCTTTTCGTTTCAACGAAACAGGCGACGGCCCGAGGTTGCGGCGAAGGCTGCGGCAGGCGGCGCCTTCGCGCGCTTCGTCATGCGCGATATGACAGTTCCGGGGCCAAACGGCAATGGCGAGGGGGCCGCCTCGCGCCCCTCACGCTGTTCTCAATCGCCCGGGCGCAAGGCGCGTTAGGCCTCGGCGGCTTGAAAAATATTCAGGGTGACGCCGCCTGGGATCAGGCCTCGCCGGCGGCCTCGTCGTCATCCGTCGCTTCGAGAATGCGCTCGGCGATCAGTCCGGCGTTTTCGCGGATCGCCTGTTCGATGCGCTGCGCCGCCTCGGGATGCTGCTTGAGAAAAGTCTTGGCGTTTTCTCTGCCCTGGCCGAGCCGCTGGCTGTCGTAGGAGAACCAGGCGCCCGACTTCTCGACGACGCCGGCCTTGACGCCAAGATCGATCAATTCGCCGAATTTGGAGACGCCCTCGCCATACATGATGTCGAATTCGACCTGTTTGAACGGCGGCGCCACCTTGTTCTTGACCACTTTGACGCGGGTCTGGTTGCCGATCGTCTCGTCGCGTTCCTTGATCGCGCCGATGCGGCGGATGTCGAGCCGCACCGAGGCGTAGAATTTCAGCGCATTGCCGCCGGTCGTCGTCTCGGGCGACCCGTACATCACGCCGATCTTCATGCGGATCTGATTGATGAAGATGACGAGCGTGTTGGAGCGGGCGATCGAGGCGGTGAGCTTGCGCAGCGCCTGGCTCATCAGCCGCGCCTGCAGGCCGGGCTGCACGTCGCCCATCTCGCCCTCGATTTCGGCGCGGGGCGTCAGCGCCGC
>JALHNQ010000093.1 GCA_022843405.1 Methylocystis sp. | reverse complement strand
CCAGCTTCTCGCGTTCCTCGAAGGGCTCTGATTATGCCGAACCGCCGCATGGTCGAAGCACGGCGAATAGCCTTCCAGCCGAGGCCATGCGGCATAATCCCGATTACGGCATTATGCACCTTATGCCGACATCGGCATAATGTGCACTGGACGGGACACGCCTCACGCTGCGGGCGCGATCTGAAAAATCGCTTCGGCTCGGAAGCTTACGCAATGGAAGAGCTTGTCGCGGAACTCGGCGCGGCGTTTCTCTGCGCGGATCTCGGAGTCACGCAGGCGCTTCGCCCGGATCACGCGAGCTACATCGCCAATTGGCTGACCGTGCTCAAGGCCGACAAGAAGGCAATTTTCACCGCCGCCTCCAAGGCGCAGCAGGCCGCGAATTATCTGACGTCCCTCGTCGGCGAGCGCCCGTAGGGCGCCGAATCAACAATCGGCGGAATGACAACGCGGCAGCGCTCGCAGGCGTAGACCATTCGATCATTGCTCAGCGGTCTCCGCTTCCACAGCCCTGGTCAGCGCCGTCAGATCGCCGGGCGTCGGCGTATCCAAGAACAGCTCGGCTTGAACGCTCAACGCATCGACAAGCGCGCCGAGTGTCGCGGCGTCATCTTTCGCGGCGCGCGCCGTGGCCGACTTCACGACGCCAGCCGCGATCTCGGATTGTCCCTTTACCTCAATCAATCGGTCCAGCATGTCGTAGCCAATCGGAACTGACGGCCTCTCAGGCAAGCCGCCGTCACTGGACGGCGCGCCATTGCCGATGTGCGGCGCGATTATCGACCCGGGACTGGCGATCGCCGGGGTGGCCACAGCCGCTGTCCCTGGCGGCGGGGCAGCCGCGCCAATCGTCGGCACCAGTTGGGCTCGTTCATCATTCAACAGCCGACGCGCCGAATAGACTTCCTGCCTCAGCGCGGCTGTCGCCGCTTCTGGCGAGTGCGTCTTCCGGAAGATCACTTTTCGCTTAGCGCGTAATTCGCCAAATCGCGTCGGCTCAATCCGCAGCACATTCAGCAGATCCGCAGTAGCGGCGTTCCTGGCTTCGGTCATCGCGCGCACAAACGCCGTCTCGAAGGCCGACGCGTCGAGATAGAGCGCCCGCGCTTCGCGCATGACACGATCTTTCGCCACAAGATGCTTGAAGCCGCCCGTCGCGCCCGGGGTGACCGTTTCGATTTCGCCGCCCTCCGCGTCCGTCACGTCAGGAATGGCGATCCGATGCGCGAACCCCCGCGAGGCCTCGACCCGTCGCTTGAACCTGGCTTCCTTGAAGAAATGCGCCTTGTCGATGACGGCGCCATATTCGCCGCGCACCAGCAGCACCGCCTTGGTCGCCTCGAGGCGGCGCATCGCCTCGCTCGTCATCAGCGGCTCCAGCTCCCACCGTCCTTGCGTCGTGCGCGTCGCCCTGCCCTGTGATCCGCCGAATCCGGCCCCGACCGACGTGCCCCATCCTTCGCGGCGGACGTAGTGTTTTCCGAGTTCCTCGGCGCAGTAGCGCGCCGTCGTCTCATCGCCGACGCCGATGAGCAGCTTCACGTCCATATTGCCGATGAGCATGTCGCGCGTCGGCTTGCCGTAACGAACGTCGAGCTGGGTCAGGCCTTGGGCGATGACGGCGATCTGAAAGCCGTAGCCGGCGACGAGCGGCGCGCGATCGACGATTTCGGGCATGCGGCCGAACTGAAAGAATTCATCGAGCATCAGCAGCAGCTTGTGCGGCTCATCGAGACCCGGCAGATTGCGCAGCAGAACGTCGTGAACCTGTTGCACGAGCAGACGCACGACGGCTTCGACAGCCGCAAAGTTTCCGACGGGCGTTCCGATCAGAATCGTGAACGGCCGTCGGCGCAGCTCGGCAATGTTGAAATCGGACCGGCTTGTCGCCGCATCAACGAGGCTGTTGTTCCACGGCTCCAGGGCCGTGACGATGTGCGACTCGAAGGATTGGCGCTGCTTTTCTTCGCGGCTGATATGCTGGCGGAACTTGTCCTGCACGAACGCGTTAAGCCCGGGCTCATCCGCCAGAATATTCGCCATCTCCGCGACAAGCGGTCGGCCGCGGCTGAACATTTTTAGGGCCGCCTTGATCGTGCGCCCCTCGATCAGCGGCTCGTGCGCGTCGAGGACATAGGCCAGGAGACCCGCAAACAGCCCGCGCGCGGTCTCCGCCCAATAGGGATCGCCCGATTGCGGCAGCGGAATCAGGCTATGCGCGATATTGGCGACATCGGTCGCGCGCTCCGGCCATGGCGACACGAGATCGAGCGGATTCCAGCAGTGGGACTGCGCAGAGCCCGGCGAGAACATGAATACGTCCTGCCCCAGCGCCGCGCGCGCCGCGCCGATCTGGTCCCACATTTCTCGTTTGATATCGAGGCCGATCAAGGAGCCGCGCCATTCGATCGCGTTGGGGAGGACGAAACCGACGCCCTTTCCCGAGCGCGTCGGGCCGTTGAGGTAAATGTGACTGGCGCCGCTATAGCGTATGTCCTTGCCGTTGAAGCGGCCGAGGAAAACGGAATAGCCGGGCCGGCCGTTCAGCAGTCCCGCCTTGCGCAAGTCGCGTTCGGTCGCCAGCCGGGCGCCGCCGGACGGCTGGCGCGCCCCGCCCAGCGACTCCATGGCCTGCGCCAATCCGAGCGTCACGAGGGCCAGCGCGATCAGCCCGCCGAGGACGGCTTTGATTGCGAGCTGCTGAACAACCGGAGACGCCCATTGTTGATAGGCCACTTGCGCCGGCAAGATCAGCTCAAAGCCTTGCGAAAAACGTCGCCACAGCTCCCACGACTTGGTTTGCAGGCCGACAAGCGCCGCGAAGGACGCTTCCCACGCGAAGAAGGCGCAGGCAAGGGCGATCAGTCCGATCATCCCATAGGCGAGACCCCGCATGACTCGCCCTTTCCGCTATTGCGCGCCATAGCCGCGAAAATAGATTTCCGCGACGCCGCGCGTCGGGCGCCGGCGGAGCTGAATCACCATCGGGACGACCGAGCGGACGTAGTCGAGGATTTCCGCCTTGGTCAGTTTCAGATCGGATTGCAGCGTCATCAGCGCCAGCCGCTGAAACGCGCCATAGGCGCTGTCGGCGTGTAGCGTCGTCAGCGAGCCGGGATGCCCGGTATTGACCGCCTGCAAAAAGGTCGCGGCTTCCGCGCCGCGAATCTCGCCGAGAAACAGCCGATCGGGCCGAAGACGAAGGCTCGCTTCGAGCAGCTCCTGCACCGTCACATCGGCGAGTCCCTGCCC
>JALHNQ010000092.1 GCA_022843405.1 Methylocystis sp. | reverse complement strand
CCTTGGCGAGATTACCGGTGGGAAGCCCCGCGCTGACCTAAATGCAGGATCGCCACCTATAAAGCTTTGGCGGTCGCCACGACTGCATCCGTCAATGTCCGCAGTTCTGCATCCTGAATGTTCAGCGCGGGAGTGAGGTAGATGCAATCCGTCAACGTGCGAATCCATGCGCCTTGCGCGAGAAAACTGGATCGGACCCTTCCGTGATCCAACTCCCTATTGAATTGCACTACACCAATCGCTCCTAGCACTCGTACATCGATGACCGTTGGTAGATCACGGCACGGTTCAAGGTCGCGCTTCAGAGCGAATTCTACTCGTTGCGCCTGCTCCAACCTGGGCTCGCTCTCGAATAGATCCAGAGATGCGTTCGCGGCGCTGCAAGCGAGGGGATTTGCCATATAGGTCGGGCCATGCATGAGGGCTTTCTGGTGATCATCGGACCAGAACGCCTCGAAAATATGAACACGAGCGAGCGTGGCCGCCAACGTAATTGCGCCTCCAGTCAGCCCTTTCCCGATACACATGATGTCGGGAATCACGCTCGCGTGTTCACAGGCAAACATCCTACCGGTGCGGCCAAAGCCAGTGAAAATCTCGTCGGCGATCATAATGATGCCATGTTTTGTGCAAAGCTCTCGCACACTCCGCAAGGTCGCCGCATCATGAAATTTCATGCCTCCCGCGCCCTGCACAATCGGTTCGATGATAGCAGCAGCGATGCGATCTCGCTCACGTCTCAGCAAATCATCTAGCGCCGTCTTTGTCTCCTTGTCGCGGGGGAGATCGGCCAAAAAATTCTTTGGAAGGTAATTCCCGAAGTGGCTGTGCATGCCCTCGTCCGGATCGCAGATCGCCATGCACGCAGTTGTGTCGCCATGGTAGCCATGGCGAAAGTGGACAAATTTTGTGCGCCCCGTTTCTCCCTTGTTCAACCAGTACTGCACAGCCATTTTGAGCGCGACTTCTACCGCGACCGAACCTGAATCGACGAAAAACACCCGGGTAAGGTCGCCGGGAGAAATCGCGGCGATCCGTTTGGCGAGACGCAGTGCCGGTTCGTGGGTTATCCCTCCAAACATAATATGTGGCATACGCTGCATCTGCGTGCACATGGCAGCGAGGATATGCGGATGATTATAGCCATGACATGCCGTCCACCAAGAACCGACGCCGTCGATTAACTCGCGTCCGTCTGCAAGCCGAATGCGTGCGCCGCGCGTTGCGTCAGCGAGCAAAGGCGGCGGGTCGGTCTTCATTTGGGCGTACGGCAACCAAACATTGGCGCCATCGAGACCCTCCCTGTCCTCCTCTCCATACGAGCGCCCGTCGTTGGAGCAGATCATGCGCTTCCTCGAGGGTTGAATAAAAAAAGAGACGTCGTGGAAACGAAAGGATCGGGAATGATCTGCACGCCGGCTACGTCACCCTTAACCAGAGGCTGGTCAAATTGCGTGCGGACAGCTGGACGGCGACTCGACAATTAGCTAGCCGCCTTTTTGCGCTGACAACCGGATGTTGTCTCCAAACTCCTGAGATTCTCGCCTATCAGGGGGTGTTGCTAGAAATAGCCTTCACGCTTCTTTTGCTCGAGCGAACCGCCGTCCTCGCCGTCGCTAATGCGCCCCTGCCGCTCAGACCATTTTGAACGCAACGTTTCCTCCACGACGGTTTCGATATCGGCCGCTTCGGACGCGATGGCGCCGGTGACCGGCCAGCAACCGAGCGTCCGAAAGCGTACTGTCTTCGTCACGACACTCTCGCCGGGATGGAATCGCATTCTGCCTTCGTCGTCGACGACGACGAACGAACCCTTTCTCTCGACGACGGGCCGCGGCGCCGCGAAATAGAGCGGCGCCAGTTCAATCTTGTGCAACAGCACGTAATCCCACAAATCCGCCTCGGTCCAGTTTGACAGCGGGAACACCCGGGCCGATTGCCCTTTGCCGAGGCGCAGATTGAACTGACGCCAGAACTCGGGCCGCTGCTGGCGCGGATCCCAGACATGTTTGTCGCTGCGGACTGAAACGATCCGCTCCTTTGCCCGCGACCGCTCTTCGTCGCGCCGCGCGCCGCCAAAAATTACGTCATATTTTCCGCGATCAAGCGCCGCCTTCAGCGGCTCGGTGCGCATGAGCAGCGTATATCGGTCGCCGTAATCGAACGGGTTTATGTCCGCAGCGCGCCCGTCTTCGTTCGCATGAGCGATCAGTGTGAAGCCATGCGTTCGCGCGAAGGAGTCACGAAATTCGATGAGGGAACGGAACTCCCAGGTCGAGTCGATATGCAGCAGCGGGAATGGCGGCTTGGACGGAAAAAAGGCGCGGAGCGCGAGATGCGCAAGCACCGTTGAATCCTTGCCCGCCGAAAACAGCATCACCGGTCGTTCGGCTTCCGCTACCGCTTCTCGCAGAATATGGATGGACTCCGCCTCCAACCAGGAAAGTTGAGAAAGTTGGCCCTTCAAAACAATGCGTCCCCTCTCACCTTCAGCGGAGTCCTGCGCAGTGGACCGCCAAGCGATCCGACGTCTCGGCGCCGGTCGCCGCTATTCGCCGATCATGCCGGTTCGGAGACGCGTGCGCCTTCGCGCGCCGCGGCGACCGTCTCGCTGAACGTCTTCAGTCCGGGCTTCGGCGCCATCACGAGCGCCGCCATATTTCCCGGCGCATGTTCATTGCGCCACATCTTCATGTGCGCTTCGGGAATGCTCGTCCACGAAAACACTTCGGACATGCAGGGATCGACGCGGCGGTCGAGCACGAACTGGTTGGCGGCGCTCGCCTGCTTCAGATGCGCGAAATGAGAACCCTGAATGCGCTTCTGACGCATCCAGACGTAACGCGCGTCGAATGTGATATTAAAGCCCGATGTGCCGGCGCAGAACACGACCATGCCGCCGCGCTTCACGACCAGCACCGAGACCGGAAAGGTCGCCTCGCCGGGATGTTCGAAGACGATGTCGAGGTCTTTCTTGCCCGTAAGGTCCCAGATCGCCTTGCCGAATCTGCGTGCTTCCATGGTCCATTCATGGAATTCCGGCGAATTGACCTTCGGCAGCTGACCCCAGCACCTGAAATCCTTTCGGTTGATGACGCCCTTGGCGCCGAGCGACAAGACATAGTCGCGCTTCGAATTATCCGAGATGACCCCAATCGCATTGGCGCCGACCGCCGCGCAAATCTGCACTGCGAAAACGCCAAGACCGCCGGATGCGCCCCAGACGAGTACGTTATGTCCGGGCTTCAGCTCATGCGGCGTGTGGCCGAAGAGCATGCGATAGGCGGTGGCGAGCGTTAAGGTGTAGCAGGCCGACTCCTCCCAAGTCAGGTGCTTGGGCCGCTCCATGAGCTGACGGTCCTGCGCGCGGCAGAACTGGGCGAAGGAACCGTCCGGCGTCTGATAACCCCAAATCCTTTGCGACGTCGAGTACATCGGGTCGCCGCCATTGCACTCCTCATCGTCGCCATCATCCTGATTGCAATGGATGATGACCTCGTCGCCGACCTTCCAGCGCCTCACCTTGGAGCCTACCGCCCAGACGATGCCGGATGCATCGGAGCCGGCGATGTGATGCAGACTGTTGTGTCCGTCGAACATCGACACAGGTTCGCCGAGCGAGGCCCAGATTCCATTGTAGTTGACGCCGGCCGCCATCACGAGCACTAGCACATCGTGGCTGTCGAGCTCCCAGGTCGGCAAGACCTCCATCT
>JALHNQ010000091.1 GCA_022843405.1 Methylocystis sp. | reverse complement strand
GCTCAAAATCTTCCAACCCGCGCTCGCATGCGTCGACTCCAATTTTCACCCGTTTGCGAGTTTGATCGCCGAAACCCGGCCTCTGCTCTCTTATCCGTCGCGCAATGATCGGCCGCGCCTCACGCTGCTGACCCCGACCGTCAATCCGCAGCAGACCTTCGGCGGGATAGCGACCGCGTTAAAACTCTTCTCGGCGCTGCTCGCCGAACTCGGCGACGATTTCGATGCGCGCATCGTGGTGACCGACGCGGATATCGAACCCGAAGCCTATGCGGCGCTCCCCGGCTATGCGCCGGTTCCTTATGCGGCCAGCCTCGACGCCGAAAGGGCTGCGCTCGTCGACGCCAACGAGCGGGAAGGCGGCAGGCTGAACCTGCGCGCCAATGACTTTTTTTTCGCGACGGCCTGGTGGACCGCGGATTTCGCGCTGGCGATGGAGCGCGACCGCGCGCGCTATTTCGGCGGCGAGCGTCCGTTCATTTACCTCATTCAGGACGACGAGCCGCACTTCTACGGCCGCGGCGCGAAATCCTGTCTTGCCGAAGCGACCTATCATCACGGCGATCAGACAATCGCGATCGTCAACTCGGAAGAGCTATTCTCGGTCATGACCGAGAAATATCGGTTCCGTGACGCCTGTTATATTCCCTACGAGTTGAACGAACGCATTCGCGAGCGGCTGACGAACGTCGCGCGAGAGCCGACGATGCTGGTGTATGGCCGGCCAGCCGTGGCGCGCAACGCCTTCGAGCTGATTTGCGCGGCGCTCGTCATTTGGCAGCAGCGCGATCCGACTCGCGCCAGCCGCTGGAACATCATTTTTCTTGGCGAGGATTTTCCAGACTCGCTCCTCTATCCGGTGCAGAACGCCACCATCGGCGGCAAGGCCCGTCTTGAAGACTATGCCGACCATCTCAATCGCGCGCTCGTCGGCGTTTCGCTGATGATCTCTCCCCACCCGAGCTACCCGCCGCTCGAAATGGCGGAAGCCGGGCTTGCGACAATCACCAATGCTTTCGCCGGGAAGGATTTACATCGCCGGTTCGACAACATCGTTTCGCCTGCGCGGCTCGATCCCGCATCGCTTGCGGATCTGATCGAGAACACTGTCGCGAGAATGGAGCCTTTCGTCGGCGGCATCGTTCCGCGCCAACGCCACTCGGCGCCGCCGGCGGATATGACGCGTCTCTTCGATCCCAAAACCGTCGCCGCTGAGCTGCGGCGCGCCGCGGCTTCGCCGCTCTATGCGACGACCGGCGAGACCTCCCGCTCCATCTCGGCGAGCACCTGCGAGATATATTGACCATAGCCGCTTTTGGAGAGTTTTGACGACGCGGCGCGCGCCTGTGCGGCGTCGATCCACCCGGCGCGGAAGGCGATCTCTTCGAGACAAGCGACGCGCTGTCCCTGCCGCTGCTCAATGGCGCGCACGTATTCGCTCGCCTCGATCAGCGCCTCGGGCGTGCCGGTGTCGAGCCAGGCGAATCCGCGGCCAAGCCGAGCGACCTGCAGTTCGCCGAGCTCCAGATAGACGCGGTTGAGATCAGTGATCTCCAATTCGCCGCGCGGGGAAGGCTTCAGTTGCGCCGCGAATTCCGGCGCGCGTTCATCGTAGAAATAAAGACCGGTCACCGCCCAATTCGATCGTGGGCGCGTCGGCTTTTCTTCGATCGAGATTGCGCGGCCGGCCGAATCAAATTCCACGACGCCATAACGCTCCGGATCGCGTACATGGTAGGCGAATACCGCAGCCGAACTGCGGGACGATTCGCTCAACACTTCCGGCAAGCCATGGCCGTAGAAGATGTTGTCGCCAAGGATGAGCACCGAGGGTTCGCCGTCGACGAATTCGGCGCCGATGAGATAGGCCTGCGCGAGCCCCTCCGGCCGCGGCTGCACGGCGTAGGACAGCGACAGGCCCCATTGCGCGCCGCTCCCGAGCAGCCGCTTGAAGGAAAGCAGATCCTCCGGCGTGGTGATGATCAGGATCTCGCGCACGCCGGCGAGCATCAGCGTGCTGAGCGGATAATAGATCATCGGCTTGTCGTAGACGGGGAGCAATTGCTTCGACGTGACGAGCGTCATCGGATGCAGCCTGGTGCCGCTTCCTCCGGCGAGAATAATGCCGCGCATGAGAATCCTATTCAGTTTGGAATTAATCGGGCGACGCAGGCGTTCACGGAATCGCGCCATTTCGGCAGCGCGACGCCGTAGCGGGCTTCGAGCTTGGCGTTGTCGAGCCTTGAATTCGCCGGGCGGCGCGCCGGCGTCGGATAGTCTGCGGTGGCGATGCGCTTGATGCGCACGGGCCTACGTCCTTTGGTCTCCGCCGCCGAAAAGATCGCATCCGCCATGTCCGCCCAGCTGGCTTCGCCCTGCCCGGTCATGTGGAAAACGCCGCGCAGGCGCGGATCGGAATCCTCGACCAGTCTTTCGGCGATGGCGAGCAGCGCGTCGGCAATGTCGAGCGCGCTCGTCGGATTGCCGATCTGATCGGCGACAACGCCGATTTCTTCGCGGGTCTCGCCAAGACGCAGCATCGTCTTGACGAAATTCGCTCCAAACGGGCTGTAGACCCAGGCGGTTCGCAAAATGACCGAATTTTCGCAGCGCGCCGCAATCTGCTTTTCGCCTTCGAGCTTTGAACGTCCGTAGGCGCCGGTCGGACCGGGTGTGTCGTCTTCGCGATAGGGGCGATCGAGCGTTCCATCGAAGACATAGTCGGTTGAAAGATGCAGCAGCGGCACGTTCAATTCGGCCGCGGTCTCCGCGACGAAGCCTGCGCCGGCGCCATTGATGCGCATCGCGACGTCGGGCTCGCTTTCGGCCTTGTCCACTTGCGTGTAGGCGGCGGCGTTGACGATGGCGTCGCAGCGCACGCTGCGCAGCGACGCGAGAACCATGTCGCGGGAGGAGAGGTCGAAGCGCGGACGGCCGAGCGCGAGCATTTCGACGCCTCTCGGCGCCCGCTCGATCAGCGAGCTGACGACTTGGCCGGTGAGCCCGGTGACGGCGATGCGCTTCATCTTGCCCACTTTACGCGAAAACCTCCGCCAAATCGCGCAGTCGCGGCCATTTGCGATCTTTGTCCGACAGCACGGCGCTTTCGGCGTCGGCCGTCCATGCGATGCCGATGTCAGGATCATCCCAGGCGACGCCGCAGTCATGCTGCGGCGAATAGAAGTTCGTCACCTTGTAGATGACTTCCGTATCGGGCTCGAGCGTGACGAAACCGTGCGCGAATCCGATGGGAATGAACAGCTGACGCCAGTTCTCTTTTGAAAGCTCGACCACGACGTGACGCCCGAACGTCGGCGAAGACCGTCGAAGATCGACGGCGACGTCGAGTATGCGGCCACTGACCACGCGGACGAGCTTGTCCTGCGCGAAGGGCGCGGTCTGAAAATGCAGACCGCGCACCGTCCCGACGTCGCGGGACAATGAGTGATTGTCCTGGACGAAGTCGAAATTCAATCCGGCGTTCGCCCAGGTCTTTTCATTATGCGTTTCGCAAAAGAAGCCGCGCTCGTCGCCAAATTTTTTAGGCGTGACGAGCTTCAGCCCCGAAAGCTCGAGATCTTCAAACAAACAGCCCCCCTGTCGCGCGTCAGGCGACCGCTTCTTCATCTTGCTCGGTAAGCACGCCGAGGCGCTCGCCGCGATATGTGCCCGAGCGGATCGCTTGCCACCAGTCCGAATTATCGAGATACCAGCGCACGGTCTTGCGAAGTCCGGTTTCAAACCGCTCGGCCGGCCGCCATCCGAGTTCGCGCTCGTTCTTCGAGGGGTCATTTG
>JALHNQ010000090.1 GCA_022843405.1 Methylocystis sp. | reverse complement strand
GCTGTCGATCGCGCTGATCACCGTCCTGTTCTCTCTACCTCTCTTTATCATCTGGGAATGGGGCGAACGCCACCCGATCGTCGATGTGCGGCTCTTTTCGCGTTCGAGTTACGCCATTGGCGTCCTCAGCGGCTTTCTCGGCTTTCTCGTCATACAGGGGCTCATGTCGCTGCTGTCGGTGCAGATGCAGCTCCTGCTCGGCTACACCTCCTCGCTCGCAGGCCATGTCTATCTCGCGATGATGGTCGCGGGCCTGCCGCTCGCGGGCTTCATGTACGAGATTTCGAAGAAGCTCGATGTACGTTTTGTGATCTGTATGATGTGCATGTGCTCGTCGGTCGTACTCACCTGGCTCGGGCTCTTCGACAAGAACGCTTCATACGATAAGCTCGCTATACCGGTTGTTTTCCTGGGCTTTTGTGTCGCCGCGCTATCGGCGCCGACGTCGACGCTCGCTACTTACGGGTTATCAGGACCCGCGTATAAGCGGGCGGCGGAAGAGTTCCTGCTGTTTCGTCTCGTGGGCGGCGCCTTTGGTATCGCGTTTCAGAGCGTCGTCTACTTCCGCCGCACGCCGTGGCACCAGCTCAACCTGTCCGAATATCTTGGCGGCCGCCGCTACGCCTCGCTGGACACGCTGACGGCGTTAACGCAACAGCTTCAGTCGTTGGGCCTGTCTGAATCGGTCACGCGTCGCGTGATTGCGCGCGCCGTCCGCCAACAAGCGGGCATTCTCGCCATGGATGACGCATTTCTGCTCGGCGCCGTCATTATGTTCCTGCTTGGCGTTGTCGTCTGGTTTGCCAAACTCCAAAAATATCCAGCAAAGCTGGCGGGCGGCTCGGCGCCTCCGCCCCGTCAGAAGACGATGGCGGCGGAGCATTGATGCTTTTCGTTTGCAAACTTCGTTGGCTCGCAGCGAAACTCAGGCGCGCGACCCGCGTCAGCGTCGTCGCGCTCTCCTGTGCTTTACTCGCAGCGTGCATGCCCATCGACAGCGCGCACCGCTCACAATTCATCGAGCAGCCCGCAATGACCCGCACGCTCTCGCAAGCGGGCCTTCCCGTTGTAGAGGGCGAGGCGGCCTGGCCGCGGGAGGAGTGGTGGCGCGCCTTCCGCAGCGCCGAACTCGACGCGGTCATCGACAAGGCGCTGGCCGACAATCAGAACTACCGTAAGGCGCAGAACGCGCTGCGAGAGGCCGACGCCGCCATTCGGATCTTCGGCGCCCGCCTCCTGCCCCAAATCAATTCAACTTTCGGCATGCGGCAATCGCGCAATCCGCTGCATGGCGTCGTTGCTTCCTACAATCCGGAGCAAGGGGGCCTTGAAAAAACCATGGCCTTCATCAATCCGCTGGCCCTGACATGGGAGCTGGATTTCTGGCAGAAGAATCGCGCGCTGCTCGACGCCGCGATCGGCGAGGCGGCGGCGCAGGCGGGCGAAACCGAGCAGAGCCGGCTTCTCCTGACGACGGGGGTCGCGCGAGCGTATTTGCGCGGCTACGCGCTGACGCAGCAGTCGGGTCTCGCATCCACGTTGGTGAAAATGCGCCGGGAGCTGCGCGCGGTGGCCGAGACCCGCTATCGGACCGGGCTCGATACGCTCGATGGCGTTCAGATCGCTCGCACCAATGAAGAGGTCGCCGTACGGCGCGAGGCGACGGTCGCGGCGGCGATCACGCTGCAGCGCGACGCGATTGCGCGGCTAATGGGCGAAGGGCCTGACGCGGGCCTCACGGTTCTCAACGGGCGTGGCGGCGTCGTGCCGGCGCAACCCGCATTGCCGAAGACGCTGCCCATCGAATTGCTGCGGCGGCGTCCCGATCTCGCCGCCGCGCTCGCGCGGGCCGAGGCGTGGGCGGCGCGCGTTCACGTCGCGAAAACTTTGTTTCTTCCCTCCGTCGATCTTGCGCTTGGCGGCGGCTTCGAAGCCTCCGTCACTTCGACAAAGATTAGTAAGCTCGCGGGTTTTCTCTTCGATCCTTCCGCGCTCGGCTATGTCGCCACCCCGACCATTCGCCTGCCCGTCTTCCAGGGCGGCCGGCTGAGCGGCAACCTTGAAGTGCAGCGCGCGGAATATGATCAGGCGGTCGACGCCTATAACGACACGCTTTTGCAGGCCGCGCAGCAGGTCGCTGATGCGATCGCCAATCTCAGGCGCGCGCGCTCGGAATTCGACGCGCAAAGCCGCTTCGTTCGAGCGCGCCGGACCGAACTGGCGTTGTCGAAGGTCCGGCTGCGCGACGGCCTGCGCGACCAGCGAGAAATCCTGCAGGAACGCGCCGACCTGCTCGACGCGATCTTTACCCTGCGCGGGCTCGATGGCGATCGTCTGATCGCGGCTGTCGATCTTTATCAGGCGCTTGGCGGCGGCTTTGTAGGCGGGCCGGGGCCGGAGTATCCGAAGCCCGCGCCTGAGGCCGATCCAATCACGCCCGTTGTCGAAGGAATCCAGTCGCTGACCGGCGGCTGAGACGAGATTGCACGGGACGAAATGTTGATGCGGCAAGCGGTGGTGTGATCAGTCCATGTCCCTGTCGAGAAAAAGCATCCGCGCGAGAAGATCTTTTCTTCTTAAAGTCGTCTTTCTGGCAATTGCGGTCGCCGCGTTCCTAGCGCTGTTCAAATGGCTCACTTATGACCGTGACCGCGTCACGACGGACAACGCCTTTGTCACTGGCAACATCATTCCGGTGATGGCGGACGCTACGGGCGTCGTCGCCGCTGTGAATGCCGAAGAAACACAGCTCGTCAAAAAGGGCGATGTGCTGGTTCGGCTCGATGCCCAGCGCGCGCGCGCCGCGTTGGGACAAGCCGAGGCGGAACTCGGCCGCGCCGTGCGCGCCGTCGGCGCGCTTTTCGCCAATAGGCAGCAGGCATGCCAGAAACTTGCTTCCCGTACGGCGATACGCGATCGGACACGGCACGATCTCGCCCGATATCGGGCGGCCGCGCCGAGCGGCGCCGCCTCGCGCCAGCTTTTGCAGAACACCGAGGACCAGCTCGCAGCGCAGGAAGCCGATTGGCGCGAGACGCGCGCCGAGCTGCAGGCGTTCGATGCGCGCCTCGTCAATGCGACGCGTGTCAGCCATCCCGACATCGGATGGGCGAAGGCGCGCTTCAACGACGCCTATGTCGAAACGCTGCGCCAGAGCATTCGCGCGCCGGCGACGGGCTATGTCGCCAAGCGCCGCGTTCAGGTCGGCTTCCGCGTCAAGCCCGGCGACCAGATCATGAATATCGTGCCGCTAGACCATCTCTGGGTCGAGGCCAATCTCTGGGAGAACCGTCTCGAGAGCATTAGGCCGGGGCAGAAGGCGGAGATCATCGTCGATCTCTACGGGAGCAAGCGAACCTATCATGGCGTCGTCGAAGGCGTCGTGCCCGGTTCGGGCAGCGTGTTCGCCACGCTGCCGCCGGACAACGCCACCGGCAACTTCATCCGTATTGTGCAGCGCATCCCGGTGCGCATCGCAATCGACCCGGAAGAGCTGAAAAAGCAGCCGCTGCGGCCGGGGCTGTCGACGATCACGACGATCGACGTGAACAGCCCGCCCGCGTCGCCCAATGACTCGATCGTCAAGACGGCGACGAGCGAATATACGACCGAAGTATTCGACAAGGATCTGGCTGAAGCAAGGGCGCGCGCGGAAGCCGTGATCAAGAACAACTTGCTTGACGCGCCGGACGCGGCGGAAGCCTGCGCCGTCGCGCTAAAATGAGTCGCAGCGGCGCCGCCCTTTGCGTTAAACAGATTAGACTGGGTTTCCGGTCCGATCGTTGCTTTGCGGGCGTCGGAGCAAGCTGAATGGAGCGAAAGCAACACCTTCAGAACATTCTGCTCGGCCTGCTTTCCGGGCCGCTGCTTGCCGCGCTGATCCTTCTCGTTCCGATGGGGATTCTGACGGGCTTGTCGGTCGTCCTCGATCCGTCGCTCGCAATGTACGAATTCGTGCCGGAAGAGGTGCTTCTCGTCCCCTTCATTCTTCTCGCCGTTCTCATCTCGTCAGCCAACGTCCGGCTTGCCGTCGTCATGTCCCGCGACACGAAAGCCGGTCGCATCATTAAAGTGAGGACCGACCGCTATGTCGATGATCCAAGCGGCGCGCAGAATGTTCACGGCCATCGGGGCCGCGCGTTTGCTGATGAACTGAAGCATTTCATCGCGAGGCGCGAAGATAAGGCCGTCTCGCTGAGCAAGCCGATCGGCGAGGATTACGGCTGGGGCTTCTGGCTTCGGGAGAAAGCCTTTTCCCCCGTCTGGGTCGCCATCGCGCATACCGGCAACCCTAAAGACGACGAAAGCGTGGAGGAATATATCATCGCTATCACGCTGGAGCCGCCCATCCTGCCATGGCGACGTCTGCGCTATAAGCCCGATTTCGCGCTGAGAGACGAGGTCGAGCAGCGCGTGACGGAATTTCTC
>JALHNQ010000089.1 GCA_022843405.1 Methylocystis sp. | reverse complement strand
GTCGTTGGCAAAGACGACCGGATTGTCGTCCTGGCGCGGATCGGTGATCAGCATCGACAGGCGCGTGGAGCGGATCGCCGCGGCGAACGGATCGCCCGACTTGTGCTCGGAATCGAGCAGCGCTCCCATTCTCCGTGCGTCATCACGGCCTGGCATGGCTAACCCTTGGATCGGATTGAGATTTGTCCCACAGCTCGAAAAAATAACGCGGAAGGCCGAAACCGGTTCCGCTGGCGGCCTCGCCTCACGCCACGCTCAACAGCTTGTGTTTTCGGCGTGCGGCAGGCTGCCGCGCTCCCGCGGCGCGATGGCGTCCGGGGTTTGCACAATGGCTCCCATGTGCCGCACATCGGATCGATCCGATGTACGAGGGAGCGGAGCGCCGGAAGGCGCTGTCTCTCCACCACGCCTTGCGATCCGCGACACAAACGATGCCGCCGGACCGCTCCGGCGCCGGCATCCTTGCGCGGGATGCCTCGCCTTCCAGCGCTCCGCTGCGGCGTTCTGATGGGGTGCCCGCAGACTGTTCGTCCCCACCAACCCCGGGCCGCGCTTCCCGCAGCGGCATTCGCGCCGCCGCGCCTTAAGCAAGCTCCTTGCACCCCGGTCGTAATGCCGGAGGGGCGGAGCCCCGGGGCCACCCGAGTGCGGATCGCACGTTACGATCCGCCCGCAGGGCGCCGCGCCCGTCCCGCGTTGTTGCAGCGTCCTGCAGAACGCCCCTCGCCGGGATGAGCGATAATAGGTATATAGGCCTATAGGAATAGAGTCAACAGAGAGCGCAATCGCTCTAACCGCAATCCGCATCTTTTAGAATAAACAGCATTTCCACATTCTTGCGATGCGCTTTAAGCGTCTAACGGCTTCCAGTCTCCCCCGATGAACGATATCGTCGTTTACAAGTCTGGGATTGCAACGTGACAGAGCGCAGATTTACCGAGGCAGGAAGAAGAATTACTAGGGGCCACGAGGACCTCTGGGACAAAGACACGTTCGATCGACTACATCGAATGATAGACTACGCAATTAAACGGCATGACTGGTATGAGGACCAACGCAATAAAACACTTTCTCTATCCATAGCACTATTGGGTTTGTCGAGCTTTCTGGTAGCAGGCTTGCTAAATGCGGAAGTCAAACAAATGCATTGGTTCCGGCTTTTCGCCGGATTTTCCATTTTATCAATTGTCGTGACAGCGCTACTCGTTATACGTGAGTACGTTGCTGGAGCGCAGAAACTTTACACACACCGATCACTCGCAGACATACGAAGTTGGTATTTTGCCTACGTTGTGAAAGATTCAATCGTGACAGCGGCCACTCAAGACCTAACCTCCAACAGCAAAAACGAAGAGATCATATCGACAGCATGGGAAACATTTCTGCGGGGCTGGATCGAATACCAAGGTCCAATGCACCGAGGCATTGAAGACCTTCAGCAGGTTTTCGTTTTGTATCTATTTCAAGGTATTCGACAAAGGAGCTTGCGCAGAATGTTGGAATACGCAACGCGTGGAGGCACCGTGATAGCAGTGCTCTTAATCCCAACAATTCTATGTGCAGCGCTGAGAATATAAAAGTGCGTGAAATTTCAGCAAACAACGCATTACACGCTTACAAGAACACCCTCCGCTGTTTTCAGAGCATCCACGAGCGACACAATCACAATTACGAAGCACAAGACCTATTCTTACGTATCCCATACAACGCCGACACAACAGTCGACTTGCGGAATTTCTTAGAGCGTGTTTTTGAATCGGAGCCCGTCACACTGACGCGAGGGCTAAAAAAAGCAGAAAGGGCGTACGTTCGCAAAGGAGATAGAATCACAAAGCCAAGCTACATAAGTAGAATTCGTGCATATCCAGACTACTCGAAGCGGACCAAGCTTGTTAGTGAAATAGATCAAATCAGATCGGTGGCCAAAGTATTTTGCGAAGAGCCGAATGCCTCATACCATGTAATTTCTATTTTTCGTCCGATTGATCTCCTTGAAAAATTTCGCCCAGGATACGTTCCTTGCGTTATTTGTGCCGACTTCAAGTATCGAGACAAAAAACTAAATGCAAAATTCTTTTTTAGATCGTGTGACGCATATAACTTACTGCCATTTGACCTCTTTTACTCAATATCGATTGCGGAGGAGCTCTTGCATCAAATTGTGATGAACGGCTTCGATCCCGATATCGAAATTGGCGAAATGATTTATTGGTTTAGCCGCATCTATATTAGTCGATTTGACGTTGACCGGCGAGAGACGATGTTGAGGCGTATCGAGGCTTACCACGACCAACACCGACGATCATCGCAACGCAATAAAAGGATACTCAAGGAAATCGGCGGCAAAGCCCCAGTGTCGATTCGCTGACCTATCGCTGTAGCTCACTTCACCCCCAGCAATTCCACATCGAAGATCAGCGTCGCGCCGCCGGGGATGACGCCGCCTGCGCCGCGGTCGCCATAGCCAAGCTGCGGCGGGATGACGAGCGTGCGCTTGCCGCCGACCTTCATGGTGGCGACGCCCTCGTCCCAGCCCTTGATCACGCGCCCCTGCCCGACCGGAAACTCAAACGGCTCCTTGCGGTCGACCGAGCTATCGAATTTCTTGCCCTTCGCACCATTCGTGTAGAGCCAGCCGGTGTAATGCACCACCGCGGTCTGGCCGGGCTTCGGCTGCGCGCCGGTGCCGACCGTGGTGTCGGTCATCTGCAGGCCCGACGGCGTGGTGACGGGCTTTGATTGCGCGGCGGCTTCATCGTTCATGGTGATGGTTCCAATTGTGGTGAAGGCGAGCGCGGCGGTCATCAGTGCGGCGCGGGTGAAACGGTGCATGGAATTCTCCATTTTAAAGGACAACTATCTTCCCTGCGCTTTAAACTTATTCAGACTAGCGGCCAAGAAAATTCCTAATTGAAGATAGAATACGCACGCGACGAGTCTGCACAAACTCCTCAAATTTCTCTTTTGACAACAGGTTTCGATCAATCAAAAAATCTTTATCCAATTCTTCGTCTGATACTTCCGAAAGATACTCGTCGGGTTCCTGATCAGTCTTTCGAATGTTACGAAGCTTACCTAAAAAAGCTAGATTGCCGATGTCATTGACCAGTTCAGGGTGAGCAAATAAGTATTTGGATTGCGGAAAAATGTGATCGATTTCGGGCTTTGATTGCCAAGAATACGTCTTCCGAATAATACCCGGCTGAGCAATATTTAGTGCCAACCTCGGGCTCTCGTTTAGCATTTCCAAATTGGTTTCGGTCCACGACCATTTTTGCCTTTTGCTTATTACCTCCAAACACTTCCTTACTGGAAAATGCCCGCCCTCCCGATATTGAAGCGATTCTCGGAGCCAACGTATTCGGGCCTCTGGACTCTTGCTTCTGAGAAAACGATTAAAAAGCAGAAAATAAATAGTAGTTTTGAGCCTCTGACGATCCGCATCCGGGATGGAGCAATTTCTTTGCTTCGCCACATAGTAAATGATGGGATAGAGGGACGTTGTTGGCTGCAATAGCGACGCCGTTGTTAGGCGCACATCTGGGTCCCGACAGAAATCCAATGTCGTTTTGAGCGCAGTGGTGAAATTTTCGAATTGCGATTCCATTCGCTCCCAATAACGTGAAATTGAGTCCACCTCGAACGCAACGGGCGCATCAGCATTTACAAGCAGCCCTCTTATTACGAAGTCCTTATCAATTCCCAATAAACTGTCCGGGTCGACAGCCTCGATCGCTCTATCAAAATTAATACGCGCACCACTCCAACGAGATTTTATCAGGCTAAACATCAAATCAGAACGAGATAAGCGCGTACCTCCCGAATTCACGCGCACAAATATTTCCAGAATTTCATTAATCGTTCGAGCCTGTCTTTCATTCACAACGTCTTCGTCAATCGTTTCAATGGGAACTATGTCGCTCTGCGTAAAAACACGCCGCAAATTTCGCAGGTTTCTTGCCGCACGATTTGATTCGTCGCCCTCCAAAGTCGCACGCTTTATAACATCAACAATTTCGTCTTCCTCATGACGCCTGTCCCACTGCAATACGTCTGCTACTCGGACGAGCCTTCGTGGTTTATTTGCTGAATCGGAGTCCTGCCAAAATTCAAAGCGATAGCCATTTTGCACGGCGTCAGAATCATCATCCAAATCACCCGGACCACTAGTCATGTTGAAATACAGGCGGCGACCATCAATTGATCCATATGCACCGATGTAGAGAGTTTGAAGGCGCTGTTGTCCGTCCAAAACCATCTTCCGACGACGGCCCGACTCTTTAGATTTCGGATAGAAAGTCATGCCCTGCTTATAGTCAGCCACGAATTCCCGATATTGAATCTCATGAAATTGAGTTTCCCAAACAAGCAGCGAACCAAAGGGGTAGTCCCGCATTACGCTATCGAAAAACAAACGCATCTGATCTGGATCCCACACGAAATCGCGTTGCAGATCCGGAAGAACTAGCTCCCCCTGCCTAATCTGATTTAGCAAATCTGATATCGAAGTTGCTCGTGTGCTCATGCCCCCTCACACCGGCAAATTGTCGTGCTTCCTGGCCGGCATTTCCACCTTCTTCCCGCGCAGCATGGCGAGCGCGCGGGCGATGCGCTTGCGGGTCGAGTGCGGCATGATCACGTCGTCGATATAGCCGCGTTCGGCCGCCACGAACGGCGACAGGAAGCGCTCCTCGTATTCCC
>JALHNQ010000088.1 GCA_022843405.1 Methylocystis sp. | reverse complement strand
TGTCAGGACACATCAGAAATTGAGAAATCGGCCTGTTGAATTTCAATGCGTTACGAAACGCTGCTGATTTACGCGTATACATTTGAATTGAGAAAACGCCCGAATGATGTACAGTTGAATTGAGAATTTGCGGCTCAACCATTTCTCATGGACGCGGCCGAAAAATGAACAGCAATAATGAGAACGCGCCCTGCCCTGATGACGCCGACACGACGGGGTCCGACGACCCGCAGTGGTTAGAGGCATGTCGACGCGAGGAGGCCATCAGAGAATTGTTAGGCCGCTCCGCGGGCGACCGGCTACGAACAAGCGACGTCGAAGATGTTGCTTTGGACCTCGGGATCAGTCGCGCGACACTTTATCGCCTCGTCGCGATCTATCGCGAAACGCCCACCGTTGAGGCGCTTCAGCCGAAGCCGCGAGGCCGATCGAAAGGGGCGCTCGCTCTCGACAAATCGCGTCATAAGTTGATCCGCCAGACGATCCGGGAAGTCTATCTGAAGCCGCAGCGTCCAACGCTGACCCACCTCGTCGAACAAATCCATTTGCGTTTCGTCCAGCACGGATGGCCATTGCCAGATCGTCGAACGATCAAGACGCGCGTCGATGACATCGAGAGGCGATTGGTCGCGCGTAAACGGAAGGACAAACGCGCGATCAAAGCGACAACGCCAGTTCCGGGCGAATACAAAGCCTCCCGGCCGCTCGAGGTGGTTCAGATCGATCACACGCTCGTCGATCTCATCGTCGTTCACGAAGAGACGCGCGAACCGCTCGCACGCCCTTGGCTGACGCTGGCGATCGATGTGTTTACGCGAATGATTACGGGCTTTCATCTTTCGATGGATCCCCCTTCACGGCTTTCCGTGAGCCTCTGCGTTCTCCATGGCGTTTACGACAAGACAGCCTGGTTGCAGGAACGTGAGATCGACGCGACATGGCCAGTCGCCGGCTTGCCAGAGGCCTTTCACGTCGACAATGGCGCAGATTTCAGAAGCAAGGCTTTCATTCGCGGTTGTCGCAACGAAGGCGTCGATATCATTTGGCGCCCGCCTGGCGAACCGCATTACGGCGGTCATATCGAACGGCTGATCGGAACGATGATGGGTCAGATGCATCTTCTGCCCGGCACTTCATTTGGAAATCCGATCGAACGAGGGTCCTACGATCCGAAAAAGAATTCAGCCATGTCGTTGCGAGAGCTCGAATGCTTTCTCGGCTGGGAGATTGCGGGCGGCTATCACGACCGAATACACAGCACCTTGATGCGCTCACCATTGGCAGTCTGGCGCGAACATGAGGCGCGGATCAATCTGCGCATGCCGCATGATCGAATGGCCTTCTGGGTTTCGTTATTGCCCGAGGCGTATCGAACACTCAGGCCAGACGGCGTCTGGTTGCATGGATTGCCATACTGGTCGAACGTTTTAAGCGCCGATCTCGGAGGCGCCAAACGCGAGCTTTTAGTCAAATATGATCCCCGAGATATTTCAAGAATTTTTGTTCAGCGTCCTTCCGGGCGTTTCGTCGAAGCCCGGAGCCGCGATCTTACGTGCCCATCAATAAGTCTCCGCGAATGGAAACTACGTCGGCGCGAAACGCGAGCGCAAGCGCGCGCGGAACGCGAACCGAACCAGTGGATCACTACTGCAAAGGCCAAGCGTCGCATTGTTGACGATGCAATAAGGAAGACGGCGCAGGCCCGCCGCGACCCGCAGCCCAAAAACAAGATTTCGGTGGATGACGAAGGATTCGGCTCGCTCAAGGGCATCGACTCGCGCACTCCTTCCATTCTGGAAATCGCGGAGAAGCAGCGTGATCGATAGGGCCGCCCACGTCACGGACGAAGTTGCAAGTCTTCTCGACGCATCTAATGACGCGCGGATCCAATTTATTCGATCAAAGCCGTGGGTCCACTATCCAAAAGCAAAACATATCGTCGATTTGATTCAGGGTCTCCCGACTCACCCGCGCACGACGCGAATGCCGTCAATCGCCGTCTATGGCGACAGCGGCATGGGAAAATCGATGATCGTCGGGCGCTTCAAGCACGACCAGATGCTCGCTTTCGATGCAGCAACAGCCGACGCACGACGTAAATTTCTCGTTGTGGAGTTGGCGGGCGGGCCGGGCGAGCGGCGCCTTTATGCACAAATTCTCTCTGCACTTGGCGCCCCTTCCAATCCGCGCGCGACAATTGTCGCATTAGAGCAGACGACAATTCGACTATTGCGAGCCGTGGGCGTTCAAGTCCTGCTGATAGATGAAATTCATAATATCATCGCCGGTTCATGGCGCGAGCAGCGTGTCGTTCTGAACACGCTTCGTTTCTTGAGTAACGAGCTTCAGCTTTCGCTTGTCTGCTTCGGCATCACGGAAGCACGTGAGGCGATCAACGGCGACGTACAGCTTGCCAGACGCTTTGATGTTGTCACGTTGCCGCGCTGGAAAGCCGATGACGAGTTTCAGCAACTCGTCCTTGCCATTCTCCGCAATCTCCCGCTTCGTCAGCCGAGCATTCTGACGGCGCGCGGTCTCAAACGAATTCTTCGAGTGACTGAAGGCGTAACGTCAAAAATATTCCGCCTTGTGAATGAAGTCGCGATCCAGGCTATCGAGACAGGAACGGAACGACTAACCGACGAAGCCATTGATGATTGGAGGCCTATCAGCGAGGAGGAAGCCGCGTTCCAATGACGATGCTGATCAACGCCGCTCGGCGGCCCTTGCCGGTCGTCCTCGACCCGACGCCCGACGAACTTCTTTCATCGTGGCTTCATCGTCATGCAGCTTTCTATGGGCTCACGGAGCCCATGCTCATCTCGTGGCTAAAGCTCGAATCGAAGAAGCTGCGTAGCCTCGACTTCCGCCCAGGTCTCGGCCAGATCGCACGCATCGTAGATTCGTTTCGCACTGATCCAATGGATGTTGTCGCCATGACGCATACAGCGCTTCCAATCGAGGTCGCGGCACTGGTTGGAAGAGGCAAGCCGATTCAATTCTGTCGGACATGCTGCGAGCGACATCGCGCGGCTGACACTCCGGGAGCGGTTCTAAAAAGCTGGCTTGAGGCGTGGCGCGTTACTTGTCCTCTATGCGGTTCGCCGCTCTCAGAAATCGAGGGACCTCGTGCCGGCTGCGATACCGTCCGAAACACGAGCCCATTTGGGGACCATTGGGACGCCGCCAAAATCGGAGAGGAGCTTGTCAATCGTCACTTGCGGGGCGAGCCGACGCCGCTAGCATCCCCTATTGCGATGATGCGGCTTTTGCTGATCTTAAATCGCCCGCAGACGACGCAGCCCCCCGAAGGCTACAATAAGAGCTGGTTGCTCAACGAGATCGTTCCAGGATTTGACGCCGAAGCATTACGCATAGCGCCGTCCATCAGCAAAGGCGCAAACGCTATGGTGCCGCTCTATTTACGCATCGCGCTACTCGCCGGTCTCGCAGTCGCCGCGAAAAACGCGGCGGATACGATTCAGCGCCTGCGCCCCTTCTGTCGCCCCGTCTATCGAAAGCGATTCGACGAGCTCGCCTACGCCGCGCTCGGGATGCCGCTGGAGTTCTCAATTTAAGCGTCAAAGCTCGAAAATGCGCGCCGAAATTCTCAAATATGATGTCAACGCGCCGCGCGAACAGGGATTTTCTAATCAAAGGATGTATCCTGACAACCCGTCTTTGGCGATTCAGGCGCTCGCCTGCAGGATATCTGACCGCATCGCTAGCCTCGCGGCGTCGGGACAGATCTAGCGCCATTTGGCCGGCGCAAGGCCCGCGCTTGGACGCCTCCGCGCGAACGGCCGAAAAGGAATGCGCCCGCAAGCAAGCCCAAGCCCGCGAGCAACGCGCCGCTGCGCAGATGGAAGGGATCGATCGCGATGAGGTCATTCTTGGCGCGCTTGGTGAAGCGGCCGCGCGCCCCATGGTCCTCGCTCGCCGGCCCTAGCAGTTCGTCGGGGTCGCCGGGCAGGACAGGATCGTCGGAGATCTGCTGTTCGTAGGAGTTACGCGCGAGATAGCGATCGGTGAATTCCGGCGCGGCCATTGCTCCCGCAATCGCCTGCAGAGTCGGCAAGCCGAGCCACAGCTCACGCGGGATGTGAGACGACAGCGCAATGTTGACGACCGCCTGCGCAACGGCCTCCGGCTCGTAGCAGGCGCCGATCGGCTGGTGGCGATGCGCGAAGTGCATGTGCGACCAGTCGAATTGCGGCGTGTTGACGCCCGGCAGCTGAACCATCGTCAGTCGAATGGCGCTACGATCGTGAAGTAATTCGGTGCGCAGCGAATCCGTAAAGCCCCGAATGGCGAATTTCGACGCGCAATACGCGGATTGCAGCGGTATCGCGCGGTAGGCGAGCGCGGAGCCGATTTGAATGATGGTTCCTGCGCAGCGTGGGCGCATATGGCGAAGCGCCGCGAGCGTCCCATGCACATATCCGAGATAAGTGACTTCCGTCACTCGTTTGAACTCTTCAGCGGATATGGTGTCGACGGGCCCGACCACGGTCGCCATAGCGGCGTTCACCCAAACGTCGATTCCTCCCCATCGATCGGCGACATGTCGCGCAGCGGCGTCAACCTGCTTAGGATTGGCGACGTCGGTCATTATCGCAAGCGGCTCGCCGCCAAGCCGCTCGACATCTTCGCGCGCGCCGTCAAGACCAGCTTGACCCCGTGCAAGAAGGGCGACCCGGAATCCTCGCTGAGCGAAAGCCGCGGCGATCGCGCGTCCAA
>JALHNQ010000087.1 GCA_022843405.1 Methylocystis sp. | reverse complement strand
ACGCGACCATCGTCGAGACGCCGAGCGCGCCATGCACCACGACAACATTGTCACGCTGAAACGGCACGGTTCGGATACGGGAGTCCTGGATGACTGCGCGCGGCGCCTGTTCGGCCAGCACGGGAGCGGCGGCGAACATAGTCAACACCAGAAGAAGGGAGATCGCTCTCATGGCGCGGGCGCTCCCGTCGGCGGCGCAACAGGCGGCGATTCAACCGGGGCCACGCCGACGATTGGCGCGACAGTCTCCTGGTCCTTCCGATATTCGATGACCTGAAAGCCGAGCGGATTGTCCCAACGCCATTCGTTCTTCATCGGCTCCGCCGTGTAGCGAAAGCGCACATTCGCTGCCCAGTGCTCTTCGAGCCGCTCGCGGTCGCTTGTGCGAACGGTGGTAAAGCGCACGGCCGCCGTCGCCGGCGATCTGGGGTTCTCCATCCACCCTTGCGACAGGAAATTTACGCTATGGATGATGACGCGGATGCGGCCGCCGATCCCGTAAAGCTTCACCGGATTATGGAGATTGCTCGGTGAAAACGCCTCCTGCAGATCCTTGCTGGCCTGTCCGGCTGAGAGCAGCGACGCCAGCTCGAAATTGTCCCGCAGGGCGGGCGGATCGTAGGTTTCGCGCGCGCGGATGTAGCGAACAATATTCGCTTGCGTCACCGCTTCGCGCTGCGAGATCGGCCCGCCCTCCTCAAGCGGCTTCGCCACCTCGACAAAGCCCGTCGCCTTGTCGACGAGCAACGTCACGACTTCCGTTGATTTGAGCGGAACCAGCGACAGCAGGGTTAGCAGCCCGATCGCAAGACAACCGAGGGCCACGACCGCAACGACGCGCCACACATTGCGCGAAATTTCAAGTCGCCGATAAATGTCGCGCTCCCAACGCGCGCCATCGTGAAAGTAGGAATCGTTCACCAGGGGCCGATCAGCCCTGCTTTCCGCCTCGGGTTGCATCTAGCTCAGCCTTCACGATTTCTGGCGCGCGTTTTGGCGACGCGGGCTTCGATCAGCGCACCTGCCACTTGTTCGGCACGCGGATCGGCGGAAAAGTCGCGACCGCCCGCGCCCGGCGAAATCGTCGCCGCCCCTTGGGTTATGGTTGCATGTGCGGGCGGGAGCGCGGGCGGCTCCGACCGCGCGCCGCCGCCATTTCGCCAGCCGCGCGCTACGCGCCAGTGAGCATAATCTCGCAGGCCTCGCGTCGCGAGCCCGTAAAACGGGTTTTGCAGTGAATGACCGCCGGCGATCGATGCCGCGATCGACAAAGATTGCGGCAGCATCACCGTCCCGACGATGCACAAAATCAGAAACGGCGCGATGACCGTCAGTCCCGAACTCACATCCGTTATCGCGCCGAGGTTGCTGACTGTTGCGCTCATCAAGGTCAGCAAGAAGCTCAGCATTCCATAAACAATGGCCGGAACGATAGCGTATTGCGCGCAGGTCCGCAGCCAGCCGGAAAACAGGGCCGACGAGAACTCGAATAGCGCCATCGCAATGAACAAGGGCGCCAGACCGAGCAGGATGAACAATGCAATCTTTCCAACAAGAACGAGCGTGATTGCAAATGAGAGAAATATCACCGTCAGAATCAGCAAAACGATCGCCAGCAATGAAAGCCCAATCGCCGCGCCCCAACCGCCCGACGCGGCGACAGTCTTCGTCGCCTGCATGGCCGTGGTGAACAGGTTTGAGAGTTGCGAGGCGACGGATGTTTCCGGTGTTCCACATCCCGTCCCGCCGGTCCCCGTGCAAATCGCCGTCGCGATTCCGTTCGCCGTCTTCGTAAGCACTTCGACGACGAGCACCGAAAAGTCGCTCCAGTAGAAGCCTACGGCGTAAATCAGGCCGATCCGAAAGATTCGCCACAGAAACGCGCCCGCCGTCAGCGGCGCGCGGCCGTAAAGCATTTCATAGCCCCACCAGGCGATGTAAGCCGTCAAAGCGACGGTGAAGACCGGAAGCAGCTCGGTCGCGATCGAATCGTAGATCATTTCAATGGCGCTGACCGCGATCGTGTCGACTCTCTGAAAGAGCTGCATCACCATATCCATTGGGGCGGCGCCTCACCGGTTAACAGGGCGCATCGGCCCGCAATCGTCGGCATAGGCGGCGCCGAACGCCATCCAGCTGTCGCGCGTGCAGGGCGCAATCAAATCCCTGTGCGCGCAGGACGAAAGCGCAACCGTCCCCATCGCCAGGGCGGCGACAAGCGCCGATCTTATCCACCATCGCCGCATTCGCCTGCCCTTTCTCACTGCCCGACCAGAGTCGCCTTTGACGCATCGAACGACATCATGTTCGAGAGTTTCGACTGCGCCGCCAGATCCTGCTGTTGCTGCGCATTGAGCGACGCGTTTGTGAGGTTCACGGAGCCGATCAGCTCGTTAATCGTCAGCCCCGTCTGCGTCTGTATCTGCGAGTTCTGGTCGACCGAGGCCTTGATGTCGGCGGAGGAACCGATTTGGCCTTGCGCCCCCTGGAAGGCGGATGAACGCGCGGTCGAGGCCGCCTGTCCGCCCGCCACCGCCGCCGTGACCGCCGCGGATGTGTTGACCGCGCCCGAATAGGCTTGATCCGTCGACGTCGCGGCGGACGATCCGCCGGTGAGCGTTTTCACAAGATTGAGCCCGTTGATGATATCCGACGCCAACGCCCCATAGGAGCCGAGGCCATTCATCGACAGGGCGCCGCCGCCAAGAAGCGAACCCAGTTCCGGCACGCTCGACATTTGGAAGCCGCCGCCAAGCCCCATCGACGACAGCGATCCGGTTGAGCGGTTTCCGGTGACGGCGGCAAGCGTCTGGTTCACCGTGTTCAGGATGCGCTCATTCGAGTTCATGATCTGCGCCGTATGCGACGCTGTTTGCTGCGCTTGCATAAATGTTGGATTGTCATGCACCGCCATTTGCGCATGGGCGGCGCTGGCGCCGGCGAGTAACGCGAGGCAAATGAAAAGCGGAGTCTTCATGATCGCACTCCCCTATTGAGGCGACACACGCGGGTCGACGAATGTCGCCCGTGCGGGGTCGAAGCTAAAAATATTGGCGGCGTAACTGCTGCCGCCTGTGACATTGACGTTGCGCTGATTCACGAGTTGCGTGGTCAGAAGCCCGGCCATAATCAGCTGGTTCCAAAGCGCGCCATTATTCGATCTCGCTTGGCTGTTTTGGTCCCATGCGCCCTGCGCGAGCGGCAGCGCGCCGATCGCCAGCGACGCGTAGCGTTGATCCGACGTGTTCGAGGCCAGCGCTGGCGCCATATTTTGCAGCGATGAAACCGTTTGCGCCGACGTCTTCAAATTCAGGGACTGCGGTGTATAGGCGGCGGGCCCACTTGTCGGCTGCGTCGGCGTTAGATTGCTCAGATCCATATTGGAGAGCGAACCACCGGACGCGTCGGACCGGGAACCCGACACGTCAGCGCTGCCCACAGGCGGCACGGAGCCGGCCGCCGAACCCGGCGTCTTATGGCTCTTGGTGATCGCTTGCGACGGCTCGAGCGTCTGGTCCTTATAGACCCGTGCCTTCTTCATGCAGTCCGCGATGCTCTTTTCCGTCCCTTCGCGTGGTGGATCCACCACAGGCATGGCTGCGCCCGCCGCGGCGGCCCACAAGAAGCCGGCCACGGCGACGCCAAGGCTAAGCCGCATCGGCCACCTCCTTTCGGGCTTCGGTCCAATCGCAGAAGATGGGCACCCAGATGCGCGGATCATTCCCGACCCGCGCGCGCAATTCCTCGCATTCGGCGACGGTCTCGACATTGCCCGAGAGCACTTTCACAAAATCCGGCATGTCCGACAGATCGAGACGCGCGATGACCGAGTCCTGGTCATGCTTAATCAGAAACTGACGGGAGTCGGGGTGGGTGTTGAGAATCCAATCGAATTCGCGCTCCGACAGTTTGAAGCCTTCGACATAGCTCCTGCGATCCGCCTTCGCGTTCGGGAAGAAGATATTCGTCGGCGTTTGTTCGAGCAGCGTGTGCCCCATGGGCGACTGGATAATGTCTTTCGCCGACTGCGTTCCGAATCCGACAATGCCGTTGAGCTTACGGATGGTTTTTAGCTTGTCGTTGAGAAAGGACGCAAACTTGTCGTCGGTCAGGATTTTCCATCCTTCATCGATGAACAGCATCATGGGTGCGCCATCCATCATCGCTTCAATGCGGTGGAAAATGTAGCCGAGCGCTGCGGTGCGAATATCGTCGTCTTCGAGCACTTTCGTCATGTCGAAGCCGAAGACGCCGTTTGTGGCCGACCAGCGATCGACGTCATTATTGAACAGCCAGCCGCGCGCCTTGGTCCAGACGTCGTAGCGCGACGCGAGATCGTCCTGCCCCATTCGTTCGGCGCCGCGCAGCAGTTGCGCGACGTCGGAAAACCGGCGCTCGCGCGCGGGTATCGAGAAAATCTGGTCGACCGCGCGTTCGATGATTTTGATTTGCAGTGCTGACAGGTCCGAGCCATCGCGTGGCCGGACCATGAAGCTCAGCAGGTCGTGGAGAAAGGCGCGGTCTTCGGCAGACCCCGCCAGTTGCAGCGGGTTGAAGCCGGTTGGCACGCCCGGCGCCAGCACGTCATAGGAGCCGCCCATCGCCCGGATCAGCGGATCGGCGCCGCGATCCTTGTCGAAGAAGGCGACGCGCGGGCGCGGCGTGACACGCATCGCTTGCGCGAGCAGAAAGCCGAGCCCGACGGTCTTGCCGGAGCCGGTCGGGCCGACGACGGTAAAATTGCCAACCTGCCGTCGATGGAAGTTGAACCAATAGGGCGTCTGGCTCGTCGTCTCCAGGACCGAGATTGCCGG
>JALHNQ010000086.1 GCA_022843405.1 Methylocystis sp. | reverse complement strand
GCGTGAGCGGTCACGCCACGCTTTACGCGGGCCATGGGATTTCTCCTACAACTTCAAAATCTTGGATGGGACAGCGGCTGATCGAAATCAGCGGTGGTATGGCATGTACTTTTTGACAATGCCGGCGTCGCTGTCGCAGAGGGTCATGGTGCCGCGCGCATTACGGACGAACTTCGCCGTGCGCTTGATCATGCCGTGACGCTTGCCCTGGGCCTGGGCCATGACTTTGCCCGTACCCGTGATCTTGAAGCGCTTTTTGGCGCCGCTCTTGGTCTTCATCTTGGGCATTTGGCTCTCCATTCTATTGATTTTACACGGGATTTCTCCCGCGTGGCCCGCATGTGCAGGCGTGATGCAAAGCATCGAAAGCCGCCACGGCATGCCCCGCCGGGCGGCTCGAACGAGCGGGTTATAGGGGAGAGGCCGGGGGAAGGCAAGGTGGGTGGGGTGCGAGCCACGCGCACAGCAGGCTCCTTGTCCTCACGCTAGCACGTGTCAAGCAGCCGCTGCTAGCGCTAGGCGCTTCGCAAAAAATTCTGCTAGCGATTTTGGAACTTCTGCGTGGTGGGCCAAAACTGGGATGAAGGCTTTGGGACTCAGGTTAAGTCCGCAGTTAATTTTCTGTCGATTTTGGTCTTCGTACTCCGCCTTTAATTTCCTGGAAATTAGATTGAACGTCTCGACGAACCACCATGCCGAGAATTTTCCGCGGATCCATTCGCGCGGATCAGAGTGTGCGAATGATGCTTCTAGGTGTTTTGCCTCTTGCCTTATTGCTTCACGGTTGTCGTCTTTGCCGGCGAGTTTAATGATCGCCTCGCTAAGGCAGGCAATCGTGGAAACGGTCTGGATATCGGGAATGCGGAGAAAATTGTGAAGTGCGACGCCGTCGAAATGCACAGCATCCGGGCCAAATTGCCGCCGTATCTGAATTGCGATTGACATGGGCTCCCGCATCGCGTCGACGAATGCGTTATCAAGTGCAGCGTACCAATTTCGAGCCAGACGTAACGTCGGGTCGTCATCTTGAAGCCCCGAATGTTGTTGCAGGCAGCTAATAAATACTTGAGGGCACACCAGATAGGCTTCGACTGAATAAAAGTCGGTCGCGTATATGTCCCCGCCCCACTCTCTTGGGCCTACGGAATAGCGATCGTGGTCAGCATCTACAATATAGCTTATCCGTAAATGGTCATATTTGGCTTGCCGCAGCTTGCCTCGTACTTGAAGTACGCCGCCCTTGCCATTGCAGGAGATGAAGCTAAAGTTTACCTTGGGGTGGCCGCGTTGGAGCGCGATCCGATAAAAAATGATGTCCTCGGTGGATTCGCAGAAGATGTATTGTGTGGAGGAATTCCTGTCGTATCTCGTAATAAACAGCATGTATGGAGTATTGCGAGACCCCTGGAGGCGGGCCTTCAGATCCTCTTTGAATGTCACCGAATCCTCCCTAGGGAGGCGCCTAAATCCACGGTGTGAAGTTCTAGATCATTCTCGAATATGAACGGTGAGTGAGTTACGGCGAAGAGAAATGCGCATCGCCCGGATTTTCTCAGATCTGGAAGCAGTCTGGTCTGCCAATCGACAGACAGAGACAGCTCCGGCTCATCGATGAAGAGAATGCTCTCCTTTTCCTCCAGGTAGACGTGAGAGAGTAATGACATAATTTGCTTCTCACCCGAAGATAAATCCTTTATATCGATGGATTTTCCGTCCAGCTTATTTTGAATCGTCAGGTCTGCTTCGGTATCGCTGTATTTTACGATTTTATCGCGAAGGTAGTTGTTTGATGTCGCAACAAAGTCCTTCATCGGTTTTTCGGATGTCGAAATCTCGTTCATAGCCTCGATTAGTCTAATTAGGTAATGCGCGATAAGCTTCTGATCCTCCGCAAGCTCTTTTCTTGCACGTACTTTATTCGGGACATCAAGCACGGCATTGATGTCTTCTTCTGAAAACGGATCGCCCTCGTAGCGATGTAGGGTATTCTTGACGGTTTCGTCATCTAGCGATCTAATTATTTTGGCGTCGTATTGACTGCCTTGGCCGCGAATTACGTCTCGCAGGTAGTTTCCGGAAGTCGCGCTAAGTACACGATTGGTGTGCGTTCGTATTTGCGACAATTTCGTTTCAAATAACGCGCGAACATCTTCCATCCCGAATTGAACGAATTCCACCAGGGGGGATTTCGGAATTCTATTTGATTTTGTTCGTTGATAGCGTTGAATGGCCTCATCTATGTCGGGGAATAAATCTTGTAATGTTTTTTCGATTCTGCGGTAAGTCGGAAGATACATAATTCGGTAATCCCGAAGCGCTTCAAGCGCGCGGAATGCCGAGTTAATTGGCCCGGGGCTAAGAAGGTGATCAATGATTATTTTGTTTGGGGGCGAGGACATGAACGTCCAGGCTCGGTAGGCGTCCTGAAAATCTATGTCTTCGAACTCGCTGGTATATGTGGACACGAAATCTTCGAGCGTGCGAGCTCGACCTGCCCTCTCTATAAATTCTAGGGACATAGACAGAAGGAGCTGGGTGTTGGCTCGGCGTTCATGCCGCGAGGTTGTTTGTATCGAGAGCGCGTTGGCTGAGTTATGGGAAAATAGAGGACTTAATCTCAACGCATCCGTGTTTAACGTTATTGTCTCTCCATTTATGCCAATCGAGACGGATTGAAAAGGCAAATTCTGTAGGAGATCCCACTGCTTTGTTAGCGTGTAGTGCACGATATTTAGTACTGTACTCTTGCCCAAGCCGTTTGGTCCGACGAGAACGAGGGCATTGTCGGCAATTGAGAGGCGAATATCGTGCTTATTGAATAATCCATCGATCTGGATGCTATCGATTTTCATTTAATGCAGCCCTGTATTCGAGTCAGTCCTGCGCGTCTTAGCTCGCCGCGCCATCTTGAGGTCGACCGCCTCGATTTCCTCGACTTCACATAGTGTCACATTCGTGCGCCGCGGCAGACAAGCCTTTATCCCGTATCCCAGAAAAAAATAGACTTCGTCATCGCCTTTTTCGCCTGGGCGATGAGGGAGCGCATGATCGAGCGCGAGACGTCGCGCTTAATCTACTCGCCAATGGGCTGCCGCCGCGCTGACCGTCGACTCTGCTAGGCCGGAGATTGTCAGCACAGCGTGTTGAATGCATTCTAAGAACATCCTAACGCCCGGCAACTCGCGCCACGTCTCGGTGCAGGGAGCGCACAATGAAATCCGCTGAGTTCGAAGCTCTACTGAAAGATGCCGGCTATAGCGAGATTGCAACGCGGACCATGGAGCCAAGGCCCGCGAACAATGAGCACGCCCACGAGTTTTCCGTGCGCGGGCTCGTGACGGCCGGCGAGTTCATCATCGCGTCGCGAGGCGTGCCGCGCAGCTACAAGAGCGGAGAGATCTTCGAGGTCGCTGCGGGAACGATGCACAGCGAGGCCGTCGGCCCCGAAGGCGCTTCGATCACGGCGGGCAGAATGTACTGATTGCCGGTTGCGAAGAAGCAGCGCGCGACCGCTCTCCCCCTACCGCCGCCCCCCAAAGATCGACTTGATGATCGCATTCTTCACCTGGGTCACGACGGAGCGCATGAGCGAACGCGAAACATCGCGCGTGATCTGCTCGCCCATGGACATGCCGCCGCGCGGGCCGCGGCCGAATATCGTCTTGCCGAGCTGGCCGCCCCAGCCGGCCTCCGCCTCCTTCGCCTTCTCCGCGTCCGCAGCCGCTGCCTCCGCGCGCTTCTGCAGCATTTCGTATGCGCTCTCGCGGTCGGCCACGTCCTCGTACTTGCCCTGATAGGGGCTGCCGTCGATGAGCTTCTGGCGCTCGGCGGGCGTCACCGGCCCCATGCGTCCGGCTGGCGGGCGGATCAGCGTCCGCTGCACCATGGAGGGCTCGCCCTTGTTGTGCAGCACCGAAACCAGCGCCTCGCCGACCTTCAGCTCCTGGATGACGCGCTCGACGTCGAGCGCGGGATTGGGCCGGAACGTCTCGGCGGCGGCGCGGATGCCCTTCTGCTCGACGGGCGTGAAGGCGCGGAGCGCGTGCTGGATGCGGTTGCCGAGCTGAGCCGAAACGCCGTTCGGCACGTCGCGCGGGTTCTGCGTCACGTAGTAGACGCCGACGCCCTTCGAGCGGATGAGGCGCGTCACGCGCTCGATCTGCTCCAGCAGCGCCTTCGGGGCCTCGTTGAAGAGCAGGTGCGCCTCATCGAAGAAGAAGACGAGCTTCGGCTTCTCGGGGTCGCCGATTTCGGGCAGCTCGTTGAACAGTTCCGAGAGCATCCAGAGCAGGAACGTCGCGTAGAGGCGCGGCGTGTTCATGAGCTTGTCGGCGACCAGCAGGTTGATGGTGCCGCGGCCGTTGGGCGCCGTGAGGATGAAGTCCTTGATGTTGAAAGCGGGCTCACCGAAGAAGTGATTGGCGCCCTGCTCCTCGAGCACGAGCAGGCGGCGCTGCACGGCACCCGCGGAGGTCGCGGAAACATTGCCGTATTTGGTCTGCAGCTCCTTCCCGCGCTGGGCGACATTGGCGATCATCGCGCGCAGATCCTTCAGGTCGAGCAGCGGCAGGTTCTCGTCCTGCGCCACGCGGAACATGATGTTGAGGACGCCCTCCTGCACCTCGTTGAGCTCCATGAGGCGCGAGAGCAGCAGCGGACCCATGTCCTGCACGGTCGTGCGGATCGGATGGCCCTGCTGGCCGAAGATGTCCCAAAAAACGACGGGCGAGGCGTGGTTCTCGTAGTCCTCGAGGCCGATCTCCTCGGCGCGCTTGAGCAGGAAATCCTTCGGCTCGCCCTTCATGGAGACGCCCGAGAGATCGCCCTTGATGTCGGCGGCGAAGACCGGGACGCCCGCGGCGGAGAAGCCCTCGGCGAGCACCTGCAGCGTGACGGTCTTGCCGGTGCCGGTCGCGCCGGTAATGAGGCCGTGGCGGTTGGCGAGTTTCAGCTCCAGGCATTCCGCCCCGCCGCCCTGCCCGGCATCGCTCTGGCCGATGAAGATCAGCCCTTCCTCAAGCTTGGTCGCAGCGCTGGTCATGCCGTCTCTCCCACCCGTGCC
>JALHNQ010000085.1 GCA_022843405.1 Methylocystis sp. | reverse complement strand
GGTCGGGCTACGCCCTCCCGACGCCGCGACAAAATCGAAACGCCCCGCGTTCAGCAAACCCCGGCAGGAATCCACTTAAAGTCCGCGGGGAGCTGTCCAAACAACCGGAGCCAGCTCTGAGATCGCCAAGGCCATACACTCGCGGAACTAACATTCTAAGGCGAGGCGATTCTTGGATGAACTGCGAAATTCGTTCACATCCAAAGATAGCGCATCGCTTTATTCCCGGAATCGCCTCGAAGGCGGCACGAATGGTCTCGTCGCTAGTTCCTGTAAGCTGCATATTCGTGAACAGAATATAGTTGTCTGCCAGCCCGCGATCGGCAAGGCGCGCTGCTTTGGCGAGTTCGTCCCTTAGATCCAGCAGATTGAGCGTTCGATTCGGCTTGTAAGAAAATTTACATTGCGCGGCAAAACTGCCTTCAAGCGCTTCGCCCCCTTTGGGGACCCACACTCCGTAAAACGCTCCGTCGCGGCCGCCGTCGTGCGAGTCAAAAAAACCCTGCACAACCTGACCCCATACGTCGCCCGCGACGGATACGCACAATTGCTGAAACGCTTTCCATCCCAGTGAATGGAGTTCATACGTTGGATGGTTCGCTTGAACCGAACGCATCGCGATATCAGACATGATCGTTGCCCACCGTCGGTGAGGGGGTAAAGTGAGGAGTTCGCAGCGTTGCGCGCATGGGCTTTCAGAAAGCGAAAAGGCGTTCATCACTCAAGCGGTTAATTTATAGCGCTAACCGCTCGGCTCGTGCAGCCTACCCAACCTCGCTCGACCACCTCTCAGACCGAAACGCAAGCGCGATCGCCTCGGCGCGGGCGGTTTGGCGCGCTTCGGGTGAGCCGGTCGCCGCAACTTCGGCGCAGGCTTTGAGCGCGATTTCCAGCAGCGCCGCCTTGGGATAGGTCTGCCCCTCGCGGCCCTCATGGGCGCAAAAATCGCAGGCGCAGACCATCATCAATTCGCGAAAACGCTGCGGCGCGTCGAACGCGCCGATTCGCTCCAGCATCAGCGCCACCGGCCCGGCGCGCATTTTCGACACGCGATGCGCGCGTTCACATTCTTCGAGCGCCAGCAGCGCGAGATCGCGGCACTCTTCCGGCGCGAGAAAGCGCGCGCAGATGTCCTCGATGCGCGGGCGCCCACGCTCGACATGTTTGTAGTGAACCGGCAGATGTTCGCGCGGCGAATCCGATTTGCCGACATGCATCGCGAGCAGCGCGAAACGCACGGGCAGGGAAGCGCCGCGTCGCGCCGCTTCATCGAGCGTCTTCATCAGATGTTGGCCGAGATCGACCTCATCCTGCCCGTCGGCAATCTGCGGCACGCCAAACAGCGCCGCGACCTCGGGGAGGATTTCGTTAAGTGCGCCGCAGTCGCGCAGCGTCTCAATCATCTTCGACGGCGCCGGGCTCATCAGCCCGCGCATGAGCTCCGGCCAGATCTGCGCCGGGTCGGCGTCGACGAGATGGCCGGCCTCGACCTGTTCGAAGAGCAGATCGAGCGTTTCCTCATCCGGGCCGCCGTGGCCTTCAGCGATCAGCGCCGCCATGCGCAGCACGGCGAGGCCGGGGTCGGTCTGTCCGAAGTCAAACAGGGAGTCGGGTCCAAAGGCCATGGCGAAGCCGTCGTCGTAGGGTCCGGCGCGCCATGCAAAGCCCTTGCCGCGCCTCGGCCCCCTCCGCTTAGCGGGCGGGTTTCGCCGGCCCGTCGGGTCTGGCGACGCTTGCCGCCTTGCGCCGGTTTTCGGCCGCCGCCGCTTCCAATCCGGCGCCCATGGCGCGCAGGTCGGCGGCGGATTTGCGTTTGGAGTCCTTCCGCGGCGCCGGGTCGAAAGGCCGGTAGCCCATCTGCTCGGGCCGCGACTGGCGCACGAAATCGGCCGCCGGCCGAGGCGGGGAACGAAATCCGGTCGCCTCGAACAACCGGCCGATGAATTCGCCGCCGCTTGCGGGCGCCTCCTGCGCCAGGGCGGCGTCGCCGGCCAGGGTGACAATCAGAGCGAGGGCGATGCGCGCAAGGGTCATCGCGCGAAGGGGCCATAAAAATGCGGCGTCAGTAGGTCGGGGACCTATCGGGGCGCGCGCTCTACGCGATCTGCGCGTAAACCGCGTCGATCTTCGCGCCGCGATTGAGCCCTCGATGGATCGAGATGTCGAGCCCCTCCTGGCGCGCCTGGGCGCCGTGGCGCCCCAGCAGCCGGCGCGCCGCCGCGTCGCTATCGACGAAAGCGAAGCCCGTCGGACCCCAGGAGGTCTGGCCGCCGCCGGTCGCGCCATCGGCGAGGAGCCGCGCGACCGTCGCCTCGACCTTCGCGCTGGTGAAGCGGCGTCCGCCCTGGGCCGGGGCGAAATGATCGCCGACAAGCTCTTGAATGCGCGTCACCGCGGCGCCGAAAGGCGCGAGTTCGGCTTCGGCCAGCGCCGGCAGTATCTGCATCAGCACCAGCCGGCAGACCTCGCCGCTCGTCGCCGCGTCAAACGGCGGCAGTTCGGCGAAGGCGTCGCGCTCATCGGCGCCATGCAGACCGACGGCGTCGGGATCGCCAATCAGCAGGACGCGCCATGCGTCGGGAAATTCGGCGCGGGCGACGACGGGCGGCGTCGTCGTATGCGAACCGCGGCCGCCGTCGACCACGACGCCGCCGAGCTGAAACAGCCCGGCCCCCAGCCCCGAGCGCGCGCCGCGCGCCATCAACGCCGCGTCGGCGGTTGGATCATGCGGCAAATCCTCGAGACGGCGCAGCGCCGCGCTCACCGCGAGCGCGAGCTGGGTGCCGGAGCCCAGACCAGCATGGGCGGGGATCGCCTCCTCGATCGCCAGCCTATGGCGGCTGGCGACGCCGAGCGCCTCCTGCGCACGCTCCAGGAGAGTCGCGGCGCGGGCGCTTTCGGGACCTTCGACGCCATTCTTGTCGGCCCGCGTCAGCGTCAGCCGCGTCGCCGGCGCGTCGAGCGCCAGGCCGACGCCGCCGAACTTGCGTCCGAGCCCGCCATTCATGTCGAGAAAACCCAGATGCAGCCGCGCGCTCGCCGCGACGCTCACACTAGCCGGCATAGCGCCTCTTTGGTGGGACTGAAACTTTCGATCGGTTTAGGCTATAACGCGTCTCAACGAAAGAATGTTGCGTCGCACTGCGCAGGAGGGAGCGGGTCATGGCCAAGGAGGAGCGCGTCTATTCCGAAGACGAAATCGCGGCGCGGCTGAAGAGCGAACTGCCGCATTGGCGTTACGAGAACGGCTGGATCAGACGCAAGTTCAAGACGCATGGCTGGAAGGGCACGCTGATGGTCGTCAATACGGTGGGCCATCTCGCCGAGGCGGCCTGGCACCATCCCGACATCGCCGCGTCCTACGCCTGGGTCGAGGTGAAGCTTCAGACCCATACGGCCAAAGGGATCACCGACAAGGATTTCGAACTCGCCAGCAAGATCGAGGAGGTCGTCTCCTGGCGTCCGGGCAAGGCCGGCGGCGCGCTCGAAGGCACGCCGGAAACCGACCAGCGCTTCGCCTATGTGAAATACGACGACTGACGGGACTTGGCGCTTGGCTGTCGATATTGCGGCGATCGCGAAGGCGCGCGATCGTTTTCTTTCGCTGATCGGGACGCGCCCGGTCATCATGGGAATCGTCAACGTCACGCCCGACTCCTTTTCGGACGGTGGGTTGTTCGCGACGCGCGCGGCGGCGCTGGCGCAGGCGAAAAAGCTCGTCAGCGACGGCGCCGACATCGTCGACGTGGGCGCCGAGTCGACCCGCCCTGGCCATACGCCGCTCACCGCGGATGAGGAGTGGGCGCGTTTGCAGCCGCTACTCGCGGCGCTCGTCACGGAAGCTGGCGCGCCGGTTTCAATCGACACCTACAAGGCTGAGACGGCGCGGCGCGCGCTTGGCGAAGGCGTTTGCCTGGTCAATGACGTCTGGGGTCTGCAGCGCGATCCAGAGATGGCGCAAACGATCGCCGACGCCGGCGCGGCCGTCGTGATCATGCATAACCGCGAGACGACGGATCCGGAGATCGACATTGTCGCGGACATGAAGCGGTTTTTCGCCCGCTCGCTCGACATCGCCCGGCGCGCCGGCGTTTCGGAGCGGCATATTCTACTCGATCCCGGCATCGGCTTCGGCAAGAGCCGCGAGCAGAATTATCAAGCGCTGCGCGCCATTCCGGAGCTGCGTTCGCTCGGTTTTCCGCTCCTCATCGGCGTCTCGCGCAAATCGCTGTTCAAGGGGCTTGGCGACGGCGTGCTCGAGGGCCGGCTGGTCGGCACGCTCGCCGCCAATCTTCTCGCGGCGCGCGACGGCGCAGAGGTCTTTCGCGTGCATGACGCGGCCGAGCATCGCGCGGCGTTCGAAGTGCTGCGCATATTCGCCACGCCCGGGGGGAGTTGAGACGATGCGGGTCGGGTTCGGGCTGGGCAGCAATCTCGGCGACAAGCCGCAAAACATCCGCGAGGCGTTGCGTCTCATTGAGGCGCGCGGACTGGCGCGGCTGGAGGCGGTCTCGCGAATCTACCGCACGCCGCCCTGGGGCGATCTCGACCAGGGCGATTTCGCCAACGCCTGCGCCATCGGCGACACGGCGCTCGCGCCCTATGAGCTGCTCGCCGCGGTCAAGAAGATCGAGGCCGACATGGGCCGCGCGCCGACCCGGCGCTGGGGGCCGCGGCTGATCGACGTCGATATTCTGTTCCTCGGCGATCATGCGATCGACGACCCTGAACTGACCTTGCCACATAAGGAGCTGTTCCGCCGCGGCTTTGTGCTCGCGCCGCTTGCCGAGATCGCGCCGGACCTCGAACTGGACGGGGTGTCGATGCGCGCGGCGCTGGCTGGCGCGGACGCAACGGGCGTGCGCCCATGGGCCGACGAGTAGAGCCCACCCCTGATGGTTGCCGTCCATTGCATTGCAGCAAAAACTGACGCGACATCGTGCCGGTAGGTGACTGGTATCTGAAAAATTTCTTATTTACAGTAAGATAATGATGTGCGTGCGATGCGTCTAACTATCGCTTAAAGACCCACTCGGGTAGGTCTATACCTATCTATAATGATTGTATTGGCTATTCGATAGATTGTGATGCTCTATACCAAGGGGTATTGTGTGGCGTTGGGGATATTGGAATTGTTGCGGCACGCT
>JALHNQ010000084.1 GCA_022843405.1 Methylocystis sp. | reverse complement strand
GTTCACCTACATCGCCGAGAAAGGTTGGATCGATAAAGAGTTCATCGCCGCCTCGACCAAGAATTTCGACGAGGCGCTCGCCGCCAACAAGATGAGCCTCGAGGAAGCCGCGCAAATCACAGGGCTGACGGTAGACCAGATTCGCCGATCGGCGGCATGGATCGCCGAACCTAAAGCCGGCGGCGCACGACGCCGTGCGATGTTCGCCTATGAGAAAGGGTTGATCTTCGGCAATGACAACTACCGCACCAACGGCGCGCTGGTGAACCTTGCGCTCGCAACGGGAAACATTGGCCGGCCGGGCGCCGGCTGCGTGCGCATGGGCGGCCATCAGGAAGGCTATGTGCGGCCCGATTACCCCGGGCCGCGGCCCGCCCGCTACGTCGACAAGCTTCTCATCGCAGGCAAGGGCGGCGTGCATCACATCTGGGGCTGCGATCACTATAAGACGACCTTGAACGCGTTCAAGTTCAAGCAGGCTTACAAGAAACGCACGGACATCGTGAAGGATGCGATGATGTCCGCGCCTCACGGCGATCGCGCGAGCATGGTGACGACAATCTTAGCGGCGATCAAGAAGGGCGGTCTCTTCGCCGTCGACGTCGACATCGTGCCAAGCCAAATCGGTCAAGCCTGTCACGTTTGGCTGCCTGCGGCGACGTCGGGCGAGATGAATCTCACTTCGATGAACGGCGAGCGGCGTATGCGGCTCACCGAGCGCTACATGGACCCGCCCGGCCAGGCCCTGCCAGATTGCCTGATCGCCGCGCGCATCGCCAATCATATGGAGCGCGTGCTGCGTGAACAGGGCAAGAATAACGATGCTGACCGATACAAGGGGTTCGACTGGAAGAACGAGGAAGACGCCTTCTTGGACGGTTACCATCAGCAAAAAAAGGGCGGGCGGTTCGTCACATATGAGCGGCTGCGCGCGATGGGCACGAATGGCTTCCAAGAGCCCGCTGTCGCTTTCGAGGACGGTAAGATTATCGGGCTGAAGCGCCTTTACGAAGACGGCAAATTCGACACCGAGGATGGCAAGGCCGCCTTCATGCCAACCAAATGGCGCGGCTTGCAGCTCGCGGATAAGCAGGCCGAGCGCATGAATTGGCCTTTCCTCATCAATAGCGGCCGCACGAATCACATCTGGCAGAGCGCCTATCTCGATCAGCAGAACGACTTTGTCATGGATCGTTGGCCTTACCCCTTCATCGAGATGAATCCGCAAGACATGGCGGAGTTGAAGCTCGAAGCCGGCGATCTCGTCGAAGTCTATAATGATAACGGTTCGACCCAAGCAATCGCCTATCCGACTCCCACTGCCAAGCGCAAGCACACGTTCATGCTGTTCGGCTATCCGAGTGGCGTGCAGGGGAACGTGGTGTCGCCCGGCGTGAATGAACTCCTCATGCCGAACTTCAAGCAGACGTGGGGCGCGATTCGAAAAATTGCCGAGGCGCCGGAAGGGGTACGGCATCTCACATTCAAATCGATGGAATATGCTTTGACCTGACGCAGCGCAAGTTGAGGGCTTTGCTTGTTTCTCCGCAGCGGCGACATCGCCTTGCAAGAAAGGCGCTCATCGAGCGTTTGCGTGAAATCGGCGAACTTGAGGGCGTAAACCACGACCACAAGGCGGAGGCCTGAGCGATGACCATCACCATCTATCACAACCCCGACTGTGGCACGTCGCGCAACACGCTGGCGATGATCCGCCAAAGCGGCGAAGAGCCGGTCGTCATCGAATATCTGAAAGACCCGCCAACGCGCGAGCGACTCGTCGAGCTGCTCGAAGCCATGGGCATTTCAGCGCGCGAGCTGCTGCGCCAGAAGGGCACGCCCTATGACGCGCTCGGCCTTGGCGATCCAAAGTGGACGGAAGAGGAATTGATCGGCTTCATGCTCGAACACCCGATCCTCATCAATCGTCCGATCGTCATAACGCCGAAGGGCGCGCGGCTGTGCCGTCCCTCGGAAACCGTGCTCGATATCCTTCCCAATCCCGACATTGGCGAGTTCGTCAAGGAAGATGGCGAAGTCGTCAGCGGCCGGCCTGCGCAACCTCAATCCTGATCGAGCTCGCTAAAGCCGGATGCCGCAAGCTGCTTGTCAGCACTGATCCGGCCTCGAATGTCGGGCAGGTATTCGGGGTCAGCGGCGGCGATAAAATTACCGCACTTGGCGCCGCGCCGAACCTATTTGCGAAGGCGACCGGTGGGCGGATCTGGCCGGTCGGGTCAAACCCGCAATCGAACACAAAACCATTTTAAATCAATGTGTTAAAAAGGCAGCTGGCGGAAGGGGTGGGATTCGAACCCACGGTGGAGTCGCCCCCACGCCGGTTTTCAAGACCGGTGCCTTAAACCACTCGGCCACCCTTCCACGGCGGACGTGATATAGCACGCGTCGTCTTCTTCGCGACTGGGATTTGCGGGTGCCGATTTATTTCGCCTATGGCTCCAACATGGACGCCGCCGCCATGACGGCGCGCTGTCCTCGGTCGCGGCTCATCGGCCGAGGTCGGCTCACGGGCTTTCGGACGATCCTCATGCCTTCGGGCTTTGTCAGCGTCGCGCCAGACCGCCGGATGTGCGTCCATGGCGTGTTGTGGGACGTGGCAGTCGGCGACGTCGCCGCGCTCGACCGCTATGAAGACGTCGCCCACGGTCTTTACGCTAAGACAAACCTTCCGATTCTGCGCGAGCCTGTCGGCGCGGTCCGGGCGCTGACCTATGTCGGCGCGCGCCCGGATTTCGGCGCGGCGTCGCCGGGCTATTTCGAGGGAGTCGTCGCCGCGGCGCGCGCGCAAGCGCTACCCGTCGCCTATATCGACCATCTCTCAGGTCTCGCGTCCACTCACCAATCAGGGCGCCGTCGATGAATACGCAGGTTCCTATCGTCGGCGCGATCGAGGAGCTGCGCCGCTACGTCGGCGCGCGCCGCGCCGCCGGCGAGCGCATCGGACTCGTGCCGACAATGGGCGCGCTCCACGCCGGCCATCTCTCGCTTGTCGAAGCGGCGCGGCGCACGGCCGACCGCGTCGTTGTGACGATTTTCGTCAACCCGGCGCAGTTCGGCCCGAATGAGGATTTCGCCCGCTATCCGCGCACGCTTGCCGCCGATGTCGAGAAGCTTTCCAGCGTCGGCGCCGATCTCGTCTTCGCGCCGATGGCCGATGAAATCTACCCGCCGGGCTTTGCGACGAAAGTCGTCATGGAAGGGCCTGCCTGCGCCGATCTTGAGGACCGGTTTCGGCCGACGCATTTTAGCGGCGTGGCGACGGTCGTGACCAAACTGCTCAATCAGGCGCAGGCCGATGTCGCCGTTTTCGGCGAAAAGGATTATCAGCAGCTCCTGGTGATCAAGCGCCTTGCGCGCGATCTCGACATCGCGACCGAAATTCTCGGCGCGCCGACTCTTCGCGAAGCCGACGGTCTCGCCATGTCCTCGCGCAACATTTATCTCTCGCGCGAGGAACGTGAGCGCGCCAGACAACTTCACGACACGCTGACAGACGCCGCGCGCCGCATCCTTCACGGCGACGACATTGGCGCCGCGACCGGCGCCGCGCGCGCCAGGCTTGCCGACGCCGGCTTTGACATCGACTATCTCGAAGCGCGTCACGCCGAGACGCTAGCGCCGGTCTCCTCTCTCGACGAGGGGCCAATTCGCCTGCTCGCAGCGGCGAAACTCGGCGCGACGCGGCTGATCGACAATATCGCGGTTCAGTCATGAGCGATCTCGAGATTATCCGCCTCATCATCGAAGGCCGCGTGCAGGGCGTCGGCTATCGCGCCTTTCTCGTCCGCGAGGCGCTGGCGCTCGAACTGACGGGCTGGGCGCGCAATCGGCGCGACGGCGCGGTCGAGGCGGTCGCCGCTGGCCCGCGTCCGGCGCTCGACGTGCTTGTCGACGCGGCGCGGCGTGGTCCAAGGCTCGCGCGGGTCGACAGACTGCGCGAAGAGCAGGCGGACGAAGCCGCGCTCGTCGAGTTTTGCGGCGCCGGCTTTTCCGTCGCGCCCGACGCCTGACCCGGAGACCGAGACGTGACGAACAGCCATCGCTTTGTTCTCGCCGGAGTCATGGGCTGGCCGATCGCCCATTCGCGCTCGCCGAAAATCCATAATCACTGGTTCGCGCAATATGGGATCGAGGGCTGCTATGCGCCTTTGCCGGTCGAGCCGGGCCGGCTCGAAGCGGCGCTGCGCGCCATGCCGGCGCTCGGTTTCGCCGGCTGCAATCTCACCATTCCGCATAAGGAGACGGCGCTGCGGTTTCTCGATCGCGTGGACGAATCCGCGGCGCGGATCGGCGCCGTCAATTGCGTCGTCGTCGAAAAGAGCGGCGAACTGGCTGGCCGCAACTATGACGGCTATGGCTTCGTCGCCTCGCTGCGCGAGGCCGCGCCTCTCTGGCGGGCCGAAAGCGCGCCCTGCGTCGTCATCGGCGCCGGCGGCGGCGCACGCGCGATCGTCGACGGGCTGCTCGAAGCGGGCGCGAGCGAGATTCGTCTTTTCAATCGCACCTTGGCGCGGGCCGAAACTCTCGCCGCCGATTTCGGGCCGCGCGTGTCGGCCTTGACCTGGGACGAGCGTGAAGCCGGGCTCGCCGGAGCGGGACTTGTCGTCAATGCGACGAGCCAGGGAATGGTCGGCCAGCCGCCGCTCGAACTTTCGCTCGCCGAATTGCCGAAATCGGCGCTCGTCGCCGATATCGTCTACGCGCCTCTGGAAACGCCGTTGTTGGCGGCGGCGCGCCAACATGGCGCAACGCCCGTCGACGGGCTCGGCATGCTGCTGCATCAGGCGCGGCCGGCGTTCCGCGACTGGACCGGCGTCATGCCGCAGGTGACGCCGGCGCTGCGCGCCATGATTGTCGCAACGCTGTAAGAGCGCGACGCCGTAAATGAAAGAGCGCCGCAGCTGACTGCCGCGGCGCTCTTGGTCGCTGGATCGCCCGACGCTTTACGCCGCCGGCGCTTTGGACAGCGGCGCGAAGGAGAGGGTGAGAAGACGTTGCGCGAACGTCATCAGTTCCGTTGACTGGCGCAGCAAAGCGTCGAACCGTTCGCTCACGAACCTCGACTGAAGACTCGTCGCCTCGTCGATGGTTTTCGCTTGGGCGAACCGTTCGGCGAAGTCGAGGAGCGCGGTGGCGTTTTCGGCCCAGAGGTCGATGGATTTCTGTGACCAGAGCGCCGGGTCGAACGCCTCGGCCGCGCTTTTGGCGGGCGTTGGCGGTTGGGTGATCGCGAGCGCTGTCGACGGAGCAGCGACGGGCGGCGGCGCTACAACTGCAGCCGCAACGGGCGGGGGCGGCGGCGCTGCGACGGGCGGCGTTGGCGCCGCGACCGCAGCCGCAACGGGCGTTGC
>JALHNQ010000083.1 GCA_022843405.1 Methylocystis sp. | reverse complement strand
TGAGCCATGGCGAGACATCGCCTTATGAATCGCAATCCGGATTTGAAGAGTGAGGTCAGCGAACGCAACGCCTGTTTCAGAGTCCCTTTTTTACGCCGTCGGCGACGGCCTGACGCTCGGCGAACATTCCACAGGAGATCGCCCAGTAGAGGGCGATGCTCATGATCAGGATCAATCGTTCGAGACGATCGGATTTTTGGATATGGCTTTGCATGAGGCCGAAGCCGCGGCTTTTGAAGTCGGAGAACATGTTCTCGATCCCCCAGCGCATTCCATAGTCGAGAACCGTGTATTTGCCTGGGTTGGCGTCCATCGCGATGATCCAGGGCTCCTTGTGGCCCTTCTCGTGCAGGACGCCGATGTTGGTGGAGACGCCGCTGCCGTAAAGCTCGGCGCCCATGACGCCTTGCGGCAAGCGCTGGGCGACCTCGCCGGTCGTCAGTTCGCCGCCCTCGTGAGCAAGGGTCAAGTTGCCCTTGAGGCGAATGCGATAGGACCAGCCGGCTTTTTGACACCATCCAATCAACTGCGCCGTTCCATAGAAACGGTCGGCGGCCAGCATGATGGAAACGTCTTTCGGCAGCCACGTGCGCACGCTGTCGAGCAGTTCCTTTTGAATGGAAAAGCCAATGTTCCCCTGCGTCGACCGCACGCGCCACGCCACGGGAACGGCGCGTTTGCGCAAGCGCGCCGACAGCATCAAGACTTCATTGGCGTCGTTGATGTGGCTTTGATCCATCTGCAAGACGACAGTCTGCCCGCGCGCCGCCAGACGCTTGATCGCCGCAAGAGCATAAGGCTTGATCGTCACGCCGGCGTCGATTGCCGCGTTCTTCAACTGCCGTTCGATGTATTGATAGCGATGATCCGCCGCTCCGATCTCACGCGGCAGCGCCGCCGCCAACTCCATCAGATTGGCGCTGCGCGTCTCCAGCATCACCCCGGCCAGCGTCGTCAGCGCTTCGCGCCGCGACTTGTGGTAATAGGGAAGCCGTTGCTTGAAATCTTCCTCGATCGCCGCGATCAGCGCCGAACGCTCGACCATCAGAGCCTCCAGAATCAATGGAGACTCCTTGAATCACAGCAGATTCCGCGTAATCAAGAAAAAATGAGGGGTGGTAAGGACACTGCTCCTTCTTCGTTGACGGGTTCGGCCCCTCTCCCTACTGTGCCGCGCTTCCCGCTACAGATTGGCCGCTCGCACCCATGTCCGCACCGCTCCTCTTGTCGCCCGAACTCGTCGAAGCCGCGCGCGTCTCGCCCGCCTGGCCGTTCGAAGAGGCGCGAAAGCTGGTCAAACGGGTCGAGGCGAGCGGTCAGAAGAGCGTGCTGTTCGAGACCGGCTACGGTCCTTCCGGCCTGCCGCATATCGGCACCTTCGGCGAGGTCGCCCGCACCAGCATGGTGCGCCGCGCCTTCGAAGTGATGACCGAGGGCAAGATCGCGACGCGCCTCCTCGCCTTCTCGGACGACCTCGACGGGCTGCGCAAAGTCCCCGACAACATCCCGAATAAAGAACTCGTCGCCGCCAATCTCGGCAAGCCCTTGACGCAGGTGCCCGACCCTTTCGGCACGCATTCGAGTTTCGGCGCGCATAATAATGCGCGGCTGCGCGCCTTCCTCGACGCCTTCGGCTTCGAATATGAATTCGCGTCGTCGACGGAATACTATAAGAGCGGCCGCTTCGACGCCGCCTTGAAGCATATGCTCGCGCGCTACGACGCGGTGATGAAGATCATGCTGCCGAGCTTTCGCGAGGAGCGCGCGGCGACCTATTCGCCCTTCCTGCCGATCCATCCGAAGACCGGCATCGTCATGCAGGTCGCGCTGACAGGCTATGACGCAGACGCCGGCACGATCTCCTGGACCGATCCCGATACGGGCGAGGCCTTCACCACGCCCGTCACCGGCGGCCATTGCAAGCTGCAATGGAAGCCCGACTGGGCGATGCGCTGGTATGCGCTTGACGTCGATTACGAGATGGCCGGCAAGGACCTCATCGACTCGGTGAAACTGTCTGGCGCGATCGTGCGCGCGCTCGGCGGGCGCGCGCCGGAAGGCTTCAACTACGAACTCTTCCTCGACGAAAAGGGCCAGAAGATTTCGAAGTCGAAGGGCAATGGCCTGACGATCGAGGAATGGCTGACCTACGCCAGCCCCGAGAGCCTGGCGCAATTCATGTTTCAAAAGCCCACGGCGGCGAAGCGGCTCTATTTCGACGTGATCCCGCGCGCGGTCGACGACTATCTGAATTTCCTCGACGCCTATCCGCGCCAGGACTGGAAGAACCGCCTCGGCAATCCCGTCTGGCACATCCACGCCGGCGACCCGCCGCACGCCGAGACGCTGGCGCATGAGGGCGACGCCAAGGGCGTGAGCGTCTCTTTCTCGATGCTGCTCAATCTCGCCGCCGTCGCCAACGCCGAAGATCCGGCCGTGCTTTGGGGCTTTCTGCGCCGCTATGCGCAATCCGCGACGCCCGAAAATCATCCGCGGCTCGACAAGCTCGTCGGCTACGCCGTCGCCTATTTCCGCGATTTCGTGAAGCCGGCGAAAACCTATCGCGCCGCCGACGCGGTCGAGCGCGAGGTGCTGCAAAAGATCGACGAAACGCTACAAGGCATGGAAGGCGCAAGCGCGGAAGAGATTCAGTCGGCGCTTTACGACGTCGGCCGCGCCGCGCCGCGCTACCAGGATTTTGCCGCCAAGGGCGCGACGCCCGAGCGCCCCGGCGTCTCCAACGATTTCTTCAACATGCTGTATGAAGTGCTGCTCGGCGAGAAGAAGGGCCCGCGCTTTGGCTCCTTCATCGCGCTCTATGGCGTCGCCGAGACGCGCAAGCTGATCGAGGATGCGCTTAACGGCGCCTTTGTGGCGCGCGAAACCGCCTGATGCGCGCAGCCGACGCCGACATTTTGATCGTGCCGGGCTGGAGCGACTCCGGCCCCGAACATTGGCAGACGCGCTGGCAGGCGAAACTGTCGACAGCCAGGCGCGTAACGCAGCGCGACTTCGAGAAGGCGATCCGCGCCGAATGGGAAGAGACGATCGCGCAAGAGGTTCTCGCGAGCGCGCGACCTGTGGTGATCGTCGCGCATTCGCTGGGCGTCATCGCCGCTCTGCATGCGGCGCAGCGCGTCGGCGACAAGATCGCCGGCGCCTTTCTTGTTGCGCCGCCCTCAGAAGCGGTGATCCGCGAGCTGCCGTCGGTCGATTCCGCCTTTCTGCCGATACCGCGCGCGAAGCTCCCGTTCCCTGCGGCGCTGGTCGGCAGCAGCGACGATCCCTACGCCGATCTGCTCTTCACGCGCCAGCTCGCGCAGGATATCGGCGCGCGCTTCATCGACGCCGGCGCCGCCGGACATATCAATGTCGACAGCGGCCATGGGCCATGGCCGGAGGGGTCGCTCGCCTTCGCCAATTTCATGGCGAAACTCTAACGCGCGTCATCGGTCAGGGCTTCGAACTCTGGTTAATTTCAGCTCACTCTCAGCCGTCATGCCCGGCCTTGTGCCGGGCATCCACGCCGGTCAACCGCGAAACGCATCGCGCGGAGACGGTAGGTTCGGCTCATATCCTCACATTTGCCTCGCGTCATCGCGTGGATGGACGCGACAAGCGCGGCCATGACGCGGCGAGATGACCGCTCGTTAACCTGGATTCGGAGCCCTGCGTCATCAGTTCGGAGTATTGACACGCTACTGGCGATCGTCGACCCTGACGCAATGCGCTGTTCCCAGGCGTTTTTGCATCGGCGTTGACGCGATTTTGTAACGGCCGTTCATTGAGAAGATTGCAAGATGAGCATCACCAAGACATTCCGCTACGCGGCGCTTACTGTCGCCATTCTATTCGCAAGCGCGCCGGCTTTGATGGCGTTGGAACGCGTCGAACAGCCCTCTTCCATTCCCGGAGCCGGCCCTTGGGACGAAAAGGCCTGGAACGACTTTTACCGTACGAGCCAGGGCTCCCGCCTCATCCCCTGGGACTGGATCAAAGCGCTCAAGCAGGCTGACGGCCAACCCTTTCTTGCCGATGGACTGGGGCGCTACGGCTATCTCGCCAACCCCGCAAGTCCGACGCCGGGGCTGCCGGTCGGCTTCGTCGTCGCCGATGGCGTCCTGGGACCGAGCTGCGCCGCCTGCCATACGCGGCAGATCGACGTCGAGGGCAAGGCCTATCGCATCGACGGCGGGCCGGCGCTCGCCGACATGGGCGCGCTCTGGGCCGATCTCGATACGGCGGTCGGGAAGGTTCTCGCGGACACGGCGTCCTTCTCTGAATTCGCCAAGGCCGTTCTCGGAAGCGGCTACGATCCGCAAAGAGAGACAAAGCTGCGCGCCGAAGTCGATCTCTGGTATGCGCGCCACCACGCCATCACCGAGGCGGGCCTGCCCAAAGACAGGCCCTGGGGCGCCGGACGCATCGACGCCGTCGGCATGATCCTCAACCGCGTCACCGGACTCGATATCGGACCCGGCCCGACGCATATCATTTTAGGAAATATGCGTAAGGCGGACGCGCCGGTGCGCCCGCCGTTCCTGTGGAACGCGCCGCGGCAGGATCATACGCAGTGGCCGGGCTTCGCCGACAATGGCGACCGCATTCTGGCGATGGCCAGAAATGTCGGACAGGTCTATGGCGTTTTCGGCGAATTCTTCCCGGAGAAGGACGCCAGCCATCTTCTGGGCTTCAATTACGTCAAGGCCAATTCGGTCGACTTCAAAGGGCTCATCGAATTGGAGCGGCTCGTCGAGCGGATCGGTCCGCCGAAATGGCCCTGGCCCGTGGACACGACGCTCGCCGCTCAGGGCAAGCTCATCTATGAGCGCCCCTATGAAGAGGGCGGATGCGCTGATTGCCATGGGATCGATCGAGGACAGCCGCGTCTGCTCAATCCGGACACCTGGTGCACGCCGGTTCAGGACGTCGGCACCGACGCGCGCGAATATCAATATTTCGCGCCGGAGTGGAAGGTCGACACCGGCGCGCTGACGGGCGCCTTCATTCCTTTCGTATCCGAGCCGCTTGGCAGAACCGACGCGCCCGTCTCGGTGCTGGCGACCGCGGCGCGCGGCGCAATCCTGCAGCATTTCATTCCTGTCACGGTGAATTCAGTCGAGCGTCAAAGGGCCGACGTGGCGCTGGCGCTTCTGCGGCCCTTGGTCGAAGAACTAAAGGGCGTCTACAAGATGCCGGGCACGCCCGGCGCCGGACGATGGGCGTGCCGCCGCGCGCCCGAGACGCCGGGCAAACTCAAATTTGAATCGCGCGTCCTCGAAGGCATATGGGCGGCGGCGCCTTATCTGCACAACGCCTCGGTTCCGTCGCTCGCCGAGCTGTTGAAGCCGCCGCAGGACCGCATCACGGATTTCAAAGTCGGCCCGGCCTATGACATTGCTTCTGTCGGCTTGGCCACGGAGCAGCCGAAGTCGA
>JALHNQ010000082.1 GCA_022843405.1 Methylocystis sp. | reverse complement strand
GTCGATTAAAGGACTTCCGACGCGTCGCCACGCGCTATGACCGAAACGCAGCCAACTTCCTCGCCGCCGTTTGCCTCGCCGCCACCGTCAGCTATTGGTTATGAGTCCGAGCCCTAGTGACTTCGTTGAATACGGATGTGGCGCGTTTAGAGGAGTAGGGGAGTGATCGATCGACCACAAACTGCGGAACAGTATCTTTGGAAAGCTGTTGCAGAGAAAGTGCTCGGACCATTCGACACGTGCTTTTAGAGAGGCTGACGTGACCGCCTACAGAGATTTTCAACATAGTATCGCATCTGCGAGAAGTTTGACTGTTATGTACTCCGAATTGAGACGACACCGGGGCTTGGGAGAACGTGGTCGGCTAACTGTTGACAACGAGGACTTATTGTGGCTGCCGCGGTCAGCAGTAGTAGCCTCCCTTTCATCGCTCGACGCATATGTTCACGCGGTTCTCTATGAACGCATGCCTCACGCACTGAAAAGCAATCCCATCCCAGAAGCTTTATGTGTAGAAATGGCCAATATCCTTTCGATCAAGAATGCGGCCTCGTTCCGCGAAGCACTTTCGATAATTTCGGTTCCGGATGTTCACGCAGAGCTTACCACACGCCTAAAAGAAAAGACGCTCTCATTCCTTTCGTATCAAGCGCCCGATAAAATTTCGGCTGCATATGAGATGATCGGCCAGCCTCAAATATTCGTGTCCGTTTCAAGCATTTGGCCAGGGCCGAGGTCGACGTCAAATGATATCAGGCGACAACTTGCGAATTACGTAAAGCGACGCAACCAAATTGCTCACGAGGGCGATCGGGAAGTGAGCGGAGCCGTTCGGCATATGCAGCCTAATTACGCTAACGCATGCACGGATTTCATTGAAAACCTGGTGTTGAGGCTCAACCGGGTCGTTTACGACCACTAACCTTTCGTCTATTCCTTCATGTCGCCGATTACGTCGAGTGGGCCAAATGTTGGTTCTCGCGATCGTCTTGTTTTGCGCGCCTACACCCTCTCCCCGCTGGCGGGGAGAGGGAAGGGTGAGGGGCTTGGGGTTTTGACATGAGCGTTGATTGCAGCGGGGAATTGGCTGTCTCGAAACTTTCGGCCAACGCCCCCAGCCCCTCACCCCAACCCTCTCCCCGTGAACGGGGAGAGGGAGTATACGCGGCCATGCTCCCAGATCTTCCCCACCTCTCCCCAACCCTCTCCTTCCAGGGCCTCATCCTCACCCTGCAAAACTTCTGGGCGGCGCAGGGCTGCGTCATCCTGCAGCCCTATGACATGGAGATGGGGGCGGGGACCTTTCATCCGGCGACGACTTTGCGCGCGCTCGGGCCAAAACCCTGGCGCGCCGCCTATGCGCAGCCCTGCCGGCGTCCCAAGGACGGGCGCTATGGCGAGAACCCCAATCGCCTGCAGCACTATTATCAGTTCCAGGTGATCCTCAAACCCTCGCCGCCCGATCTGCAGGCGCTCTATCTTTCTTCGCTTTCTGCGATTGGCGTTGACCCGAAGCTGCATGACATCCGCTTCGTCGAGGACGATTGGGAAAGCCCGACGCTCGGCGCCTGGGGGCTAGGCTGGGAATGCTGGTGCGACGGCATGGAAGTCTCGCAATTCACCTACTTCCAGCAGGTCGCGGGATTCGAATGCGCGCCGGTCTCGGGCGAACTCACCTATGGGCTGGAGCGTCTCGCCTGCTATCTGCAGGGCGTCGACAGCATCATGGAATTAAATTTCAACGGCCGCGACGGCGATGAGAAAGTCACTTACGCCGACGTCTTCCTGCAGGCCGAGCAGGAATATTCGCGCCATAATTTCGAAGCCGCCGACACGGGAAAACTCTTCGAGGATTTCAAGGACGCCGAATCCGAATGCGAGCGCCTCCTGCACTTCGGCGCGGGCTCGGGCGACGAGCGGCATCTCATGGCGCTGCCGGCCTATGACCAATGCATCAAGGCCAGCCACGCCTTCAATCTTCTCGACGCGCGCGGGGTGATCTCGGTGACCGAGCGCCAGAGCTATATCCTGCGCGTGCGCGAACTCGCCAAAGCCTGCGGCGCGGCCTGGCTGCGCACGGCCGGCGGCGGCGCGAACGGATAGGGCGCTGCGGCGGCGCGTCGCAGCCCTTGCGACAACTCAGGACAGCGCCCACCTCTTAAGCAGGTAAAGCGTTCGTCATGCGCGTTGGCGCACATCTTTCAAGATCATCGCCATGCATAAATAAGCGCGAGACGGGAAACCGTCTCGCGCCGTTGGCGAGTAGCGGCGCGTCGCGCGCCTGTCCTGTCTTTTGCCAGGAACCCAAGAGATATGGACGGGCGCGCGCATTCTTGACTATGTGCCGGTTGTGTTCTAGTCATGTTCCGTGTTTGTCTTCGGATGTGGCGGACCGTGTCATGTATCAGCCTCGTTACCCCTCTTTCGGCCTTTCTCCCCGGACTTTCAACGACTCCGCATCGCGCGGCGAGGCGCTTCGCTCGCTCGCCGAAACGGATTCGCTGCGCGGCCGGTTCTTTGCCTGGCGCGGCGCTTCGGGCCGCCGCTATGTGTGCTCGGTGTTTCAGTCGGGCGAGGAGTCGTTTATCGCCGACGTGACCAATGGCGCCGTCATCGGCGTCGCACGGGAGGGCGTCACGACTCGACCGGTGTGCGTTTTTCTCGCCCAGGACCGCGCGGAAGATCACGCTGCATTTGGGCGGAATCGCCCAAATGCAGAAAACGTGATCGATTCCAGAAGCTTAGAGCGCGCTGCATGCGAAAAACCGGTTCCCACTTTTTCGCAGCGCGCTCCATGCGACCGTTACGCGCTGCGCAGAATGGCGCGCGAACTCGGTGTCGCCGAATGGCATGTGCATTTTTGCGCCGACGCCGCGACGCTGCGCGATCTTTCGGCGTCGCTGCTCAACTGATCCGGCGGACCTGTCAGTGGCGTAGGCGTGGCGTCGCGCGCGTTTGTGCGCGAGCGTGCTGAGTGATGCGTCGCGTCAGAGCGGCGTCGGCTCGTCGCCGGCGCCGCCGGTCGCGGACCCGGCTCTGCACGAATCATGATCGAGCCGGCGGACGATTTCGGCGAGTTCGGCGTCATGAATGTCGAGCCGCAGCAGATGTTCATAAGTGTTGCGGACATAGGCGGGATTGTCGCCGTTAAGCCCGACGCCTTCGGCGATCAGGCGAATCATTTCGTCCTCGGGCAGCCGTCCGGCGTATTGGCGATGGGTGCGGTCGACGACATAGGCGAGGGCGTTGGCCCCGCCGCCATCGGCGAAGCGCACGCCGAGCGTCCTTTCGAGATAGACCGACGTGACGAGTTCGCGTTCGCGCAGATAGCGAATCGTTTTGTCGCGATCGCGGGCGGCGATCTTGAAGGCGACGCCCTGGCAAGAGCCGCCGCGATCCAATCCGAGCACCAGCCCCGGCCGCTCCGGCGTGCCGCGATGGACATGCGAGAAAATGCAGAGCGCCCGGTGATAGCCATGCACCCAGGCGAGCGCGCTGTCGATAAAGTCGAAGCCCGGCCGCCACATCAGCGACCCGTAGCCGAATACCCAGAAGTCTTCGTCGTTCCGCGGATTGGCTGATCCCATTCTTCGCCTTGACGCCTCGCGATTTCGTATGAGCGGCCGAGCCGCAGCGTTCGATTGAGCGCTGCTCCCTTGACCTCGTCCTTCGAGACGGCTCCTTCGGAGCCTCCTCAGGATGAGGTCAAGAGAGCGACGGTCTTCTCGCAGTGGACCAATAGGTTTCCTCATCCTGAGGAGCCCGCACCCAAGTCGGGCCTGCCCGACTTGGGCTCTTCAAAAGCCGATCTCGGGCTTACCCGAGATCAGTGCGGGCGTCTCGAAGGACGAGGAAACCTTCTTGCGATTTTCAAACGACTGCGTCTCGCGCCTATTTTTTCCGCCGCAATTCTGCGATGCAATGAAAATCGTGATTCGGCGGCGCCCGCCGTGTGACAGGGCAATGGCGCGACGCGTGTAACGAAGCGCCTTCCCACAACATATCGCGTCGGTTTTCTTGCTTTCCCCTGCAGTTTGTGGCGGTCTTTAGGCAATGAAATTCGAGCGCCTGCGCCTTCTGGGCTTCAAGAGCTTCTGCGAACCGACCGATTTCCTGATCGAGCCGGGTCTGACCGGCGTCGTCGGGCCGAACGGCTGCGGCAAGTCGAATCTGGTCGAGGCCCTGCGCTGGGTGATGGGCGAAAACTCCTATAAAAACATGCGTGCGTCCGGCATGGACGACGTGATTTTCTCGGGCGGCGGCTCGCGCCCGGCTCGCAATCTCGCCGAAGTCGGCCTTGTCCTCGACAATTCGGCGCGCACCGCGCCCGCGGCCTTCAATGACGCCGATTCGATCGAGGTGACGCGCCGAATCGAGCGCGAGCAGGGCTCGACCTATCGCATCAACGGCCGCGAGGTGCGCGCCCGCGACGTGCAGATTCTCTTCGCCGATGCCGCCACCGGCGCGCGCTCGCCCTCGCTGGTGCGCCAGGGCCAGATCGGCGAGATCATTTCCGCGAAACCCCAGGCGCGCCGTCGCATTCTCGAGGACGCCGCCGGCGTCGCCGGGCTGCATTCGCGCCGGCACGAGGCCGAGCTGCGCCTCAACGCGGCGTCGGAAAATCTCACCCGCCTCGAAGACGTGCTGAAACAGGTCGACAGCCAGGCCGACGGCTTGAAGCGCCAGGCGCGCCAAGCCACGAAATATCGCGGCCTCGCGGCGCAAATCCGCAAGAATGAGGCGCTCGCCGCGCTTGTCGCCTATCAGCTCGCCGCCGAGCAGCTGCAGGCCGCCTCTGGAAAGCTCGAGGCGGGCCGCGCGAGCGTTCAGGCGCGCACGTTGGAACAGGCCGAAGCGGCGAAATTCCAGGCCGTCGCCGCGCATGAGCTGCCGCCGCTGCGCGAGAGGGAGGCTGAGGCCGGCGCGGCGCTGCATCGTCTGGTCGTCGCGCGTCAGGCGCTGGAGGCCGACGAGCAGCGCGCAAAGGAGCGGATTGCCGAGCTTCAGCGCCATATCGAACAGTTCGGCCGCGATCTTGAACGCGAGCGCGCGCTGATCCAGGACGCCGCCGAGGTCGCCGAGCGGCTTGATGAAGAACGCGGCGAGCTTCAGGGCGGCGATTCGCGCGACGCCGAACGCGAGGCGGACGCCCAGGCGCGGCTCAGCGAGATCGAGGCGGCGCTGGCGGCGACCGAGGCCGAATTGTCGAACGCGCAAGAGCAGCTCGCCGGCGTCAATGCCAGACGGGCGGCGCTCGATGCGGCGCTGCGCGAGGAAAACCAGCGCGTCGCGCGCTTCGAGGCGGAGCTGACCCGCATCGAGACGGAATTTGCGCTGATCGCCGGGCAGGGCGGCGGCGCCGATGAGGTCGAGCGCCTCGCGCAAGCTTTAGAAGCGGCGGCGCAGGATTCGCGCGGTGCCGAGGAAACGGCGCAAGCCGGCGAAGCCGCCCATCGCGAGGCGCGCGACGCCGAGACCGCCGCCCGCGCGCCGCGTGAACAGGCGGCGCTGCGCGCCCAGCGGCTGGAGACAGAGATCCGCACGCTTGAACATCTGCTGCAGACGGGCTCAGGCGGCCTCTGGGCGCCGGTGGTCGAGAGCATGACGGTCGAGAAAGGCTACGAGACTGCGCTGGGCGCGGCGCTCGGCGACGATCTCGACGCCTCCGCCGACGATTCGGCGCCGGCCCATTGGTCGGTGACGCCGGGCGAGGGCGATCCGGCACTGCCGAATGGCGTGCGCACGCTCGCCGAGCTTGTCGATGCGCCGCCGGCGCTGCGCCGCCGTCTGGCGCAGATCGGCGTCGTGCTGCGCGCCGAGGGCGAAAGCCTGCGCAAATTGTTGAAGCCCGGCCAGCGGCTCGTCTCCAAAGAGGGCGATCTGTGGCGCTGGGACGGCTTCACCCAGGCCGCCGAGGCGCCGACCGCCGCCGCCCGTCGGCTCGTCGAGAAAAACCGGCTCGCGGATCTCCGCGTCGAGGCCGCCGGCGCGCGCCAAACCGCCGATGCGCTGAATGAGGCGCTGAACGCCGCGCGCGAGGCCGTGCGGCAGGCCGCGCAAGCCGACGCCGAGGCGCGCGACGCCCAGCGCCGCGCCCGCCTTCGTCTGGAGGAAGCGCGCGAGCGCCATTCGACGGCGGAGCGCCGCCAAGCGCAGATCGCCCAGCGCCTCTCGGCGCTGCAGGAGGCGAAGGCGCAAACGCTCGC
>JALHNQ010000081.1 GCA_022843405.1 Methylocystis sp. | reverse complement strand
CGCGGAATGCGGCGTCTCGCGCGAGATGGACATCGCCGAGACTTTGACGCGGCTCGACGCCTGGATGTGCGACCTCAAGGACATGCGGATCGGCGACGGACTCCATGTCTTCGGGCGCACCCAGGACCATTCAATCGCCGATCCCGCGCGCGGCGCCTGCGCCCGAGCCGAACGTCAGGCGCTCATCGCCGCGCTTGCGGGCCGCTTTGTCGAGCCAGGCCCGGCGGGCGCGCCGTCGCGCGGGCGCGCCGACGTTCTGCCGACGGGACGCAATCTTTATTGCATCGATCCGCGCCATGCGCCCACGCAAACGGCCTATGACATTGGCCGACGCGCCGCCGCCGAGGTGATGACGCGTCACGCGCAACTGCATGGCGAATTCCCACGCAGCATCATGCTCGACCTGTGGGGAAGCGCCACAATCCGCACCGGCGGCGAAGATTTCGCGCAGGCGCTCGCGCTTCTTGGCGTCGCGCCGCGCTGGGACACGGCGAGCGCGCGCGTTATCGGCTTTGAAGTTCTGCCGCAGGCGCGGCTCGAGTTTCCGCGCGTCGACGTGACGCTGCAGGTCTCGGGGCTGTTCCGCGACATGTTCGGAAATCTCATTGCGCTGTTCGACGACGCCGTGCGCGCGGTCGCCGCGCGCGATGAAGACGCTGAGATCAATCCGCTGAAAACGGCGGACGATCTGCGCCGCGTCTTCGGGGCCGCGGACGGCGCCTACGGCCTTGGCGTAAGCGATCGCGCGCTGCGTGGCGACTGGTCGGACCGCGACGAGCTTGCGCGCGCCTATCTTTGCGCGGCGGGTCACGCCTATGATCGCGCCGGCGAAAGCAACGAGGCCATGGCGGCGTTCAGCGCGCGCGTCGCTGACGCCGATGCGCATGTCCATGTGCAAGACATGGCGGAAGTCGACGTTCTGATCGGACCCGCTTTCGCCGATTACGAAGGAGGCTTTGCCGCCGCCAACGCCATGCTTGGCGGCGACGCCGATTTGGTGCATATCGATGCGACGCGGCCGGAACGTTTGCGGCCGCGCGCTCTGAAAGACGAAATCTCGCGCGTCCTGCGCATGCGGCTCGCCAATCCCCAATGGCTGCAAGGCCAGAAGCGGCACGGCCACCGCGGCGCCGGTGAAATCGCCGAGACGATCGACAATCTCTATGCTTTCGCCGCGACAAGCGGCCTCGTCAGCGATGCGCAATTCGATCTCGCTTTTGACGCGACCTTAGGCGATGATGCGACACGGGATTTTCTCGCCATGGAAAATCCCCGCGCGCTCACCGCAATCGCGCGGGTTTTTAGCGAAGCGCTCGCGCGCGGCTTGTGGAAGACTCAACGCAACAGCGTGCGCGGCGCCTTAAGCGATATGGAACGCCAAGAGGGAGGGCGTCTTGCAGCCGAGGCCTGAGATCAAGGGCTGGTGTCCTGGAGCCTTCGCGCCGATGCCGAGCGGCGACGGTTTGCTGATCCGCGCCAAGGCCGTCGGCTCTCGCATGAGCGCGGCGCAGGCGCGCGAGATCGCGAGAATTGCGGACAACTGCGGCAATGGGCTGATTGATCTCTCGCAGCGCGCGCAACTGCAGCTGCGCGGGATCAGCGAGGCGACGATCGCCGAAGCCCTGCGCGGCCTCGAGGCGATCGGCATGCTCGCGCCGAGCGCCGACGCCGAACGCGTCACGAATGTCATCACGTCGCCGCTCGCCGGCCTCGTCGCCGGCGCTTTCGACGCCAACGCCATGGCTGTGGAGCTTGCTGCGGAATTGCAGCGCGACGCGGCGCTGCGCGCGCTCCCGCCAAAATTTCTGTTTCTTCTGGATGATGGCGGCGCGCTGTCGCTTGCTGACCTCGAGGCCGACATTCGGATCGAAGCGATTGCAAACGGGGAGGTCGCGATCCGTATCGCCGACGTTCCCGATCGCGCCGTGTTCGCCGCCGCCAATGAGGCGCTCGACGTCGCGCTGCGCTTTGCGCGCGCCTTCGTGGAGCTACGCGACCGTCATGCAAATAGCTTCAGGCGCGTCCGCACGCTCGTCGAGGCGCTCGGCGCCGACGCGCTGCCACACGCGACCGGACTCGTCATGCGCGTCTCTAGAGAAGCGCGCGCGCCTGCGTCCCGTGCGCATTTTTTTGGCGCGCAACGTCGCGGCGGCGTCGCTTTCGCCGGCGTTGGCGCGCCGTTCGGCCGCTGGCGCGCAGACGAACTCGCGGCGGTCGCCGATTTCGCACAAAGCGAAGGAACCGGCGAACTGCGCCTCACGCCCTGGCGCGCCTTGCTGATCGTCACGCCCGACGAGGACAACGCGCGACGCGTCGTCTCGCGCGCGGAAAACCTCGACTTCATCACGTCGGCAGACGACAAGCGCCTTGCCGTCATCGCCTGTCCCGGCGCGCCGGAATGTCCGCAGGCGGCCGCCGAGACGCGCGCGCATGTCATGGATCTCGCGGCGCTGGCGCAAAAGATCGGCGGCGCTGACGGCGTCGGCCTACATCTTTCGGGCTGCGCAAAAGGCTGCGCCCGGCAGAGCGCCTCGCCGATCACGCTGATTGCCTGCGCTGAAGGATTCGATCTCATCGAGAACGGCGGCGCCGACGGCGCGCCGCGCTTCCGATCGATGACCTTCGAGGCCGTCATGCGTGAGCTTTCCGCGCGCGCAAACGGAAGGACGCAATGAGCCGCCGCTTCGACTACATCCACGAAGGCGCGCAGATTTATGCGCGCTCTTTTGCAACCATTCGCGCCGAGTCGAATCTCTCGCGTTTCACGCCCGAGCAGGAAAAGATCGCCGTGCGCATGATCCACGCCTGCGGCATGGTGGAACTCGCCGACGACATCGAGTTCTCGCCGGATTTTGTTGCGGCGGCGCGCGACGCGCTGCAGAAGGGCGCGCCGATTCTCTGCGACTCCAACATGGTCGCGCATGGCATCACGCGTTCGCGTCTGCCGGCGGAGAACCAGGTGGTTTGCACGCTGCTCGAGCCGCGCGTGCCGGCGCTCGCCGCCGAGATCGGAACCACGCGCAGCGCCGCGGCGCTGGAGCTGTGGCGCAATCGTATGGATGGCGCATTGGTCGCGATCGGCAATGCGCCGACCGCGCTGTTCCGCCTCCTCGAGATGATCGACGAAGGCGCGACGCCTCCGGCCGCCATCATCGGCATGCCGGTCGGCTTCGTCGGCGCGGCGGAATCGAAGGACGCGCTGCGCGAATACGGCCGCGTCCCCTTCGCGATCGTGAAGGGCCGCAAGGGCGGCAGCGCTATGGCCGCCGCCGCCATCAATGCGCTGGCGAGCGAAAAGGAATGAACGCGCTCGCCTCGACCTCGCATGAAGCCGTCGCGACGCTCGGCGCGCTGATCGGCGTTGGCCTCGGTCCAGGCGATCCGGAGCTTGTGACGGTGAAGGCCGCGCGCCTCATCGGCGCGGCGAACGTCGTCGCTTTTTTCGCCAAGCGCGGACGCGCAAGCCACGCGCGCGCGATTGCTGCGCCCTATCTCACGCCAGGCTGCGAAGAGATTGCGCTGCTCTATCCGGTGACGACGGAGATTCCTTTCGATCAGCCGGAATATGTCTCGTCGCTTCAGCGCTTCTACGAAGATTGCGTGATGCGCATTCGCGCCGTGCTCGAAGCCGGCCGCGACGTGACGCTGCTCTGCGAAGGCGATCCGCTGCTCTACGGTTCCTTCATGCATATGTTCGCGCGGCTTGACGCGCGTTTTCGCGTCGAGATTTGCGCCGGCGTCTCCGGCATGTCGGGATGTTTCGCCGCGGCGCGCCAGCCCATGGCCTGGGGCGACGACATTCTCACCGTTCTGCCGGCGACTCTCGACGAAGACAGACTTGCGTCGCGCCTCGCCGAAACCGACGCCGCGGTGGTGATGAAGCTTGGCGGCAATTTCGCCAAGCTGCGCCGCGCGATGACTCGCGCCGGCGTCATCGATCGCGCAATCTATGTCGAACGCGGCGCGATGCCCGGCGAAAAGATCATGCGCTTCGCCGACAAGCGCGACGATGACGCGCCCTATTTCTCGATGGCGCTGGTGCCGGGGCGAGGCCGGCGCCCTTGAGCGGCGCGCTTGACATCGTCGGCCTTGGCCCGGCCGACGCGCGATGGCTGACTCACGAGGCGCAGGCGGCGCTCGATGAGGCGCAGGACATTATCGGTTATGCGCCTTACGTCGCGCGCGTTCCCGAGCGCGCAGGTCAGACACGGCTTGCAAGCGACAACCGCGTCGAGATCGACCGCGCCCAGGAAGCGCTGGCGCGCGCCGCGCAGGGTAGCCGCGTGGCCGTCGTCTCGGGCGGCGACCCCGGCGTCTTCGCCATGGCGGCGGCGGTGTTTGAAGCGGTCGATTGCGGCCCGCGGGAATGGCGCGATCTCGATATTCGCGTGCTGCCCGGCGTCTCGGCGATGCAGGCGGCGGCGGCGCGGCTCGGCGCGCCGCTCGGCCATGACTTTTGCGCGATCTCGCTGTCCGATAATCTCAAGCCGTGGGACGTCATCGCCAAGCGGCTGGAACATGCGGCGCAAGGCGACTTCGTGATCGCGCTTTACAATCCGGCGTCGCGCGCGCGGCCGACGCGCATCGACGACGCCTTTGCGCTGCTGCGTCGTCATCTTCCCGGCGAGACTTTCGTCGGCCTGGCGAAGTCCGTGGGCCGCGAGAATGAAGAGATCATTCTGACGCGACTCGACGAAGCCGAGGGCGACAAGGTCGACATGTCGACGCTTGTCGTCATCGGCGCCAGCGGCACGCGGCGCATCGCGCGCGAGGGCGCGCGCGACTGGGTCTATACGTCGCGGAAGGCGACATGAACGCGCCATGGCTGTCGCTGATCGGCCTCGGCGAAGACGGCGCCGACGCGCTGAGTCCGGCGGCGCGGGCGCTCGTCGCGCAAGCCTCGCTGATCGTCGGCGGCGCGCGACATCTCGCGATGATCGATGCGCCCGCCGAGCGCCTGCAGTGGCCCTCGCCGCTCTCCGACGCCTTGCCGCGCATCCTTGCCCAGCGCGGCAAGCCCACGGTGGTTCTGGCCTCAGGCGATCCTTTCTTCTATGGCGTCGGCGATCTCATCGCGCGCCATGTCGCGCCTGACGAAATTTTTTGCGTTCCGGCGCCTTCGGCGTTTTCGCTCGCGGCCGCTCAGCTCAAATGGAGCCTGCAGGATTGCGCGCTGCTTTCGCTGCACGGCCGCGCCTTTGAGCGCGTGACGCCGCATTTGCAGCCGCGCGCAAAGATTATTGCGCTCTCTTGGGACGAGTCGACGCCCGCGCGCCTCGCGCGCCATCTCGCCCTGCGCGGCATGGGCGGATCGCGCGTCCATGTGCTTGAGCGGCTCGGCGGTCCACATGAGCGCGTCCGCGACGCGCGCGCCGACGGCTTTGCGCTCAATGACATTGCGCCGATCAACACGGTCGCCGTCGAAGTTGACGCCGGCGGAGACGCAATGGTCATTCCGCTTGCGCCGGGCCTCCCCGATGATTGGTTCGAGCATGACGGGCAGCTCACCAAGCGCGACATCCGCGCCGTCACGCTTTCCGCGCTCGCGCCGCGCAAGGGCGAATTGCTGTGGGACGTCGGCGCCGGCGCCGGCTCCATCGCCATCGAATGGATGCTGAGCGATCCCGCAAGCCGCGCCATCGCCATTGAACGAGATATGGAACGCGCCGCGCGCATCGCGCGCAACGCGCTGTCGCTCGGCGTTCCGGATCTGCGCGTCGTCGCCGGCGAAGCGCCGCAAGCGCTCGCCGAACTCGATGCGCCGCAGGCGATCTTCATCGGCGGCGGCGCCGATACGGCGACGCTTGCCGCCGCGTGGGACGCCCTTCCCCGCTTCGGACGCATCGTCGTCAACGCCGTTACGATTGAGACTCAGTCGCTACTCGCCGACGCCTATCGCGACAAGGGCGGCGAGCTCATACATCTGCAGATAGCGCATGCGCGTCCGATCGGCCGCTTCCATGCGCTCGATCCAGCAATGGCGGTCACGCAATGGCGAGCGACAAAGAATTGAATGCGACATTTGCCTTAGGGCTTGGCGCGAGACGCGGCGTCGCCGCGAACGATATCGTTGAACTCGTGCGCCGCGTCGCGCAGACGCATAACGTCGATCTCAGCGATGCGAGGCTCTGCGCGCTCGAAAGCAAGGCGCAGGAGGCCGGGCTGCACGAGGCGGCGCGCGAACTTGGGCTTGAACTCGTCTTTCTGCCGCTCGCGGCGCTGCGCGCCCGCAAGGCGACGGCGGCGACGCATTCGCCGCGCGTGCAGGCGATGTTTGGAGTCGGCAGCGTCGCCGAAGCCGCGGCGCTCGTCGGCGCCGGACCCAACAGTCGCCTCGTCGCGCCGCGCGTGACGACGCCGGTCGCCGCCTGCGCTCTGGCGAAGCGCGGCGAAGAGGGAAATTCATGACCGTGCATTTCATCGGCGCGGGCCCCGGCGCCGCCGATTTGCTGACCTTGCGCGGACGCGATCTCATCGCACGATGCCCGGTCTGCCTATACGCCGGCTCGCTCGTTCCTGCCGGCGTGCTCGCGCATTGTCCGCCGGGCGCGCGCATTGTCGATACCGCGCCGCTGTCGCTCGACGCGATCATCGCCGAAATGCAGCAGGCGCATGACGCCGGCCTCGATGTCGCGCGGCTGCATTCGGGCGATCTTTCGATCTGGAGCGCCGTTGGAGAGCAGATGCGCCGCCTCGACGCGCTCGGCATTCCTTGCACAATGACGCCGGGCGTTCCTGCCTTCGCGGCGGCGAGCGCCGCTTTGAAGCGCGAACTCACCCTGCCCGAAGTCGCGCAATCGTTGGTGCTGACGCGCACGTCGGGGCGCGCCTCATCGATGCCTGAGCGCGAAAAGCTCGCGACCTTCGCGCAGTCGGGCGCGACGCTCGCGATCCATCTCTCGATCCATGTTCTGGCGCGGGTCGTGGAGGAGCTGACGCCCTATTATGGCGGCGGCTGTCCCGTGGCGCTCGTTTATCGCGCCTCATGGCCCGATGAGCGCGTCGTGCGCGGAACGCTCGCCGACATTGAAGCGCGTGCGGCCGAGATGCCGATGGAGCGCACCGCGCTCATTCTCGTTGGACCGGCGCTCGCGAGCGAAGATTTCCGGGAAAGCGCGCTTTACGACGCGGATTATGATCGGCGCTTTCGAGCGAGAGGCGAAAGGTGAATGCGCCTGGCCTGCTGATCGGCGCGGCGCGCTCCTCCTCGGGCAAGACGACGCTGACGCTCGGCCTGATGCGCGCGCTGATGCGGCGCGGCTTACGGGTCGCCCCGGTCAAATGCGGGCCCGACTATATCGATCCCGCCTTTCACGCGGCGGCCACCGGCCGACCCGGCGTCAATCTCGATTCATGGGCGATGGATGCGGCGCTGATCGCGCGGCTCGCCGCGCGGGTGAGCGACGGCGCGGACATCGTGATCGCCGAAGGCGCGATGGGGCTCTTTGACGGCGCGCCCGGCGGTGCGGCGGGAATCGGCGCCAGCGCCGACGTCGCCGCCATGCTCGGCTGGCCGGTCGTGCTCGTTCATGACGTCTCC
>JALHNQ010000080.1 GCA_022843405.1 Methylocystis sp. | reverse complement strand
GCGCGCGCGGGACGCCTCGCGCCGCGGCGCGCCGCCGAGCGGTCCCGACATTCAAGCGCATAATCGCATCAAGCTGCTTGGCGTCTTCGAAACCGTCGGCTCATATGGCGTGCCCGCGGGCTTCAGCGGGCTTGCGCCGCTGGGTCGCTATCTCATGCTCAAGGCTTTCGGCGGGTTCGAAGACACCCGGCTCGGCTCCCATGTCGATCACGCCTTGCACGCGATCGGCGTTGACGAGCGGCGCCGTCCCTTCATTCCGACCTTCTGGACGGTCAACAAAGGGGAGCCGCATCCAAAGAATATCGAACAGAACTGGTTTCCGGGCGTCCATAGCAATGTGGGCGGCGGCTATGAGGAATCGGGCCTGTCCGACATTGCGCTGATCTGGATGATCGCGCGCACCCAGGCGCTCACCGGACTCTCATTCGACAATGACGCGATCAGGCGCGCGCTGAAGCCGAACATCGACGGCGACATTCCCGACTCGGCGGAGAAATACCCGATCGACAGGAATTTTCCGCGCAGTCGCGAGATGTTTGCGACCGGCGCTCCGGCCAATAGCCTCCTCTCGGGCGGGAGCCCTGACGAAGAGCATGTCAACGAAAAGCTCCACTGGAGCGTGCTGGCCAAGCTCGGCCGAAGCTGCGAGGTCTATGGCGTCGAGAATACGCGTTACGATCCCTCAAACCTTAAGGCGGCGATGGCGCGGCTCGGGCCTGAGATCGCAGCCCGGATCGCCTATATCACGCCTGAAGAGGCGCGCTTGCTGCCGCCCAATCTCGTGGCCTTGGCGGAGGCGCGCGCCATACTTCATTCCGCGGCGGCGATGTCATGACGCTCCTTTTTCGCTTGGCGGCGCGGCGCTAAGCGGCTATAAGCTCTCGAATTCGTGGCGCGCGGCCGGCAGGTCCCGCGCCGCGATCGTTTTGCGGCGCGTTTGATGTTTTGCGGCGCGTCTCATTTTGCGGCTTCTCGCGAGGCCGCGCGTTCCCGCACAGCTCGGAAGTCGAATGGTCAATCCGTTTCAATTCCTTCGGGAGGTCCGCGCCGAGGCGGCCAAGGTCACCTGGCCGACGCGCCGCGAGACCTTCATCACGACCGGCCTCGTGATCCTCATGGTGCTATTCGCCAGCCTGTTTTTCGTCATCGTCGATTACGCGCTGCGTTTCGGCGTCGGCCTGATGATCGGCATCGGGCGTTAGATAATTGGAGCTAGTGGCGCCGCTATGAGCATGCGCTGGTATATCGTCCACGCCTATTCGAACTTCGAAAAGAAGGTCGCCGAGGCCATTCGCGAAGGCGCTGCGCAACGCGGACTCTCCGACAAATTCGAAGAAGTCCTGGTGCCGACCGAACAGGTCGTCGAGCTGCGGCGCGGCCGCAAGGTCTCGGCCGAGCGCAAATTCTTCCCCGGCTATGTGCTGGTGAAATGCGACCTCAGCGACCAGGTCTTTTCGCTCATCAAGAACACGCCGAAGGTCACGGGTTTTCTTGGTGCCGACAACAAGCCGATGCCGATCAGCGAGGAAGAGGCGCTGCGCATCAAGGGACAGGTCGCCGAGGGCGTCGACCGGCCCAAGCCGACGATCATGTTCGAGGTCGGCGAGACGGTGCGCGTCGCCGACGGGCCCTTCGCCTCCTTCAACGGCCTTGTCGAAGAGATCGACGAGGCGCGCTCGCGCCTCAAGGTCGCCGTGTCGATCTTCGGCCGCCCGACCCCGGTGGAGCTGGAGTTCGGTCAGGTCGAGAAGGTTTAGACTTTCGCCCTTCCCTTCAAGGGGAGGGTGGAGACGCGCTCCCCGCCACCACTTTTGAAAATTATGTTATGAAAGACTGCCGCGCTTTTTAGCGGCGATGGAAGCCGCGATGAGCGACGAGCCCGAAAATTTCACGCTGGCGCTGCTGCGCAAGATCGACGGGAAGGTGGACGGCCTTCGCGACGAGGTGTCGGATATTCACAACGTGATGGCGACGAGGAGCGACGTAGCTGACGTCCGCTCCGAGGTCCATTCCCTGCGCGCGGATGTCGCGTCCGACATGCTCACTTTGGAAAAGCGCTTGAGCGACCAGATTTCCGGTTTGCGCCGCTCGGTGATGGAATATCATTCTTCGCAGATCGGCCATGGCGCGCTGCTGACCGAATTCGAGGAGCGCCTGCGCCGCCTTGAGGAGCATGTGGGCCTCACGCCCGAGGGGCATTGAGGCGCTCAGGACTCTAGTTGAGCGTCGATTCTGTGGCGAAGCGATACGGGCCGACCGAGGTCCAGTTCCATAGTTGCTGGTTATGCTGCGGACATTTTAGGATATGCGTAGCATGCATTAGTGCTTGTGATCGCATTACGCCCGGCTGCCGAGGAGCGCTCTCAATTCAGCAAAGCTTGATGTAACGTTGCTCCAATGGTCGTCATGCCGCTCAAGATCGTCCAGCTCCGTCATTTCTCGATGATTACGCCCATTGAAAGTGCAAGCAGGGGTCACGGTAAACGTATATTGTATCGAACCAATAGTAAGTGTCTGTAAAAAGCTTGGTTTCTCGATTTTGTAGTTCGGCGCTAAACCCCTGCCGCTAACACCAATTCGAATTACGGATGTCTCGGGGTCGAAACCGCGAGAAACAAAATTGGCGAGAATGTTACGGATGTAATCGGCGGTCAGCGTTTGGACTAAGTCGATAATCCGCGTCATAGGCGCGAGTTGCCTGGGCATGCGGCAATCTCCTTAATAGCAAGCCGTAGAGATGGGACGTGCGTCGGCGAGGATCAAGGCTCACTTGGAGTTTTTTAATGATACCATAGCGAGACATCGCAGCAGCAATGCTCGACTACAACGACCGATGCAGACAGAAGATGCCATTGAATGGTCGATGAGAACGAGAGCGCGAGTTTGAAGAACAAAGGAAAATTGCAGGAGCGGTGCGGCGAGCAATGCGAGTTCTGTGGGAGCAGACCCGTGAACGCCGGTATTGTACATTTCCGTGGAAATGTAGGGATGCTTGTAATGAGACAGTTTTATCAGTTAAACGCGGAAATCTGCGGCGTTTGTCTGCATAAGCAATTTGCTAAATTCACAGTGTCAAATCTTTTATTTGGTTGGTGGGGCTTTATATCGATGTTCGTAACTCCGGTATATATCCTTCAAAATATCTATGAGTATGGAAGCGCGCTTAGAAGAGTAATGGATACACGTAGTCGTAAAGAAAATAAACTGCGATCATATATTGTAAAATTACCGGCGCATATTAGAAAAGGGCTTCTGCGTCTATACATTGGCGTAAGTTCGCTTTGGGTCGCGTGGTTTTGCTATCAAATCTTCGTTATCGTCAACAGTCATCACTACGCTCCAGTCTGGAGATTAATATCTGGGCAGTTTTGGGCCATGTTGTTGGTGCCCGTTGGTTCTCCAATATTGTTTTTCATTGCCCTTTGGATTTACGAAGGCTTCCGGAAGCCTCATATTGAGATCGGCAATCTTCGTGATCGGATCGCGACAGATATCCTGTTCAGACCGGATATTGCAGCATACGAATATCTCGCGACTGGCAGCTTATTTGGGAAAAAGTCACGCAGATTTCGACTAAATTCAGAGAACCTCTCGGCCGATGAAAAAGCGGTGCTACCGAGTGAGTTCTATGAATCAAACGGCATCGACCCAAACGAAATGGCCAAATTATTTGGTTATGCGTCGGGGAAGGAAATGACCGAACACCTTATTCTGCTTTTTACAAAATGGGGCTACTTGGAGAGGAGCCAACTGCTTAACAAGGTTATCGATGAAGAATTGGATCGTCGTATGCGCAAGGCATCTGCAGCGCGGCGATGACCATCTAAATTCTACATCCCAAACTCAGCTTCCGTCGTCCACCGAGAATTAACGCCGTCGATCCTCGTGCTTGCCCTTTCCCCCGCCTTCCCCTAAAAGCCGCCATTCCTCGGACGGTTCCGCCGCCCGAGGCATCATACGTGGCGGGTCTGCCCTGACGCCATCGGGGAGCTCCAGACCGGACCACGAACTGCAACCGGCGCCGACGCGACTAGCTCGCGGCGGGCGCCAATCGTTGGAGAAAGCAAATGGCGAAGAAAATCGCCGGCTATATCAAACTGCAAGTGCCGGCCGGCGCGGCCAATCCGTCGCCGCCGATCGGTCCCGCGCTCGGCCAGCGCGGCCTCAACATCATGGAGTTCTGCAAGGCGTTCAACGCCAAGACGGGACAGATCGAGAAGGGGACGCCGATCCCCGTCGTCATCACCGCCTATCAGGACCGCTCCTTCACCTTCGAGATGAGGCAGCCGCCGGTCAGCTTCTTCTTAAAGAAAGCCGTGGGCCTCAAGATCGGCAAGAAGCCCGCCTCCGGCTCCAAATTGCCGGGCCGCAACGTCGTCGGAACGATCACCCAGGCGCAGATCCGCGACATCGCGGAAAAGAAGATCGTCGATCTCAACTGCGCCTCGATCGAATCCGCGATGTCGATGATCGCCGGCTCCGCCCGCGCGATGGGCCTTGAGGTGGTGGAGTAAGACCATGGCGCACATCGGAAAACGCATTGCGAAGACCCGCGAGGGCATTGAACGCACGAAGCTCTATCCAATCACCGACGCCGTGAAGCTCGTGCGCGAGCGCGCCAAGGCCAAGTTCGACGAATCCGTCGAGATCGCCATGAATCTCGGCGTCGACCCCAAACACGCCGACCAGATGGTGCGCGGCGTCGTCAATCTGCCGAACGGCACCGGCCGCGTTCTTCGCGTCGCAGTCTTCGCGCGCGGCGCCAAGGCGGACGAAGCCAAGGCGGCGGGCGCCGACGTCATCGGCGCCGAGGATCTCGTCACGACGGTGCAGGGCGGAACGATCGACTTCGACCGCTGCATCGCCACGCCGGACATGATGCCGCTCGTCGGCCGGCTCGGCAAGGTGCTCGGGCCCCGCGGCCTGATGCCGAACCCCAAGGTCGGCACGGTGACGATGGACGTCGCCGGCGCGGTGAAGGCCTCTAAGGGCGGCGCGGTGGAGTTTCGCGTCGAGAAGGCCGGCATCGTTCAGGGCACGGTCGGCAAGGCCTCGTTCGACGACGGCAAGCTCGTCGAGAACATCAAGGCCTTCGTCGACGCCGTCGCCAAGGCGAAGCCGCAGGGCGCCAAGGGCACCTACATCCAGCGCGTCGCCATTTGCTCGACTCAGGGTCCGGGCGTGAAGGTCGACGTTGCGAGCCTCGGCGCCGCCCCGCACTAGATCACGCTGCGTTTAGGCGGAATCGCCTAAACGCAGATGACGTGATCGATTCCAAAAGTTTAGAGCGCGCTTTGCGCGAAAAACCGGCATCCACTTTTTCGCGAGCCGCGCTCTAAGCGCTGCTGCTTGACCGCCTTGGCGCGATGATGCAGGCTTAAGCGGAAATTATGTTCCACTCCGGCGCGAGGCCACGCGCGCCGGAGTCGAGTTGTCAGGCGGATGCGGCCATGCTTGAAGCGCGTAACCTCACCAAAATTTATGAAGGCGCGCAAGCTCCGGCGCTCGATCGTTTGAATTTGATCGTGCCGGCGGGCGAAGTGTTTTGCCTGCTCGGCCCCAACGGCGCCGGCAAGACCACGACCGTCAATCTCTTCCTGAATTTCATCGAGCCGACGGCGGGACAGGCGCTCGTCTGCGGAATCGACGCCGCGGTTGATCCCTCCGCGGCGCGCGCGCTTCTCGCCTATATCCCCGAGCAGGTGATGCTCTATGGCGCGCTCACCGGTCTCGAAAATCTGCAATATTTCACCGAAATCTCGGGTGCCGAGGCGCCGCGCGACACGCTTCTGTCGCTGCTCGCCGCCGCCGGCCTTCCGGAAGACGCAGTGCGTCGGCCGGTGCGCTTCTATTCCAAGGGCATGCGCCAGAAGGTCGGAGTCGCCATCGCGCTCGCAAGACGCGCGCAGGCTTTGGTGCTCGACGAGCCGACCTCCGGCCTCGATCCGCTCGCGGCGAATGAGTTCGCCGCGCTGATCGAGCGGCTGCGCAAGGACGGCATGGCGGTGCTGATGGTCACGCACGATCTTTTTCTCGCCAAGCAATGCGGCACGAAGATCGGCATCATGGCGCAGGGCCGTCTGGCGTCGGTCTTCGGCGCCGACGACGTCGATCATCTTGGCTTGGAGCGCGCCTATCTCGATCTTTTCGCGAGGGCCGCATGAGCGATCTCGCGCTCGCCCCGCTCGCCGCGGCGGCGCCGGCGAAGCGCCGTTGGCGCGTCATGCGCGCGGTCGCCGCCAAGGAATGGCTGGAGCTTTTTCGCGACCGTCGACTCGTCTGGCTTTGCGCCTTCGTCGTCGCGCTGATGCTCGCCGCGCTCGCCTTCGGCTATGTCGAAAACGCCCGCATCTTAAGCGAGCGCGAGGCGGCGGCGAGGGCCGATCGCGAACTCTGGGTCGGACAGAGCGCCAAGAATCCGCACGCCGCCGCGCATTTCGGCCAATATGCCTTCAAGCCTTTGAGTCCGCTGGCGCTCGCAGATCCCGGCGTCGACGCCTATGTCGGCTCGGCGGTGTGGCTTGAGGCGCATAAGCAGAATGAAACGCAGTTCAAACAGGCGCGCGATGGCGGCGTCGGCGCGCGGCTCGGCTCGCTGTCGCTTGCGTTTATTTTGCAAACGATCGCGCCGCTTATCGTCATCCTGATGGGCTTCGCAAGCTTCTCGGGCGAGCGCGAAAGCGGCACGCTGAAACAATTGCTCAGCGTCGGCGCGCGGCCGCGCGACATTCTCGCCGGCAAGGCGCTGGCGCTGATCGGCGCGATTTTCGCGCTGCTCGCGCCGGCCTTCATCGGCGCGGCGCTCGCCCTGTTGTTCTTCGTCGATCGCGAGCGCCTGTCGCTCGCCGACCAATTCATTCGTCTCGGAGCGCTCGGCGCCGCCTATGCGGCCTATCTCGCCGGCTTTGCGTTTCTGGCGCTTGGCGTTTCGGCGCTCGCCAGAAATTCGCGCGCGGCGCTTGTCACGCTGCTCGCCTTCTGGCTCGCTAATTCTTTTCTGGCGCCAAGGCTGGCGACGGACGCGGCGCGCGCCTTTGCGCCGACGCCGACATGGCAGGAGTTTCGGGCGGGCATCGCGCAAGACAAGGCGAAGACATTCGGCCATGACGAGAGTCATCCCGGTTTCGTCGCGTTCCGCAACGAGACCTTGAAGAAATACGGCGTCACGCGGATCGAGGATTTGCCGGTCAATTTCCGCGGTCTCGCGCTGCGCAAGGACGACGAGAGCGGCTATGCGATTTTCGACCGCCATTTCGGCGCGTTGCAGAGCGCTTTCGATCGCCAGGACGCGCTGCGCGCCGCGCCCGGCTTCCTCTTTCCGCTCCTGGCGCTGCGGCCGATCTCGATGGCCTTCGCCGGCGTCGACAGCCGCAGTCAGTTCGATTTCGCGACGAGCGCCGAAGCGCATCGGCGCGACATTCAGAATGAAGTGAGCGACAACATCATCCATTTCGCCCACGACAATACTTACGTCGCCGGCCCGGAGCTGTGGCGAAAGATCGCCGCCTTCGCCTATCGGGCGCCAGGGGCGGACTTCGCCCTGGGTTACAGCCTGCTGCCCGTCGCCGCGCTTCTCGGCTGGCTCGCGCTTGCGGGCGCTTTCGCGCTTTTCGCGGCGCGGCGTCTGCGGCCGGTGTGAGGCGCGCCGATGTCTTCCGCCTTTCTCGCCGGCTTGCGTTTTGAAGCGCGCATGATGCGCCGCGACGGCGCGGTCTGGTTTGCGCTGCTGATTTTGGCGGGCGTCGCGCTGTTCGCGCTCGCCATGGGGACGGCGCGGATCGCCGCGCAGCAGGCGGCGATCGCCGCGGCGCGCGCCGACGAGACGCAGCGCCTGTCGAATCTCCAGAAGGCGCTGGCGCAATTGCAGCAGGACGACGCGCAGGGAAAGCCCGCGCCCGAGCCGCCGCCCTATCGCGATCCGCGCAACGCCGCCTTCATGGGCGGCGGACCTGCGGCGACGGTCGCG
>JALHNQ010000079.1 GCA_022843405.1 Methylocystis sp. | reverse complement strand
CGACCACCGGCGGCAACTCGAGTTTTCCCATCTGGTACGGGTCATTCGGCTCATATGGCGGCAGCGGCTTTGATTGGCGCGACACTGATTCCGCCTCCTTGGGCGCCGAATGGCGCACTGCGTCAAAGCTGACGCTGCGCGTCGGCTACCATTACTCAACCTTGCTGATGAGAGAGCGCTCCGCCACGCTTGCGGCGCTGGCGCCTCTTGTCGGCGCTCATGCCGTCACCGGCGGTTTCGGCTATCAGCTGACGAAGAATTCGTCGATCGATTTCGCAGCCATTTACGACTTCAAGAATTCGATCAGCTATTTCGAAAACGCGCCTTTCGTCGGCCGCGCGTTTTTTCCCGCAGTTCCAATAAATCTACTTCCCCACTATAATACAAACGCGGTAATCACCGCTTGGGGACGCGCTACCCAGTTCACGGTCGGCTACAACTACAAGTGGGATGCAGGCGATACTTCCTGGATCCCCAGTCATTTCTGAGACATAGCGCTCCCTGACGGCCGGCAGCGATCGGCCCGCCTGGCGCGCCTCCCGAACGGGAGGCGCGTCTTTTTTTGTGCGCGTCGTTTCAGCCGACGACGATCTCCGGCGCGGGTCGCGCTTTCCGCGTTTCGAGCAGCGTCTTCACTTTGGCGGCGAGATTGAGATAGACGGCGGCTTGCGGGCTGTCGGGCTCTGCGCCCACAACCGGGCGGCCGGCGTCCGAGGTTTCGCGAATTTTGATGTCCAGCGGCGCTTCGCCAAGGAAGGGCACGCCCATCTGTTCGGCGTCATGGCGCGCGCCGCCATGGGCGAAGATTTCCGAGCGCCCGCCGCAGTGCGGACACAGGAAGTAGCTCATATTTTCGATGACGCCGAGGATCGGCGCCTCGACTTTCTGGAACATCGCCACGGCGCGCCGCGCGTCGATCAGCGCCAAATCCTGCGGGGTTGAGACGATCACCGCGCCGGCGAGCGGGACTTGCTGCGCGATGGTGAGCTGAACGTCGCCGGTCCCCGGCGGCATATCGATGACGAGCGCGTCGAGCTCTCCCCAGGCGACTTCGCCGAGCATTTGCGAAATCGCCTGCGACACCATCGGACCGCGCCAGACCATCGGAATATTCTCGTCGACGAGAAAGCCCATCGACATGATTTTCACGCCATAGGCTTCGAGCGGGATGAGCTTCCCGGCTTCGATCTTCGGTTTCTCGGCGAGTCCAAAAAGCCGCGGCATCGAGGGGCCATAAACGTCGGCGTCGAGCAGGCCGACCCGCCAGCCCTGCGCGGCGAGGCCAAGCGCCAGATTGGCCGACGTCGTCGATTTGCCGACGCCGCCCTTGCCGGACGCGACCGCGATAATGAAACGGATTTTTTCCAGCGCTGGAATGCCGCCCTTGTTCCTAGGCGGCGGCGCGGCGGCGGCATGCGTATGGGCATGTTCGTGCGCTTGGCCGCGCGGCGGCGGCGCCTCGGCGCGCGGCGCGCGTTCAGCGGTCAGGGTCACGATCGCCTGCTCGATCCCCGGCGCCGCCTTGATCGCGCGCTCGGCGGACATACGCGCGGCCTCCCAGACCTGCGCCTGGCTCGGATCGCCCGCCAAAGATACAAAGGCCTTGGCGCCCGAAAGATTGATCCCGCTCACGGCGTGCGCGAGCGGCGTCCCGCCGGGCCCGTAGAGCCCTTCCAGCGCCTTCAGAATGTCAGCTTCCGTCGCCACGCGCCTGCTCCCTGCCTGTTTAGAGTTGTTCCAGGCAAGGCATATGCCGCGATTAGAGCCCCTCGTCCATCGGACGGCTGCAACAATCTCGTTCCATCTGCACAGGCGGACAGGGAATGTCGCCATAAGAGCAGAAGACGCAGCAGTCGCCTTTCCTTGGCGTCAGCCGCGCCCCGCATCCGGCGCAGAAGTGCGCGACGACGCAAGCGTCCAGCGGCATGTCGAGCGTTTCGGCGCGCGCGCAATGCGGGCAGGTCAGGGTCGACTGGAGCTGCGCCTCGCCCATCATTGCGCGAACATCATCGCCGGATGTTCGATGACATGTTTGAATTCCGCCAAAAGCTCGGCGCCCAGCGCGCCGTCGACGGCGCGGTGATCGCAGGAGAGCGTCACGCTCATCATTGTCGCCACAACGGGCGCGCCGTTTTTGACGATCATGCGTTGCTCGCCCTGCCCGACCGCCAGGATCGTCGACTGCGGCGGATTGATCACCGCGGTGAAGCTCTGCACGCCAAACATGCCGAGATTGGAGACGGCCGACACGCCGCCTTCATATTCATGCGGCTTCAGTCTACGGGCGCGGGCGCGGCCCGCAAGCACCTTGATCTCGTCGGAAATCTCGCGCACCGATTTTCCTTCAGCGTTGCGGATGATCGGCGTGACGAGCCCGCCGGGGATCGATACCGCGACGCCGATATCGGACGATTTGTGGCGCAGCAGCGCGTCCGGCGTAAAAGTGACATTCGCCTCTGGCTTGCGCTGAAGCGCCAGCGCCAGCGCCTTCACCACGTAATCATTGACCGACGTTTTCCAGACCGGCTTGCCGTCGGCGCCAAGCGGCGCGGCGGAATTGTAATCCTCGCGCAGGCGTATGAGCGCGTCGATCTCGCAGTCGATGTTGAGATAGAAATGTGGAATCGTCTGGATCGATTCCGTCAGCCGCCGCGCGATCGCCTTGCGCACATTGTCGTGGGGGATTTCTTCGAAAGAGCCGGCTTCGAAGAATTTGCGCGTGACGTCAGCCGAAGGCGCGACAGCGAGCGTCGGCGGCTTCGCAGCGCCCCCGCGCGTCAGCGCCGTCTGCACGTCGCGCTCGATGATGCGGCCATGCGGGCCCGAACCCTGGAGCGCGGAAAGATCGAGACCGCCCTCCTTCGCCAGACGGCGTGCGAGCGGAGAGGCAAAAATGCGGACGCCAGTGTCAGAGGTCACGAGCGCCATCGTCAAGACCTGTAGCGGACGGCCTTCGCCGCCGCGACGACTTCCGCGACGCTCGGCAAAGCGAGCTTTTCGAGATTGGCGGCGTAGGGCATCGGCGTGTCCTTGCCGGTGACGCGCAGCACCGGCGCGTCGAGATAGTCGAAGGCTTCCTGCTGCACGCGCATCGCGATTTCCGCCGAGACGCCGCATTGCGGCCAGCCCTCTTCGATCGCGACGCAGCGGCCGGTCTTCTTCACCGATTCGATGATCGTCGCAATATCCATCGGCCGCAATGTGCGCAGATCGATCACCTCGACGTCGATCCCCTCTTTAGCGAGTTGTTCCGCAGCCTGCAGCGCATAGGTCATGCCGATCGAGAAGGAAACGAGCGTCACGTCCTTGCCCGGCCTGGCGATGCGCGCCTTGCCGATCGGCAGGACGAAATCTTCCAGCGCCGGCACTTCCGACGTCTTGCCGTAGAGAATCTCGTTTTCGAGAAACACGACCGGATTGTCGTTGCGGATCGCGGCCTTGAGCAGGCCTTTCGCATCGCTGGCGTTTGACGGCGAAATCACGATCAGTCCCGGCACTTGCGAATACCAGGCGGAATAATCCTGGCTGTGCTGGGCGGCGACGCGCGCCGCGGCGCCGTTCGGTCCGCGGAACACGATCGGGCAATTGATCTGCCCGCCGGACATGTAGAGCGTCTTCGCCGCCGAATTGACGATGTGGTCGATCGCCTGCATCGAGAAATTGAAGGTCATGAATTCGACGATCGGCCGCAGCCCGGCGAAGGCCGCGCCGACGCCGACGCCGGCGAAGCCATATTCGGTGATCGGCGTGTCGACGACGCGCTTGGCGCCGAATTCCTGCAGCAGGCCTTGCGTGACCTTGTAGGCGCCCTGATATTCGGCGACCTCCTCGCCGATCACGAAGACGCTCGGATCGCGCCGCATTTCCTCGGCCATCGCGTCGCGCAGTGCTTCGCGCATGGTCATGGAAATCATCGCCGTGCCTTCGGGGACCTCCGGCGCGACGGTTGCAGTTGGCTGCGCAGCGACGCTTGTCGCCTTGGGCGCCGGCGCCGCAGCGTCGACCGCGGCTTTGGCCTGCGCCTTATTGGCGTCTCCAGGCTGGTCTTGGGGCGCGGTCTGGCCGGGCGCCGCTGGCGCCGCCGCTTCGGCCTGCGTCTCAGCCTTATCTTCCTCGCCGACGCGCGCGATCGGCGCATGATCGGCCGTGTCGGCGACCTCTTCGCCTTCCTCGGCAATCACCGCGATCGGCGTGTTGACGGCGACATTCTCGGTCCCGCCTGGCACCAGGATGCGCGCCAATACGCCCTCGTCGACGGCTTCGACCTCCATCGTCGCCTTATCCGTCTCGATTTCGGCGATGACGTCGCCGGCCTTCACCGCGTCGCCTTCGTTTTTCAGCCATTTGGCGAGCTTGCCCTGCTCCATCGTCGGCGACAGCGCGGGCATGAGGACGTCGACGGTCATTCAATCAATCCCTCACGCCAGCACATCCGTCCACAATTCGGCCGGGTCCGGCTCCTTGTCGCTCATCGCGAAATCGGCGGCCTCGGCGACGATCTTGCGCGCATTGGCGTCGATCTTCTTGAGTTCCTCCTCGCTGACGCCGTCGGCGATCAGCCGAATGCGAACCTGCTCGATCGGATCATGCTCCTCGCGCATCTTCTGCACTTCTTCCTTCGAGCGATATTTCGCCGGATCGGACATCGAGTGGCCGCGGTAGCGATAGGTCTGCGCCTCTATGAGATAGGGGCCATTGCCGGCGCGGCACCATGCGATCGCCTCATCCGCCGTGGCCTTGACGATTCGCACATCCATGCCGTCGATCTGCTTGCCGGGAATCGCAAAAGCCGCGCCGCGTTTGGACAAGTCGATTTGTGCGGAAGCGCGGGAGATTTCCGTGCCCATCGCATAGCGGTTGTTCTCGACGATGAAGACGACCGGCAGTTTCCACAGCGCCGCCATATTGAAGGCCTCATAGACCTGGCCCTGGTTCGAGGCGCCTTCTCCGAAAAACGTCAACGACACGCGGCCGTCGCCGCGATAGGCGTTGGCGAAGGCGACGCCCGCCCCGATCGGCGCCGGCGCGCCGACGATCCCGTGGCCGCCATAGAAATTGGCGTCGCGCGAGAACATGTGCATCGAGCCGCCCTTGCCCTTGGAATAGCCGCCGCGCTTGCCGGCGAGCTCCGCCATGACGCGTCTGGGCTCCATCCCCGAGGCGAGCATATGTCCGTGGTCGCGGTAGCTTGTGGTGAACTGGTCGCCGTCGCGCGCCGCCATCTTGACCCCGACGACGACGGCTTCCTGGCCGATGTAGAGGTGGCAGAAACCGCCGATGACGCCCATGCCGTAGAGCTGCCCGGCCTTTTCCTCGAAGCGCCGGATGAGCAGCATGTCGCGAAAGGCGGTGAGTTCCTGGTCGCGGGTAAAGGGCGGGACCGTTGGCGCGCCCTTCGTGACGCCGCCGCTTTCCTCGACCATTTCGCCGCTCCCGTCGCCAAGCTTCGCCGTGCAGAATAATCGAAGACGCCGTGAAACACGAGCGTCTCTCCATATCGTTCAATTGGGGAACGCGTTAGCGGGTGTCGAGCTGCGACTGCAGTTCCTCGGCGAAGGCGGTGATTCTCTTGGCGTTTGCGCCGAAGTCGTGACGACCGTAGCGCGAGGCCGACCGCAGATCGATGCGAGTCTGGCCCGGCAGCGGCTTGAAGCGGACGGTGATGTCGTCGTCAAATCCCATGACCAAAGTCTTGTCGATGAAATCGATATGCCCGTCGCCGCTGCGCCCGCCGGGCGGCCGTTTGTCGACCAGCGTCCAGCCGCGCGCATTGGCCGTTTTTAGCACCAGCGCAAAAGCTTCGTCGGTGTCGAGGTCGACGACAATCGGCTCGACGTCCGGATAGGCCAAACGTTGCGTCTCTCGCGTGCGCGCCGGCAGGCCCGGCGGCTGGAAGCCGTTGCGCGCGTCAACGGCGGCTTTGGAGAAGGAGTAATGAGGCGGATTGGCGATATCCGTCGAAATGTCGGAAAGCACCGGGAGGCGCACCGCCTCGAAGGCGAGATAGGCCGGATAGGCAAGAGTCAGCGCCGCAAGGAAAAACGCCGCCGTCGCCGCGCCCGCGCCGCGCCGTCCCTCCCGCCAAATCACCCGGCACGCGGCGCAAAACAGAAGCACCGCGATCAACGCCAAGGCCATCGCCCCGCCAAGCGACGCTAGAGCTGAGGGCGGGTCGATGGCGCCAAGTCGCCCCAATAGGATCGCCAAAATCGCCACAGTTGCGGCGAAAATCGCAAAGCGCTGGCTCCACAGCGCGACTTTGGACCAGGGCTCGGGCGGAAGATGACGTCGCATAGGATCAGAAACTCATGAGACCGCCTTCGCGGCTGCGCAGCATTTTTCGCAAATTTATAGCGAATGCAATGGCTCTCGGAAATTTCAAAAAAATTCGTGCGGGCTTCGTCCGCGGCTCAATTCCTTAGCGGATCGTTAACTTGATGAGGACAATCCTATGACACACGCCCTTTGAGTCCCCTCCTAGCGTCGAGCGCACCCATGTTGGACAAGTATTCGATCGAGTTCAACGAGCCCCAGTCCGGCGGCCATCCTCACGATCTTCTCGCGCGTCTTTACCGCGAGATCGGAATTTCCGCCGTCGCCGCGGCGCTGGAGGTCGAGCAAATCGCCCAACGATCCGCGGCCGTGATCGACCGTCTGGAGGATCGCCGCCTGCCTGCCGTGCTTGTGGGCGACGAACTCGCCGCCTGATATCTTCTTCGCGGCAGGCTTGGCGAATGCGCTCTGGCGGCTATATGCTTTCGCCAGAAGGACAACGCCATGCGCAAGGCTGTCGCCCTATTCCTGCCGATCGCAGTCGCCTTCGCTGGTCTGACGGCGCCCGCCGCCGCCGATCCGCGCGTCCGAGGCTTCCGCGCCCCGATTCATCGCTCAGCGCCGCCGGCCTATTCTGACGACGGCTATTTCTCCAACTATGTGACCGGACCGGCGGGAACCCGGACGCCCATCATGCAAGTTCCGGGTTCGGCGACCGTCATCACCCGGAAAATGATGGACGACTTCCAGTCACGCAATCTCTGCGACGCGCTGCGGCTCGCGCCTGGAGTCAGCGCGTCGGGTTGCTGAGAATAATCTGTTAAGGCTCTACATCGCGTCGAAAAGCTCGGGGCGGCGAAGACGCAGCGCCTGAACCAGGACGAGCGTCTTCATGTCTACGAGGTCCCCCGCCGTCATCAGCGTGGCGAGTTTGGCGAGGCCCATTTCGACGACGCGAATTTCTTCATCTTCATGCGCGACGCCGCCGCCGTCGGCGACGCGATCCTCAGGCCGATATTCGGCAAGATAAAGCGTCATGCGTTCGGTCGACACGCCCGGCATCGACCAGGCGGAAGCGACATGTTCGAGCGCGCCGAGCCGCAATCCGCCTTCTTCAAGCGCCTCGCGTTTCGCCGTCGCGGCGGGGTCGTCCTCGCCCTCGACGCAACCGGCGATCGCCTCAAGCGAATGCGTCGCGCCGACCGACACGAGTTGCGGGGCGCGCAGTTGCTCAACGAGCAGCGCCGTCCGGCGCAGAGGATCATAGGGCAGCACGGCGGCCGCGCAGCCATGGTCCTCGACGTCGCGCAGGACAGTTCTTCCGTCAGGCATGCGGATGGTTGCGATGGACATGGTCGCCCAGCGCTTATGCATTTGTTCGAGTTTTATGACGACGGGTTTCATGGGCGCGGGTCCAAAACGAAGGGGGGAGAGCGCGGCTCCCGCCCCTTTTAATTTCGCCGCGCCTCGGCGTCGATCGCTCGATGATGCTGGCGACGACGCCGGCGCCGCATAGGAATGCGGTTGATCGCATTCCGTCGTCGCATCGATCATTCAATGATCGATGCGACCACTCCAGCTCCAACCGTCCTGCCGCCTTCGCGGATGGCGAAGCGCAGCTTCTCCTCCATCGCGATCGGCACGATCAGCACCACGTCCATCGTCACATTGTCGCCCGGCATCACCATCTCCACCCCGTCGGG
>JALHNQ010000078.1 GCA_022843405.1 Methylocystis sp. | reverse complement strand
CTTCGAAAACTGCGCCGCCGTCAGCCAGAAGTGATCCAGAATCATCAGCGTCCCCTTTCAGGAAGCCGTGAATCACAACGCTTGGTTCATGCCAAGCAGTTTATGGGTCTGGACCCTAGTGAACGACTAACGCCTGTCGGTGAGCGATCAGCTACAGCGACGCTCTTGACTCGACGAGCGATCGGCCTTCTATTTTGCGGCAGACGGTTCCCAACGGGATCAAAATGGGAATGCGGTGAGCGCGCTTCTTTGCGCGCAATTCCGCGGCTGCCCCCGCAACTGTAAGCGGCGAGCCGAAGACCACTAAGCCACTGGAGCGAAAGCTCTGGGAAGGCGGTCCAAGGCGACAACCCGCGAGCCAGGAGACCTGCCGTCGCTTCGTGGTCACGCGCGAAAGCGTCGGGCGGGGTGCACCGATGCGGCCGATGCCCCTCGCCTTCTCGGCGTGCGGGCAAAGACCTTCGCAGTGACGGCCCACGTCTCGCTGCGAGTCCAGCTTATGAAATCCCAATTCCCGAAAGGCGGCGTTTGCATCGCCGTGCGGCGCAAATCGTCCATCCTGGTCCTTTCCACAGTCCTCTCGTCCTCCACTTTCGCCCAAAACGCGCTTCCGGTGATTGAAATCGGCAGGCCGAAGCCAAGCGTCATCCATCGCTCGGAAGGCCCTGTCGCTGCGCCCGTCGGCAACAACGGGACCGAAATCGGACCCGGGAACAACGGCCAGCTTTGCGCCGAGGGCGTATGCAACGATCCGACGTCCTACGCCGCGCCGATCCAGTCGGTCGGCACCAAGGTCAATACGCCGATCATGGATACGCCGGTCACGACGAGGACCGTCACGCGTCGGATGCTCGAAGACCAGCAGGCCATCACGATCGACCAGGCGTTGAAGAACGTCAGCGGCGTCGCCTTGTCGGGCGGCGGCGACGCGGCTCTGGGCAATTCCTTTAGACAGATCATTCTTCGGGGCTTTCCAACTCAAAATTACTTTCGCGACGGTTTCAGGGTCGACAGCTTCGGCCTCAACTTCACAGGCGCCAGCAATCTCGAAATGGCCAATGTCGAGAGCGTCGAAGTTCTCAAAGGCCCCGCCGCCATCCTCTATGGGGCGGTGGAGCCCGGCGGCATCGTGAACATCAACACGAAGCAGCCGCTGGAGAAGCGCGTCTTTTCCCTGCAGCAGCAGATCGGCAGTTACGCCTCTTATCGCACGACGCTCGACGCCACGGGCCCCGTGACCGAGAACAAGGACCTGCTCTATCGCTTCATCATGTCCTATGAGAACGACGGGTCGTTCCGCGCATTCGGCTACAATCGAAATTTGATGATCAACCCGGTCGTGAAATGGCATATCGACGCCAACACCTGGGTTAGAGCGTCCACGCAATTCCAGCAGAACAGCCTCAATCAGGACTGGTATTTCGTACCCTATTTCGGGATGTTCAACCCTCTCTGGCTCGGACGCAGTTTCAACTGGGGACCGAATTCACCCTACAATCAGCAGCAAAATTTCACCGAGTTCACATGGCATCACGACTTCGATAAGGACTGGTCGATCCAGCAAACCGCCTTCATGCAATTGTTGCGCAGCGATTGGCAAAACGCCGGCGGCTTCGGCTTTATCAGCGACTGCATAACGCCCGGAAGCACGTCTTGCTTCTCCTTCCCCTCGCCCAACAATGTCACGCTGAACTGGGGCGCGTTTCCGTCGGACAACAGGCAGGCGGAATATGCGACGACGGTCAATCTCGTCGGGCATTTCAACACCAGCGAGCATCTCAATCACACGCTGCTCGCCGGCGCGGACTATTACCGCTACAATTTCAGAGGCCAGAACTTGAATGCGGCGAACTACAGTTCAACCCTCCTGTTGGGCGCGCCGCAGCCGCCGACGCCCATCTCCGGTCTCTATACCTTCGCTGCGACCGAGCAATACGCCGACAATCTGGGCATCTATCTGCAAGACCAGATCAAGCTGCCCTATGGCTTCACCGTGCTCGGCGGCGCGCGCTATCAATATATCGACAGCAGAACAGGAGCCACGGACAATTCGAAGTTCTGCGGACCGTTTTCGGAGAATGCGTTTGCGGGACTGGTGATCCCCTGCAACTTCGATACGATCACGGCGAGAGCGCAATTCGTCAATCAGAGAGTGACGCCGCGCGTCGGGCTGTTGTGGCGGCCGCTCGACTGGGTGAGCTTCTATGGGAATTACGCTGAATCCTACAGCCCGAATTACAACGGCAAGCTGGTCTTGAACACGAACGACCCGACGCCGCCGAGCGCCGGCACACAAGTGGAAGGAGGCGTCAAATTTTCCGTGCTCGACGGGAAGCTTCAGGCGACGGCGGCCTATTATCACCTGGCCAAGACCAATATTCCGATCGGCATTCCTAACGACTTCAACCATGTGATGCTGATCGGCGAAGGGCGTTCGCAGGGTCCTGAACTCGACATCCAGGGCGAGCTCTTGCCCGGCTGGAGCGTCAACCTCGCCTACGCCAACACCGACGCAATCACCACCAAATCAAATCCATTTTATCTCGGGGTTCCGACCGCCGGATCGCCGATTCCCTTCGTTCCGCGCAATGTCGGCTCCCTGTCTTCGGCATATGAATTCAAGGACGGCCAGATGAAGGGTCTGAGAGTCGGGGCGCGATACGATTACACCGGCTATATTCCCTTCTATCATTGGGCGAATGACGGCAGCTACATCTATGGCCAGTCGACGCCGAGCTATGGAATCGTCGGCCTGTTCGGGGCTTATGAGCTCAATCTCGCTGATTACAAGATCGTCGCGCAGCTCAATGTGAGCAATCTCTTCGACAAGACCTATTTCACCAGCGGCGGCCTGGGTCCGCAGGCCTTCGACGCCGCTCATCCGTTCGGCTATGCGGTGCCCTACACCAACCCAATCCAGGTCGGATGGAACCTGCCTGGATACAATTATAACGTAATCGGGGCGCCGCGGACGTTCCGCGGATCGATCAAACTGTCGTTCTGAATGCGCGGCGACATCTTCGCGCGCGCAATAGCGCGCGAGGATCGCTTCCGCCTCGGTTCGCTACACAACAGAAAGCGCATGGCCATGACAGCAGTCGCCGACTTAGCGCCTAAACGAATCATCGAGCCTGACGGCGCGGCGCTCGACGTCTTCTCCTTGCCGACAGATACGGCGAGTCTCGAAGAGCTTTTTCACGACCTTTTCGAAAATCACTGGCGTGACATCGTCTTCGGGCCGATCATTCAAGGCGCGGCGTGGGAAATCCACGCCGATCGCGCGCCGACGCGCATCAGGCTGCTCGACGGCTATCTCACCGTCGCCTTCGGCGTCACGCATTTTCACGTCTGCATCGGCGAGAACAAAGGATCGCGCAATCGGCCGACGTCGCCCGAACTTGCAAGACTCAGGCGCACGTCACGCGCCGAACTCTATCGCCGGCGCAACACAAGCTGCGTGCCGATGTCCTGGGGGCTGCAATTCTTCAACGGCGCCGGCGAACAGCAGATCACCGTGCTGCTGCCGAATCCGTTCCTCGATCCAGCGACGGACAAAGTCCTCAAGGAGCCGGATTGGTCGCGCTTGGCGCTGTGGGACAAATTGCGCGCGCGCTGGTTCGGCCTGCACGAGCCTGATCCGGCCGATCGATCCACAAGCCGCTTCGAACCCGCCTGACGCTTTCCAATGTTTTCTCACCCGCTTTGCGGGACGAAAGCCCGCCGAGGCCGGCGCTCAACTGAAAGGAGACTGATATGACATTCATGCTTTCCCAAGTTTCGCCCGATCGCCGTTTCGCGCTTTGGGCGGCGACGCTCATAAGCGCGAGCGTTCTTTCAAGCTTCACGCTCGCGTGCGCCCTGCCGCTCGCCGGCTTCGCCGCTGTCGCCGCGCTGACGTCGACGCACCGCGCGGCCCTGCTGCTGACGGGCGCAGTCTGGTTCGCCAATCAGGCCGTCGGCTTTCTCTTCCTGCATTATCCGACCGACGCGACGACGCTGTTTTGGGGCGGCGCGCTCGGCGTCATCGCTTTGCTGTCCTGTGAAAGCGCCGGCCTGCTCGCGCGCCGCTTTCCCGGCCTCAGTGGCGGACTCGCGGCTTTCCTTGCTTCCTTCGTCGTCTATGAGAGTCTGATTATGGCCGTCGCCGCGGCGACGGGCCCCGGCGTCGACCATTTTACGGCACCGGTGGTGACGCGAATCTTTTTCATCAATCTCGCCGCCTTTGCGGTGCTGCTGATGTTGAAGGCCGCAGCTGCCGCAGTAGCGAATCGCGATGTGACGAAGGCTTTCGCTTCGCGTCCGGTCTAGACGCGAAGGAGAGGTTGACGAAGCTTCGTCATGACTCACAGCGGCCGTCGAGACTGACATTCGCCGAACTGGCGACCGTCAGTTCGACAGTCGCGAGAAAGGCTCAAAGAGATCCGGAAGTTTGGCGATCGGCTGTTCGAAGTTCAGCGGCCCAGCCAATGTCACGCGCACGGCCGCAGGCTCCAAGGGCTTGAGATGGCGGTCCATGACGCCGACGCCACAAACCTGGGCGGGAGCGACGCCTGCGACGCATTGCGCGTAAAGAGGGTCGCTCGGCAGGAGCGAGCCATATGCAAATGTGATCTGGTCGGAGCGAGAGTTGAAAACATTGAAGGCGTCGAACTGCAGTCGCCAGCCATCCGCCCATCGATAGCCCAGCCGCGCGTTCAACGTGCCAGTCGCCGGGGAATTGAAATAGCCATCTTCAGTTAGCGCCCTGGCGCCGAAGTAACGATATTTCAGCGCGCCGAACCATCCTGTCGCCTCACCAATTTCCAATCCGCCCATCGCCGTCACCGCTATGGCGTTCGACAGATAATTGCCGGGCGCATTGCCCAAGAATGTCCCATAAGGCAATGCGTCAGGCGTCATCAAATTGAGCCACGCCAAGGTCTGCGCGACGTCGACGCCGCGGTAGCGCGCATGAACCAGCGCCACGTCGCCGTCGAATCTGATCCAGGCGTTCGGGGCGTATTTGTTGGCGAGTTCGAGGCCATATCTGCGACTGGGGCGGCCGAAGATGGTCGTGCCGCTGTCGCCGACGAACTGGTTCTCCGATTCGAGATTGAGCCAGAACAGGCTGATGCTGGAATCGAGCCCTTCGATGAATTTCGTGCGGGCGCCGATCTCGGCGCCGCGTGATTTCACCAGCAGCGGAATTGAAGCCGCCTGAACGAAGCCGTCATTGTCGGCAAGTTCGGCGGTGGAGACTCGCAGCACCGTGCCCCTTGCGTCGGTCGAGTGGAAGCCTTCGCCGTAATTGGCGTAGAATTCCGTCTTGTAGAAGGGGCCGACGATGATCGAGAGCTTCGGGCTGAATAGCGACGCATTCTTGACGCCCTGATTGAATGGTCCGGTGAGGAGGAACGCCGGCAGGCCGGTGCTCGCCGCGAGTTTCGGCGCATCATAGAGCGTTTGAAGCGAGCTTACGGCGGCGTTGTAATAATCGAAGCGCGCGCCGGTGACGGTCTTCAGCCAGGGCGTCCAGCGCACCGCCGTATCGGTCCAGAGGCCGATGCTGCCCTCGCCGACCGCATTGTTGCTGAGCGTGCCATAGAGCTGTCGGCGGACGCTCTCCTGCAAGCCAAGCCGAATGTCGTCGTAACGTCCCTGAAAGCCGACGCGGGTCTCGACCGGCGCGCCTTTCACATCGGCCCATCTGATCGCATGCTGCGCATTGACGCCGACGATGGTGCGATCGTCGAACTGACGGATCTGGTCGCCCAAATCCTGATGCGCCAGGAAATAGGTGTAAGTGCTGTAGAGGTCCAAGGTCGAATGGACGACATAGGCTTCGACGCGCGTCGCGTGATCGCCCTCGACCTGACTCCAGCGCGACGAGAGCGAGAAGCGCGAGGTCGCGCCGCCGGCGGTCGGGTCCATCGTGCCCCAGAGCGACAGCAGCCCGGCGCTGACCGCGCGACTCGGAATTTGGTCCGTTCCAAACCATTTGTTGGCGTAGCCCATGAAGGTCACGGAGGCGCCGTCTTCCTGCGTGCCGCGCGCCCAGCGCAACACGCTGTTGAGGCGCCGCATATTGTCGCCGCGCTCCCAGGGTCCGTTGTAATATTGCGCTTCGACCGCGCCATAGGCGGAGCCGCCGGAAAAATCCTGGTAAGGCGCGACGGCGAGCGCGCGCGCATAGGCGAAACTACCGCCGGTGAGCAGGAAGTATCCTTTGTCGATCCTGTCCTTGTATTGCATATAGATCGAGCCCGCCGACGAGAAGTCGCCGTCTTGCGCGTCATAGGGGCCCTTGCGGGCGAGAACGTAGGACAGGAGTTCGGGAATCAGGAAATTGCTGTCGGCGTAGCCCTGCGCATGGCCATGGGTGCGCATATTGAGCGGCATGCCGTCGAGATAGAGCGCGAGATCGGTGCCGTGGTCGAGATTGAAGCCGCGCAGGAAATATTGGTTGGCCTTGCCTTCGCCGCTGTGCTGGGTGACGACCAGTCCGGGCACGATTTCCAGCGCGTCGCCGGGGCGCGCGAAGGGAAGCGCGTTGACCTCCTGGCCGGTGAAGAATTTCTCGCTCGATGCGGTGATCGGCGGCGGCGTCGGACCCGCGGGCGGCGCGGGGGGAGCCACCGCCGCGACAATCGGCGACGCGCGCCGCGGTTGCGGCGATGCATGGACGGGTCGCGCCGGCGCGGGCGCATGGGCAAGGGGGGCATGGGCCGCCGGGGCGGCCCGATGCGCGTTGACCTGTATCGTGGGGAGCGCGGTCTGAGCGCGCGACGTTAGCGGCGCGAGCGCCGCGAGGATCGAAGCAAGGCGGACCGCGGCTGAAGAAACATGCATGGCAAGACTCGCAGCAGACCGGACCGTCACTGCGACTGGCCTAAACGCGCAAGGCGCCAAGACCGGCTTTGCCCGCATCGGCGCGCCCCGCCCGACGCTTTCGCACGTGACCATGATGACGGCAGGTCTCCTGGCTCGCGGGTCGTCGCTCAAAGGCCGCCTTCCCGGAACATCGGCTCCAGTGGCTGTTGTGGTCTTTGACTCGCCGCTTACAGTTGCGGGGGCAGCAGCGGCATTGCGCGACGTTGCGCTCACCGCATTCCCTATTGATCCCTTGCGGAACCGTCGCTAACGATAAGCGATAAATGCGATTTTCAAGTCAAGCCGATTGGGCGAATCGGCGTGGCGCCTGCGCCTTTTTCAAAACCAGTGATGCAGAAGCGCCACAGGGCGCGCGATGCGCGGCGGCTCGACGATTGATTTCGGTTGGACTGAGATTGAGCGGGCGCATGAGCCCATTCGCGCCAGGCGCGCTTGCGAAAACGCCGGCCTGCTCGCGTGGCGCTTTGATGTGGCGCTGTTGATTTTGAGCGCTGCACACATCGCGGCGGCGAATCGCGATCCGATCTAAACCCGAAGGAACTTTGACAAAAAGCAGGTCACGACCCGAAAGGGACAGGCCTCTCCCCCTTGACCTTTTGAACGGCCGGCGTTCGTTCGCTATGATAGCCTCCCTCCAATGGGAGACGGTTGCTTTACGATTTTTTTTCGACGCAGATTCTAACAAGAAAGTTGGCGAGCTGAACAAAAATGGCAAAACGGAAATCATTTGAAGACCTCCTCAATGCTGAATTCCGCTGGCCGCGGCAAGGCGATGTTCCCTTCGTTGTCGCGGATGAGCCATTTGACAATGCCAACATCGCAGATGACGGGTTCACCCGTTTGGTGCTGATGACGGATGGTTACAAGGAGGCTGGCGATTTGATGGTCCAAGCGGCGTCCGACGACAGGTCCAAGCGCGATGTGCTCGTCTTTCCGATCATCTTCAACTATCGGCAATTTTTAGAGTTATCGTTGAAATACCAACTGGCAACATATGGTCCAGCAGTAGACATCGAGCCGAATTGGAATACTCACTACCTCGATAAGCTTTGGGATCAGTTCTGGGAAATGCTTGAGCGATATGGCACCAAAGATCCAGATGAGGCCGACCCCGTCGTTGGTAATATAGAGCTGGCTCCGGTTGTTTGGACAGCTCCCCGCGGACTTTAAGTGGATTCCTGCCGGGGTTTGCTGAACGCGGGGCGTTTCGATTTTGTCGCGGCGTCGGGAGGGCGTAGCCCGACC
>JALHNQ010000077.1 GCA_022843405.1 Methylocystis sp. | reverse complement strand
TGCGCGCCGGAACGCGGGCCGGGCGCGCCAACCGGGGGCGCCTCGGCCCTTGGCGGCGCCGGTGGCGGCGCGCTCGGGCTCGCAGCAGCTGTCGATGAAGGGGCCAGAGCGGACGCCGCGATTTCAACAGCGGGCGCCGGGGCTTTCGGCGGAGCGGCGGGCGGCGCAGGCGTGGCGGGGGCGATAGATTCGACATGCGCCGCCGGAACGCCCGGCGCGATTGCAGCGGCGGGCGCGATCGGGGCCTTCGGCGGCTCGGCGGGAGGCGTCTCGACCTTGGCCGAAATCGGCAGAGAGGCGGGCGGCGCAGGCGCGGCGGGCGCTACAGATTCGACAGGAGGCGACAGAACAGGCTTGGCGATGTCAGCGGGAGGCGCGACTGGCTCCATGGGCGCTGCGCCGAGACGCGCCTCAAGCGTCGAGACGATTGGCGGCGCGGGCGCCGGTTCTGGACGGGGTGCAATCGGCGCTGGCGCTTCGGCCAGCGGCGCTGGAGCGGGAGCTTCGACCTGCGGCTTACGGGAGTCCTGCGCGGTCGCGCTCAAGGCAGGCTCTGGAACGACCGGTTCGGCGACCGGCGCGGCGGGTTCCGCCCCTGGCGCCGCGGCTGGTTCGGCCGGCCGCGACGCGGCAACGTCTGTCGGCTTTTCGGGCGCGCCTTTTTCGTCCGCTTCGCTCATCGCAACACGCCCATCAAAAAGCCGAAGATTTCACGCGGTCTATTTGCCGGTGACTTACACTATGCCTCATTGTGGCGAATTCAGGAACGCGCCGCTTCGGTTAGCGCTCCGCGGGCATGACGCAGTCTCGAATGAGCGTAGGGTTTTGGGCGCGCTCAGGAGGCGCGGCGAAACAGGAGCGAAGCGTTCGTGCCGCCGAAGCCGAAGGAATTCGACAGCGCGATATTGATTTCCTTCTCGCGCGCCTTGTGGGGCACGAGGTCGATCGCCGTTTCGACCGAAGGATTGTCGAGATTGCGAGTCGGCGGCGCGACATTGTATTGCATCGCCAGGATCGAATAGATCGCCTCGACCGCCCCGGCGGCGCCGAGCAGATGGCCGATCGCCGATTTCGTCGACGACATGGCGAGCTTGGGTTCGACATTGCCGAGGAGACGCTCGACGGCCTTGAGTTCGATCTCGTCGCCAAGCGGCGTCGACGTGCCATGGGCGTTGACATAGTCGATGTCCTCGACCGAAACGCCCGCGCGCTTCAAAGCTGCTTTCATGCAGCGATAGGCGCCGTCGCCGTCGGGCGTAGGCGCGGTAATGTGGAAGGCGTCGCCCGACATGCCGTAGCCGATGAGTTCGGCGTAGATTTTCGCGCCCCGCGCCTTGGCGTGCTCATATTCCTCAAGCACGACGCAGCCGGCGCCTTCGCCGAGAACGAAGCCGTCACGATCCTTGTCATAGGGCCGCGAGGCGGCTTCGGGACGATCGTTGAAACCGGTCGAAAGCGCGCGACACGCTGCGAAACCAGCGACGCCAATGCGATTGACCGGCGACTCGGCGCCGCCCGCGACCATCACGTCGGCGTCGCCCATCGCGATGATGCGCCCCGCGTCGCCGATGGCGTGCGTGCCGGTGGCGCAGGCCGTCACGACCGCGGAATTCGGTCCTTTTAGGCCATGCATGATCGACACATAGCCGCCCGCGAGATTGATGATTCTGCCCGAGACGAAGAAGGGCGAAACGCGACGCGGTCCCTTCTCCCGCAGGGTGACGGAGGTTTCGTAAATGCCGCCGAGGCCGCCGATGCCGGAACCGATCAATACGCCGGTCGACTCCTGCTTCTCCGCCGTGTCGGCCACCCATCCGGCGTCGTTTAGGGCCTGAGTCGCGGCGCAGGCCCCATAGATGATGAAATCATCGACCTTGCGCTGCTCTTTGGGATCGAACCAGTCGTCGGGATTGAACGCGCCGTCCTTGCCGTCGCCCCTCGGCACGACTGCGGCGATCTGACAGGCGAGGTCGGAGACCTCGAATGTGTCGATTCGCTTGAAGCCGCATTCTCCGGCGGCGAGACGGCGCCAATTCGTCTCCACGCCGCAGCCCAAAGGAGAAACGACGCCAAGACCGGTGACGACCACCCTGCGCATGGCTTTACTCTCGAACCTTGATTGTTGTCGAAAACGCCAACCGCGGCGAACCCTCGGGAGAGGAGTCGCCGCGCGCTTGGACCTCGCTCAGTTCGTCAGGCGGCCTTCGCCTTTTCCAGAAACTTCACTGCGTCGCCCACAGTGAGAATCGTCTCGGCGGCGTCGTCGGGAATCTCGACGCCGAATTCTTCCTCGAAAGCCATGACGAGTTCGACGGTATCGAGCGAATCTGCTCCCAGATCGTCAATGAAATTGGCTTTGTCGACGACCTTGTCGGCTTCGACGCCGAGATGCTCGACAACAATCTTTTTCACGCGCTCGGCGACATCGCTCATCTTCTTTGATCCCTGTCTGCGTTTGGCGCTTACTCGCGCCTTATGGCGACCTGGAGCAAGCCTGCTGGCGCGCTCCACGATCGCCATTCATCCCTTTAACTTGCAATCGCTCGCCGACCCCCCTGATGTGCGCAAGACGCTTAACGGCTTGCTTCCCGGGTTGAAATCGCGGCGACGCCGCCCCTCAGCGGCGAGGGTCTGGTAGCATACTTCCCCGAACATGGCGAGAGGCGCGCCGCGGCGCAAATAGGCGCCTGTTGTCGCGGTATTTAGCTATATCTGAAGTCCAGCCACAGCACCATGCATCCGCCCTCCGGCGTCTCTGGGCTCCTATCCCGGAAGGCGCTGAGAAGCCGCGGCTTATCGTCAGGCGCGCCTTGATCGTCTGCGATTTCGACGCCCTTAAAGAACCCGGCGTCATCGATCGCCAAAACGATCGTTCCGCGGGGGACTGGACGCAGTCCTGCGCGAACATAAATCGAGACGCCCCAGCCCAAAGCGTCAGATCATCGCCATGCCGCCGTTGACGTGCAGGGTTTGTCCGGTGACATAGGCCGCCTCGACGCTCGCGAGATAGACGCAGGCGGCGGCGACGTCGGCGCCGGTTCCAAGTCGTCCGGTCGGGACCATGCGCAGGATCGATTCCTTCTGCGCATCGGTCAGCGCGTCGGTCATCGGGCTTTCGATGAAGCCCGGCGCGACGCAGTTGACCGTCACGCCACGCGAAGCGACTTCCGCCGCGAGCGACTTCGACATGCCGATCATGCCGGCCTTGGCGGCGGCGTAATTGCCCTGTCCGGGATTGCCGGTCACGCCGACGACCGAGGTGATCTGAATGATGCGGCCGAAGCGCTTTTTCATCATGCCGCGCAGCGCCGCGCGCGACAGTCGGAAGGCCGAGGTGAGATTGACGTTGAGAACGGCGTCCCAGTCCTCGTCCTTGAGACGCATGAACAACATGTCGCGGGTGATGCCGGCGTTGTTGACGAGAATGTCCAGCCCGCTCATCGCCGCCTCAGCGGCCGGCACGAGCTTCTCGGTCTCGTCCTTTTGCGAAAGATTGCAGGGCAAAACATGCGTGCGGCCGTTCAATTCGCCGGCAAGCGCCTCGAGCGCGTCTTTCCTGGTGCCGGAAAGCGCCACGGTCGCGCCGGCCGAATGAAGCGCGCGCGCGATCGCCGCGCCGATTCCGCCGCTCGCGCCCGTGACCAGCGCCGTCTTGCCGTTCAGATCGAACATATTCCCTTCTCCTCCCGCTCGATGACGCGAGCCTTATAGCGCAGTTCGAGCGAGCAGCCTTTTTTCAGCCGCGGTTCAACGTCACATGACGGAGCGCTGGAACGACGGCGGACGGTCCTAAAGAGGGAGATTGGGCGCAAGCTCGGCTTCGTTTTCGCAAACGACGGATTCGAGACTGAATTGTCCAGACTTCACATCTGAAAACGCCCAAAAATCTGATGTGGCCCAACTGCAACAGTGGAAATCTTTTGGCTCATTTGGGCCCGATTTTACCTTCTGTTTGTTGTTTCCCGCGAGATTTTTGACCACACTCCGCGGTGCTTGGGGGTCAGCGTCCTTGAACGTCCGAAAGAGTCACAGGACTGACGCGCACCTATTAATTTAAGTTGGCTCGAACTGAAGGATAAAGAGATGAAGACAGCGATCTCGGCACTGGCTCTGGCTACGGCGCTTTTCGCCGGCGCCGCGAGCGCCGCCGACCTCCCCTCCCACAAGGCGCCTCCGCCCTATATTCCCCCGCCGCCGATCATGACCTGGACCGGGTTCTACGCCGGTCTTAACCTCGGCGGCGGCTTCTATGCCTCCAACTCGTCCAACCAGGGCTTGTGGGGCGGCAACGGCGGCAGCAACAGCGGCGGCGTCGTTGGCGGCGGCCAGATCGGTTACAACTTCCAGGTCACGCCGATGTTCGTCATTGGCGCCGAGACCGACTTCCAGGGCTCGAGCCTGGGCTCTGGCGGCGGCAACAACAACGGCTGGTTGCTCGGCTTCGGCGGCGGCGCCACTTCTGCGCGCCTGAACTGGTTCGGCACGGTTCGCGGCCGCGTCGGCATCACCCTGCTGAGCCCGCAACTGCTGGTCTATGGCACGGGCGGCTTCGCCTATGGCGAAGTGCAGCGCAACGGCTGGCTGAACCAGAACAGCGCCGTGCAGACGGGCTGGACGGCCGGCGGCGGCGCCGAGTGGATGTTCTTCCCGAACTGGTCCGCCAAGGTCGAGTATCTGTATACGCAGATCAGCGGCACCGGGAACAACAACAACTGGCTGTGGGCGTTCAACCCGGGCTGGGGCCTCAACAGCACCAACAACCGCACGCGTTTCCACACGATCCGCGCCGGCATCAACTACCACTTCAACTTCGGCTCTCCGGCGCCGGTGTTGGCCAAGTACTGATATCGTCAATCGGCTTCACGGCCGAGAGAATGGGCCCGGTCCTCGCGACCGGGCCTTTTCTTTTGTCTGGCGTTCCGGACAGCTAAGCGAAGGCGCGATAGGCGTCGAAATCGGCCGGCGCGCCGACCGACAGGCCGGCGGCCTGCGGCGCGATGCGCTTCAACAGGCCCGCCAGAACCTTGCCCGATCCGCATTCGACGAATTTCGTCACGCCGTGATCGGCCATAAAGGCCACGCATTCGCGCCAGCGCACCGCGCCGGTGACCTGCTCGACGAGCAGGCGGCGAATCGCCTCCGGGTCCTGGGTCGGCTGCGCCGTCACATTGGCGACGACGGGAACGCAAGGCGCCACGATCGCCGCGCCGGCGAGCGCCTCGCGCATGGCGTCAGCGGCGGGCTGCATCAGCGCGCAGTGGAAGGGCGCGGACACCGGCAGCAGCACCGCGCGCTTGATTCCCTTCTCTTTGGCGATGTCGATCGCCTTTTCGATCGCCCCCTTCGCGCCTGACAGCACGACCTGTCCGCCGCCATTGTCATTGGCGACCTGACAGACGCCCGTCGCCGCCGCCTCTTCCGCGATGGCGCGCGCCTGATCGAGATCGGCGCCAAGCAGCGCCGCCATGGCGCCTTCCCCGACGGGGACCGCCTTCTGCATGGCGTCGCCGCGAATGCGTAAGAGCCGCGCTGTATCCGAAATCGTCAGCGCGCCGGCGCTCGCAAGCGCCGAATATTCGCCGAGCGAATGTCCGGCGACGAAGGTCGCGTCGCGCGCAAGATCGAGGCCGCATTCGGACTCCAGCGCGCGAATCGCGGCGAGCGAAACCGCCATCAGCGCCGGCTGGGCGTTGGCGGTCAGCGTCAGCTCGGCTTCCGGGCCTTCGAACATGAGCGTCGAGAGCGGCTGCGACAAAGCCTCGTCGATCTCGGCGAAAACCGCGCGGGACGGCTGAAAGGCGTCGTAAAGCGCCTTGCCCATGCCGACCGCCTGAGAGCCCTGACCCGGAAAAATGAAAGCCTTCGCCATTCGTAACCGCCTCGCTCATTCCAATTGCGCCGCCGCGAGTGGCATTGCCCGCTTCGCCATGTCAAGTTTGGCGCCCCAAGTTTGGCGTCCCCAAGTCGAAGAACGGGCTGAGGCGAGAGATGAGCCGAAAGACATGTGGTTGCGGCGCCGATCATTTCGACCGGCGCGCCGCCCTGGCGACAATGGGCGCGGGTCTTGCCTCCGCCCTTGGCGTCACGCGCGCGCAGGCCAAGGCGGCGCGCTCGCCGGTCCGGCCCGAGGACGAGGGCTACATGCGGCTCGCGATCGCCGAGGCCGCCAAGGGCGACTTTCCCTTTGGCGCGGTGATCGTGCGCGACGGCAAGGTCGTCTCGACGGGTCGCAATCTTGGCGTGACCAACAATGATCCGACGGCGCATGGCGAGATGGTCGCGATCCGCCGCTTCGTCGCCGACAATCCGGCGAAGGAGCTCAAAGGCGCGACGCTTTATACGTCGGGCGAGCCCTGCCCGATGTGCATGGGGGCGATCGTCTGGTGCGGAATCGGGCGCGTGGTCTACGCCGCCTCGATCGAGCAATTATCGAAGCGGCTGGGACAGATCATGATCACGAGCAAAGCTGTGGCGAAGGCCACGCCTTTCCTCACAGTCGAGATCACCGGCGGCGTGCTGGCGACAGAGGCGCTGGCGCTTTTCGCAAAGAAATAGGCCGCGCTTCGTCGCGCTGGCGCCTGCGATCAAGACGTTCGGCCGACGAGGCGACGCAAGCTTGGATTGACGCCGCGCTCGCCGGCGGCTGCGTCACAGCGAAGATGTGCGGCGCATGGACGCAGATTTGGCGGCGCGGGAGGGGCGTCGCCAAAATCGTCGTCTTGGCGTCTCGCCAGCGCGGACGGGGGACGCCGCGGCCAAGCGAGCGAGGGACAAACCCGCCGCGCTTCCTTCTGTAAACGAAGCTTGCAAGATCAAATATCGAAAGCGCTGCGCGAGATAGCCGCGAGCTTGCCAAGGCAGCGCCAATTTTCGCCAATCGATCAACCGAGCCCTGCAGCCCGCCATCTTGTCGCGCTTATTCGCGTCGGATCTCGACCAGGACTTCATTGCGCCGGTTCCATGGCAGCGTCCAAGGCGGATCGTAGAAGGCATATTGCGGCTCGCCCTTCGGCGAGAGCCCCTGCTGCTTTACATAGTCCAAGAGCTTCGCCTTGTTTTCGGCGAGGGCGTCGTCGCCGGCAAGTCCGGAGAAGCGAATGGCCGCCATGCGCTTGCCGGGCGCGGCGGCGAGTTTCACCTCACTGTTGTTGGGCTTGGGCAGATTCGCCATGCTGTATTCGGCGGGCATGGTGAAGCGCACTTTCCAATTGCCGCTCTCCGGCTCCTGTCCGACGGGGGCGGTCATGGCGATTTTTTGCTGCGGGGGATTGTCGCCGAAAATGTAACCGGCGAGGCGGCGGAAGCCTTCGCTAATGGCTGCGCCGCGCTCGCCGGCGACCGTCGTCTCCGCGACGATATGCGGCGCGTAATCGCGAATTTCGATGGCCCCTGACGAGGCGACCACCGAATATCGCGCATGCTCCACGTCGGAGTCCGCGCGTGAGGGGGCAGCCGCGACCAGCCCGACGAGGATGACAAGAAAGCGCCGCATCTCCTGGGTCCTCTTCTCTGAGGAAGTAAGATGAGGCGCGGCAGGGCGGCGGAACAGGCGGCAGGGCGCCAATGAGGGGCGGTTTTTCGCCAGGGGCTGTCGTAATGCCCAAGGCCTATGGCTGCGTTGCTGGCGAATGGCGACAATCAGCAGCTGCGGGGGCGCCGCGCTCGGCAAACCGCCAATTGCATAGGCTCAGAATTTGATACAGTCCGCGTATGGACGCATTTTCTAACCCGCAAGCGGTTGCGCGCTATGTCGAGGGGCCGCCACGTCTGGTGCCTGGTTTCTCCGACCTGCAACGGATGATCGCGATTCTCCTCGCTGAACGCGCGCCGAAAGATGCGCGGGTGCTGGTGCTCGGCGCGGGCGGCGGTCTGGAGATCAAGGCCTTCGGCGAGGCTCAGCCCGGCTGGAGATTCGACGGGGTCGATCCATCGGCCGAGATGCTGAGCCTCGCGCGTGCGACTCTCGGATCGCTCGCCGACCGCACGCGCTTGCACCATGGGCTGATCGACAGCGCGCCGGAAGGTCCGTTCGACGCCGGGACATGCATTCTGACCTTACACTTCGTTCAGCGTGAGGAGCGCCTGCGCACGCTCAAGGAGGTTCGGCGTCGCCTGAAGCCGGGCGCGCCTTTCGCGGTCGCCCACTTCAGCTTTCCGCAAGG
>JALHNQ010000076.1 GCA_022843405.1 Methylocystis sp. | reverse complement strand
CGACGACCCTTGAGAATGGTTGAAGCGGCGGGCTCGGCGCGATTTTCTCATGTCCTTTTTCAACGCGGCGGCGGTCGAAGCCATGTGGCCACATAACCGGAGGCGGGAGCCTCGAGACGCCGGTTGATCGGACTCTGATGCGCGGTTGGCGCAAAACCGCGTATTGGTCTCGGGCCTGGCTCTGCCTCAAGCCGAGCGTCGATTTTTGCCGGCCACACAATCACAGCGAGCGTTGCAATACCGCGCCACCGTCTCCGCCAGGCGCAGATGTTCGTGCTCGCGTGCGTGGTTCCGCCATGCCTTTACGGGCCAAGCCGTCAGGCGACGGCGAAGAGGGCATCATTCGTCGCGATCACCAAACGAAGGCGGAGAGTTCGCGCGTGATCGCAACGCAGACAACGTTATTTGGCTTCCCGTTCGAACGAGCCATATTCAAGCCAAAACAGATGCTATAGCGGGATATTATCATGCTTCTTCCTCGGATTTTCAAAACCCTTTCCACGGAGCAGGGCGAGTGAGCGAGCGATTCGCTTTCGCGTGTCCCGCGGCGCAACCACGGCATCGACGTAACCTCTTTCTGCCGCCGCAAAAGGCGACAGAAATTGCTGTTCATACTCGCTGATGCGGCGGGCCATTTTATCTACGTCGCCAATGTCGGCGCGGAAGATGATTTCGACGGCGCCCTTCGCGCCCATGACGGCGATCTGCGCCGACGGCCAGGCGTAATTGACGTCGCCGCGAAGATGTTTCGAGGACATGACGGCATAGGCGCCGCCGAACGCCTTGCGCGTGATGAGGGTCACTTTCGGCACCGTCGCTTCGGCGTATGCGAACAGCAGCTTCGCGCCATGCTTGATCAATCCGCCATATTCCTGGGCGGTGCCGGGCAGAAAACCCGGCACGTCGACAAAGGTGACGATCGGAATGTTGAAGCAGTCGCAAAAACGCACGAAACGCGCCGCCTTCTTGGAGGCGTCGATGTCGAGCACGCCGGCGAGCACGAGGGGCTGATTGGCGACGAAACCGACCGTGCGCCCTTCGATGCGGCCGAAGCCGATCACCATGTTGCGCGCGTGCGCTTCTTGAATCTCGAAGAAGTCAGCCTCGTCGACGACCTTATGGATGAGCTCCTTGATGTCGTATGGCTTATTGGGATTATCCGGAATGATCGTATCGAGCGAATCGTCCATGCGGTCCGCCTCGTCGAACGCCGGCCATTCCGGCGGCTCCTCCAGATTTGATGAGGGCAGAAAATCGATCAGCCGGCGCATCTGCAGCAGCGCTTCGACGTCGTTGTCGTATGCGCGATCGGCGATCGAGCTTTTGGTCGTATGCACCGAAGCGCCGCCGAGCTCTTCCGCCGTGACGGTCTCGTTCGTCACGGTCTTCACGACGTCGGGTCCGGTCACGAACATATAGCTCGTGTCGCGCACCATGAAGATGAAGTCCGTCATCGCCGGCGAGTAAACGTCGCCGCCGGCGCATGGGCCCATGATCACCGAGATTTGCGGAATGACGCCCGAGGCCAGCACATTGCGCTGGAAGACCTCGCCATAGCCGCCGAGCGCCGCAACGCCTTCCTGGATGCGTGCGCCGCCCGCGTCAAAGAGGCCGATGATCGGGGCGCGATTTTTCAGCGCCATGTCCTGCAGCTTGGTGATCTTTTGCGCGTGAGTCTCGGAGAGTGAGCCGCCGAAGACGGTAAAATCCTTGGCGAAGACGAAGACGGCGCGTCCGTTGACCGTCCCCCAACCGGTGACGACGCCGTCGCCCGAGATTTTCTCGCCCTGATCCATGCCGAAATCGGTGCAGCGATGGGCGACGAACATGTCGAATTCTTCGAACGAGCCGTGATCGAGCAGCAGTTCGATTCTCTCGCGCGCGGTGAGCTTGCCACGAGCATGCTGCGCTTCGATGCGCTTTTGGCCGCCGCCAAGCCTCGCGGACGCGCGCCGCCGTTCAAGCCCGTCGAAAATATGTTTCACCAACCATGTCCTTACGTATTGCCTAGCGAAGACCGCATCAACAAAATTGCGACCGCCGAAATCTCCTGAGATTCAACGCGTGTTGCGCAGCTTTTCGCGATTCATTCCAGCCATTACTTTGGCGTCGGAGCGCGTAAAGGATTGCATGTCTTTGCCAGTCTAGGCGGATTTCCAGCGTTGCAAAAATTCAAAATCTGTAAGCATTTGTTTCAAAAATATCTCGCTTTGTAACCGGCCCCAGTCTCGCTAAGACGCTCCATTCGGTGAAGCGAAAGTTCGATCTTCTGCCGATACAGCACGCGGGCGCCTCTGTGCGAAGTTGCGAAGTCATGAGATTGACGATGGTCCGTCAATAGAATCGGTCTCGCAAGACACAGATTCTCGTTCTGAAACGGCGCGTGACCGCGTCACTGGCGAAGCTTGCTCTCCGCCTGACGGAGAGTCCTGCGAGGAACGTGACACTGCGTCAGTGTCGACAGAAGGTCCAGGACCTGGGTATTCTCACAATGCATCATGGATTGCACAAAGGGCAGTGCTGAGGCGGCGCGCGCTGCAATCCATCTCCTCGAAGGCGCTCTTCCGTATAATCGCATGCGGGACAGCCTAATATCTCAGCAACGACCAACTCAGTGGGCGTGCCGCAGGTTTCGCATAGCAAGCCGGCGCGAGATCCGGTCCGACCAAAACCCGGCGCGCCGCAGGCCGGGCATTGCCGCGCCAAGCGCTGCGCTAGGCGTTCGGCCAATATGGCAAGACTCCTCATCCGCGTCGGGTTGAAGTGGGCGCGCATGTCCGTCTCCATGCGCGCCCGGCCATCCGATGATGCAGCAGCGGCTGCTTCAATGGCGCGCGTTAAGCGGTCGGGGTCGACAATGCCCTTAGCGAGAGCAGACGCCACCTCTCCTTCGTTCGGCCGCACGATCAGCCCATGGGTCGGAAAACCGATCTTTTGCAGAAACGCGTCGGACGCTTCGCCGGGCGAAATGACCAGATGATCATAATTCGTTTGCTCCGTGATTAAGCTTTCGGTGACAACAATTTCCCTTTCGTCATTTACAAAAACCAGGAGCTCCATGCCCGCAGGAATATACGGAATGGCGGGATGCGGACCAAATGAGCCTTCACTCGCAAGCCCAAGCGGCACACCTGCGGCGCTCATGCCGAGACGCGCTTTGCGCAGGGCGACGTCGAGCATCGTGCCATTGCGCGGAATCTCTCCAGAAAACGTGCCAAGTTGATCAGTATCTAATCCAGGCGCTGAAGTGACGATTAAGCCGAGCGTAGACATGAGCGCGGGCGCCACGGCCTCTTCCTTGCGGTGCATCGTGGCGATCACGGCCGTTCGAGCCGCGTAGGGATGGCGCGATTCGGCCATGCTAGTAACCGCCGATGGATCGGCCGCGGAACGTCCAGGCGAGGGTAGCGTTCGCCTGAAATGGTATGATGCGAGTGTTGGCGACAACCATGGTTGAGGGCGCTCTTCTGGGGGTCCGTTCGAGGACGATGGCGCCCGTGTTGAGGGGAAGACCGTAGAAGCGGGGGCCATGTTCAGCGGCGAAGGCTTCCAGTCTCTCCAGCGCGCCTTCCTCCTCGAAAACCGCCGCGTAGGTTTCTAACGCCACGGGAGCGTTGAAAATGCCCGCGCATCCGCAGTCGGATTCCTTCTCTCCGACCGCGTGCGGCGCTGAGTCCGTGCCTAAGAAAAACTTCGGATTGCCCGACGTCGCCGCGCGGCGCAGCGCCAGTCGATGCCGTTCCCGCTTGGCGACCGGAAGACAGTATAGGTGCGGGCGGATACCGCCTTCGAACAACGCGTTTCGATTGATGACCAGGTGATGCGGCGTGATCGTCGCGCCGAGGTTTGGTCCGGCGGCCTCGACGAACGCGACCGCCTCCTCGGTCGTTATGTGCTCCAAGACCACTCTTAGCGCGGGAAACGCCGCGAGAAGTTTCGTGAGAACACGCTCGATGAAAACAGCCTCGCGATCGAAGACGTCGACGCGATGGTCAACGACCTCACCGTGCACCAGCAACGGCATCCCAAGTCGCTCCATCATCTCGAGGACAGGATAGACGCGCTCGATATCGGTCACGCCTTGCGCGGCATTGGTGGTCGCGTGCGCCGGATAGAGCTTGACCGCCGTGAATACGCCCGAGCCGAAGCCCCGCTCGATTTCGCCGGGATCGATCGTGTCGGTGAGGTACGCGGTCATGAGCGGCGTGAACGCGAGACCGGGCGCGAGCGCCGCCTGAATGCGCGAGCGGTACGCCTCTGCAGCGGCAACCGTCGTCACCGGCGGAACGAGGTTCGGCATTACGATAGCCCTCGCAAATTGCCGGGCTGTTTCGTTGACCACTGTCCCCAGCATGGCGCCGTCACGCAGGTGCACGTGCCAATCGTCCGGCTGCCGGATGACCAATCTGGTCGCCGCGCCGGGCGTCGGAGTCCTAATCGTCACCGGGTCGCTAAAACCAGACATGACAGTCGACCATGTTTAAGACCTAAGGCCACCCGCCTTCCTGGTCACTTGAGTAAACCAAGCAATTCGTGTCTGGATGGTCCAATCATGAGATGAGCCGCCCGAGCGCGGGGTGTCGCGGTTAGGTTGTCCTGATAAGGCAAGGCAATGACCTCGGCTTTTCGCACAACCTGCCTGGTAGCCGTCACGGCCAGATACGATCATTTCGTCCGTAGTCACAGGACGACCCATCGCGGAAAGCAAAATGCCTTTGTCACTTTCTTGGGGAAAAGCAGAATCGAAATCGCCAAACATGGCGACCATCATCGCCCGAACTCAGGCCTGGACCGATTCTCAAATATCGGCATAGACGTGGCTTTCTGCTCCCGCTCCCGGGTGTGTAACAGCGCCCTTCCCGGCCGGCCCGACCGTCCGCGCGTACCGCCACAGCGCCCCAGACTGGTATGCGTTTTCGCGCGGCCGCCAGCGTTCACGGCGCGCGCCCATCGTTTCGGCATCGACCCTCACTGACAATGCGCCGCGCCTTGCGTCGATTTCGATCACATCGCCGTCCTCTAAGAGCGCGATAGGTCCGCCGACAGCGGCTTCCGGTCCGACATGGCCGACGCAAAGACCGCGGGTAGCTCCCGAAAAGCGGCCGTCTGTAATCAACGCGACCTGCTCTCCCAATCCTTGACCGTAAATCGCCGACGTCGTGGAGAGCATTTCGCGCATGCCAGGGCCGCCGCGCGGACCCTCGTAGCGTATGACGAGCACTTCGCCCGACCGGTAACGCTTTTGCATTACGGCCTCAAAGGCTTCCTCCTCCGTGTCGAAGACGCGCGCAGGCCCGGAGAAAACTAAAGTTCGCAGTCCCGCCACTTTTACGATCGCGCCTTCCGGGGCGAGATTGCCCTCAAGCCCGACGAGTCCTCCGGTTTGTGAGATCGCCCTTTTTGTAGGCACAACCACGTCCTGGTTCTCAGGAACTTCGATTTCCGCGAGGTTGTCGGCCAATGTTCGTCCGCTCACGGTCAAACACTCGCCATGCAGAAAGCCGCCGTCCAGAAGGGATTTTAGCACCACCGGCACGCCGCCGACGTCGTGCACGTCCTTTGCGAGATAGCGACCGCCTGGCTTGAGGTCGGCGATGAGCGGCGTCCGCCGGAACACCGCCGCAACATCGAAGATATCAAAAGGGATGCCGGCTTCATTTGCTATCGCCGGCAGATGCAGCGCGGCGTTGGTCGACCCGCCGGTCGCCGCGACAACCGCCGCCGCATTCTCGAGGGCCTTGCGCGTAACAATGTCTCGAGGCCGTAACCTTTTCGCGAGGAGCGCCATTACTGCGCGACCGGCGGCGTCCGCGAAGCGGTCGCGGGAATCGTACGGCGCCGGCGTGCTGGCGGACCCGGGCAGCGCGAGGCCTATTGCTTCCGATACATAGGCCATGCTGTTGGCGGTGTACTGACCGCCACAGGAGCCTGCAGATGGACAAGCGACCATTTCGAGCTCGGCGAGATCCGCATCGGTTATTGCGCCAGCCGCATGCGCGCCGACGGCCTCGAACACATCAAGGACCGTGACGTCTCTCCCTCGAAACCGTCCCGGAAGGATTGACCCCCCATAGAGAAACACTGATGGGACGTTGAGCCGCAACATGGCCATCATCAGTCCAGGCAGGGTCTTGTCGCATCCAGCGAGTCCAACGAGCGCGTCGTAGCAATGACCTCGGACCGATAGTTCAACCGAGTCCGCGATAACCTCACGGCTAACAAGTGACGCCTTCATGCCGGCATGGCCCATGGCGATGCCGTCGGTCACGGCGATAGTCGTGAACTCGCGCGGCGTGCCCCCGGCTGCAGCGACGCCCTTCTTCACCGCCTGCGCTTGGCGAGACAGCGAGATATTGCACGGAGCCGCTTCATTCCAAGTCGTGACAACGCCGACAAAAGGATTGGCGATCTCCCGTGCGGACAGGCCCATGGCGTAAAGAAACGAACGATGTGGTGCGCGCGTAGGACCAACAGTTGTGTGCCGGCTGGGGAGACCCCTCTTTTCTTCAGCGCCCTGTGCAAGGAACGCTCCCGGGCCCGCCGATTGATCGTGATCCTCCATTAAACGCCTCTCGGTTGATTGCGCCACTAGGCCTTCAACTTTCATTTTATCGAGAGAGAGCCTCCCCGACTCCCGCCGTTCGCCCACCGACCGACTCCGCGGACAGATCAAGCCTTCGGCGGTCCGTAATAGCCGGGCTTGGAATGGGTATCGTTCAGCAGAAGTTTCGCTCCCTCCATGACATGGGGCGCGAGGCCCGCGCCCCCCGTCTCGATCAGCGCCAGCAACTCGGCGCGCATCCTCGGATCCCAATAGGTCCGCAGATGATTCCTGATGCCTTCCGCACGCCTTTCGGGCGGATAGGGGGCGAAGAAATCGCCGATCTGGTTCGCCATCAGAACGATGCGATCGAGCGCCATGACAGGAATGTCGACGCCCGGCGAAGGCGACTGCGTCATGCGCATTCCGCCGGCTCCAGTTCATCGATACGCGGCCTTTCCGCCTCCTGCACGCTGTCGGCGGCGGGGCCGTTGGTGCGAACGACATCGACCGCCGTGACCTTGTATTCGGGGCAGTTCGTCGCCCAGTCGGAGAGATCCGATGTGACGGCGTTGGCCTTCGACTTCGCGTGGTGGAACGTTGTGTAGACGACGCCCGGATTCACCCGCTCGGAAATCTTCGCGCGCAGCTCGATCTCTCCGAAGCGGCTCGACAACTTCACCCAGTGGCCGTCGCTCACGCCGCGCGACATCGCGTCCTGCTCGTTGATCTCGAGCACGTCTTCCGGATGCCACATGGAGTTCGGCGTGCGCCGCGTCTGCGTGCCGACATTGTATTGCGAGAGGATGCGGCCCGTCGTCAGCAGCAGCGGATATTTGTCGTTGGTGCGCTCCGCTGTCGGCACATATTCGGTGAGCATGAAGGCGCCGAGCCCGTTGGCGCGGGGAAACTTCACGCGATGCAGCACCTCCGTGCCCTCCGGCGCGTTTTCGTCGCAGGGCCATTGCGCCGAGCCGACGCGGTCGATCAGCGCGAAGCTCATGCCGCGATAGGCGGGCGAGAGCCGCGCGATCTCATCCAGCACCTCGCCGGGATTGTTGTAGGCGACGTTGTAGCCCATGGCGTTCATGAACTTTACGGTGATCTCCCAGTCCTGATAGCCGGCGAGCGGCTCCACAACCTTGCGCACGCGCGAGACGCGGCGCTCGGCGTTGGTGAAGGTGCCGTCCTTCTCCAGCGACGAGGAGCCGGGGAAGAAGACATGGGCGTATTTCGACGTCTCGTTGAGGAAGAGGTCATGAAGCACGACGCACTCCATGTTCTTCATCGCGGCGATGACATGGTGCTGGTTCGGATCGCTCTGCACCGGATCCTCGCCCATGATGTACATGCCCTTGAATGACCCCGCGACGGCGGCGTCGAGCATGTTAGGCAGGCGCAGGCCCGGCTCCGAATCGAGCGGCACGCCCCATTCGGCCTCGAAGCTCGAACGGGTTTCATTGTCCGTGACGAAGCGGTAGCCGCTGAACACATGCGGCCAGCTGCCAAGGCAACTGCCGCCCTGCACATTGCCCTGACCCCGTAGCGGATTGACGCCCACGCCCTCGCGCCCCAGCATGCCGCAGGAGAGGCCGAGATTGCCGAGGCACATCACGCCCGTCGAGCCCTGCGAATGTTCGGTGACGCCGAGGCCATAATAGATGGCGCTGTTGGGGCCGCCGGCGTAGATTCTCGCGGCCTTGCGGATGTCTTCCGGATCGACGCCGGCGAGCGGGCCGATGATTTCAGGCGCATATTTGTCGGAGCCGACAAGCGCCTTCCAGTTCTCGAACTCCTTCACCTCGCAGCGGGCGCGCACGAATTCTTCGTTGTAGAGCTGCTCGCGCACGACGACATGCGCGATGCTGTCGAGGATCGCGACATTCGTGCCGGGACGGATCGCAAGATGGACGTCGGCCTTGCAATGGGCGGATTCCACGGTCTCGGTCTTGCGCG
>JALHNQ010000075.1 GCA_022843405.1 Methylocystis sp. | reverse complement strand
GGCCGACTCTCGCCACGGCGGCGGTCGGCGCGGCCGGCGGCGCGATCATTGGCGCCGCGACGGCGCCGCGCCCATATTACCGGCGGCATCGACACTACTACTGACAGGGGGCGTCTCGCCTAATGTGCGGGCGCTTTACCTAGCATTTGTCCTGGGAAGAGCTCCAGCGGCTTGCCGATCTCATCGGCCAGCCGCGCAGCCTGCAGCCGCGCTACAATGTGGCGCCGACGACGATGATCGAAGTCATCAGGCCGGCGCCGGCAGGAAACGAACTTGTCTAAATGCGCCGGGGATTCGCGCCCTCATGGTGGAAGAAGCCGCTGCGCGAATTGCCGGCGACCTTCAATGCGCGCGCCGAGACGATCGCCGAAAAGCTGATGTTTCGCTCCGCCTTCGCCGCGAGCCGCTGCATCATTCCGGCGTCGGGCTTTTATGAATGGACCGGCGCGAAGGGCGCCAAGACGCCACATTATTTTCGGCGCGCGACGGCCGGCCTCTCGCCTTTGCACCGGGATCTGCGGCGCCTGCCGCGACGTTGAAAGCGATGCGCGGATCGAGACCGCGACGATTATCGTCGGTCTGGCGAATGATTGGATGCGTCCGTTCCATGATCGCATGCCGATCATTCTCGACTGGCGCGACGCCGACGCATGGCTGAGAGGCAACGATCCCAGCGTCTGGCTTCGGCCGGCGCCCGAAGACGCTTTGCAGGGATGGATCGTGTCGCGGCGAGTCAATCGCTCGAACGAAGGCGATGGCGATCCGACGCTGATCGAACCAAGTGTCGCAGCCGCCTGACGAGTTAGGCCGCGCGCTCTATCCGAGTTCGAAGGTGGTCACGCCGTAACAATGGTCGATGCGGCCCGGCGGCGCGCCGCGCGTAAACATGCGCGCGGCATCGAACAGGCGCGTCAAGCCGCGCCGCTTCGCCAATTCGATCGCCTCGGGATTTGCTTCTGGCGTATCGAGAAAGACCGGCGCGCCTGCAGCCCGCGCGCGCAAGCCTTGAAATAGCGCATCGGCGATCTCTCGATCGTCAGCGAACAGCGGCCCGATCTTGTAGCCCTCGCGGCACGCGCGCAGCACGCCATAGCCCGCGAGTTCTCGCGGCTTCAGGAAGGCAAGCGCAGCGCTCGACTGCGCGATCCAGCCCGAAAGAAATCTCGCGCGCGCCGTCGGAAAAATGGTTGCGTCGTAACGCAGGATTTCGTCAAAAGGAATTGCGGCCAGTTCAGTCAGACCTGCCGGCGCTTGGCCGCCGCCGACGCATTGATGGCGTATATTGCGATAGGCGAACTTGAACCCGTATCGCTGATAAATGTCTTGAATCTCGATCGCGGCGTCGAGGCCGACATTGCGCACCTGCACATGCCGCAGCGCGACATTCAAGAGCCGAAGGCCGACGCCCGCGCCACGATATTGCGGGCGAACGATGAAAAGCCCGACATAGCCGAAAGTCTCATCATAGGCGACGGCGCAAATGCAGCCCAAGAGTTCGCCCGCGCGCTCCGCGATAAAGAATCCCTCGGGATCGGCGGCGTGGAAACTCTCGGCGTCATTGAGGCCGGGATTCCAGCCTTCAGCCGCCGCCCAATCGAGCGCGAGACCGATTTCGGCTCTGGACATGCGGCGAATGACGACGTCTTCCAAATTCATCTGAGGCTTGTGGCGCGGGTCGTCGCATGGCGCAACTCAAGCCGCCCGACCCGCTAAGGCCCTTGCTCGAGAAGCTGCGTAATTGAACCATTGGCGTGCAGCCTTCGGATCGCCTCGGCGACGAGGCCGGCGACGCTGACCAGCGTCAAACGATCGCCGAGCGCGGACGCGACAGTGGGGTCCAGCGGCACGGAGTCGGTGAGGATCAGCCTGTCGATCGGCGCGCTCGCCAGCACAGAGGCCGCCGTTTCGGAAAAGACGCCGTGAGTCGCGGCGACCCAGACGCGGAGCGCGCCATTGGCGCGGCATGCCGCCGCGGTGCGCGCCACCGTGCCGCCGCCGGCGATCAAATCGTCAATGACGATCGCAATGCGATCCTTGACGTCGCCGGCGAAAATGTCGCCGATGACGTGGCCCTCGCTGCGGTATTTGTCCATGAACGCCTTGGCGACCGGGCGCTTCAGCTCGCGTTCGAGCCGCAGCCGGAACAATTCCGCGCGCTTCTCGCCGCCCAAGTCCGGAGACACCACGGCGATAGCCGAGTCGCCGGCATCGGCGATGACGCGGCGCGCGAAAAGCGCTTGCGCGTCGAGATGAACCGTTTCGCAACGGAAGGCGTTCTGAAATGCGGCGATGTTATGCACGTCGATACAGACCAGACGATCCGTTCCAACCGCCTCGAAAAGCTGCGCGACGTAACGCGTGGTGACCGGATCGCGGGGCTTCGTGCGCCGATCCTTGCGCGAGAAGCATAGATACGGAGTGACCGCCGTGACCCGTGCGGCGCCGGCGTCCTTCAGCGCGCCGATGAAGAACAGAAGTTTGCACAGCCTGTCGGCGCTGCTCGCGACGCGATCGCCATGCAGGGTAAAGACCGCGTAGCAGTCGCGGCCGCGGACATTTTCGAGCGGCCGGATCTTATATTCGCCGTCTTCGAATTCTCGGTCTTCGAGCGGCGTCAACTCGGCGCTGAGCGCCTGCGCGACGTCTTCGCCAAACGACATGCTTGCGCCGAGCGCGAACAGCGCAAGGCCGCTATCCGCTTCGCGCGGCGCCCGCGCCGGCGCGCCATCCAGGACATGCGCCCAGCTTGCGATGAGCGCCGCGTCGATCGTGCGGCCGTCTTCGGAAAGCGGCGTCGCCAGAATTTCCACAATAGCGCGATCGCGGCCATGTTCGACGCTGGCATATTGCGCAAGCACCGGCTGGCCCGATCGTCGCACTTCCTTAAGCAGACGACGCAGCCGCACCGCGCCGCGGCGATCCGTCGCTTCGCTCAGCCGATCGCCGATCCGGCAGGGTCCAAGCAAAATCGCGGCGGCCGACGCGCCTTCGGTCAGAACGCTGTCGTCGCCCGGTCCTTCGAATCGATGCACGAAGATGGTCTCGGCTGCGCCGCGCTCTTGCGGCGAGAAGCGAATCGCGCTTCTTCTCGCAGCCACGGCCCCGTCGCGCGCAGCCTCCCAGCGCTCATGCACGATCTGGAGTTCGGGCCGTTTCGGCTGCGGCGCGAAGTCCAGCCGGTCGAAAAGCCGCTTAAGCGGCGGCTCGGTCATCGCCATCGTCGTCATTTCTCAAGAAACCTTCTCTTGTCGTGCGACTCTTGCCAATGGCGCTATTCGTCGCGCGTCCCATCAAGATGTTCGATGAACCATTTTGTCGCGCGCTCGACGACGCTCTCCAATGTGCCCGGCTCCTCGAAAAGATGCGTGGCGCCCGGAACGATATCGAGACGGTTGCGGCATCTCAGTAACTGTTGCGCGTCGCGATTGAGTTCGATGACGCCGTAGTCCAGTCCGCCGACGATCAGCAATGTCGGCGCTTGAACGCGCCGCAGCGCGTCGCCGGCAAGATCGGGGCGGCCGCCGCGCGAGACAATGGCCGCGACTTGCGGCGCGTCGGCCGCGGCGGTGAGCGCCGCCGCCGCGCCCGTGCTTGCGCCGAACAGGCCGATCGACAGGCCTGAAACGTCGCTGTCGGCGCCGGCCCAGGCGATCGCCTCGATGACGCGCGCGCCGAGTAGCGGAATGTCGAAGACGTTGCGGCGGAATTCGCCTTCTTCGGCGGTCAGCAGATCGAACAGTAGACAGGCGAACCCCTGCGCGACAAGTCGCTCGGCGACATATCTGTTGCGTGGGCTGAAGCGCGAGGAGCCGCTGCCATGCGCAAAAATGATCAACCCCCGCGGCTCTTGAGGCAGGAAAAGCGAGCCTTCGAGCAGCTTCGGCCCTATCGCGACGCCGATCGTCCTGAAGTCGCTCGTCATGCTCGAAACCTCGTTCTTTCTGATAGATTCCGACTGATCCGTTCGCTTGGGCCGCGTCATTCCGGGCAGGCCGAAGGCCTGACCGGGAATCCAGAGCCAGTCCAAAAGCGCTAGCTTTTCTCTGGATTCCCGATCACGCGCCTTGCGCGCGTCGGGAATGACATCCGAGCGGTGCGAATGGATGTCGTTTGACGCTTCAGCCTTATTGAATCTGCCTAGCCTGCTACATGGCGTCGCTCCATGAATCTTCTATCTGGAGAAGCCGCTCAGTCCTCGCCATATACATTTGAGGGCGCACCCCTGTCCGCCTCAGCTTTGGGAGTTTTTCGCATGCAAACGCAGCCGAAGATCGATTTTCAAGGGGTTGAGCCATCATCCGACCGTCAGGCAAAAATAATGCGTCTGATAGAAAAGCTCGAAGATCGCTACGGCCGTGCGACAGCCTGTCGCGTCGTCGTCAAAGGGCCTGGCGCGCATCATCGCACCGGAGGGCTCTATGAGATCAATTTGCATCTCGTTCTGCCCGACAAGCGGGAGGTTGCGATCGAACGCACGCCCCAGCTCGACGAGCGATTCCAGGATTTCGACTTCGCCCTGAACGATGCGTTCAAACGGGCGCGGCGGCGGTTGCAGGACCAGGTGCGGCGCATGCGCGGCAAGGTCAAACATCACGAGACCGCGCCGACCGGCGTTGTAAAAAAAATGTCGCCGGAGGAGGGTTATGGCTTCATCCAGGCGCCGGACGGCCGAGAAGTCTACTTCCACCGCAACAGCGTCGAAGGCCCAGGATTTGACGCGCTGAGCCCTGGCGCGCGGGTGCGCTACAGTGAGGAGGAGGGCCGAGAGGGCCCGCAAGCGAGCCGCGTCACCCCGCTCGGCAGCGCCGCCGCCTGACCTTCGCGCCATGTCCGCAGCGGGCGATCACGGCGCGGCCGCGCGCTGGGAGCATTTTCCGCATGACGCGGACATCGGGGTGCGCGGCTATGGCGCATCGCCGGAAGAGGCTTTTGCGCAGGCCGCGCTCGCGATGATGGCGGCGATCCTCGATCCGGCGACCGTTCGGATCGAGCAAACGATAGACATTGTTCTCGAAGCGCCGCGTCTTGATCTGCTGCTCGTCGATTGGCTGAATGCGCTCATATACGAGATGGCCGAGCGCCGAATGGTGTTTGGCGCGTTCGAGGTGACAATCGAAGATCATCACCTCAAAGGCCGCGCTCTCGGCGAGGCGGTATCGCGCGCGCGACATGCGCCTGCCGTGGAAGCGAAAGGCGCGACCTATACGGAACTCGCCTGCGTCGAGGATTGGCCGGGACTGTGGCGGGCGCAATGCGTGATCGACGTTTAGACGCCGGAGGACTGCCATGGACCTTTCTCGTTTCGAGAAGATTTCGGACACGGCGTGGCGGGTCGCGCCGTTCGGCGGGATGCGCGCGCCGGCGATCGTTTACGCGAGCGAAGAGCTGATGAAGGAGATGGACGACAAGGTGTTCGAACAGGTGACGAATGTCGCGAAACTTCCGGGCATCGTTCGCGCCGCCTACGCCATGCCCGACGCGCATTGGGGCTATGGTTTTCCGATTGGCGGCGTCGCGGCCTTCGATGCGGACGAAGGTGGCGTGGTGTCCGCCGGCGGCGTCGGCTTCGACGTTTCCTGCGGCGTTCGGACGCATCTGACGCATTTGACGCGCGAGCAAGTCGTTTCGGTTCAGCAGGAACTCGCCGACGCGCTTTTCGAGCACGTTCCGGCCGGCGTCGGTTCAGAGGGCGAGATCGCCCTCGATGAGCAGGGCTTGAACGCCATGCTGCTCGGCGGCGCGCAATGGGCGATCGAGCGCGGTCTCGGGCGCGCCGAGGATCTTGACCGGATCGAGGAGCGAGGATGTGCGGCCGCCGCCGATCCCGCCGCCGTATCGGAACATGCGCGCAAGCGCCAGCGTCGCGAAATGGGCACGCTCGGCTCAGGCAATCATTATCTTGAGGTCCAGGAAGTCGCCGAAATTTTCGACGAGAAGACCGCCGCCGCATACGGCCTTGTCAAGGGCGAATGCGTCGTGACGATTCATTGCGGTTCGCGCGGGCTGGGCCATCAGATCGGCACGGAATATTTGCGTGATATGGTGATTTCGGCGCAAGACTACGGAATCGAATTGCCTGATCGTGAATTGGCCTGCGCCCCGATAAAGTCTGTTCTCGGACAGAAATATCTCGGCGCGATGCGAGCGGCGATCAATTGCGCGCTGGCCAATCGTGAAATTATTGGCCATCTGGCGCGGCAGGTCTTCGCCAGGTTTTTCGAGAATGAGGGATTGCCGCTCATGTTTGACGTTTCTCACAACACCTGCAAGGTCGAGCGCCATGCAGTCGATGGCGAAACGCGCCAGCTCTTCGTTCATCGCAAGGGCGCGACACGCGCATTCGGGCCGGGTCACGAGAGTTTGCCCGAGGCGCTGCGCCCTTACGGGCAGCCGGTGCTCATCGGCGGAAGCATGGGCGCAGGCTCTTATGTTCTGGCCGGCATGGAGACAAGCGAGCGCCAGTCGTTTGCCTCGGCCTGTCACGGAGCGGGGCGACGCATGAGCCGGCACGCGGCGACGCGCGCCTGGGGTGGACGCAAAGTTGTTGACGATCTTCGCGCTCAAGGGATCATTATTAAGAGCCCTTCGCTGCGCGGGGTCGCTGAAGAGGCGCCCGGCGCCTATAAGGACGTTCGCGCGGTGGTCGATTCCGCCGAGGCTGCGGGATTGGCGAGAAAAGTCGCATTTCTCAAGCCGCTCATCTGCGTCAAGGGCTGAGAATCGACGCGATAATGGAATCGATCTCCCATAGCGGAACGAGCGCTGCTTGCGATAGGGAGCCGCCGTCGATCGTCGACAAGGTGCAATTTCTTGGCGCGCCCGGCGCTTATGCAGATGCTCCGGCGTCGGTCGTCGTGCTGGAAACGCATATGTCTTATGTGTTTCTCGCTGGCGACAAGGTCTATAAGCTCAAGAAGCCAGTCCGCTATCCCTTTCTCGACTTCTCGACGATCAAAGCTCGTGAAGAGAATTGCCGCGAGGAGGTGCGTCTCAATCGCCGGCTTGCCGCGGATGTGTATTTGGGCGTCGTTCCGCTGACCTGTAGCGCCTCAAAAGGCCTGGAGCTTGGCGGCGACGGCGAAATCGTCGACTGGCTCGTCGCAATGCGTCGCCTTCCGCGCGAAGCGATGCTCGACCAGCTGATCGCCGAAGACCGACTGACTGCGGCGCATATTGACGCGCTCTGCGACACATTGGCGGATTTCTATCGCCATGCGGAACGCTCCTCGATCAGTCCCGAGGACTATGCGCTGCGCTTCTTTCGCGAGCAGGAGAAGAACCGGGACATTCTGACGCGACGCGATTTCACGCTCGATCATGGACGCACGCCCGTTCTGCTCGATCTTCTCGACGCACGACTTGCCGCGAGCCGGTCGCAGTTGCAGGAGCGCGTGGTTGAGGGCCGCATCGTCGACGGCCATGGCGATCTGCGTCCCGAGCACATCTGCTTTTCTGACCCAATCGCCATATTCGACTGTCTGGAATTCAACGCCGAACTTCGCCAGGTCGATCCTTTCGACGAGCTGGCCTATCTTGGCGTCGAATGCGCGCTCATCGGCGCGAAGCCGCTTGGCGCCGAACTCGTCGACAAGGTCGCGCAGCGCCTGTCATGCGAACCGCCGCGGCGCTTGGTCCAGCTTTACGCCGCCTGGCGCGCGGCGCTGCGCGCGCGATTATGCGTGGCGCATCTTCTCGATGAAAAGCCGCGCGAACCGGCAAAATGGGAGCCGCTGGCGACGCGCTATCTCGATCTTGCGCAAACGGCGCTTGCTGACGGCGCATAGAGAGAAAGGTGAGGCGACGACATGTCCTTTTATGATCGCACCGACGCCGGACGTCGTCTTGCCGCCGAGCTGCAAAAATTCAAGGGTGAGGATGTCGTCGTCTTCGCGCTGCCGCGCGGCGGCGCGCCCGTCGCCGAGCCGATCGCGACGTCGCTCGATGCGCCGCTCGATCTCGTGCTCGTCAGGAAGATCGGCGTGCCTTTTCAGCCGGAGCTGGCGATGGGGGCTGTGGCGGATGGCGGCGATCCGGTCGTCGTGCGCAATGACGATGTGATCGCCATGACCGATGTCAGCGAACAGGAATTTCAGGAGGTATGCGCGCGCGAGCTTGAGGAGATCGAGCGTCGCCGCCAGCTGTATCTCGGTAACCGCGCGCGGCCCGAGGCGAATGGACATGTCGCCATTGTCGTCGATGATGGCGTCGCCACCGGCGCGACGACGCGCGCAGCCTTGCGCGCGGTTCGCGCGCGCGGGCCAAAGAAGCTCGTGCTCGCCGTGCCGGTCGCGCCGCCCGATACGCTCGAGTCGCTGGCGCCCGAGGTCGATGAAATCATTTGCCTCGAGACGCCTCGCGCTTTCGGCGCGATCGGCTTTTTCTATCGCGATTTTCGTCAGATCAGCGACGAGGAAGTGATCGACATCCTCGATCGATGCGCTCGGACGGCGGGCGGCGCGTAAAAGCCGGCGCGCCAAGCGCCGCGAGATGACGCGCGTCGAGGCGAAAGTTACGCGTTGTCCTCAGGCGCGACCGCTTCGCAGACCGGGCGCTGGCGCCAGACGCCATAGCGCCAGGGCGTGAGCGGGCTCGCGTCGGCGCGCAGCGCCTCGGGCACGGGATCGAA
>JALHNQ010000074.1 GCA_022843405.1 Methylocystis sp. | reverse complement strand
GTCGGGCTACGCCCTCCCGACGCCGCGACAAAATCGAAACGCCCCGCGTTCAGCAAACCCCGGCAGGAATCCACTTAAAGTCCGCGGGGAGCTGTCCAAACAACCGGAGCCAGCTCTAACCCCCAACACCAAGTTGAGCGATATATTCGCAAGCTCCAGTCCGGCAGCATCTCGGACGTGAGGGGACGGCCGATTCAATTGGACGGAAATACAATTTTTCACTGTTTCATCGTGGCCGACATTGTGGGGAAACTCGATGAATGGACATTTTCATGGCAGCGGACGGCAGATGGACGTGGGCGCGTCTACCGGCCCGACAGCGGTTTTCGTGGGTCTGTGGAGCTTATCGGTTGGGATGTACTCTTGTTGGACGCGAAAGCCCGCAATCAGGCCTTCTTTGATAAAGCAGGAATCAGCGGGAAAAGCTTTTTCAGCTCAGACTAGGGTCTGCCGTCAATCGTTGGGCGTTTCCTTCGATTTGTGACCGCTGCCGAGCGGCCCGTCTGTTCCATCGCTCGTTTGCCACGCCCCCATCCGGCGCTTCGCGCCACCTTCCCCCGCTTCGCGGGAGAAGGGGAGCGGCGCCGTCGCGGCTTTCGTCGAAGATTCAAGAATCTTGATGACGCGCGCGACCTGCCCCCTCTCCTGCGCGAAGCGCGGGGGAGGGTTGGGGAGGGGGCTCAATCCGTCTTCGAAAAATCCGGGATTTTGAATCCGAGCTTGCCCTGGCGCCACAGCGTGAAGGCGACGCCGCCGGCGATGACGACGAAAACCCCAAAGGCGATATAGAGATAGATTTCCTCCTCGGTGACGAGGCCGACCGAGAAGGGGTGGCGGCCCTCAAAACGCTTCGCGCCGTCGTCGCTGGTGAGCTTGGCATAGAGCACGTAAGCGCCGGGCTCCCTAAAATTCTGGTCGAAATTCACCATGCCGTTGCGAAATTTCTGCACCGGCAGGCGGCCGACGACATCGGCTTCGGGGTCGGCGTCGCCGTTCGGCCCCTTGCCGCGCAGGATGCGCACATCCCAATTCATGTCGCGCAGCTCATTGTCTTCGGCGTCGAGCACGATGACGCTCGGCCCCACGTCGGGCAGGGCGACGCATTCCCGCTCGATGTTTTTCTTGGGCTGCATGGCGACGAATTTCATCGACTTGCCGCCAAGATCGATCGGACATTCGGGATCGTAATAATGCCAGCCGGCGGCCAGCGCCGCGCAGGGGCTCAGTGCCGCGACAATCAGCGCCGCGGCGGGAAAAAGAATCTTGATCAAGGTCAACCCCGCCTTCACATGCCGGCGTCGAGATAAGCCAGCATCTGATCCATGGCAAGCGCCGGCTCGGCGCAGCGGGCGTCGCCGACGATGCGGGCCGGCACGCCGGCGACGGTTTTATTTGCGGGCACCGGGTCGAGCACGACCGAGCCGGCGGCGATCATGGCGCAGCGGCCGATCTCGATATTGCCCAGAATCTTCGCGCCGGCGCCGATCAATACGCCGCGCCGGACCTTCGGGTGGCGATCGCCGCGGGCCTTGCCGGTGCCTCCTAACGTGACGCCATGCAGCATCGACACTTCGTCCTCGACGACGCTGGTCGCGCCGATGACGACGCCGGTGGCGTGATCGATGAACACGCTCTTGCCGATCACCGCGGCGGGGTGAATGTCGACCTGGAAGGTCTGCGATGACAGGCTTTGCAGAATGAGGGCGAAGTCGCTGCGGCCGTTCTTCCACAGCCAATGCGCCAGCCGATAGGTCTGGAGCGCGTGGAAACCCTTGAAATAGAGCGCCGGCTCGATCAGCCGCGTGCAGGCGGGGTCGCGCTCCAGCACGGCGAGAATGTCGGCGCGAAACGCCTCGACGATCGCCGGCTCGCGGGCGAAACATTCCTCGAAAGCCTGGCGGATGGCGATATAGGGCGCTTCCGGCCGATCGAGGCGCTGGGCCACGCGATGCGCGACGACGCCGGCGACGCCGCTCTGCGCGAGGATCGCCGGATGCAGAAATCCGCCAAGCTCCGGCTCGCGCCGCAAGACCTCTTCCGCTTCAACGCGCAGCCGCGCAAAGAGCGGATCGCTCTGGGCGAAGTCGATGATTCTCGCGCCCTGTTCGCGCGTTTCGGCGCCCATCCGCCCCTCCTTGCTCCCAGAATTATATAGCGGATCGCTTCGCCAAAGGCACGCCGGCGCCGCTTTGGGCGCCGCTTGGGCCATTACGGGCGCGTATCGAGAAACTCCAGCGCCGCCTGCTTATAGATGCGGTCGCCGACCGCCCGGTTGTGATCGCGCCCCGGAATATCGACGATTCGCACATTGGGGAAGAACTCGGCCAGCGGATGCGGATCGCCGGCGACGTCGTCGCGGGTGCCGACGCAGATCAACGTCGGCGCGGCGATATGCGCCAGCATTTCCGGCGCGATCGCCTTGCGCGGGCCCCGCGCGCAGGCGGCGAGCGCGGCGAGATCGCTGCGGGTGGATTCGGCGAAGCCGCGAAAGATTTTGAGCGTCGAATCGTCGATGTCCTCGATGCGCTCCGCCTCCATGGCCTCAGCCAGACCGCGGGGGAGCCCTGAGTCCTCAGTGAGATTTTCGCCGACGCCGCCAAGGATCATGGAGCGCACGCGCTCGGGCGCGGTCAGCGCCAGCGCCACGCTGATGCGTCCGCCGAGCGAATAGCCCATGACGTCGGCGCGCGGGATCGACAGATGATCGAGCAGATGCGCGACATCCGCGGCCATCAGGTCGAGACTGTAGAGCGCCGGGTCGTAAAGCTTGGCGGACTGGCCATGGCCGCGAATGTCGAGCGCGATGACGCGGCGGCCGTCTTCGGTCAGCGTCTTGACCCACTGCGTGAACAGCCAGTTCACCGCATGGGTCGAGGCGAAGCCATGCACAAGAACGATCGGCTCTCCTCGATCTTCGGTCAGGGGCTCGAAATCCACATAGGCTATCTCGACGCCATTCGACTGGAACGTTTGCATTAGAAATCCCACTTAGCGTCCTTTATCTAAATATCGGCGCGGGCGACACAAGGCCGCGCCGCGCCGAAAGTAAATGCGCTATTGCCATCCGCGCCGCTTGCCGGTAAACGAGCCGGCACGTCGCCATAGCCCGTTTTAACCACGTGGGCTATGGCGCAACAGGCGCCCGTAGCTCAGCTGGATAGAGCACCAGACTACGAATCTGGGGGTCAGAGGTTCGAATCCTTTCGGGCGCGCCACGTCTCCACTTCTCCGTCGCACAACGCGCCTCCACGATTGCGCTCATGCGCAGGCGGCGCTATAAACGCGCCGTCCATCCCTAGCGACTTACGCCGACTCGTATCGGCGACTGAGCGCGGCAGGAGCGCAATATGATAGCGGTTACATTCCCCGACGGGGCGTCCCGTCAGTTCGAGCTCGGCGTCTCGGGCGTCGACATCGCCAAGAGCATCTCTCCCTCTCTCGCCAAGCGCAGCGTCGCCATGACGCTAAACGGCGCACTCGTCGATCTCGCGCTTCCAATCGAGCGCGATGCGAGAATCGAGTTCGTCACGCGCGACGATCCGCGCGCGCTTGAGCTTATACGCCATGACGCCGCGCATGTGCTGGCGGAAGCCGTGCAGGAGCTCTATCCCGGCACGCAGGTGACGATCGGCCCGGTCATCGAGAACGGCTTCTACTACGACTTCTTCCGTTCCGAGCCGTTTACGCTCGAAGACCTGCCCGTCATCGAAAAGAAGATGCGCGAGATCGTCGCGCGCGACGCCAAGATCACCCGCGAAGTCTGGGACCGCGCCGACGCCAAGCAGTGGTTTCTGACGAAGGGCGAGATTTTCAAGGGCGAGCTGATCGATGCGATCAAATCCGACGAGCCGCTTTCGATCTATAAGCAGGGCCAGTGGCTCGATCTCTGTCGCGGCCCGCATATGCCGTCCGTCGGCAAGGTCGGCACGGCTTTCAAGCTGATGAAGGTCGCCGGCGCCTATTGGCGCGGCGATCACAATAATCCCATGCTGTCGCGCATCTACGGCACGGCCTGGGCCACGCAGGAGGAACTCGACGCTTATCTCCACCGATTGGAGGAAGCCGAACGGCGCGACCACCGGCGGCTCGGGCGCGAGATGGACCTCTTTCATTTTCAGGAGGAGGGTCCCGGCGCGATCTTCTGGCACCCGAAAGGCTGGGCGCTGTTCCAAAACGTCATCTCCTACATGCGCCGGCGCCTGAAGGGGGACTACAGCGAAGTCAACGCGCCGTTGCTTCTCGATAAGTCGCTATGGGAGACGTCGGGCCATTGGGAGTGGTTCCGCGAGAACATGTTCGTCTCGCAGCCCGCGCGCGAACAGACGGACGAAGACCGGCTCTACGCGATCAAGCCGATGAATTGTCCTGGCCATATCCAGATTTTCAAACATGGGCTGAAATCATACCGCGATCTGCCGTTGCGCATGGCGGAGTTCGGCGTCGTGCATCGCTACGAGCCCTCCGGCGCGCTGCATGGCCTGTTGCGCGTGCGCGCCTTCACGCAGGACGACGCGCATGTCTTCTGCACCGAAGAGCAGATGGCGCAAGAGTGCCTCACGATCAACGATCTCATCCTCTCGACCTATGCCGATTTCGGCTTCGACGAAGTGGTCGTGAAGCTCTCGACGCGTCCGGAAAAGCGCGTCGGCTCCGACGAGGCCTGGGACCAGGCAGAAGCGATCATGACGCGAGTCTTGAGCGAAATCGAAGCGCGCTCAGGCGGACGCATCAAGACGGGCATCAATCCGGGCGAGGGCGCGTTCTACGGGCCCAAATTCGAATACACGCTGCGCGACGCGATCGGCCGCGAGTGGCAGTGCGGCACGACGCAGGTCGACTTCAACCTGCCGTCGCGTTTTGGCGCCTATTATATCGGGCCGGACAGCGACAAGAAGACGCCGGTGATGATCCACCGCGCGATTTTCGGCTCGCTCGAACGCTTCACCGGCATTCTGATCGAACATTACGCCGGACATCTGCCGCTGTGGCTGTCGCCGCTGCAGATCGTCATCTGCACGATCACGCAGGACGCCGACGACTACGCCTATGAGGTCGCCGCCGCGGCGCGCAAGCTCGGGCTTGCGGTCGAGGTCGACGCGCGCAATGAGAAGATCACCTACAAGGTGCGCGAACATTCGCTCGCGAAGGTTCCCGTGCTGCTTGTCGCCGGCAAGAAAGAGGCGGCCGAGCGCACGATCTCGATGCGCCGGCTCGGCTCGCAGGCGCAGACGCAACTGCCGCTGGATGAGGCGCTGAAGCGGCTTGCGGACGAGGCGACGCCGCCGGATATGCGGGAGTAGGGAGGCCACGAGTTTCCTCATCCTGAGGAGCGCGCAACGCGCGTCTCGAAGGACGAGGAAACTCGAAAATATATTGCGCCTCTCCTCACCCTCGTGCTTCGAGACGGCTCCTTCGGAGCTTCCTCAGCATGAGGGCGAGGAGAGGCTTGACCACGCGTTCGATTTCTTCTAACTTTACGAATAAATCGAGTCGGCGGGGTTCTAATGACCAAAATTCCTGACCTGACGCTCAAGGATCAGCAGGTGTTGCTGGCGATCGTAATCCAGCATCCCAATGCTTATGGCGTGTCGATCCGGGACGAAATCAAGAAGCGTACCGAACGCGATGAGTCATTTGGCTCTATCTACGCTGTGCTAGAGCGCCTTGAAGATCGCGGCATGATTGCATCACGCGAGGGTGAGGTGACGGCGGCGCGCGGTGGCCGCAAAAAGCAATATTATACGATTACGTCGCGAGGGCAGATGGCGTTACAGGCGTCGCTGCGAGCAGTGGATGCGATGCGGGGCGGGATTGAGGTCAAGGGGGCGCTGGCATGACTATATTCGCGCGCGTCGCCCGAAAGGCAGTCGAAGCCCTCATGATAGGGTTCCTTTCGCCCATTATTGTCGATCAACCTATAGCGGTCCTCTGGTGCAGCCGGCTAGTAGTGACTCTCTATATCAGCAACCTTATCGCCGGAACTCCTGGTTGGTCGCATCACGCTATCGGCGTTTACGAGTTAGCCATATTGATTGCTCAAGAGCCGGTGCTACGCGCCCTTAAAACCAAGATTGGGATTATCGGTCAAGACTTAGCGTCGGCTTTTGCAAACCGAGGCGACGCGGAGGATCCCCCGCGCCTTGCTGAGTTTTTTGTCGGCTTACTCGCGAAAGCGCGTTATCGCGCGAGCTTGCTCCAATGCCTTGAAGAAGACTTTCGCAACGACCTCGCCGCAGGCATTTCTCTGCGCCGCGCCAAGCGCCGCTATTGGGCCGCTGCGCTGAACTCCATAGGCCCACAGCTTTGGGCCGCCATCAAACGCGTCGGCGTCATCGGCATTGTCGCCGATTATGTTCGCGGCAAACTTGGCGGCGCATAGCTACAGTGCCTTCCCTCTCCCTTTGGGAGAGGGTGGCCCGGCGGAGCCGGGTCGGGTGAGGGGTTGCTCCCTCGCGTCAGGCGCTTTCCCCTCATCCGTCGCGCTTCGCGCGCCACCTTCTCCCCATGGGAGAAGGAATGCCCGCCTCATTCAGCGACGAACTCGGGGCGCCCAAAAAAGGCAAAAGCCCCTTCGCCATGATGCGCGGGGTTTGCCGCCTCGAGCAGGAAGGCGTCAAGCTGCCGTTCGACACTCGATCGGTCCACAAACGTGAGCCTTTCAAGCGCGTTGGAATCATCGGCGTTGTCGCCGACTTTGTTCGTGGTAAGCTTGCCGGCGCGTAAGGAAAACGCAGTTCTGGAAGCGCAATGGAATGCCGACCGAGCCCGAAAACATTGTGCTGATCCATTTGCGTCGCCTGGGCGAGCAGATGGACGCTTTGCGCGAGGATAATCGCGAGATCAAGACGCGGCTTGGCATTCTTGAGCAACAAGGCGCGTCGCTCTCCAGCCGCATCGACCGGATAGAATCCCGATTGGATCGTATAGAAAAGCGCCTCGATCTCGTCGAGGTTTAGCGCGCCTTAAGCGCTCGCAGGCGCCTGCTTCTTCTCTATTTCGCGCTTCAAGTCGCGCGCGTTCTGCGACAGCTCCTCGCGCTTGGCCTTGAGCAGGAAGGCGTCAAGTCCGCCGCGATGCTCGACCGAGCGTAGCGCAGCCGCAGAAATACGCAGCCGCACCGAACGCGCCAGCGCCTCGGAGGCGAGAGTCACATTGACGAGATTGGGCAGAAAGCGGGTCTTCGTCTTCCGATTGGAATGGCTGACGAGATGGCCGCTCTGCACGCCCTTTCCGGTGAGCTCGCAACGGCGGGACATGACGGTTCCTTTCGCTCTATTCTTCCATGCGCGGACCGCGGCGTCAGTCGCCCGCGATCGCCAGCAGAGGGTGAAAAAGACAGCGAGGCGCGACGTCGATGCGCCGAGCCTCGTTTGCGGGGCTTATAGAGGCAAAGCGCGGCCGGCGTCAACCAACAGCCGCCGCCCCGCGGTCGCACGCTGCGGCGCACGCGCCTCTGGACATCGGCTGCGTTCTGGGTTCTAAGCCTCCCGTCGCTCCGGCCGGGCCAGGTCGCGCAGCCGCGCGCCGTTCCTTTCGCCGGGAATCATTGAGACACCGAGGGGCTGGAGACCGTCTCCCGCCAGGCGCGTCGCCTGATGGCCGCGCAAGACGCGAAAATTGAGGGAAAGGTTGGGAAAATTCAATGGCCAAAGCGATATTGCACATGCTCAGCACGTTGAAGCATATGAGCCCCTTCGACGTAAATATGGCCCTCGACGCCGGCTATGACGCAGCGATTCCCTATACCAATGTCACGCTCGACGAAGTCACCGCCCTTGTGCAGGACGCGATGTTTTCGCGCGCGCCGTCGGCGGCGCTGCGCACCGGCATCTTCTTCGCCGGCCGCGACGCGGTGCTCGCGCTCGACATGATGGACGCGGCAAAGAAGGCGCTGCTCAAGCCCTTCGAAGTGTCGCTGTTCGCCGACCCTTACGGCTCCTTCACCACCGCCGGCGCGATGGTCGCCTGCGTCGAAAAGATTCTGCGGGAGAAGAAACAGCGCGAACTCAAGGGCGTGAAAATCGTCATCTATGGCGCAACCGGCGTCGTGGGCTATTCCGCCGCGGTCATCGCGGCGCTTGAAGGCGCTAAGGTCACCGTTGTCGGCTATAGCGGACTTGAGCGCGTCGCGAAACTCGCCAATGAAATGTGTGCGCGTTTCGACATCAAGGTGACGCCCGCCGACGGCTCGAACCCCGAACAGGTGCGCGCGCTGCTTTGCCAGCATGAAATCGCCCTCTGTGCGGCGCGCGCCGGAATCCAGGTGCTTTCGAAGGAAGATCTCGCCGCCGCCAAGGATCTGTTGATCGCCGCCGATGTCAACGCCGTGCCGCCGCTCGGCGTCGAAGGATGCGGCCTGCACGACAATGGCGTCGTTATCTCGCCCCATGGCGCGCTCGGCATCGGCGCCTTGGCGATCGGCAACGTCAAATACGGCGCGGAATCTGGCCTCTTCAAGAAGATGGCGTCGTCAGACGAGCCGCTTTGTCTCGACTTCCGTCACGCTTTCGCGTTGGCGCGGGAACTCGTGTGACGCTCGCGGGCTCGCCGGGCCCTGTCTTGGCAAGCAGACGTAAAAATGGTTGAGTCCGCGCCGCGAGCGACAGCTTGCGGGGCTTTCTCATCGCCGCATGCAGCGCGCGTGCGGCGCGTGTGAGGCGCTTCAGGCGCTAGGATTTTTGGGAGAAAAACATATGGCAGTGATCAACAAGATGCTGGTCGGCGAGTCGCTGGTTGGCGACGGCAATGAGGTTGCGCATATCGACCTGATCATGGGTCCGCGCGGCTCGGCGGCCGAACTCGCTTTCGCCAATGCG
>JALHNQ010000073.1 GCA_022843405.1 Methylocystis sp. | reverse complement strand
TGGGGTGGTGTTGCGCGTCGCGCTCGGCGCCGAAGCCTTTGGCGGCGTTGTCGGGTATCGCGCGCAAAAGCACACCGACGTGATCGACGTTGATCGGATCGGCGCCTATCATATCGACGATTACTGGGAGCGGCTGCCGGCGCGCGATGGAAGGCTGATCCTCGATCCGGGCGATTTCTATATTCTCGCCTCGCATGAGCGACTGGCGATTCCGCCCGACCTCGCCGCCGAAATGGCGCCGATGGACGCGGCGATCGGCGAGTTTCGGGTGCATTACGCCGGCTTTTTCGATCCGGGATTCGGCGTCGGACCGGACGGGCGCCCGGGCGCCCGCGCCGTTCTCGAAGTGCGCTCGCGCGAAGTGCCTTTCATCCTGGAGGATGGGCAATTCATCGGCCGCCTCGTCTATGAACGCATGGCTGAAACGCCGGAGGCGCTTTACGGCCAAAGCGGCGTTTCGAATTATCAGGGGCAGGGACTCAAGCTCTCGAAACATTTCAAGGTGGAGTGATTCATGCGCAACGCGGCGTTCGGCGCGCTCTTCGCGCTCTCACTCACGACAATCGTGGCTGCTGAAGAGATCGGCGCGTCGAGCGCGAAATTCTGGTCGGCTCCGCAGGTCGGCGCTCTGCCATATGACGCGCATGGCCGGCTCGTCCGCCGCGGGCGCGATCTCATCACCGCGACCTATTCCCATATCGGTCCTGATATGCCCGACCCCGCGCAGCGCTTTGCCGGCAACAATCTCGCCTGCGGCAACTGCCATCTCGACGCCGGCGTGAAAAAATTCGGCCTGCCGCTCTTTGGGCTCGCCGAGGACTTTCCCGCCTATAGCGCGCGCGCGGGCGCCGAGATCACGCTGCAGGGGCGCATCAACTCCTGCATGACGCGCAGCATGAACGGCAGGCCTTTGCCGGTATCCTCCGAGCCGATGCGCGCCATCGTCGCCTATATCCAGTTCCTGTCGCAGGGGGTGCGAAAGGGCGAGAAGCTTTCAGGCCTCGGCGCCGGGACCATGCCGGAACTCGATCGCGCTGCGGATCCCGCGCGCGGGCGCGACATCTATCAGTCGCGCTGCATCGGCTGCCACAACATCGACGGCGTCGGCGTGCAGAACAGCCTGCCCGGTCTTGGCGCCGGCTACGCCTTTCCGCCGCTGTGGGGCTCGGACAGTTTCAACGACGGCGCCGGCATGGCGCGGCTGATTACGGCCGCGAATTTCATCCATTCCAACATGCCGGATGGCGTCGATTATCTGCATCCGCGGCTTGCGGTCGATGAGGCCTGGGATGTGGCGGCCTTGATGATTTCGAAGCCGAGGCCGCTTCGGGCGGGGCTTGAAAAGGACTATCCCGACCTTCTGAAAAAGCCGATCGACGCGGCCTACGGCCCCTATGCCGACGGCTTTTCCGAAGAGCAGCACAAATATGGGCCCTATGGGCCGATCCGCGCGAAGCTAAAGGAAATCGAGAAGGAAAAGGGAGAGGTGAAGAATCCGAATAGCGGGAGGTGAGCTTGTTTTCACCCCACCCCGGCGCCGCGCGCCGACCCTCCCCCTCGCAGGGGAGAGTGTGTGCTGCGACCGGCGTGATCTACCCTCCCCTTGAGGGGGAGGGTCGCGCCGAAGGCGCGGGGTGGGGTGAAGGAACTCAGTCGCTCCCGTTGAAAGCGACCGCCTCCCGCGATACACAGGAGGAGCGCGGGCGTAGTTCAGGGGTAGAACGTCAGCTTCCCAAGCTGAATGTCGTGGGTTCGATTCCCATCGCCCGCTCCAATTTCCTGCCGAACGCAAGAAAGGCCGACCCGAGCCTGCGGTCGCCGCTGTTGAGCATCGTCGCCAAAAGTGCGAAGCGGAGGGCGATTGACTCGCGCCCGACCGAAAGTAACCCATGTCGTCCGCCGCCGCCCACGCCCATGCGCCCGCCGCGCCGCTCAGCGCCTTTAAATCCGGGCCGCTGTCTGGCCGCCTGCGCCCGCCCGGCGATAAATCCGTCTCGCATCGCGCGCTGATCTTTGGCCTGCTCGCCATCGGCGAGACCAGGATCGAAGGGCTGCTCGAAGGCGAGGACGTGTTGCGCACGGCGCAGGCGTGCCGCCAGCTCGGCGCGAAGATCGTGCGCCATGCGGACGGAAACTGGAGCGTCTGGGGCGCTGGGCTCGGGTCGCTCCTGCAGCCGATCGAGACGCTCGATTTCGGCAATGCCGGGACCGGCTCGCGGCTGATGATGGGCGTCGTCGCCGGCCATCCGATCGTCGCCCGTTTCGACGGCGACGCCTCGCTGCGCAAGAGGCCGATGAAGCGCATTCTCGATCCGCTCGCGCTTCAGGGCGCGCAGGTTCTGGAAGAGGCCGAGGGCGGGCGCCTGCCGCTCGTCCTGCAAGGCTCAAGCGAACCTCTGCCGGTCGAATACAAAACGCCCGTCGCCTCGGCGCAGATCAAATCCGCGGTGCTGCTCTGCGGGCTGAATTCGCCCGGCCGGACGACGGTGATCGAGACGGAAGCGTCGCGCGATCACACCGAGAAAATGCTGGCGCATTTCGGCGCGACGGTCGTGAGCGAGCCCTTCGGCGCGCATGGCCGCAAAATCACGCTCGAAGGGCGCCCGGAGCTTCTCGCGCGCGACGTACGGGTTCCAGCCGATCCATCGTCAGCCGCCTTTCCGCTCGTCGCCGCGCTCATCGTCGAGGGCTCGGACATTGTGATCGAAGGGGTGATGACCAATCCGCTGCGCAGCGGTCTGCTGACGACGCTGCAGGAAATGGGCGCCGATATCGACTTGGAGAACAGGCGCGAGGAGGGCGGCGAAGAGGTCGCCGACATGCGCGCGCGCTTCTCGCATCTTTCCGGCGTCGACGTGCCGGCCGAGCGCGCGCCCTCGATGATCGACGAATATCCGATCCTCGCCGTCGCCGCGGCTTTCGCCAAGGGAGAAACGCGCATGCGCGGCCTCTCCGAATTGCGGGTGAAGGAATCGGACCGTCTGGAGGCGGTCGCCGCCGGGCTCCAAGCCAATGGCGTCGATTGTGAAATCATCGGCGACGATCTCATCGTGCGCGGCGGTCGCGTCGCCGGCGGCGGCATGGTCGAGACCCATCTCGATCACCGCATCGCGATGAGCTTTCTCGTCATGGGGCTTGCCGCGGAGAAGCAGGTTACAGTCGATGACGAGACCATGATCGCGACAAGCTTCCCCTCGTTTCGCGCGCTGATGGAGCGGCTGGGAGCGCGCTTCTCGTGAGCCTCGTCATCGCGATCGACGGCCCCGCGGCGTCGGGGAAGGGCACGCTGGCGCGACGGCTGGCGGCGCATTACGGCTTTCCGCATCTCGATACCGGCCTGCTCTATCGCGCCGTCGCCTGCGCCCTTCTCGACGAGGGCCTGCCGCTCGACGATATCGAGGCGGCGGTAGCGGCGGCGCGTGGTCTGTCACTCACCGATTTCGACGAGATGCGGTTGCGCGCGCGCGACATGGGCGAGGCGGCCTCCGTCGTCGCCGCCATGCCGCCGGTGCGCGCGGCCTTGATCGACATACAGCGCAGTTTTGCCGCGCGACCCGAGGGCGCGGTGCTCGACGGGCGCGACATCGGCACGGTGATCTGTCCCGACGCGACAGTGAAGATTTTCGTCACCGCCTCGCCCGAGACCCGCGCCACGCGCCGCGCGCTGGAGCTTGCGGGGCGTGGGGAGGAAGCGGATTACGCCGCGATCCTTGAAGACGTGAAGAAGCGAGACGCGCGCGACAGCGGGCGGAGCGCCGCGCCGCTGAAGCCGGCCGCCGACGCCGTGACGCTCGATACGAGCGATCTCGACATTGAAGAAGCCTTCACGGCGGCGCGGGGAATCGTGGAGGCGCGGCGCGGCTGAATTTCGCTAATCTCCTGGCCCCTCACCTTACCTCTCCCCGCAGGCGGGGAGAGGGGCGGCAAGCGTCCCGCGATAGGTCCTATCGCGCGGAGCCGGCGAGGGTAAGCGTAACGTGGATATCCCTTCTCCCCGCTTGCGGGGAGAAGTGAGATGAGGGGCTTGGGCGAGTTCGCGAAACGATGGATCACGATCTCAAGAGAACCTTCCGCTTCGCGCCGTCGCCCAATGGCTATCTCCATCTCGGCCACGCCTATTCGGCGCTCCTCAATTTCGATCTCGCGCGCCAATGCGGCGGACGTTTCCTGCTGCGCATCGAGGATATCGATAGGGGCCGCGCGCGGAAAGAGTTCGAAGCGGCGATCTATGAAGACCTCGCCTGGCTTGGGCTCGAATGGGAGGCGCCCGTGCGGCGCCAGTCCGAACATTTCGACGATTACGCGCGGGCGCTCGAACGGCTCGACGACATGGGGCTGCTTTACGCCTGCGATTGCAAGCGCTCGGACATCGCCCGCGCCGCCGCGGCGAAGCCGAATTGGCCGCACGACCCCGACGGCGCGCCGCTTTACCCTGGAACCTGCCGCGGCAAGCCGCGACGCGCGGCGCGCGAAGTCCTTATGCAGGGCGGCGTCGCGCTGAGGCTCGATACGCGTAAGGCGGCCGCTCTGGCGGGGCAGGGGCCGTCGTGGCGCGAATTCGGCTCGGGCGATGTGGCCGCCGATCCGGCGGCATGGGGCGACGTCGTCCTCGCGCGCAAGGATACGCCGGCAAGCTATCACATCGCCGTCGTCGTCGACGATGCGCTGCAGGGCGTGACCGACGTCGTGCGCGGCAAGGATTTGTTCGCGGCCACGAGCCTGCATCGCCTGCTGCAAATTCTGCTCGAGCTCCCGGCGCCGGACTATCGGCACCATGATCTCGTTTTGGACGATGCGGGCGAGAAGCTTTCGAAAAGCCTTGCTTCGACGACGCTGCGGGCGTTGCGCGCGCAAGGCTGGACGCCAGCCGACGTGCGCCGGCGAATAGGCCTATAGAATGGGAATGTCGAGGCGCTCGGCGACCGCTTGTAATCGCTTGTCCCGAGTCCATAGCGATGCTGGGGCGGCGAGCAGGGCGCTCGCGAGAAGATGCGCGTCGACGTAACCGATGCCCGCGCCGAATAGCGACCGCCGGTCGATCAATTCCATGACCTCGTCATTGTCGGCGAGCGGCGCCCTCGGAAGGCCGCGTAAAAGCGACAGCGCCATATTGCGGTTGATGAAATTGCCGAGCGCGAGCTCGCCGATGACGAAAGCATGGGTCAAAACCCCCGCGTTATTCAGCAACGCCGCGAGCCGAAAATCCGGCTGGCGGAAATGGTCGATCCATATCGAACTGTCGACGAGAATCACTTCGGAGCCGAACGCCGTCTCGGTATGTCCTTGAGTTGCGGCTCCGTGCCGCCAAGAAGCGCCAGGCGTCGTGCGCTTTCGCGTTCGATGAGCGCCTTGAGCGCTTCGCGGATAAGCGCGGATTTTTCCGTAAGTCCGGTGAAATCCTGGGCCTTGGCGACGAGTTCATCGTCGAGCGCGATCGTCGTGCGCATCTGCGCTTCTCCTCCACAGGCACAGAAATAGCATCAATTGATGCCCCTAACAATGCCTGTGATGCCCCCGACTGTGCGCTGTGCGTCGCCGCACGAACATTTTCTCGGTCTCCCGCTAGCTTAGGATCATCGAGTTCTAAAGCGGCCAGGGAGAGCGACATGTTCGATACCATTCAAAGCCTGATCGACCAGGAAGCGCAAATCCGCGTTCCGGCGTCCCATCTGACGCCGCGCGCCAATCTCTATGAGCTGGGGATGACCCCCTATACGGCGATCCGGCTGCTGCTCGCGATCGAGCGCGAATTCCACATCGAATTTCCGCGCGACTCGCTCAACCGGGAGGCGATGGCGACGATCGACAATATCGTCCGCCGCGTTCGGGCCAGCCAGTTCGTGCCGGCTTACGAGTGGCGCGAGGCCGCCTGAAAAGACGTGGTCCATATCGCGCGCATTCAGCGATAATCGGACAAACTGCTTTCGTCTAAAGTCTATTTCGTCTGACGAGTCGCGACCTTGGCGTCGTTATTGGGCGCTCTGGCCATGAGTCCATCGATGCGATCGCGCTCTTTCTTGAACTCGACGAGAAGCCGGCCCTCGATTTCACGCGTGCGCGCGAGCTTGACGCGCATCGGATCGACGAAATGGCCGTTGACCATCACCTCGTAATGGAGGTGCGGTCCGGTGGACAAGCCGGTCGAGCCCAAGAAGCCAATGACCTGGCCCTGCTTGACCCGCCCGCCTTCCTTCACGCTGCGCGCAAAGCCTGACATGTGATTGTAGGTCGTGATGTAGCCATTGGCGTGCTGGATCTCGACGCGCCGCCCATAGCCCGAATCCCATTGCGCCTTGATGATCGTGCCGTTGCCGGCCGCAAGGATGGGCGTGCCGATCGGCGCCGCCCAGTCCACGCCCGTATGCATCTTGTAGTAGCCGAGGATCGGATGGCGGCGCATGCCAAAGCCCGAGCGCGTTTCGCCATTGGCGATCGGTTTGCGCACCAGGAATTTGCGGCTCGAACGGCCGTTTTCGTCATAATAGTCGAGCAGACCGTCGTCGGGCGTGAAGAAGCGGTAATATCGATAGGTCTCGCTGCGGGTCGTCAGCGAGGCGTAGAGCAGCGCGTCGCGTCCGGCGGTCACGCCTTCGTCCGCTTCGTCATAGAAGACATCGAACGTATCGCCGGCGGCGACTCCGCGCTGGAGATCGACGTCATTTGTGAAAACCCGCACGAGCTCATTGATGATCGGTCGCGGAATCTGCTGTTTAAGCGCAGTTTCATAGAGGGAGTCGTAAAGGCGCATCGCGCCTTCGTCCTCGTCAATCTCATTTCGAGACTTTGGCCCGCCGTCCTGGGCGAAAGACGTCGGTCCGGTCGGAGTCTGCACGAATGCGCCCTTGTCCGTCGCCGCGACGATCGATTCGATCGTTTCGTCGTTGTAGACCGACACGCGGGCGAGCTGCATGTTTCTGCCCGATCCGTCGAAGTCCGCGAAGAGCAGCTTGACCCGCTGGCCTTCGCGCACCGGCTCGCCGCGCTTGTTCTTGAAGGCGGCGGCGACCGCGGTGGCGCGGGATTGAGCCACGCCGCCGGCGTCCAGAATGTCGAAAAGCGTCTGGCCGCGCTTAACGACGACAAGCCTTTCCTCCATCTGCGTCGGCTGCGGCGTGTCGCGCGGCGCGACGGTGACGTTTTCCGCCACCATGCGCACTTCAATTCCGGAGAAGGGAGCGGTGAGGGACCCGCCCGGCGTCGCATAGGCGAGCGCCAGTGGGTCGATCGCCGCGCGGCTGGTGCGCGTCAGCAACATCTGACCGGGCAGGGGCAGCGCCGACGATTGCGGCCCCGCGGCGAGGCTGGATTTGACCTGCTCAACGACCTGCGCCTGCGCTTCCGCATTGGTCAATTGCGCGCTCTGCGTCGTGACCGAAAAGGCGGCCAGATCGCGGGTTTCGAACGACACTTCCGCCTGATCAGGCGCGAGATCGGCCTCGGCGGCGTTCTCGGGGGCGCGGGCGTCCGTTATCAGCTTGAGCGGATTATAGGTGGGCACCTCGCTCGCGAAGGTCGAGGGGGAGAGAGAGAGAGTCGCGGCCACGCGGGTGAAGGCGCGGGTGCGCACGACCTCCTTGTCCCCGGCGCGCGAGGTGGTGGCGGCTTTGAAGGTCTGCTTGGCCGCGACGACGTCGACCGCCCGCATCAGCCGGTCGCCCTTCTTCGGATTGACGGTCTGCTCTTCGGAGTCGGCACCGCGCGCTGTTTGAGCGCGGGTCGGCGCTTCAGCGAAGCGGGTTTGTTGATCGAGCGCCGTATAGGCCGCGGCGCTGATCAGCAGCGCGCCGGAAAGCCCGGTCAGCACGGTGCCGGAGAGCCAGCGCGTCGAGACGCGCCGCCTGTCGTCCGGCGTATGGCGACGGCCGTCTACCTCGATCGCGGGTTCGTCGCCCAACCAGTCGGGACCGCCTTGCGTCGCTGGGACGAGGCGGCTGGTGCTCTGCAATGCCATTCAACCTAGCCGTTACGTTTCTATTGTTCGTTTGGGGAGGACCCGCACTGGCCGGTTTCTCCCACGCCAGCCGTCAGCGCCTATTTGTTGTCGACCGGCGGTTTCCTCTGGCGCGCTTTTGAAGGTTGCGCCGATGCTCAAACATTGCGCTCGGTTCGTCAAACCGACGGATAGGACGAAGCCTCGGCATTATGGCCCTATTGCGGCGTAGGGAAACGGACCTTGTCCACCGGCTAACGCCCGAAAAATCAGGGACTCCTCGTGGTCGCGACGAAATTGTAAAGTTTTTCTAGAACCGTGTTGACACCCGAAAGGGAGCCGAATATATACCAATACATCGACGGCGGCGCTGCCAACGTGCAGCGAACGGTGTCGCTTCTTCGTCTGTCGGCAGGAACCAGCCACCCGGCTGATTGGTCGGGACGAAGACGCATCGCCGGAAAAGCGTGAGCTTTTCGCCTCATTGAATACGCTGTTTGACAATCGAATCGGAAGAAAGAGAAACGTGGACGGCGGAGGTCCTTGCGGACCGCTTCTCCTCGGAGAGCGGTCGATGAGACACTCTGACGGTCACGTTTTCTAAGTACACCATTGTCTTCATCGTCGTGAGACGAGAAGGCGAGTGTGCTTGGGACTCGTCAAGAGAAAAAATGTGATCAGTCAGTATCAAATCTCAAACTTGAGAGTTTGATCCTGGCTCAGAACGAACGCTGGCGGCAGGCCTAACACATGCAAGTCGAACGCCCTAGCAATAGGGAGTGGCAGACGGGTGAGTAACGCGTGGGAACGTACCCTTCGGTTCGGAATAAGCCGGGGAAACCTGGTCTAATACCGGATACGTGCGAGAGCAGAAAGATTTATCGCCGAAGGATCGGCCCGCGTCCGATTAGCTAGTTGGTGAGGTAATGGCTCACCAAGGCGACGATCGGTAGCTGGTCTGAGAGGATGATCAGCCACACTGGGACTGAGACACGGCCCAGACTCCTACGGGA
>JALHNQ010000072.1 GCA_022843405.1 Methylocystis sp. | reverse complement strand
CATAACGCCAGGGCGTGAGCGGGCTCGCGTCGGCGCGCAGCGCCTCGGGCACGGGATCGAAGCCCGCGCCGCCGCCCGGCCGGCAGCGGCAGACGCGCGCAAAGCCCATCCAGCCGCCGGCCCACAGGCCATGTTTGGCGATTGCTTCGTCGGCATATTCCGAGCAGGTCGGCGCATAGCGGCAGAAGCGCCCGGCGATCATCGAGAAGCTGACGCGGTAGAAAAGGATCAGCGCACGCGCGGCACGGGCGGGGAGGGATTGGGGCATGTTCGACAACGCGCCTAATTCCCTCTCCCGCGAGCGGGAGAGGGTGGCCCTGCGAAGCAGGGTCGGGTGAGGGCCCTCATCCGTCGCCACTTCGTGGCGACACCTTCTCCCGCGTGCGGGAAAAGGTGTCGCCATTATAGCGATCGTCACTCCGCTGGCGGCAGCGCCGGGGCGGGTTCGGCCGTTTCGGCGCGCTGCTCGATGATGAGTTCGTCGCGTCCGCCGGCGATCGAGCGGAATTTCGACATCGCCGCGCCGGTGCCGGCCGGGATCAATCGGCCGACGATGACGTTTTCCTTCAGGCCGACGAGCGGGTCGATCTTGCCGTTGACGGCGGCTTCGGTCAGCACGCGCGTCGTCTCCTGGAAGGAGGCGGCCGAGAAGAAAGAGCGCGTCTGCAGCGAGGCCTTGGTGATGCCGAGCAGCACCGGCGTGCCCGTCGCGGGCTTGCCGCCGTTCTCGATCGCCTTGGCGTTCGCTTCTTCGAGCTCCAGCTTGTCGACCTGCTCGCCTTCGAGGAAGCCGGTGTCGCCCGGATCGGCGATGTCGACCTTCTGCAACATCTGACGCACGATCACTTCGATGTGCTTGTCGTTGATGTTGACGCCCTGCAGCCGGTAGACCTCCTGGATTTCATTGACGAGGTAAGCCGCAAGCTCTTCCACGCCCTTGATCGCCAGAATGTCGTGCGGCGCCGGATTGCCGTCGACGATGTAATCGCCCTTCTCGACGACGTCGCCGTCCTGAAGGTGAATGTGCTTGCCCTTCGGGATGAGATATTCGACCGGCTCGGCCCCTTCCTCCTGCGGGACGATTGAGAGCCGCTGCTTGTTCTTATAGTCCTTGCCGAACTGCACGACGCCGGAGATTTCTGCGATGATCGCGTGATCCTTTGGACGGCGGGCTTCGAACAGCTCCGCAACGCGCGGCAGACCGCCGGTAATATCGCGCGTCTTGGCGCTCTCGACCGAAATACGCGCGACGATGTCGCCCGCCTTCACCGTGCCGCCGGGCTCGACCGCGATGATCGAGTCGACCGGAAGCAGATAGCGGGCGTCGCCGCCGCGTTGCAGCTTGCCGATCTTGCCATCCTCGCCCTTGATGACGATCGAGGGCTTGAGGCTCGCCGAGCGCAGGTTGAGGCGATAGTCCATGACCATGCGCTTGGAGATGCCGGTCGATTCGTCGGCGGTCTCCGACATCGACTGGCCTTCGACCAGATCCTCGAAGCCGATGACGCCGTCGATTTCGCTGATGATCGGCCGCGTATAGGGGTCCCACTCCGCGAGGCGCTGGCCGCGCTTCACCTTGTCGCCTTCGTCGACCTTCATCTTGGCGCCGTATTGAATGCGGTTCACCGCGCGCTCCTCGCCATTGGGGCCGAGGATCACGACGGCGACGTTGCGCGCCATGACGATGAGATCGCCATCCGAATTGCGGGCGAGATGGCGATTGCGCACATGCACCTTGCCCTCGAAATTCGACTCGATGAAGGACTGGTCGGCAAGCTGCGCCGCGCCGCCGATATGGAAAGTGCGCATGGTGAGCTGAGTGCCCGGCTCGCCGATCGACTGCGCTGCGATGACGCCGACGGCCTCGCCCATATTGACGGGCGTGCCGCGCGCGAGATCGCGTCCATAGCATTTGGCGCAAACGCCGTTCGTCGCTTCGCAGGTCAGGACCGAGCGGATCTTCACCTCTTGGATGCCGGCGGCGTTGATCGCGTCGACATGATGCTCCTGGATCATTTCGCCGGCGCGCACGATGACGGTCTTGCCATCCTGAGACATCAGATCCTCGGCCGCGGTGCGGCCGAGAATGCGTGAGGCCAGCGACGCGACGACCTGTCCCGCGTCGATGATCGCGCGCATGCGGATGCCGTTCTCGGTGCCGCAGTCCGTCGAGGAGATGATCGAATCCTGCGCGACGTCGACGAGGCGGCGCGTGAGATAGCCAGAGTTCGCGGTCTTTAACGCCGTGTCGGCGAGGCCCTTGCGGGCGCCGTGCGTCGAGTTGAAATATTCAAGGACGGTGAGGCCTTCCTTGAAGTTCGAGATGATCGGGCTCTCGATGATTTCGCCCGAGGGCTTGGCCATCAGGCCGCGCATCGCCGCGAGCTGCTTCATCTGCTGAGGTGAGCCGCGCGCGCCCGAATGCGACATCATATAGATCGAGTTGATCGGCATGTCGCGGCCGTGCTCGTCCTTCTTCACCGAGGAGATGCGAATCATCATCTCTTCGGCGAGCTTGTCCGTGCACTTCATCCAGGCGTCGACGACCTTGTTGTATTTCTCGCCCTGGGTGATCAACCCGTCATTATACTGCTGCTCATATTCCTTGGCTGCGGCGCGCGTCTCGGAGACAATCTTCTCCTTGGTCTCCGGCACGACCATGTCGTCCTTGCCGAAGGAGATGCCGGCCTTGAAGGCTTCGCGGAAGCCAAGCGACATGATGCGGTCGCAGAAGATGACCGTCTCCTTCTGACCGCAGTTGCGGTAGACAGTGTCGATCATGTTCGAGATTTCCTTCTTGGTCATCAGTCTGTTGACGACGTCAAAGGGAATCTTGTCGTGCCTCGGCATGAGCTGGCCGAGCATCATGCGGCCGGGCGTCGTGTCGAAAATTTTCAACACGCGCTTGCCTTTTTCGTCATAGGTCCAGGCGCGGCCCTTGATCTTGGTGTGCAGCGTGATCGCCTTGGCGGCGAGCGCGTGCTCGATCTCGCCCTGGCTGGCGAAAGCCATGCCCTGTCCGGGCTCGCCGTCGCGCTCAAGCGTCAGATAATAGAGGCCGAGAACGATATCCTGCGACGGCACGATGATCGGCTGACCATTGGCCGGATGCAGAATGTTGTTCGTCGACATCATCAGCACGCGCGCTTCGAGCTGCGCTTCAAGCGACAGCGGCACATGCACCGCCATCTGGTCGCCGTCGAAGTCGGCGTTGAAGGCGGCGCAGACCAGAGGATGGAGCTGGATCGCCTTGCCTTCGATCAGCACCGGCTCGAACGCTTGAATGCCCAGGCGATGCAGAGTCGGCGCGCGATTGAGCAACACCGGATGCTCGCGAATGACTTCGTCGAGAATGTCCCAGACTTCGGGCTTTTCTTTTTCAACCAGCTTCTTCGCCTGTTTCACCGTCGCCGAATAGCCCTTCGCGTCGAGGCGCGAATAGATGAACGGCTTGAACAGCTCAAGCGCCATCTTCTTGGGCAGGCCGCACTGATGCAGCTTCAACTCCGGACCGACGACGATCACCGAGCGGCCGGAATAGTCGACGCGCTTGCCCAAGAGGTTCTGGCGGAAGCGGCCCTGCTTGCCCTTCAGCATGTCGGCGAGCGACTTCAGCGGACGCTTGTTGGCGCCGGTGATCACGCGTCCGCGGCGGCCATTGTCGAAGAGCGCGTCGACGGCCTCCTGCAACATACGCTTTTCGTTGCGGATGATGATGTCCGGCGCGCGCAATTCGATCAGCCGCTTCAGACGATTGTTGCGGTTGATGACGCGGCGGTAGAGATCGTTCAAATCGGATGTCGCGAAGCGGCCGCCGTCGAGCGGCACAAGCGGCCGCAAATCCGGCGGGATGACCGGAATTTCCTTGAGGATCATCCACTCCGGCTTGTTGCCGGATTGGATGAAGGCCTCAATGATTTTCAGGCGCTTGGCGAGCTTCTTGGGCTTGAGTTCGGTCTTCGCTTCGGCGATCTCGATGCGCAGCGACGCCGCGATCGCTTCGAGGTCCATCGACTCAAGCAGCTTGCGGATGGCCTCCGCGCCGATCATGGCCGTGAACGTGTCCTGGCCATATTCGTCCTGGGCGCGCAGATATTCCTCTTCCGAAAGCAACTGACGCTCCTTGAGCGGCGTCAGGCCCGGATCGATGACGATGTAGGACTCAAAGTAGAGGATGCGCTCAAGATCCTTGAGCGTCATATCGAGCAGCAGGCCGATGCGCGAGGGCAGCGACTTCAGGAACCAGATGTGCGCTACCGGCGCGGCGAGCGAGATGTGGCCCATGCGGTCACGCCGCACGCGCGCGAGGGTGACCTCGACGCCGCACTTCTCGCAGATGACGCCCTTATATTTCATCCGCTTATATTTGCCGCACAGGCACTCATAGTCCTTGATCGGACCGAAGATGCGCGCGCAGAACAATCCGTCGCGCTCGGGCTTGAACGTGCGGTAGTTGATCGTCTCAGGCTTTTTGATTTCGCCGAAGGACCAGGAGAGAATTTTCTCCGGGCTCGCGATCGAAATCTGAATCTGGTCGAAGGCTTGCGTCGCCACGACCGGATTGAAGAGATTCATGACCTCTTGCTGATTCATGGTCTTCTCCTGGACCGGATGGAAACGCGCCTTGCGTCTTCCACCGGTTGAAAATCTTTGTCGCGCTCCTTCTCCCGCTTGCGGGAGAAGGTGTCATGCGAAGCATGAGGGATGAGGGCCCTCACCCGACTCCGCTGCGCGGAGCCACCCTCTCCCGCAAGCGGGAGAGGGAAACGCGAACTTACTCCGCCGCCTCGACCGCCGTCGGCGGCGCTTCCTCTTCCGGCGCCGCGTTGGTCAGTTCGACATTGAGCGCCAGCGAACGCATTTCCTTGATGAGCACGTTGAAGCTCTCCGGAATGCCCGACTCGAAGGTGTCGTCGCCGCGCACGATCGACTCATAGACCTTGGTGCGGCCGGCGACATCGTCCGATTTCACGGTCAGCATTTCCTGCAGCGTGTAGGCGGCGCCATAGGCTTCGAGCGCCCAGACCTCCATTTCGCCGAAACGCTGACCGCCGAACTGCGCCTTGCCGCCCAGCGGTTGCTGGGTGACGAGCGAGTAGGGTCCGATGGAGCGCGCGTGGATCTTGTCGTCGACGAGGTGATGTAGCTTCAGCATATAGATATAGCCGACAGTCACTTTGCGGTCGAAGGTCTCGCCGGTGCGTCCGTCGAACAGCGTGACCTGGCCGGACGAAGCGAGACCCGCCTTCTCCAGCATGTCGACGATGTCCTTCTCGCGCGCGCCGTCGAAGACCGGCGTCGCGATCGGCACGCCGCGCTTCAAGTCCTTGCCGACTTCGACAAGGCTCGCCTCGTCAAGCGCGGCGAGTTCACGGTCGTCGCCGTAGATTTCGGTCAACATTTTGCGCAGCGGCTTGACGTCCTTGCTGCGATAATAGGCGTCGACCGCCTGGGAGACCTGTTTGCCGAGACCGGCGCAGGCCCAGCCGAGATGCGTCTCGAGAATCTGCCCGACGTTCATGCGACTCGGCACGCCGAGCGGGTTGAGCACGATGTCGACAGGCGTGCCGTCTTCGAGGAAGGGCATATCCTCCTGCGGCACGATGCGCGAGACGACGCCCTTGTTGCCGTGACGGCCGGCCATCTTGTCGCCGGGCTGAATCTTGCGCTTCACCGCGACGAAGACCTTGACCATCTTCATCACGCCGGGCGGCAGTTCGTCGCCGCGCTGCAATTTCTCAACCTTGTCGAGGAAGCGGTTTTCTAGTCCCTTCTTCGACTCGTCATATTGCCTGCGCACGGCTTCGATCGAGGCCATCAGCGCGTCATCCTCGACGACGAACGTCCACCACTGCGAGCGGGGATATTCGTCGAGGATCGCCTGGGTCAGCTTCTCGCCCTTCTTGAAGGACTTCGGACCGGCGACGGCAGCCTTGCCGATCAGCGTCTCAGAGAGGCGGGCGTACACGTTGCGGTCGAGAATCGCGAGTTCGTCGTCGCGGTCCTTGGCGAGACGCTCGATCTCCTCGCGCTCGATCGCCTGGGCGCGCTCGTCCTTCTCCACGCCGTGGCGGTTGAAGACGCGCACTTCGACGATCGTGCCCTGAACGCCCGGCGGCACGCGCAGCGACGTGTCGCGCACGTCGGAGGCCTTTTCGCCGAAGATGGCGCGCAGAAGCTTCTCTTCCGGCGTCATCGGGCTTTCGCCCTTGGGCGTGATCTTGCCGACGAGAATGTCGCCCGCCTGCACTTCGGCGCCGATATAGACGATGCCTGCTTCGTCCAAATTCTTCAGCGTCTCTTCGGAGACGTTGGGAATGTCTCGCGTGATCTCTTCCGGACCGAGCTTGGTGTCGCGGGCCATCACCTCGAATTCGTCGATGTGAATCGAGGTGAACACGTCGTCCTTGACGATACGCTCGTTGAGGAGGATCGAATCCTCGAAGTTGTAGCCGTTCCACGGCATGAAGGCGACGAGCACATTGCGTCCGAGCGCCAGATCGCCAAGGTCCGTCGAGGGGCCGTCGGCGATGATGTCGCCCCTCTGCACGAGATCGCCGACGCGAACGAGCGGCTTCTGATTGATGCAGGTCGACTGGTTCGAGCGCTGGAACTTCATTAGCCGATAGATGTCGACGCCCGGCTTGCCCGGATCGAGTTCTTCGGTCGCGCGGACGACGATACGAGTTGCGTCGATCTGGTCGACCACGCCGGTGCGGCGCGCCGAGATCGCGGCGCCCGAGTCGCGCGCAACGATCGCCTCCATGCCGGTGCCGACAAGCGGCGCGTCGGCCTTGACCAGCGGCACCGCCTGGCGCTGCATGTTCGAGCCCATCAGCGCCCGGTTCGCGTCGTCGTTCTCAAGGAACGGAATCAGCGCCGCGGCCACCGAGACGAGCTGCTTGGGCGACACGTCCATCGCGTCGACTTTTTCGCGCGGCACGAGCATCACGTCGCCGGCGTGACGGCAGAGCACGAGGTCTTCCGTCAGATTGCCGTCCTTGTCGACCGGCGCGTTCGCCTGGGCGACGTGATATTTCGCTTCTTCCATCGCCGAAAGATAGGCGACTTCGCCCGTCACCTTGCCGTCGCGCACGCGGCGGTAAGGCGCTTCGATGAAGCCGTATTTGTTGACGCGGGCGAAGGTCGCGAGCGAATTGATCAGGCCGATGTTGGGACCTTCCGGGGTCTCGATCGGGCAGATGCGGCCGTAATGGGTCGGGTGCACGTCGCGCACCTCGAAGCCGGCCCGTTCACGGGTAAGTCCGCCCGGACCAAGCGCCGAGAGGCGACGCTTATGAGTGATTTCCGACAGCGGATTGGTCTGGTCCATGAACTGCGACAATTGCGACGAGCCGAAGAACTCGCGCACGGCGGCGGCGGCCGGCTTGGCGTTGATGAGGTCTTGCGGCATGACCGTGTCGATGTCGACCGACGACATGCGCTCCTTGATCGCGCGCTCCATCCGCAGCAGACCGAGGCGATACTGATTCTCCATCAGTTCGCCGACCGAACGCACGCGGCGATTGCCGAGATGATCGATGTCGTCGATCTCGCCGCGGCCGTCACGCAGCTCGACGAGCGCCCTAACGACCGCGACGATGTCTTCGCGGCGCAGCGTGCGCGTCGTGTCCGGCGCGTCGAGATCGAGGCGCATGTTCATCTTGACGCGGCCGACTGCCGAGAGGTCGTAGCGCTCCGGATCAAAGAACAGCGAATGGAACATGGCTTCCGCCGTGTCCATCGTCGGCGGTTCGCCCGGACGCATGACGCGATAAATGTCGAACAGCGCTTCCTCGCGGCTCGAATTCTTGTCGACCGCGAGCGTATTGCGGATGTAAGGGCCGACATTGATGTGGTCGATGTCGAGCACCGGTAGTTCGTCGAAGCCTTTTTCGATCAGAGACGGCAGCGTCTTGGCGGTGATCTCGTCGCCGGCTTCGGCGAAAATCTCGCCGGTGGCGGGATCGAAGAGGTCCTGCGCGAGATATTGTCCGTAGAGCTCTTCGGGCGCGACGCGGATCGCTTTCACGCCATTTTCGGCGAGCTGACGCGCGGCGCGCACGGCAAGCTTCTTGCCGGCTTCGAGAATGACCTGGCCGGAGTCGGCGTCGATCATGTCGGCGACGGCCTTCACGCCCTTGATGCGCTCGGCGTCGAAAGGCATGCGCCAGTTCTCGCCGTCCTGCGTGTAGAGGATCGTCTTGTAGAAGGTCGACAGAATCGTTTCGCCGTCGAGGCCGAGCGCGAACAGAAGCGACGTCACCGGAATTTTGCGGCGACGGTCGATGCGCGCGTAGACGATATCCTTGGCGTCGAATTCGATGTCGAGCCAGGATCCGCGATAGGGAATGATGCGGGCGGCGAACAGCAGCTTGCCCGAGGAATGACTCTTGCCCTTGTCGTGGTCGAAAAACACGCCCGGCGAACGATGCATCTGCGAGACGATGACTCGTTCGGTGCCGTTGACGACGAAGGTGCCGTTCGACGTCATAAAGGGCATGTCGCCCATATAGACGTCCTGCTCCTTGATGTCCTTGACGGACTTCGCCTGCGTGTCGGGATCGACGTCGAATACGATCAGTCGCAGAGTCACTTTGAGCGGCGCGGCGTAGGTCATGCCGCGCTGGCGGCATTCGTCGACGTCATATTTCGGCTGTTCGAACTCGTAGCGCACGAATTCGAGCAGGGAGACCTGCGAAAAGTCGGAGATCGGAAAGACGGACTTGAAGACGGCCTGCAGCCCCTCGTCAGGACGGCCGCCTTTCGGCTCGTTGACAAGGAGGAACTGATCGTAGGAGGCCTTCTGGACCTCGATCAGATTGGGCATTTCCGCGGCTTCGCGAATATGTCCGAAGAATTTGCGGATGCGCTTGCGACCGGTGAACTTTCTCGCCGACGTCTGAGCCATGTCGCCTTTCGAGCCTCTTTCTTCAGGAGGGCCGACCATCCCGCTGCGAGAGGTCCCTTGCCCGTCAGGCGTTCTTCATCGCGGCGTGGTTCCCGCGTCGGTGAGCGCCTTCTTGTTCATTGGCCGCAGTCCCGGTGGGCCGAGACCGCGGCAATCGCAACGCCGCCACAACATGCGGCGAAAAGACTTAGGTGAGTTCGACCTTGGCGCCGACCTTTTCGAGGGCGGCTTTGATCTTCTCGGCCTCTTCCTTGCTCGCGCCTTCCTTGACCGGCTTGGGCGCGCCTTCGACCAGGTCCTTTGCTTCCTTCAGGCCGAGGCCGGTGATCGCGCGGACCTCCTTGATGACCTCGATCTTCTTCTCGCCGGCCGCGGCCAGGATCACGTTGAACTCGGTCTTCTCCTCGGCGGCCGGGGCGG
>JALHNQ010000071.1 GCA_022843405.1 Methylocystis sp. | reverse complement strand
ATCATGATGCTCCATGGTGGTGGAGCAGCCATGATTATGCCGAACGCGATTGTCGGCATCATACAGGTTGCCGCTGCGTCTCAGCGCAATGCGGCATAATCCCGATTACGGCATTATGCGTCAGCTCGTGCATCAGCGTCGCGTAAAAGGCTTCGCCTGCAGACATGGTCTCGCTGCCGGCGAAGCGGGTGCGTTCGGGCATCAAGATGTCATCGGTCAAGGGGCGATAGCAGGCCTTCGTCCCGGACTCGGTGACGCGGGCGCCGGTCGCGGCGAGGAAGCGCTCGGCCTCTTCGATCGGCGAGAAGAGGGGCGTGGCGGGAAGCGTCTCCTCGGGCGCCGCGTCGCCCTCCACCTGGTCGGCGTTGAAGACATAGCTCGCGCGCGCGAACAAGCGCTCGGACGTCTCGGACTCGGCAGCGTCCTCTCGGTTGGCCTCGACGGTGAACGTCTTGTAGAAGACGACAAGCGAGGATTTTTCGCCCTTCCGGACCTGACAGCCCTTCTCCTGCCACTGGCGATAAGTGCCCCAGATGGGCTGGGCGTAGCCCTGATGCAGGGCGGCAACCCAGAGGGCGAGGACATTGACGCCATTATAATGTTTGCCGGAAGCGATGTTACGCGGGCGGCCGGATGCGCCGCCACGATTCCAGGGGAGGCGGAACTCTCCTGCGCCGTCTTCGATGGCGGCGATGATGCGGCTGGTGATTTCCTGATGGATGTCGAGCTTGGGTTCGCGGGACATGAGGGCTTTCCTCTTCGGTTGATCGGCCGCGACCGCCGCGACCTGATCGGTCACCGAAGAGGCAGGGGGCAGCACAGGGCCGCACCCGCAGGGCTGAAACGAAGTGGAAGACGGCAACGCCGTTGCGGCGCGGGGACCCGCCTGCCAGGCATAGACCGATGATTCAGGTCGAGCGGCGCAGGCCGGGGCAAAGAAAGCGGTAAGCAGTTCGCGAACCTACTCGGACGACCATGGCATGGCGCCTATTCAGCGCGCCTTCGATTGGGTTGAGGCGGAAGCGACAAGCGGTTCCGCACATCGGGTGAACGGAACGGCTGACGTTCACGCCAAAGGCCTGCCGCTGATCGAAGCGAGTAGGTCCGCTTCTGAAACGCGAGCGTCGCGCTTTCAACGCAACCACTCTCCGACGCCGCCATGCCGCGAGCAAGTTCCACTGCGAGAATGGGAAAAGCTATAGGTTGAATCGCGACAACGCGCGCTTGCGCCATCCGGCGCGCCGCCGGTGATGCTATGTGCTGGCGCGTGAACATCCTCGCCGCTCGAATTGGAATAGTGGCCATGTTCCTGTAGCTGCGACTCAATTGGCGTTCCAGGCGCGAGTTCGGGCTTGAGCGGCGACTTCGCGAGCGCAAAGCTCGCACTCAATAAAAGTCCAAGAGCTATAAAAATTGCCCGCGTCACAGGAGCACAGTCTCAACGGGATCAACAAGCGATGCATCGTCGTCCCCGGCGCCTGCCTTGTTGACACGAGTCGACACAATCCATTCATTCAAGGAATCTTCCGGGGGCGCGCGTAGGAGCGCGCCTGGATCATCGCGGCGCATCCATGCGTTGGCGTCGCGCCAGTCGAGAATGACGGGCTGCCGATCATGGAAACGGTTCATCCAGTTGTTCGCCGCGCCGACAATAATTGTTGCCGATGTGAGAGGCTCGCCTGTGCCAGGATGCATGGCTTGCTCCCACAATGCGGCGAAGGCGAGCGGTTCACCGGACCGCGCCGAAAAATAGTGCGGCGTTTTCGCCCCCGCTTTGCCCGTCCACTCGTAAAAGCCCGAGGCGGGAATGATGCAGCGTCTCGTCTTGAAGGCTGTTCGGAACATAGGCTTCTCGGCGACCGTCTCCGCACGGGCATTAAACGTTGCAGGAAGATCCTTGAGCGGCTTCTTCCACCATCCGGGCACGAGCCCCCAGCGCATCTGGACGAGCTCGTTGCCGCCCGTCTCCGCAGGCCGAAGGACCTCGATCTGGGTCGTCGGCGCGATATTGTAGCGCGGCGCGAGGTTGCGGGGCTGCCCGATCAGGTCGGCAAGCCTGTGCAACTCTTCCCATGAAAGGCGCTGTGTGAAACGACCGCACATGATGATGCTCGCAATTCACTTCAAAGCTTTATATCCATCCGCGAAGCCGTCGAGCGAGAGAACATGCCGAAGCCCTTCGCCGGGACGAATGTAGATCGTGATGATGATATTCTTGCCGGTCAGAAGCTTGCTGATCACATCGTCGCTGATCGGTCCTTCCGCGGCGCAGCCGATCGGCGCACACTTGAAGAAGGGAAGCTTACCGATCTCGTCCTGATCGACTTTCATCCTCGCGCCTTCCAGCAGAAACGTGTCCAGCGGCGCAATGATTTGAATGACAGCGTTGGGACTTGCCGGAATTTTTGCAAAAGTGACAATGACTTGAACGTCGGCAGGGCAATGGCGACTAGGAATTGAGCGCGCGCGCTACAGTTCGGGCGTAGCATCATCGCCATAGTTCAACTCCTCCAACGCGCATCTTTGCCCCTCGACTTCCTGGTTGAAAAAATATTCTAAATTGCGCTCAGGTCAGCCTTGGCTTGCGCGAGGACTTTCCCAGCTTGTTCGATGCTTGGCTTCAAGGCGATTCTCTGAGCCAGAATGTGATCACGAATTTTTGTGAGCGCCTGCGGCCCGTTGATCAGGCTCTGTTCCAATTTTTGTTTCATATCGGCGACGTCGCGATCGAGCGCGGCGATGTCGCGGGGATCGACACCTTTGGAGGCGTCGAATCTGAATCCGCTTTCGGCGACTTGGCGCCACTTCATCAGTTCGCGCGTGAGCGCCGGTCCGAAGCCTGGCACCTTCGTGATGTGGGCTTCGCTGACGTCCCAAGCCGTTTCTATGTTGTAGCTGGCAAGCATTGCTTTCCGGCCCGGGCCGATTCCGGGGATCTTGGCCGGTTCGATCTGGATGGCTTCGAGATAACGTTTTCGCTGATCGCGCTCGCGTGCTCTCTCGAGTTCCTGATAGCGGCGCCGACGCAGGTTCGGGAGATCCAAAAGCTGCTCCTTTTCATGTTGCAGTTGGCGTAAGTGGGTCGTGAACCGTTGGTCGCTGGCATCCTGATCCCAGCGTGCCTTCAACGTCTTGAAGTGACCCTCGGCGCGCACCACCGCGTCGCGGAACTTGGCGCTCTCCGAGCCGTCTCCCGATTGCTTCGAAACGCCTGACAGAACGAACAGACCGCCAACGATCCAGATGAACGCTGCGGCGGGCATGGCGCCCATCAAGACTACGATAATGGCGATCAATCCGGCATATTTCGCGGCATTCCTAAACCCGCGTTGTCGTCCCAGAGCGAGAGCCTCCTTTGACGGCGCCGTTTTATTCCAATCGGGCAGATTCGGCGCCGGGCCGGGCGACGGGATCGCCGCTATTCTGGCCCATACCGAGCCGACATCGATCCTGCCAGTAATGCCGCCTAGTGGCGCGGTCTTGATCACGAAACTGAACAGAACGGCGCCGGTCGCCGCCTCCAATCTGCACCACGGACAATGATCAAGCCCGCCAACGTAATAATGAGAAGCGTTGATGCGACAGGCCTTGGTCTGCTTCTCCAGGTTATCCAGATCCGCGACCCATTCCTTTGCGGTTGGCCGACGGCCATCTTGTACGCCGCTCTGTGCGAAGGCGCGTTCGATCAGCGAGGCGATAGCCGGGGAGGCAATGCCAATGGGTGGCACGTTCGGAGGCGGCTCCATTTGGAACGTGGAACTGTTGGCGCCGTATGCGAAGCGGAATTCCGCAATCGCTTTCTCGATGCTCATGTCTCCGCGTCCGAGGAACCGGCCAGCGAACGGGTGGCGTCCCATGAACAACAGATGGAAAATGAGGATCGCCAGCCCAAAGTTATCGTGGTTCGGCGTTCGGACGACGCCGCGGAAACGTTTCCCCTGAAGCTCAGGCGGCGTGAACGTCGGCACGCCGACCTCGCAAAGGTATCGACGCGCGCCGACACTGACTTGGAACGAATCGCAATCGATCAGACGGACTGTCGCCTTGTCCGAGACGCAGACGCCGCCATGGTTGACGTCGCCGATCACGCACCCGGTTTCGTGAATGGCGGCGAAAGCGCGGGCCGTATTCGCGGCAGATCGGATTAGAAACCGCCAGTCCGCGGCAGGAAACTCGGCCTTGCGGCTGCGTGGACTGTAGAGGTTGTGGATGTCCTTGTGGCCGTCGACGCGCGGCAATAGCAGGCCCACAGGCTTGCCGTCGGTGGAGCGCAACAGATCTAGCGGCCATGCGGCCAACGAAAGCAGGCGGTCGTTTTGCAACGACGCCATCGTCTCGATCTTGGATGCCTTTTCCAAGGAGACGTCTTGATGATAGAGCTTCGCTACTTGGCCGCTTCGGTCTGCGATTTCGTAGACGGTGCCTTCTCCGCCTCGTCCAAGCAGTCGTCCGAGAGCAACAGATCCCTTGGAATCTCTGACCTTGGGCAGCGGCTTTGTCATTTTGACGCTTCGGCAGGGCGTTCAGCCGCCTCGACTCTTGTCGCGAGGATGAGGGTCTTGTCGTCGTCGGTTCGGTCACATACCGCGGGCGAGGATAGGTACCGCTCCAGCCCGCCGGACAATGCGACGTCGAGGCCTTCTGCCGTCGACAATCTCATGGGACCGAAAATCTTCTCGAAGAACGGGGCGTGGACGCTCTTGGTCGCATAATGCAGGACCAGAGACTCGATGCCATCTGTGAATAGCGCGACTTCGTCAACCTTCCTTGGAACGAGGTCGAAAGCCATACGGTCCGCGGCGCCACTCTCCGTGACGAAAAAGGTCGAATTGGCGTAGACGCCTCGTTGCGGCCAGTGCACCCATGCCCATTCGCCTCCCTCGTCGGCGACGACCATCGCGCCATCGCCGACCTGCAAGAAAGCGGCGCCTTCCTCCCCGATGACGGCGACGAGAAGAGTGCACGCGTAATCCCGCAGGGTTGTCCCCGCGTCCGTGGCGCGAAGGGAGATGGCCTCCTGGACCATTTCGACCCAAGAGCGGGCCTCGTCGAGGCAGAGGTCCGAGACTCGTCCCCCGCGAGCGAGGAAGACCTCGACGGCCTCTACGATGGTTCGGCATGCCAAATCGGACCCTTCGTCCGCCAAGGCGGCGCTGCCGGCTCCATCTGAAACGACGAGCGCTATCACCGTTCCGCCGTCGCGGTCCGTCAGGACTTGGCAGGCATGGCTGTCTTGACAAACCGTCCCTTGCTTTACATGCGACGAACCAATCGCCGAGGCGGCTGCAATCCGCCATCCGCTATGGTTCATCCGGCAAAAGCCCATCCGTCAGGCGCCGTCGGGTTCGCGAGCGGCACGGCGTCGCCGGGTTGCGAGTGAGATACCGACCCGAGCGAGTTGGAGAGCCACTGGAAAAGTTCGCGAAACTGCAAACCTTTCAGCTTCAACGGCTGACGGACGGAGATCTGAGCAAGCGTTTCGAAATTGGCTCCTTCGACGCCGACCGCATAGAATTGGAAAGCCTTGGATTGTTCGCCCTCGCGAACCATATCTGCGGCGTGTCGCCAAGAGTCGGTCGGTCCTCCATCCGTGATCAGGAAAATCCACGGGCGGTAATAGGCGACGCCGTTACTCTTGTAGACTTCCTTTCGTTGCCGGACGAGTTCGAGTCCCTGAGTTATTGCGGCGCCCATCGGGGTATCCCCGATTACCGACAGCGTCGGCGGGACGAATATATCGGCGGTCGCAAATTCCGATATCGTTTGGACGTGGCCAAAGCCCACGATGCCGATTTCGACTCGCTTGGCAGCGAGACTGTCGCTCATCAATTCGTCTTTGAAAGCAATCAGGCCGGCATTCAGCTCGTCGATTGGTCGGCCCCGCATGGAAACGGAAGTGTCCAGCAGCAACAGACATGGACAACGCGGCTCCGGATTGTCGGTGAAATCATCCGCGTTGAATGGGATCTGATCGAAACTGGACATTCGGGCCTCCTTGAAACTTTCGCCATAATGACTCCATGCATTTCCGGATCGTCAAGGGACCGTCGGGTCGCCGCGCCTGCGTCTCGAATGGGAGGTAGCGCCTCCGATCGCCGATGGACCGGCGCTTCCATCTAGGCTAATTGTAATCTTCGTGCTACACAATTAAGTTTTCTGTAGCGTCAAGGCTCCAAATGCCCACTCCTCACAATCCTCCCGCCGCAGTGCGCCGTGCGCTACGCAAGCTCGGGGCGGACATTCACGACGCCCGCCGACGCCGGCGGCTGCCGATGGCGGTGGTGGCCGAACGCGCCTTCACCTCCCGATCGACCCTGCAAAGGGTCGAGGCCGGGGACACCAACGTCAGCATCGGCATTTATGCCGGAGTCCTCCAGGCGCTTGGGTTGCTCGACGGGCTGAGCGAAGTCGCCGACATCGGCAATGACAGCGTCGGCCAAGCGCTTGCGAGCGCCGACCTGCCCAAGCGCGTCCACCTCAAGCGGCCAAAGGGATCGCCTCGCGATGGCTGACTTCGAAGTCGACATCGATCTCAAGGGACGCACGCGCCCGGTCGGAAGGGCGAGGAGCAATCGCGTCCGGGGCGTGGAGACGATCCTCTTCGAATATGACGACGCCTGGCTCGATGACGCGGACCGCTTCTCGCTTCAGCCTGCTCTCGCATTGACCCGCGGCGCCTTCGCGCCTCCTGCCGGTCTCGCGACTTTCGGCTCGATCGGAGACTCTGCGCCAGACACCTGGGGTCGGCGGTTGATGCAGCGTGCGGAACGTCGGCTCGCCGAACGCGAAGGCCGCGCTGTCCGTACGCTCTCGGAAAGCGACTACCTGCTGGGAGTCGCCGATGAGACCCGGCTCGGCGCGCTCCGGTTTCGTCGGGTCGGTGACGAGGTCTTCCAGGCGCCGATCGGGGCAGGCGTGCCAGCCCTGATCGAGCTTGGTCGTCTGCTCCAGATCACCGAGCGGATTCTCCGGGACGAGGAAACAGACGACGACCTTCAACTCATCTTCGCGCCCGGCTCCTCCCTCGGCGGCGCGCGGCCGAAGGCGTCAATCATCGACCAACACGGCCATCTCTCCATCGCCAAGTTTCCCAAGGAGACCGATGATTACAGCATAGAGACCTGGGAGGGGATCGCGCTGCGGCTGGCCGGCCAAGCCGGCATCGTCACGCCGCAACATGAACTTGTCGACGTTGCCGGCAAAGCGGCCATGCTGTCGCGACGGTTCGATCGCCACGGCGCGATCCGCCTCCCGTTCCTGTCCGCTATGGCGATGATGGGCGCCAAGGACGGCGAGCGTGGCAGCTACCCCGAGATTGTAGATGCCCTTGCCCAACATGGCGCGCAGGGAAAGGCCGACGCCCACGCACTCTACCGGCGCGTCGTCTTCAATGTGCTGATCTCCAATGTCGATGATCATCTGCGCAACCACGGCTTCCTCTGGCTCGGCAAGGCAGGATGGTCGCTCTCGCCCGCCTATGACCTCAATCCGACGCCAACGGACCTCAGGGCGCGCGTACTGACGACAAACATCGACCTCGACGAGGGCACGTGCTCGCTCGATCTTCTGGAGAAGGCTTCAGAGTATTTCGCGCTGACGCTGCCGCAGGCACGCGCAATCATCAAGGAGGTCGCGGCGGTGACGGCGACATGGCGTGACGCCGCCAAGGCTGTCGGAGCGCGCTCGGCCGAGATCACCCGCATGGCCAGCGCTTTTGAGCACGATGATCTCAAGCGGGCGCTCGCGCTTTGACCAGGTCCGTCCTGTTTCCTCGCAGACCATTGGGTTCTGCGCCAGGCGCGCCGATCGACGTCGCTGCTGTCGACCTTGTCGAAGACATGACCAGCTGAGCGCATGAGGTGAGCGACCTGAAGCTGCAGGTCCGAGCTCCACTATCGGCTTTCGCCCTCGGATTCCGACCTGCGCGGTCGCGCTAACTCGCGATTAATCCGCGCCGCGTTCTCCTGGTCGACGCGCCGCTGTTCCTCCTCCTGCTTCAAAACGCGCGACTGCTGCGCGCGAAGGTTCTGCATCTGCTCGCTCTGTCGGGGATCGGCGGGCATTTCGCGGCGCGTGTTGTCCTCTATGGATCGATCGGCTTCACGCGCGCTTGCAGCCTCGCCCTGCGAGCGATCAGGGGGCTGCTCATTCGTTTGCGCGGCCTTTGTTTCCTTGCTGGCCTTCGCGCGGTTGGCCTGTTCCGTTTCGCGCGCTGCTTCGCGATCCACTCGCCCGCGAATATCCTGTAGGCGAATGTCGCGCTCGGCCGCCGTCGAGGTCGGACCTTCGGCGCGGGCGGATTCGTCTCGCTTGTCTTGCCGCGCCATCAGCGCGGACTCGTGCCTTTCGTCCGACTGCCCCTGGCCTTCGGCAATCCGCGCGCGGTTCACTTCGATCTCGGCACGCAGTTCGCGAATGCGACCCTGCATCTCGGGATTTGTGATTTGATAGCCATGCTCAGCCGCGAGCCGCGCCACCGTCTCCTTGTAAGCGTCGCTCCCGGTGATGTTGAGCGTTTCCCACTTTTCGGACGCCACTTTGAGCGCGGCGTTGACGGAATCCGCGTTATTCCAGTCGCGAATATCGAGCTGCTTCCCATTGTCGACAAAGGCAAGGGTTTGCAGCGCGCCGGTCGCATCGTGTCGGTGGTAATGGATCTCGTCGCCCTTACGCTCGAACGTGATAATCGGCCCGAGGTCACGCGCGGGCTCCGGCTTCACGTAGCGGTCGCCCTGCACATCCGCCTTTTGCTGTTCGAGATTGGTTTGCGCGGCGATGGCTTCGTCGGCCTTGTCGAGCAGCCGGCGCGACTGTTCGGCGAATTGCGCGCGCGCCTCTTCGTCGGGAAGCGCTTTGTCGATTTTCGAAATCGTATCGGCCATGCTGTCGCGCGCGGCGATCATCGTTTCGGCTGTTCGCATGGGTCCTGTCTCCTCTGCGTCGGTCGACGGGGCGCGACCGCTTAGGGCGCTCTCGGCTCGTTTCTGAAAATGCGCGACGGCTGCGCTCGGCTCGCCGTCCAACGGTCGGCTTAGAGCGCTGATGGCGCGGGGCACGACAAAAACCTTGCCGGGATGCGTTCGCGAGGATTTCAGCTCGGTTACTCGAGCGGCCGGCACGTCCACATAAATTATCCGCGCGGCGACACCTGGCTTCGCATAAGCCGCAGCCGTCTCCATATCGGCGGCAAACAGCGCGCCGCGTCGATCGCCGCCGCTGTCGAGACGATAAAGGCGCACGGCGCCCGGCGCTGGCGGCGGCGATCGAGGCGGCGACAGGGCGGCGACGTTCCGCCATTGGCGGGCGGCATCCTGCGCGCGCCGCCGGCCTTCCTCGCGCGTCGGTCTGTGAATTTCACGGTTCTTCACACGCTCGACGCGCCGGCGAACAGTCGCCGGCGCAATCCCGCGCTCCATCATCTTCACGTCTTTGAGCTTGTAGGCT
>JALHNQ010000070.1 GCA_022843405.1 Methylocystis sp. | reverse complement strand
TCTGCCGCCTGAAGGACTTCAGGCGCGTAGCGACGCGATATGACCGAAACGCCGCCAATTTCCTCGCCGCCGTTTGCATCGCTGCAACCGTCAGCTATTGGTTATGAGTCTGGACCCTAAGCCTGGGCGATATATTCTCGCATCGAGCGGTGTTCCTCCTCGATGACGCGTATCCGGTATTTCACCACGTCGCCGATCGAGACGAGGCCGACGAGTCGGCTCTCCTGGACCACGGGAATGTGCCGGCGCCTCTCGACCGTCATCACGCGCATCATATTCTCGACCGCGTCCTCTTCTCGGGCGGGTTGCGGCGTTTGCTGCATAAAGGACGATATGGGTTGCGTCAGCGCCTCCGGCCCGTCCAGCGCGACCGCCGAAACGATGTCCCGCTCGGCGATGAGACCCGTCAATCGGCCGCTGTGGTCGAGGATGACGATCGCGCCGATTCTGCAGCGCATCATGAGCTGAGCCGCCTCTTGCAGCGTCGTGTCGGCGCTCGCAGTCACCACCTCTCTGCCTTTCTCTGCGAGTATGTTGGCGATCGTCATCTGGCCCTCCTCTTGGCTCTCGACTGGGCTCGGCGCCGGCCGAGGCTTCACTGCGAACTCAAGACTGTCGGCCCACGCGATCAAAGAAGCGGAAAAAGAGCAGGCCGAACAAAAATCCCCCGACATGCGATTCCCAGGCGATGGCGCTCGACACGCCGGCAGCCTGGGGAAATGCGCCAAGAAGCAAGTTCGCCGCTAACCATGCGATGAGGAAAAACATCGCCTGCCGGTTGAGCGGCAGTTGCGACAGCGAAGTGGAGTTCGGTTCCTCGTCGTATGGCGCCCGCGGGCCGCGCCTCCCCTCCGCCAGTCGCGCTCCTGGCGTAAATGCGAAACGCACGATTGCCCCCATTGTTCCTGAGATTGCGCCGGAAGCGCCGACCACAGGAGAAATTTCGTATGGATGCAGCGCAAGAAAAAACGCCGCGCCCGCGACCGCGCTTGCGGCGAGAAAGAGCAGGTAGCGCGCGGCGCCGAATCGGCGTTCGACCGGCGTTCCGAAGGCGGCGAGCGCCAACATATTGACCACGAGATGCGTCCAGTCGCCGTGCAGGAAAGCATAGGTCAGCATGGTCGCGTATTCGGCGCCGCCTTCAATCGTCACGCGCGCCGGGATGAAGGCGAATGTCGCCAACAGCCATTGCGCGAATTCCGCAGGAGCGTAGGCGACGACGAATTGCGCGGCCGCCAGCGCGACGATGAGCGCTTTCGTCGCCTTCGGGAGATTGAAAATGCGTTCGCGCTGTGCGGCCACGTGCGCTCCATTCGATTTGCCGGGCGAGGGCCCGTTGAGCCTCAATGCTAATCCAGCGTGAGCGGAGTCGGCGAACGTCCCGATTTGAAGCGCCCAGCGGCGGCGGCGGAATCGCATCTGGAGACGGCCGATGGATCGGCACAACGCCGACGGACGCCACAGCTTACTGCTTTAGCTGCTCTTTCTTGCGTTGGCGACCGGTCCCGCCGCCGCCGCCGCATCCGCCACTGTGGCGATGGCACGACCCCTGCTGCATCGGCGAGAGGATGCAAGGCTTCGAGGGCGGCGTGCCAATCCTGGGCGGGGGCGCACAATCGTCGGGCGAATTAAATGAGATTGCCGGTTACGAGGGAACTTCACGACTATTGGGATCGATTGAAGGGCGAACGGACGGCGCCGGACCGAGCGGACATCGATCCAGTAGCGATTCGCCATATCCTGGCGGACGTTTTCATCATCGAAGTTGACGCCGGCCGTCGCTTTCCGCTTCGGCTCTGCGGCGCTCGTATCAACGCGCTCTGGCTCGCCGAACAGAAGGGCCGCCAGTTCCTGAGCTGGTGGACAACCCAGCATCGTCTCGACATTGCTGAGGCGGTTCGCCAGGTCGTCGACCAGGAAACGCCGCTCCTAGCGCATGCCGCGGGCGCGGGGGTCGGCGAATCGGCCGAATTCGAACTCTTGATTTTGCCTCTGCGCCATTTCGGCGCCAGGCGTTCGCGCATTCTAGGGTCGTTTGCGCCCGTTCGGGCGCCGGTGTGGTTGGGACTTTGCCCGATCGAGCAACTCGACCTCGTCGCTTGGCGGACACCGTCCGACAAAGCTCCCGAAGAGACGGACGAGGGCTGGCGCCCAGGCTCGACCGAGCGACTGGCTGCATCCGACGGCGAATGTTTCAGGTTCAACTACAGTAAAACCTGACAAAAGTTGTTTATTGTAATGAATAGATAAAGAATTATTGGCTCGCCAATCGGCCAACATTAGCCTCCAGGAAGTTCGGCGCAATAAACCAGCGGCCGTTTTTCTGCAGCGCAGCAATCCGAGGCCGGCGGACGGCCGGGAGCTTATTGAAAAATGCTTGGCGCGCCCGTCCATCAGCGGCGGCGTTGTCATCGCATCGTTTCGCTCGTTGCGCAGCGTTCCGATAGCGGCGTGGCGCCCAATTTCGATGATCCCTTCGCCGTCTTCGGCATCGACCAGTCGATGTGTCCATGCCACCCGGATTGTGCTGTGGCGCCGGCGCCACACCTGCCGAAATTCAAACCGAACGCCAGCGAACACGTCGGGTTTTAAATTGACTGTGCGCCGCGGCAACTGATTGATTGGACCTATAGCGAGCGATCGCTTTTTGGCTCCACCGGGGTAGTTCGGGCGAAAGATTTTCGCCTCAATCTAGGCAATGAGGATTCAAATGAAAAAGACTCTGTCCGTCGCCGCTCTGGCGCTTGCGATGACCGGATCGGCGCTGGCCGCCGATCTTCCCCACTACAAGGCGCCTCCGCCGCCGCCCCCGCCGCCGCCGCCCATGTGGACGGGCTTCTACGTCGGTCTGAATGCCGGCGGAACGTGGGCCCAAAGCAACTCGGTCAATGTCATTTCCGCTCCGCTGTTCGCTCAGCCGGGTTTCGGCGTGGCAGCGATCTCCCCGATTTATGCGGGCCTTTCGGCTCTTGGCGCTTCTGGGGTAGTCTCCGGCGGCAACTCGTCCGGCTTCATGGGCGGCGGTCAGATCGGCTACAACTGGCAGTTTTATAACAGCTTCGTTGCCGGCATCGAGGCGGATATCCAGGGCGTCGCCACTGGCGGCGGGAATAACAACTCGACCACCGCTCTCATCGCCAACGCGGGCCTTGGCCTCCCGGCCGCCCCGGCTGTCGTAATGGCGACGACCCTTTCGAGCACCAAGCGGCTCGACTATATCGGCACCGTTCGTGGTCGCCTGGGTTGGTTGTTCACGCCGACGCTGCTCGCTTACGCCACGGGCGGTCTTGCCTATGGCGGCGTCACCGTGAATACCTCGATCTCCCAGTTGAACACCGAGGCGGCGGTTTTCCCAGGCGGCCTCGACTTGGCGCCTGCGGCGTTTGGCACGGGCGCCTTCTCGGATACGCGCGTCGGCTGGACCGTCGGCGGCGGCCTCGAATGGATGTTCTGGCCGAACTGGTCGGCGAAGGTCGAGTACCTCTACTACGATCTCGGCAACGTCAGCTACGCGGTCAGCCCGCTGGCGACCATCGAAGCGACCACCCCGTTTGTGTATACGGTTGTCGCTTCGCAGGCACGGACCCGCTTCAACGGCAATATCGTCCGCGCCGGCGTGAACTATCACTTCAACTGGGGCGCGGCCCCGGTCGTCGCGAAATACTGATCGACCGAACACAGGTCGCATCATCGAAGCCCGGTCCAATGGACCGGGCTTTTTCTTTTGTCGCGCGGGCCTGCGCTCTCTACGCGGATGGAGAGTCCGACAAGGTCAAGTTCGCGCAACTCCTACTTCGGCATGCACGGCATTGGCTTTGATTCGGGCGCGCCGCCAATTCACGCGGCGATGCCTTCAGACGGACTATTGGCCTGCCGCCGAAAGCAGAGAATGGTCACGATTCGCGCATGGATCCTTGAATGGCGATCGTAGAGCGAACCGAGAGAGACGCGTTAGCCTTCGCCGTATCCAAATAAAACGACATTCGCGGCGCATTTAGTTGCTGTACATGTCTCAATTGTGGCTCAGGCGCCACAGAGGCGTCAAAATGCGCTACAGCAAAGCTTGGAAAGGTTTCATTCTCTTTGACTGTGCAGCGGCGCTCATTTTTCATGCATTGCATAGCGAGCGATCGCTTGGGGGCTTCCAAGAGCGGCATGAAGTTTCCCTACCTTCGTCTTAAAGAGGATTATGAAATGAGAAAGACAGTTTCCATCGCAGCCCTCGCCCTGGCGCTGACCAGCTCGGCGTTCGCGGCCGACCTTCCCAGCTACAAGGCTCCGCCGCCGCCCCCGCCGCCGCCCCCGCCGATGTGGACCGGCTTCTACCTCGGTCTGAACGCCGGCTATGGCTTTGGCACGACCGATCGGGTTAACACCGTTGCTTACCCGATGTTGGACAGTCTCGCCGGCGCCACTCAATTCTTGAATGGGCTCCCATTCGTTACGTCAAACTTTATCCCTGGCATTACGTCATTGGCGAACACCGGGACCGCGAATGTCAATCAGAACGGCTTCATTGGCGGCGGTCAGATCGGCTATAATTATCAGTGGGGCCAAAGCGTCGTGGTGGGCTTGGAGGCGGACATCCAAGGCGCCGGAATCCGCGGTCGTGGAGGATACTCTGGCGTGAGCACTGACGCGCTGGCGTTTGGCGTTGGTGGGATCAATATTCTTTCTTTGAGCCGCACCGCGATCGGCTCGGGTGAGATCACTGCCGGCATCGATTGGATGGGAACGGTCCGTGGCCGTCTGGGTTGGCTCGCCATGCCGACTCTCCTGCTTTATGGAACGGGCGGTTTGGCCTACGGCGGCGCTTATGCGAACGCGACCCATTCGGCAGGCGGCAACTTGGGCCTGTCGGTGCTTGGCGTTAACCTCCTTTCGATCGGCGCGCCGGTGATTCCGGGGAGCGGCCAGTATTCGGATATCCGAGTGGGCTGGACCGCTGGCGGCGGCTTCGAGTGGATGGTGATGCCGAACTGGAGCGTTAAGGCAGAAGCCCTCTATTATGACCTTGGCAGCGCGTCTTTCTCGTCGAGCCCGGTCATTGCCGTATCTCCTGTGGGCATCTTAGGCTTTGGCGGACCCTTCATCGCCAACGTTCCCACGACCCGCGTCAGGTATGACGGCGTTATCGCTCGCATGGGCATCAACTATCACTTCAACTGGGGCGCTCCCGCCCCGGTTTACGCGAAATACTGATCGTCCCTAGAGGATCGGTATGGAGGAGCCCGGCCAAAAGCCGGGCTCTTTCTTGTTCGCTGCGCCAAGGTTCGAGCGCGTGCGGCGGATTGCCTGATTCGGACCAAAGCTGTATCAGAGCGTTTACCGGTTCCGGCCTGATGCGCGCGAATGTATTGCGAAGACGTTTTCGATCTTATCGATCGGCTCGCGCGCGCCGACAGGCGATCCGTTCTCAACAGTTTCCTCGACGAATTCCTGCGCGCGACGGGCCTCGCCGATGTCGCTTATGTCGCCTTCAATCTCCCGACGGACGTCGCCGGCAGGCCGCTGCTTTCCGCTGCTTGCGGCCCATCGTGGCGCAAGATTCATATCCAGTCCCGCCGCGTCGACCTCGGACCGCTGCAGCGCGCCGGTTTGGGCGGCATAGCGCCCGTAAGCTGGGGCGTTCTGGACCGTGACGACCCGGTCCTGCGCAAACTGCTCGGTGAATCGCTGGAGCTCGATCTCGGCGCCAATGGCGTCTCCATTCCCTTGCGCGGTCTGGATGGCGAATACGCGCTGTTCAGCGTCTGCGTCCAAGACCCCGGCTCCTGCGAAATGTCGCGCCATGGCCTGATGCGCCAGTTCATGGTCGCCAGCGCGATTTTTCACGCGATGGTCCGACGCGGCGCCTCTTCCGCCCTCGGATCGCATGGCGATCGATTGACGGACCGCGAACGCGCCTGTCTGCGCCTGAAGGCTTTGCGAAAAACCGACGACGAGATCGGCTCCGCCATTGGCGCCAGCGCGCGCGCCGCGCGGTTCTGGCTAGAGACGGCGCGCGCCCGGCTTGGCGGCGCCACCGTAGACAAGGCCATCGAAATCGCCCTGCGCAGGGGAGCGATTGGGCTTGCCGCAGAGTCGCCGGATCCGCCGCTCGAATCAATTCCTCTCGCGCCTTCGATCGACTGGCGCATGCGATGATCGCGCTGCTTCCCGGCGAATCGCGCGCGCTCTTCCCTCGACTGGTCGATGAAATGTATGACTTGCGCCTGAGCGCCGTTCGGGCGCGCCGCGATCGCCCGCTGGGCGCGGTCAATCGACTGTCGGTCGTCGATTATTTTGATTCGCTCGATCCGCTTTACGTTCTTGCGCTCGATGACGCAGAACGCATCGTCGGCGCGCTGAGGCTTTTGCCGACGACCGGCGTGACGATGTTGAACGACGCATTTGCGGCGACCGCGCCGCAGCGTCTGCGAATCGAAAGCCCGCTGGTCTGGGAAGCCAGTCGCCTGACGCTGGCGGCGATCGAAAATTGTCAGGCACAGGAAAGGATCATCGATCGCGCAATCGGCGAAATCGGCGCGGCGCTAAACGAGATCGCGCAGGCCGCCGCGTTGACGCATGTGATTGGCGTTTTCGACGGCAACGCGCAGAGTATGCTGTTTCGTCGCGGCTGCGCGGGTGAATCATTATCGCCGCCGATGAGCCTCGACGGGATGCAGATGTTCATCGCCCTTTATGAGGTCGGCGCCACGATGGACGCGCAATTCATGCATCTTGCCGGCGACGACGCTTGCCGGCCGGTCAATCTCGCCGAATTCGAAAGCGCGCGCTTCTATAGGCGCTAATCATCGGACGGACGATCGCAAACGAAAACGCCCTCGGGGTCATGCCCCTCGGCGCCAACTTAAGACGTTCCGCAGCCGCAGTCCCACTCGCCGCCCGGCGGCGAGCGACACGTTATTGGATGCGCGGGCTCAGGCGTTGACGAGCGCGGTAATCGCCAGCGTGATCGCGGCGGCGGCGGCGAAGATAGAAAGAATTACTGAGATGGCGTGCATGGCGACTGTTCCTATGGCTCTCTGCCCAGTTGAAACGAATGACCGCATCTGAGGCAGACGCGACAAATTAGCGCACCGACTCGGAAATAAGCCAAGTAGGAAAAGCTTTTGCATCGCACTCAGGGGAGGGCCGCACTGCCCGCAGCAAGGCTCCGGCTTGAGGCGGGTAATCTAGCCTTAATCAATCATTAGTCGGCCGGGCTTCTGCGGCTGTGCGGCGCAATGACGATTAATCCGTCAAGGACGTAAGCTTCGCTTTAAGGTCGCCGATCTCCAGTTCGGCCTGCACCTGCATGGTGACGTCATATTGCACGCCGAGGAAATACAGGAGGCGGCCGTTGGCGTCGAAGAGCGGCGTGATGTTCAGCTTGTTGTGAAAGAGCGTTCCGTCCTTGCGGTAGTTACGCAGCGTCACTTCGATCTGTTCGCGATTGCGGATCGCTTCACGCAGCCGCAGCCTTCCCTCTTGGTCACGGTCATCGCCCTGAAGAAAGCGGCAGTTGCGCCCGATGATTTCGTCGAGCGCATATCCGGTGATTCGCATAAAGGGTCGATTGGCGTAAATGATGGGTGAATCTTCAAGGTCGGGGTCCGCGAGCGTGACGCCGTTGACGCAGGCGTCGAAGATAGTGGTTAGTATTTTCGGAATGATTTCCGCTTCCTTGCGCAATGCGAAAAGCTGGCCCTTGTTTTGGCTTCTGGCGCGCGCCCACACCCGATAGGCGCTCGGCGCCATGCCGGCGAAACGCCGGAACGCGCGCCGAAAACTCGCCTCGTCGGCAAAGCCTGCGCTGGAAGCGAGCTCCTTGACCGGTTTGGCGCTGGTCTCAAGCAGCATTCGCGCGGTTTCGACCCGGATGCGATCGATGAACGTCTTCGGCGATTCTCCTGAGACCTGCTTGAGCTTGCGATGCAGCGTCCGCTCGGACGTCGAAAGCGCCCGCGCCAGCTCCTGAGCGCTGAACGACGAATCAGACTGCCGAACGATTCGCTCCGCCTCGTTGAGAAAGGCGTCCACGCCTTCATTCAGGGTGGAGGCGCCGTAGGCGACCGGGCCGCGTGGCGCGCCCTTCACCAGCGCCGCCTCGCCAACGGTGACATCCACCGCGACCCGCGCGGCGTCGACCCCGCAAAGCGTGCGAATGACGTGCAGAGCGACGTCGATCCAGGAGAGAGGGCCGGCGGCGGTGACGACTCGACGGTCCTCGATCAGCCGCGCGCCCCAGGCGGCGTCGATTCGCGCATAGCGCTGCTTCAGCTCCTCCTGATGCCACCAACTCGTCGTGCAGCGGCGGCCGTCGAGAAGGCCAGCCTCGCCAAGGAGAAATACGCCCGAACCACAGCCTGCGATCAGCGCGCCGCGCGCGTGGTGGCGGCGCAGCCAGCCGGCCGCCGCCCCTAAGTGGGACATGTCAGGCGGCTTTCCGTTCTCGTCCGGCGAGAAGCTCGGCACGATGATCGCGTCGCAGCTCGCGATCGCCTCGAAGGAGGCGGCGACCGGAAAACTCGCCCCCGTGAGATTGCGGATCGGCTCGCCGTTCGCGCTCGCAGCAACGACGTAGAAGGGATCTTCGGCGCTTAGACCGGGCGCACCGGCGCGGCCGATGGCGCGGCGAGCGAGCGCCAAAAGGTCGGTCAGTCCCAGGAAAGCCGAGCCCAGGCATTCATTTAGGCCGGCAATGACAATCTTACGCATCCACTTCTGCTTTTGGCGAATTATGGATCCTGTTTGGCTATTGCGCCATCCTGACCTAGATTACTTCTAATCTCATCCTGCGCTAGTCAGGGGGCATCTTCGCCTCCAGGCTGAGGATGCATACATATTGGCGACGGCGCCGGGTCTCTCCGCGGCTCTCGTCATGGAGGTGAAAATGAAGGCGAATTGGAAGAAATATTTGCCTTGGGTCGTCTTCGTCGCGCTCGGCGCCTTGCTTTTCGGGCTGTTTCAACATCAGCAGACCCGCACGCCGGCGCGCGAGATCACCTTCAGCGAACTGCTGGTGCAGATCGACGAAGGCCGCGTCCACGACGTGACGATGTCGGGCAACGAAATCTCCGGCCACTTCAACGACAACCGCTCATTCACGACCTATGCGCCCAATGATCCGAGCCTCGTGCAGAAGCTCGAGTCGAAGAAGGTGCAGATCAGCGCCAAACCGGCGAACGACAGTCCCGGCTGGCTCTCGACTCTTCTTGTCAACGGGTTGCCGCTGCTGCTCTTCATCGCCGTGTGGATTTACATGGCGCGTCAGATGCAGGGCGGCGCCGGCGGCCGCGCCATGGGCTTTGGCAAGTCGAAGGCGAAGCTTTTGACCGAGACTCAAGGCCGCGTCACTTTCGAAGACGTAGCCGGCGTCGACGAAGCCAAGGAGGATTTGCAGGAGATCGTCGAATTCCTGCGCGACCCGCAGAAGTTCCAGCGTCTCGGCGGCCGCATTCCGCGCGGCGTGCTGCTGGTGGGACCGCCCGGCACCGGCAAGACGCTGCTGGCGCGGGCCATCGCCGGCGAGGCGGGCGTGCCGTTCTTCTCGATCTCGGGCTC
>JALHNQ010000069.1 GCA_022843405.1 Methylocystis sp. | reverse complement strand
AGGTTCACTTCGTCGCATAGCTGAACAACATCGCATGCGGCAGGCCGCGCGGCGGCGGCGGGACGGCGGCGGCGCGGCGCACGGCGGCGAGCGCGGCGGCGTCGAGATCTGGCGCGCCGCTCGCCTGCTGCACCGCCTGATGGGTGAGATTGCCCATCTCGTCGATATAGAACACGATCGCGCCCCTGCCGATCACGCTGCTCCCTCGCACGCGCGGCGGAATCCGCATATGCGGCATGATGAGGCCATAGAGGATCGTCAGATAGGTCGTCTTGGCGTGGCCGCCGCCGACCGGCGACGGCTTGCGCGGCGCCGCCAGCTTATAGTCCGGTATCGGCGCGAGCGCCGCGAGCTGGTCGGCGATCGAATTGGCTTCGCCTTTCTTCACCGGCCCCTTCTCATTGGGGTCCGGCTTCTCCTGCGGCGTCTTTTCCGGCGCGGCCTGTTCGATGATCTCGGCGTCGCTCTTGTCCTCAACCGGCTTCTCTTTGACCTCTTCCGGCGCCTTGGCCTTTCCGGTTTCGTCCACGCCTTCCTTCATGCCCTGAGGCTTGTCGTCCTTAGGCGTGACGTTATCCTTCTCAGGCTCGTTTTTCGGCGTCTTGAGGTCCTTTTCCTCCGACGCGTTGACGTCGGACTTGGTCTTGCTTTCGGCCTCCGGGGCGTCGAAGGCCGGCTTTTCGTCTTCCACCGGCGGCGGCGGCGGCTTTTTCTGCTGCTCTTGCTTCTCCGGCGGCTTCTCCGGCTCGGGAGGCGGCGGCTCCTCCTGCTTTGGCGCAGGCTCAGGCGGCGGCTCACTGATCACCTCGACCGGGGTTTCCTCGGCGATCGGCGGCGCTTCGCGGGCGAGGCGCCAGTCCTGCCAGAGCAGGAAGGCAAGCACGCAGATATGCGCCAGCAGGCCCAGCAGCAGAAATAGGAGAAAGCGCGGGCGTAAGCCGGCCGCGCGGCGTCGCCGAAGGAATTCGACGGCCAAGGTCGCGCTGATCGCGCGTTGTCCGTTGCTGTCGTTCATCGCGATGGAAAGCCGAACTCCAGCGCCGCCGCTGCTTGCATTATCGATCTGAAGGGGTGATCAGGCCGCGCCACGTCGGAAATTATAACCGCCTTTAGGCGAAAACGCGCCCCCGCAGGAAGATGACGCTTTTTGCCGCAGTTATCAATACGCTGCGACAGCATACATAAGACGTTTCTAATTTAAGCGGCGTTAGACCGCCGCGGGGGGATGCATGCAGCGCATTGGACACGTGTCGCGCCGGGGATTTCTGTTTGGCGCCGGCGCGGCGGCGGCGATCGGCGCCTCGGCCTACGGCCAGGGCCATGCGATGCGCCGGATCGCGCCCAACCGCGCGTCCGAGGCCTTCGATCCTGACGTCGAACTCGAGTTGATCTGCAAGCGCGACGAGACGTCGATCTTGACCGGCAGGCCCACGCGCGTATGGCGCTATGCCGGCCATCTCATCAAAGGCCCGGCAAATGCGCTGACCGAGACGCCCGGCGCTTATCTCGGCCCGCTGCTGCGCTTCTCTAAAGGACAGAAGGTCCGCATCCGGCTGCGCAATGAATTGCCGGAAGAAACGATCACCCATTGGCACGGACTGCATGTGCCGATGCTGATGGACGGCCATCCGACCGCGGCGATCGATCCGGGCGAGACTTACGTCTATGAATTCGACATCCGCAATCGCGCCGGCATGTATTTCTACCATCCGCACACTCACGAAAAGACGGCGACCCAAGTCTATCGCGGCCTCGCCGGCGCGATCATCGTCGAAGACGAGGAGGAACGCGCGCTGGCGCTGCCATCCGGCGCGTTTGAAATTCCGCTCGTCATTCAGGATCGCTCGTTCGACGACGACAATCAGCTCGCCTATGGCGACGACATGCATACGCGCATGTTCGGTTTTTATGGCGACCGGGCGCTCGTCAACGGACGATGCAATGTAACGCTCGACGTGGCGAACCGCCCTTACCGCCTGCGGATTCTCAACGGTTCGAACGCGCGCATCTACAAGCTGTGCTGGGACGATCGCACGCCGCTGACCGTGATCGGCGTCGACGGCGGACTGTTGGAGAAGGCCGAGACGCGCCCCTATGTCATGCTCGCGCCCGCCGAGCGCGTCGATCTCCTCGTCGATTTCACCGGCCGCCCGCAAGGATCGAAGCTGACCATGCTGAGCGGCGAGTTCTACGGTCTTCTCCCGCCGATGGCGCAGCGCATGATGGGGAGCAATCTCCCGATGGGGGAAGCATTTCCCTTGTTTACGGCGAGGGTGACGGAAACCTCAAGCGACTCGTGGAAACCTCCGGAGAAGCTTTCGACGATCCGCCGCTTTCGCGAAGCGGACATCGCCAATCTCGACAATCCGATTCCGATCGCGATCACGATGGCGCATATGGCGATGCTGCTGAACGGCCGCCCCTATGGTCATGACGACATCCAGCCGCACGAGCGCATCCCTGTCGACTCGACGCAGCTGATCGAGATTTTTCATGAGCGCGGCGGCATGGGCCAGGGCGGCATGGGCCAGGGAATGGGAATGGGCATGATGGGCGGCGGCGGCATGATGCGCGGACGAATGGGCGGCATGGGGATGATGGGTATGATGTCCATGGCCCATCCCATCCATCTGCACGGCCAGCAGTTCCAGATTATTGAGCGCAGTTTTGAGGGCGACGAGGACGCCTATGCCACGATCCGCGAAGGCTTCATCGACGGCGGGCTAAAGGACACCGTGCTCGTCGCGCCGGGCGAGCGTCTGCGGATCGCCAAACGCTTCGGCGATTTCAAGGGCCGCTTCATGTATCACTGCCACAATCTCGAACATGAGGATGCGGGCATGATGCGCGAGTTCTCGGTGGAATAGCCCGGCTTCGCGCGCTTGCGCGAGCGCTATCGATCAGGCGATCCATCTAAAGCATTCCCGGCCGGCCTGCGCCCACCGGGAATGATCTGGCGCGGATCAATGCTGCATGCCGCCCATCATGCCGCCCATGCCGCCACCACCACCGCCGGAATGCGACATGCCGCCCATGCCGCCGCCCATCATCCCGCCCATGCCGCCGCCCATCATATCGCCCATCGACATGCCGACCTTCATGATCCCGGTCAGCGTCTCATTGGCGGTTTTCTTTTGCTCCTCGCTCAAACTTGTGAACAGCGACTCGATCGCGCCCTTCTGCGCGCGCACGACCTCGAGATGGTCGGCCATATGGTTCTCCATCTTCGAAAGCTTATTCAACACCGCCGGTTTGGAATTGTCCGCGCGCATATCGGCGGCGTCGCATTTTTGCTTGGCCTTTTGCGCCGTGGCGCGCCACGCGTCAGCGAAGGCGTTCCACGCCCCCGTTTGCGAATCGGTAAGTTTCAACTCTGCTTTAAGATAGGCGAGGCGCCCGTCGACATGTTCGGCGAAGCCGCAGACCATTTGGCTCATCATCCCGCCGCCATGTGACATGCCGCTCATGCCGTCGCCGCCTTTGCCGCCGCCATGGCTCATGCCCGACATGCCGCCCATCATCCCACCCATGCCGCCGCCTTGACCGCCGTCATGGCTCATGCCTGACATCCCGCCCTTCATCTCGCCCATGCCGCCGTGATGGCCTGCATGGCCTTCGTCGGCCTTGCCAGCTTCCGCCTTATGTTGTTCGGCCGCGCCGGATTCAGCCTTACCGGGGTCCGCCCATTGCGCCGGCGCGCCGGCGCCGCCGTGATCCATTTTACTGTGGTCCATGCCGCTATGTTCGGCGCCGCTCTGTTGCGCCTTCGCCACGGAGAGTCCGGCGGCAAGAAGCAAAGCGGCGGCGCTCGCCGCAAGCAATTTTCCGCGCGAGGCGTATTTTCGCGTCGTCATGGCGCCCTCCCTGGCGATGTTTGTCGCGATCGCTCCTGCCGTCACTGGCGCGACGAATCTTGATGGAGCTTCGCACAAGTGGCGCGCCTAACCGACCATTAGGCGCCTTTTGACGTCTGCAACTTTGTCACAGATTAGGCCGCGCGGCGATGGGCGAATCGTCACGCGATCGCCGTCGCAAATCATGCAGCGCAAAAAGCGGCGGACGCACGCCCGCCGCTCGCAAGTTAACCTGTATAGCGAAATAATCGATGCGATCTCATTCGGCGCTGCAGCGCGCCGCGAAGAACGCCCGATCTGTTGTTACCGGCGCTGCGCCGACACGTTCGGATTACGCGCCGCATAGGGATCCTGTCCGATTGGACGCGGCGCCGCGGCCTCGCGCGGCTTGGCCGCTTCTTCCTTGTAGCCGGGCTGCCCGACGACCTGAGGCGGCTTCCACTCGGCGCTCGATGTTTGCTCGCCGGCAAACGCATGACCAGTCAGGGTCGCTGCCGAAGCGAGGGCGGCGACGAAAAAAAGCTTATAAGCCATGTTTCCTCTCCCTGATGATTTGAATAGCTCCCGCCGACCACTCCCAATAGGCGGCGTGAGGCGCGCGGACGTCGCGCACCTACAGTGCAATTTTTTCGTGTCGTATTTTCTACAATGATCGTTGCGCCGTGCCGCGGACTTGTTTCGCAAGAGCGAAAGAATGCGCGCCGCCAAGGAAGCGCCGCTGCGGCGTCAAGCGGCCTTCTTTTCCGCAATTTCAACCAGCGTGCGAAGAATGCGGCGCGTGCCGGCGAGACGCTGTTTCATACCGTCGAATTCGCGAATGAGAACGATTCTCATATCGGGACGCACCTTGGCGCTTGTTCCCTGCTCCGCGATAAAGCGCACGAGCCCGACGGGATTGGCGAATTTATCTTCGCGGAAGGCGACGATGACGCCTTTCGGGCCGGCGTCGATCTTTTCGACATGCGCCCGCCGGCATAGCGCCTTGATCGCGACGATCTCCAGGAGCTGCTCCACCTCCGGCGGAATCGGACCGAAGCGATCGATCATCTCGGCGGCGAAAGCCTCAATGTCCTGATCCGTTTCGAGCGTCGACAACCGGCGATAGAGCTGCAGGCGCAGCGTGAGATCGGCGACATAATCCTCCGGTATCGTCACCGGCGCGCCGATGGCGATCGTCGGCGACCAGACCTCCTCCTGCGGCTCTTCGACGCCGGCCTTCAGCAGCGTAATCGCGTCGGCGAGCATCTGCTGATAGAGTTCATAGCCCACCTCTTTGATGTGCCCGGACTGTTCTTCGCCGAGCAGATTGCCGGCGCCGCGAATGTCGAGATCGTGACTGGCGAGTTGGAAGCCGGCGCCAAGCGTATCGAGCGACTGTAATACGTCCAGGCGCTTTTGCGCCTGCGGCGTGATCGCGCGGTTGGTGGGCGTCGTGAACAGCGCGTAAGCACGCAATTTGGCGCGCCCGACGCGGCCGCGCAGTTGGTAGAGCTGCGCAAGACCGAACATATCGGCCCGCCACACGATGAGCGTATTGGCGCGCGGAATGTCGAGGCCCGACTCGACGATGGTCGTCGACAGAAGAATGTCGAACTTGCCGTCGTAGAACGCCGCCATCTTGTCTTCGAGTTCGCTCGCGCTCATCTGCCCATGCGCGATGACGAATTTCGATTCAGGCGCGTTTTCGCGCAGGAACGCCGCGGCCTCTTCAAGGTCCTCGATGCGCGGACAGACGAAGAAGGCCTGGCCGCCGCGATAGCGTTCGCGCAGCAGCGCCTCACGCACGATGAGCGGATCGAAAGGCGAAACGAAGCTGCGCACCGCGAGCCTGTCGATCGGCGGCGTGGCGATGATCGAAAGCTCGCGCACGCCGGTCATGGCGAGCTGCAGCGTGCGCGGTATTGGCGTCGCCGAGAGAGTCAGCACATGCACCTCGGCGCGCAGTTCCTTCAATCGCTCCTTATGGCCGACGCCGAAATGCTGCTCCTCGTCGATGATGACGAGTCCGAGATCCTTGAAGCTGACGGTCTTGCCGAGCACGGTGTGGGTGCCGATCAAAATCTCGATGCGGCCGTCGGCGAGGTCCTTCTTCGTCTCGCGCGCCTCGGCGGCGCCGACCATGCGCGACAGCCGTCCGATGCGCACCGGCAGGCCGGCGAAACGCTCGGTGAAGGTCTTGTAATGCTGACGCGCCAACAAAGTGGTCGGCGCGACGATCGCCACCTGCTTGCCGTTGATCGCCGCGCAGAAGGCGGCGCGCAGCGCGACCTCGGTCTTGCCGAAGCCGACGTCGCCGCAAACCAGCCGGTCCATCGGGCGGCCGGAAGCGAGATCGTCGAGCGTCGCGTCAATGGCGGCAAGCTGATCCTCGGTTTCATCATAGGGAAAGCGCGCGCAGAATTCGTCATAGAGCCCTTCGGGGGCAACGAGCTTCGGCGCCTCGCGCAACTGCCGCTGCGCGGCAATTTCGATGAGCCCTTTCGCCATTTCGCGGATGCGGTTCTTCATCCGCGACTTGCGCGTCTGCCAGCCGGCGCCGCCGAGCCTATCGAGCTGGGCTTCGGCGTCCTCGCCGCCGTAGCGCGTCAAAAGTTCGATGTTTTCGACGGGAAGATAAAGCTTGTCGCCGCCGGCGTAGTGGAGTTCGAGACAGTCGTGCGGCGCGCCGGCGGCTGAGATCGTCTCGAGGCCGATAAAACGGCCGATGCCGTGATCGACATGAACGACAAGATCGCCGGCGGAAAGCGCGGCGACTTCGCCAAGCAGATTTTCGTTCGGCTTGCGGGCGCGGCGACGCCGCACGAAGCGATCGCCGAGAATGTCCTGCTCGCCGACAACCGCATAGGCGTCGGTCTCGAAGCCGCGTTCGATGCCGAGAACGGCGACGGCGACCGTGTGGGACAACGCCTGCGGCAGCGACGCGACGCGCGGCAAATCGGGCAAGCCGTGTTCGGCGAGCACATGGCCGAGCCGCTCGCAGGAGCCCTCCGACCAGCCGGCGACGACGATCTTCCTGCCGGCGTCGCTCAGCGCCTCGACATGGTCGGCGGCCACCTGGAACACATTGACGTCCGGCGTATTGCGCTCGGCCGCAAAATCGCGTCCGGGCCGTGCGCCGCAGTCGATGGCCCTCTCGCCCTCATGCGCGGCGAAGGGAGAGAACTGCGCCGCCGCCCGCGCTTGCAACGCGGCGCGCCATTCCTCTACCGACAGATAGAGTTCGCGCGGCTCCAGCGGCTTGTAGTTCGAAGCGGCCGGATCGAGATCATGCGCATATTTGCGCGCGTCGTAATAATCCTCGATCTGCTTGACGCGTTCCGTCGCCGCGTCGTCGACGAGCGGATCGAGCAGGATCGGCGCGTCGCCGAGATAGTCGAAGAGCGTATCCATCCGCTCATAAAACAGCGGCAGCCAATGCTCCATGCCGGGAAAGCGCCGGCCCTCGCTGACCGCCTCATAAAGCGCGTCGCCGCGCGTCTGGCCGCCAAAGCGCGCGGCGTAGGACTGGCGAAAGCGGCGCATCGTCTCGCTCGTCAAGCGCAATTCGCTCATCGGCGTAAGATCCAGCGCGCGAAGCTGCCCGGTGGCGCGTTGCGTGTCGGGATCGAAGGAGCGGATCGATTCGAGCGTGTCGCCGAAGAAGTCGAGACGGATCGGCGCCGGCAGTCCCGGCGGGAAAAGATCGACGATGCCGCCGCGCTGCGCATATTCGCCGGTTTCGCGCACCGTGCTGGCGCGCAAATAGCCGTTCGCCTCGAGCCAGAGCGCCAATTCGTCGAGCTTCACCACATTGCCCGGCGCGGCGGCGAAGCTTTCGGCGGCGACCAGCTTGTGCGGCGGGACGCGCTGCAACAGACAATCGACGGTCGTGGCGACGACGCGCGGGCGTTCGAACGAGGATTTGGCCCGCGTCAAGCGCGACAGCGCGGTCATGCGCCGCGCGACGATTCCGGCGTGGGGCGACACGCGGTCGTAGGGCTGGCAGTCCCAGCCCGGAATGTCGAGGATTTCGACGTCGGGATTGGCGAAGCGCAGCGCGGCGCGAAAGGCCGACGACCGCGCGGCGTCGCGCGCGACATGAACGAAGACGGCGGCCTGCCCCTCGGCCTCGCGCGCCAGTGCGCGCGCAAGGTCGGCGCTGACGAAGCCGTCGAAGCCGTCTGGCGCATGAGCGAAAATCAGCCGCTCGCCCTTGACGAGGCCGGCGCGCGCCGCGTCGAGCCCCGCCGCCGCCTTCTTGAGCTTTGTGGAAGCGACGCTCAATGGATCGGCCCGTCGTGGCGGTGGAAGGCCATAATCTGGCGCAGCAGCGGCGTGTCATGCTCGGCAGGCGCCGGCTCGGCGCCCGAGAGCCATCGGTACACCGCCTCATCCGGCAGATCGAGAAGCGTCTCAAGCTCGGCGAGCGCTTCCGCGGGAAGCGCGTCGACGCGGGCGTCCACGAAGCGCCCCATCAGAATATCCATTTCGCGCAGGCCTCGGCGCCAGGCGCGCACCTTGATGCGCCGCCTGCGCATGTCGTCGTCCAACATCGATCTCCCTATATGGCGCGAGGCTTAATGCAGGCGCAAAGGAAAGGCAAAGGGCGCGCCAGCGACGGAAAACTCCGAAAAGCGGCGCGGCGCCTTGGCGCCGGCGCTCAACTTGAGCGCGTAGGGCGCCTGCAAGCGAACTTCCTTGACCTCAAGATGCGCCTGCGCTATCTGGCGCCTCTCGCGTGAGCGCGCTCGCGGGGGAGTAGCTCAGTTGGTTAGAGCGCCGGCCTGTCACGCCGGAGGTCGCGGGTTCAAGTCCCGTCTCTCTCGCCATTCAATCAAACGCTTACGTTTCGTTCCGAAAAGCCGTTCCGGCGCGGATTCGGAATGCGTTCCAAAAATCAACCTGTTTTTGTTCCTCCCGAGCCGACGCGCGTGATCTACCTTTCGCACGGTCTCAAGGTCGACCGGTGCATAGGTCTTTTGGAGATTCGCGCTTGACGCGAAATCATTGGCTAGCTTCGCACCGATTCCTTTTTGCAGAAGCTCCGTCCCATAGCGCCAGAACGACGGAAGTCCGCGAGCGTTCTCTTCTCGCCTTCACCAAAAACGAACGCCCGTACATCTCGAAAGTCGTCGCCGAGCGTGTCTTTGCTATAGGGCCTGCCAGATCGATTGCGGAAGATGGGCGCGGTTAGCGAGATATCTGCACCAAGCTCAGTAAGGTAGGCATCTATAACTCGACTGGCGCGCCTGGAAAGGGTAGCCACCGCCATTATATTTATTCCGCGCCGGTCCTCGCGCGGCGGCTGCAGGGAGCTATGGCGCGATTATGCTCAGCGGCGCGCAGCGCCCAGCGAAGCGATCAGGTCCATGCGCGAAATATCCGCCTGTCGGCGACGTGCTGAGGCTCGTCTGGCTGTTCGCCATGTTCCTTGGCTCATGACGATTTTCATACGCGGTCCGCGCTCCCTCTAATATTTATAATTGAGGCTTGCGGCGACGGTCGTTGGCTCGCCGTGATAGAGGGCGCCGTTTGACGTCCAGTTGGATTGGTTTGTTAGATTTGCGGCGTTGAGTTCGAATCTGAGATTGTCGGTGAAATTATAGGCGAGCGAGGCGCCGAGCATTTGCTGGGGCGCCAGCGTAAAGCCATAGGTGTTGGGCAGCGTCGCCTCGAGGCGGCTGGCGTAATTATAGCTTGCGCCAAGTTCGAGCCCCTTGAGGTCGCCCGAGTCGAATGTGTAGTTGACGTTGAAATTATAGACTCGGCGCGGCGCGCCCAAGAGATCGCTGCCCTGCTGCGAGGGGACGTTGTCGTCTTTCGACACCAGCGCGTGCAGAAAGGTGGCGACGGCGTTGATTTTGAGGTTCGGCAATATTTCGCCGCCAAGATTGACTTCGATTCCATGGCTGTGCTGCTGGCCGGTGACGACCGAATAGAAGCCAGATGGATTGGCCGGATTGGGGATCGCGACATTGTCGCGGGTAATGTCGAAGAGCCCGACCTCGAAGCTCATCTTGCGATCCAGGAACTCGCGCCGGAACCCGAGCTCATATTGCGTGTCCTGCTGCGGCGGCGGCGCTTCGCCGCTTTGAATCCGCACGCCGGTGTTGGGGATCAGCGATTTGCCGTAAGCGGCGAAGAGCTGCGTCTCCGCGTCGGGCCGATAGAGAATGCCGGCGCGCGGGGAAAAATAGCCCTTGATCCCTTTGCTCAAGCTCGATGTCGGCTCGCCGGTCAGCGCGCCGAAAGGATCGAAGACGCGCTCGCGCTGAGCGAGAAGATCGTAACGCCCGCCGATCAGAATGCGCCAGTTCTCGTTTAAGTCGATGAGGTCCTGGCCATAGACCGAGCGGCTGATGGCGCGCGCGACGCCATTCGACCAATAGGCCCCGGCGTAGCTGACGCCCGGCGAATAGACGGGCGCGAAAATATTGAGCGGCGCCGCCTCATAGCGGGCGATGTCATTGTTGTAGCCGAAATAGAAGTCCCATTGTTCGAGGCCGAGAAAGACGGTGTGGGCGAGGGCGCCGGTGTCGAAACGGCCATTGAGGCGCAATTGCGCGTCGAAACTGCGGTTGGCGGTGCGGGCGCGCACCGGATTGCCGAAGACGACGGATTGGAATCCGT
>JALHNQ010000068.1 GCA_022843405.1 Methylocystis sp. | reverse complement strand
CGTCGACGCCCTCTGGGACAGGATCGGCGCCTTGCTGCTGGAGTTCTCGCCAACCGAATGCGCAAACTTCTTCGCCGCCGCTGGATACGAACCGATTTAAGACGAATCCGCTCTAGAGCGCGCTCTTTGCGAAAAACCGGTTCCCACTTTTTCGTAAGCCGCGCTCCAGCCGTGGAGCGACAAATCGACTCTCGATCTCCTTCGACCGCTTACAGCGCCTTGCGGCAATCGACGCGGCTGGTCTGCCCGCGCGCGGCTACGCCGGTCTCGACGGCGACGCCGTGACAGTCATGCGCTGGATCTGATTGGGCGACCGTCGTCGACTCGCTCCAGTCGATCGGAAGGATGAAGGGCTTGACCGGCGACCCGCCGACGACGACGCGCGCGGCTTGCGGTTCCGGCGCCTTGACGAGGAGCGCCTTCCCGGCGGCGAAGCCGACATTGGCGGCGAGAATCGCGAAAGCGATCTTGATGGCGAGAGCGACGCGCACCGGTCGTGAGGCGAAGCCGCGTTTGGCGAAGCCGTTCGTTGTGCGGTTCATGCGAATTCCCCGATTTGTTTTGGCGCTGGGCCTGTCCGCCCGTTCAGCGGACGATCAGACTCTAGGTCGCCCGCGCGGGGGGCGCGGTGCGCTGGCGCACAGGGCGCCAGATGCGAGAACTCCCGGCCTTTATGGCCGGGAGCCCCATCTTGCTAGACGTCGAAGCCGCCGTCGCCGCCGCTGTCGAAGCCGCCGTCAAACCCGCCGCCATCATCGTAGTCGGCGTCTTGCGCGCCCGAGCGGTCGTCATCGGCGGAGTGATAACCGGCGTCAGTGGCGCCAGACTGGTCGCCATAGTAGTTGTTGATGATCGTGTCGCCGCCGGCCGGCGTGAAACCGGAGCCGATGCCGAGATTCGCCATGCCGCCATAGCCGGCGCCATGGGTGAACAGGCTGCGAATGCCGTCGGCAAGCAGCACGCCGCCTGCAACGCCCGCAGCGGTCCCGAGAGCGCCCTTCAGGAAGCCGCCGCCGTCAGAGGCGGGCTGCTGCTGCCCCCAGCCTTGCGGGGCGTAACCGCCGGCCACGGGATTCATGCCCGGCTGCTGGCCCCAGGGGCCGGTCGGACGGGCCTGCTGCGGCGCCGGACGTGGTCCCCCGAACAGGCCGCCGAGGAAGCCGCCGGCAGGCTTCGATTCAAGCTCCTGCACGCGCGCGTCGAGTTCTTCGATGCGCGCATTGGCGCCTTGCAGCGCCTGTTCCTGCACGATCACGGTCTGCGCCAGGAGATAGGGCGCCGCCGGCTGGGCCTTGACCTGTTCATTGATGAAAGCTTCCGCCTCCTGGTCGCGCGGCGTCGAGGCGGCGCTCTTCGTGCGCTCGAACAGTCCAGCGATAAGTTGGCGTTCTTCCGGTGACATAGGTTTCTCCATCGTCGCCGCCATTTAAAGGCGTGGCGCAGAAAATATGGCCCCGCCGCGAAAGGCCGCCAAGGCCCAGGCGCAAGCGCGGCCGATTAAACTTTCGACATCTCTCCGGTTTGCGTCTCATCGGGGCAGGAAAAACGGAAGCCGACAAGGGCTTCCGTTTCGAGCCGCGCTAAGACGCGAACCGTGCAGCGGTTTCAGGACTGGGGACAGGGCCAGAAATCGACCAGAAGCGCGCGCCGGCGTTGAGCATCTGCTGCGCGTCGGTGAACAGGCGGCGCGTATCCTCTGTCGTCAATTCGACGTGTTTGCTCGTCCAATCCTGCAACGCGGTCGTGGTGTCGGAGAGCGAGCGCGACGCCGTCAGTCTTGAGGCAAGCTCCGCCGTCAGGGCCGCTTCCTGCTGCATGCGCGCCACCCAGACGCGATTGGCGTCCTGCAAACAATCCCAAATCTCGTCCCGCGCCTCGGCGAAATCGTCCAGTCGCCGCCGGCCATCCGCAACTTCGGCCGCTGCGCCGGCCTGCGGGGTTGCATTGCGCCGCTCTTCCTGCTGGGTCATGCGCGTCTCTCCGTCTTCGTTTGAAACGCCAGCGCCCCCGGGACGACTATATACGACGGTCATTCGGAATGTCTGTGACGATCGCTTTTTTTCGGGGGCCGCAGGTCGGCTCGACAAGCGGCGGCCTTTCGGCTATGGACCGGGCCTCAACTAGAACAGCGTCCCGAAACGCTCGTCGGCCAAAAGGCCAAGACGAAACGGCAGGAGTTTTTGCGATGAACATTATCGAGCAGCTCGAGGCGGAACACGCCGCCAAGCTCATCGAAGGCAAGAAAATCCCGGAGTTTCGGCCCGGCGATACGGTCATCGTCAACGTCAAGGTGAAGGAAGGCGAGCGCTCGCGCGTGCAAGCCTATGAAGGCGTCGTCATCTCCCGCCAGGGCGGCGGGCTGAACGAGAGTTTCACCGTCCGCAAGATTTCCTATGGCGAGGGCGTCGAGCGCGTGTTCCCGCTTCACGGGCCGCTGATCGACTCGGTCAAGCTCGTGCGCCGCGGCAAGGTGCGCCGCGCCAAGCTCTATTATCTGCGCGATCGCCGGGGCAAATCCGCCCGCATCGCCGAGCGCGTCGACACCAAGCCGAAAGCCTAGCGAGAATAAAGCCAGCGATCTGGACAGGGAGCGAGCCGCTCGCAGCCGCAAGGTTTCGGGCGGCTTTTATGACTCCAGCGGGGCGTTGAGGATCCAGCGGTGGCCGAAGGGGTCGCGCAGCGAGGCGTAGCGCGTTCCCCAGAAGGAATTGGTCGGGGCCGTCTCGATCTTGCCGCCGAGCTTGGTCACGCGGGAACAGATGTCGTCGACCTCCTGCGCCTTGTCATATTCGAGGCTGATGGAGATGGTCGAGTGCTCGCCGGGCATCGGCACGCGGGTCTGGCCAAATTCCGGAAAGACGTCGGCGAGCATCACCGAGCCGCCGTTGATCACGAGTTCGCAGTGGGCGATGCGCAGCCCGTCCACCGACGGCATGAGGGCGCGCTGCTTGGCGTCGAAAGCGCCGGTATAAAAGGCGATCGCTGCCGCGGCGGGGCTGACGGTCAAATAGGGCGCGACCCTCGGACGTGGCTGTTTCATCAAATTTCCTCCGCCGGGGCGCGCAGCGGATCGCCCCAATCCTTTCTTCGAATCTTTTCGTAGCGCGCCTTGTCGCGCTTGGGAATGAATGTCTCGCAGAATGCTTTATCGGCGCAGAGTTTTAGGGAAACGCCCGCCTTGCCGGCGCGCGGCGGGCCGATGATTCGCGCCGAGGCCGGCGAAGGCGCGTTACGCCGTCCGACGGCGAGATAGGCGAATCTTTCATCCTCGAACGGAGCCTTTGCGCCTTTCAACAGCTTATGCGCGCGCCGGCGGGCCAGACGAACCGAAAAATGGCACCAGTCTGGCGCGGCCAGCGGACAGGGCGCCGCATGGGGGCAGGGCGCGATGATATGCGCGCCAAGCGCGACGAGCCGGCTCCGAACCCCCATCAGCCGGGCATGGTCGCGCGGCGTCCCCGGCTCGACGATGACGAGCGCGCCGCTCGTCTGCGCCCAAAGCCGTTCGACGACGGCCGGCAGTTCGGTTTCGGCGATCTCGGTGAAAGCGTAGCCGGCGACGACAAGGTCGAAGGGAGCGGCGTCGATAGCGCGCGGCGCGGCGAAGTCGGCCTGGATCGCCTCGATCGCCGCAGGAGGGCCGCCGTCCCGCATCAGGCCGGTCGCGAGGCGCAAGAACAGCGCGCTGCGGTCGAGGAGCGCGATTTCGGCGACGCTCGGCCATACGGTCGCGGCGGCAAAGGCGGCGGCGCCAAGGCCGCAACCCACATCGAGCATCCGCGTCGGCGCAAAATCGGGGCTTTCCTCCCTGAGCCGCCCGAGCGCCGTTACGATGGCGGCGAAGGTCGCCGGCATGCGCGTCGCCGCATAGGCCAAGGCGTCGGTCTCGTCGCGGATGGTCTCGATCGTCGGCCTGCGCGCCCGGTAGCGCTCCGACAGCAGCAGCGCCCTTTCGCGCAGCATGGCTTGCGCGCGGCCCGCGAGCCGCGCCTCGATCGCCGCCGCTAGCGGCGCAGGCAGCTCTGGAGAGGGCAGGCTCACCACGGCCTCGGACAGGGGCGCTCTTCCATGGCGCTTGCGTAACGGGTAGAAGACCCTCAATTCAAGGGGGACGACGAGACGCGGCCCGCGGCCGCTCCTGAGGAAATCAAATAAGCGCGCCGGATCGTGACACGCCGGCAACAGGAAGAGATCGACAAATGTCCGCCAACGCCGCGCCTCGCACGCTCTATGACAAAATCTGGGACGACCATATCGTCGACCGCCAGGACGACGGCGCGTGCCTGCTCTATATCGATCGGCATCTCGTGCATGAGGTGACCAGCCCGCAGGCGTTCGAGGGATTGCGCATGGCGGGCCGCACGGTGCGCGCGCCGCAAAAGACCCTCGCCGTCGTCGATCACAATGTGCCGACCACCGACCGTTCGCTGCCGATCGAAGACCTGGAGAGCAAGGCGCAGGTGGAGCAGCTCGCGATCAACGCCAAGGAATTCGGCGTCGAATATTTCAACGAGCACGACAAGCGTCAGGGCGTGGTGCATATTATCGGGCCGGAGCAGGGCTTCACTCTGCCGGGCATGACGATCGTCTGCGGCGACAGCCACACGTCGACTCACGGCGCCTTTGGCGCGCTGGCGCATGGCATCGGCACGTCGGAAGTCGAGCATGTGCTCGCGACGCAAACGCTGATCCAGAAGAAGGCCGCCAATATGCGGGTGCAGGTCGACGGCAAGCTCGCCGACGGCGCCACGGCCAAGGACATCATCCTCGCCATCATCGGCGAGATCGGCACGGCCGGCGGCACCGGGCATGTCATCGAATATGCCGGCGAAGCGATCAGCGACCTTTCCATGGAAGGGCGCATGACCGTCTGCAACATGTCGATCGAAGGCGGCGCCCGCGCCGGCCTTGTCGCGCCCGACGAGAAGACCTTCGCCTATCTCAAGGATCGCCCCAAGGGGCCGAAAGGCGCGATCTTCGACGAGGCGCTGCGCTATTGGGAGACGCTGTTCTCGGATGAGGGCGCGCATTTCGACAAGATCATCAGGCTCGACGCGAGCAAGCTGCCGCCGATCGTGACCTGGGGAACGTCCCCTGAAGACGTGGCGACGGTCGACGGCTTCGTGCCCAAGCCGGAGAGCGCCAAGTCGCCGCAAAAGCGCGCGGCGATTGAACGCGCGCTGGAATATATGGGCCTCAAGGGCGGCGAGCGGATGACCGACATCGAAATCGACCGCGTCTTCATCGGCTCCTGCACCAATGGCCGCATCGAAGATCTACGCGCGGCGGCGAAGGTGGTGGAAGGCAAGAAGGTCGCCGAACGGGTCAATGCGATGGTGGTGCCGGGTTCCGGCTTGGTGAAGGCGCAGGCCGAAGCCGAGGGCCTCGACAGAATTTTCACCGCCGCCGGCTTCGAATGGCGGGAGCCGGGCTGCTCGATGTGTCTGGCGATGAATCCCGATCGCTTGGCGCCGGGCGAGCGCTGCGCCTCGACCTCGAACCGCAATTTCGAAGGTCGCCAGGGCTTTAAGGGCCGCACCCATCTCGTTTCGCCGGCGATGGCGGCGGCGGCGGCCATCGCCGGCCGCTTCGTCGACGTGCGCAGCTGGCGGTAGACTGGCGGCTCGAACGCAAACGGGATCACTCCTCGTCGGGACCGGAACCCTCTTCGTCCCAATCGGGATTGCGGCGCCATTCGTCGTCGCTCCACGGACGCGAATCGCGCCAGGCGGGACCGCCGCGACCCCACCAGTCGCCCTGGCGCTGCGGATCAACGCGCTTGTCTGTCTGGTCTTGCTGGCGATCGTCCGCTTTCTGCACGACGCCCTCAGCTCTCGGCGCGAGGCGGCCCAAGGCTGGAGCTGAAATTGCGGAGGTCACGAAGCCGACGGCGCCAAGCGCCAGCGCTGCGATCCATAGCTTGTTCATGAGCGTCTCCTCTCATAATGATCCCTTGCCTGAACATTGCATCCCGCCGATTGTTCCGGCGCAGCCGCCGCCGTTCGCGCGCAATGTGATGTGACGATGACTCGACAGGAATGGAGCCGCTTAAGACCGCCGACGCTTGGCGATATCGAAACGCTCGCCGACGCGGCCTATGCCGCTTTGCCAGAGCGCTTCACGCGGCTCTGCCAAGGACTCGTCATTCGCATCGAGGATTTTCCCGACGAGGAAACGCTCGACGACATGCAATGCGAGAGCGAGTTTGATCTCTTGGGTCTCTTTCGCGGGCGCGGCCTGACGCAGGGCGTGCATCTTTCCGAGACCGGCGAGCAGCCGAACATGATCTGGCTCTATCGGCGCCCGATCCTCGACTATTGGGCCGATAGCGAAGACACGCTCGAAGCGATCGTCACCCATGTGCTCGTGCATGAGATCGGCCATCATTTCGGATTGACCGACGACGATATGGAAGAGATCGAACGGCGCGCCGAATAGCGATCAGGGCGCGGGTTCGGCGAGCAGCGTTCCGATTATGGCGCCGAGCGCCATGTCGTCTTCTTGTCCGAAGCCGTGGTGACGAATGGTTCCGTCGCGGCCGATCAGGATCGCGGTCGGCGTTCCGCGCATTTCATAGCGCGCCATGGTGACGGGGATGGGGCCAATCTCGCCGGGCTGATCGACGCCGATCGGGAAGGTCAGCCGATATTCATGGATGAAGGCTTCGAGCGACACGGGCGTCATCGCCGCGTGATGTTCGAAGACCGTGTGCAGGCCGATGACGGCGAGATCGGAATCGCGGAACAGCGCATGGGCGCGTTGCGCCTGCGGCGTGCCATGGGCGACGCAGCCGGGGCACAGCATCTGAAAGGCGTGGAGCAAAACGACGCGACCGCGCAGCCCCAAGAGCGTGATCGGCGCCGGCGTGTTGAACCATTGCGATACGGCGAGTTCTGGCGCCTGCAATCATGCCTCCTGAATCGCGCGCGTCAACCTGCGGGGGATGACAGACCCAGCGAACGGATCAACAGAGATTAATATCACAGGATCACAGTCGTCGATCGTCGTCTTGTCCCGCTTCACGCTCGTTCTCGCGTGCGAAAGCCTCCCTTTCGAAGGGAATATTGCGGTAGGCGGCGTCGTGATCGCGCAGGCGCCAGAGGTTTGAAAGATAGTCGCGCAGATAGATGAGATAGAAGCGCGCGATCCCGTGCCGGTCGATTTGCTCCTGATGAATGAACTCATGCCGCAAAAGCGTCGGCGAGACGTCGGACTCGTCGCCCTTGAAGAGCATCATGCGTCCCACGACCATGCCGCGATAATTTCGCGCGAGGGGCAGTTTGAAAATCCAGTGGCGATAGCGCAGGCGGGGCGCTCGGCGTGGTCGGTCTTGGCGCGATGGCATGTGAGGCAGCCGAATTTCAGGCGGAGGCGTGAACAGGCGCGGCAGCGCGCATCCTAATCGCCTTGTCCAGAACCATAGCCGCCGTTCCAGCCGCCATAGACGCCGCTCCAGCCGCCGCGGCTCCCTTTGTCGCCGCCATCGCCTCTCTCTCCGTGACCGTTCCTTCCACCGTCGGCGCTCCAGCTTTCGCGACCGACCAAGCCGCCGCCATGGCAGCGCCGCTGCGCTCCCTGCGGGGTCTGCGCCATCGAGCAGCGCCGTTGCAATCCGTCGCCCGCTAGCTCGATCTGCGCGTCGGACACAGGCGATTGCGCAACTGGCGTCGCGCGTGCGGGAGCGGCAACCGCGACGCAGCACGCGAGCGCGAACGAAATGACGATGGGTCTGGTAGGACGACGCACGTCGGCTGGCTCCGAAATCGGCGCATGGCGCAACGATGGCGTCGCCCACGCAGCGGGGACCCTAGCTGCCACTCAGCATGTTGCTTTAAATGGCTCCCCGAGTAGGGCGCAAGGGCTTGTTTTTGCTAACCTTGCTGGCACCATCATATTGATTTCCATACCGGCGTTGTAACAAGGTTACAGCGGTTAACCGTAGTGACAACAGCTCCGGTTATGGAAATTATTACGCATGGCGCGCCACAAACTCACAGACAGCAAAATCAGGAGTCTAACCAAGCCGGGCGTCTACGGCGACGGCGACGGCTTGTATCTGCGCGTCCAGCCGTCCGGCTCCCGTTCATGGTCTTTCATCTGGCGGCGCTATGGCGCGCGACGCGAGATCGGCCTCGGACCCTATGGAAGCGGGGCGCGGCATGTGTCGCTCTCGACGGCGCGCGCCAAGGCCGAAGAGGCACGCGAGATAATTGGCGCCGGCGGCGATCCCAAAACCGATATGGCGGAGCGCAAGGCGGCCGTCGCCGTGGTGACCTTCGGCAAGATCGCCGACGAATACATAGCGACGATGAAGCCAAAATGGCGAGGACGTTCGACGCTCGCCGCGTGGGAGCGATTCTCGCAAAGCTACGCCATGACCATTCGCAAAGTGCCAGTCGACAGGCTCTCAACCGATGATGTCGTGCGCGTCCTACGGCCGCTCTGGCACGACAAAATCGAGACGGCAACGAAGGTGCGCGAGCGCATAAAGCTCGTGCTTGATCACGCCAAGGCGCGGGGGTTACGCAGCGGCGACAATCCAGCCGCATGGAAAGGCCATCTCGACCAGATCCTGCCAGCGCATTCGAAGCTGGCGCGCAGCCATCATGCGGCTATCCCCTTTGCCGACGTGCCGGCATTTCTCCGCCGGCTTCGCGCGGCCAGCGGTATCGGCGCCAGGTGTCTTGAATTTTGCATCCTGACCGCCGTGCGCAGCGGCGAGGCGCGTGGCGCTCTCTGGTCTGAAATCGACTTGGACGCGAAGGTGTGGACGATCGCGGCAACGCGGATGAAGTCGGAGAAGGCGCACCGCGTTCCGCTGTCAGATCGGGCCCTGGAAATCGTGCACGAAATGAAGGCGACGGCCCTCAATGACCTTGTTTTCCCAGGCCAGCGCGACAATCGACCGCTATCCGACATGACGATGCTAAAGGCCCTCAAACTTGCGGGTGCCGGCGAATATACCGTGCACGGTTTCAGATCGTCGTTTCGCGATTGGGCAGCGGAAGAGACCAATTTCCAGCGCGAAGTTGCGGAGGCCGCGCTCGCGCATTCTGTCGGCGATGCCGTCGAGCGAGCCTATAGGCGCGGCGATGCGCTTGAGAAGCGGCGCAAGCTAATGGAGGCATGGGCGGCTTTCTGCTCGGCTGAGAAAGGCGCGGACGTAGTTCCGCTCGGAAAGGCCTCGTCGAGGAGATGCTAAAATATTCGGATTGGATCTGGCTCCGGGCGATCTTTGAGGCCGTCGAAGGCGATACCTCTGAGCTGGTTCGTTTGATGCAAACCGATCTTGAATTCACCTTATTCCCGCGTCGCATGCTGGCGCGTTGGCTAGCCGGCGATTTGCCGCGCCTGCAATTGCCAAAGGGGCATCCGCCAAAAAACGCCTTAAAGGGGCTGCTGCTGAACTATCTGTTCGAGTGCGAGCAAGATCGGGAGGAGCCGCTTGGATTTTGCAACGGCCACGATCTGCGCACGGAGCTCGGAAAAACTGGCATGGAATTCGATTTCTATTGGCGCTACATCCGAAAAAAAAATTGGCACCGCAAACGAGCCGGGCGTCTCCATTGGTCATCCGAACGGCTGTTGGCGAAGGTCGCTGACCGGAACGGGATCAAGCCGGGAAAACTAGCTAACTACTTGAAAAGGCATAGGCCGAAGCGCCAGCACCCGACAACAGAGGAACTGATCGAAATGCTTTGGGAGGATGTCGCCTACAAAAACACCGCAGGAAAATAGGCCAAAAAGCCCGATTTAGATGTCGTAGAACTTCGCGTGAATATGCGCATCATTGATAACCGCGCCAACCAATGGAGCGGCTATGATGACTGACACAGAAAACCCCGTCCTTGTCTCTCTGAATGAAGCCGTGCGCATGACGAGCATGTCGCGCACGATGATTAATCGGTATCGCGCCGAAGGTCGATTCCCGCAGCCCGTCCCCATCGGATTTAAGAGAATCGCCTTCGTACGCGCCGAAGTCACGGCCTGGATCAAGGAGCGCATCGCCGAGCGCGCCGACAAGGCGGTAGCCTGAGATGGCCGCCCCGAAAAAACGAAGGCCGGCCCTGCGTGACGCGGGGAACGGCCATCGAAATATCGCGTCGAAGCCAGCTCCTGCGGTCGGGATCAACATCGAAACCGGCCACAGGTTTGATATCGAGATTGAGCGCGTCGACCTGATCGATATCATCGATGAGCTTCGCTTGATCCGCGCCAACACAACCGCGGCTTTTCTCACATTTAGATGTCCGATTTTCTTGAACAGCGACCCCGCGCACAAGGCCGCGTTGTCGGAGCTCCTTGAAAATTTGGAGGTGCGGACAGCCGCGCTGTACGAGCGCCTGAAGAAAGACCTTGCAGAGCGGCGAGGCGCGGCATGAACGATTCTTCCGATCGCTACTTCGACGAAAAGCTCGGCGCGTGGGTGACACGTTGCCCACCGGGCGCGGCCCTCGGCGCCCGTGATCTTTCCAACTGGGCGCGCCGCCGATCCGGCGGACGCTCCGGCTCTGATGGTCCAGGCGAGCGCATCGCCGAAGAATCGTTCCGGTTGGGTTACGTCTGCAAGCGACGGCGCACGAAGGAGCGCCGATGAGAACGACGGGCGAGATAACAGACCCCGCGACGGGAGAGGCGGTGCGAACCGCCATAGGCCCGGTAGAACGCATCAAATGGCTGGAACAGGTCGCCACCGATGCGGGACTCGGCGACGCGGACAAGTCCTTCGCCATCGCAGTTCAGCATTTCGTCCATCGCGGGGCTGGCTTCGCCTATTGCGGATCGCGGGTGCTCGCCGAGCGCGCCGGCATCGCCGAAAGAAGTGCGAAGCGGCGACTGTCTGCGCTTACGGAGGCGGGCCACATAGTCGTTCAGCGCCGCGGTCCTCAGCCCGCGGCTCTATTCCTCGTAATGAAAGACGTGCCGGAGAATGGCACCTCTTTAGCGGCCGAAGAGGTGCCAGAGAATGGCACGTCAGATTTACCCGAGACGTGCCAGTTTCAGGTCGATGAGGTGCCAGAATCCGGTAAAAAGAAGTGCCAACCTCATTTTTCAAGTCACCTGAAATCAGATAGTTACGGGCCAATAACCCAGGGAGTAACCTGGGGAATAACCCAGGGAGCGCCGCCGCGTCGGAGGCGCGCCTCTAGCGCGCCGTCCTCCGCGTCGTCGCAGGCTCCGCAGCTTACAGACTCAGGGTACGCTTCTTCTGACGGAAGCTCGCTCGCTCGCCTATCGGCTCGCTCGCTTCCGTCAGAATGGT
>JALHNQ010000067.1 GCA_022843405.1 Methylocystis sp. | reverse complement strand
GGCGTGTTCGGCGTCGTGCTTCAGCTGCTGATCAACATTCAGCGCCTGATCGGCAAGGAAGGCGTCGCCCTCCTGACCGAGTAATCCGAGACTTCGCCGCCCGCTTGGCGGGCGGCGACTGGCTCCGGGCTTTTCGCGAAAACCAGAGAGCTTTTGCCTATCGCATTGCGCGTGGGTTGGCTTGTTGCGGTCGAGAAGGGGTCTTCGGGCTCTGGGACGATCGGGGGCGAAGGGCTTTAAGCGATGCGGCCGGCGGGATCTCCGCCGTCCGGGCGCCGGCGGCGGGAAGGCCTGCCGGAGGCCATAAGGAAAGAACTCGGGCTTTACGGGTTCGAGAAACACCAAGGAGAAGAGTGATGTCACAATCGAAAAGCGGGGGGGCGGTCGGTCCGTTCAACTCCGTCGCCGAGGCGGCGGGTTGCGTTCAGACGGTCGACTGGATGCTTCTTGTTCTTCTGTTCTTCGCCGTTCTTGGCGGCTACCACGTCCACTTCATGCTGACGGCGGGCGACTGGGACTTCTGGGTTGACTGGAAGGATCGTCGTATGTGGCCGACGGTCGTGCCGATTCTCGGCGTGACCTTCTGCGCCGCGGCGCAGGCGTTCTGGTGGGTGAACTTCCGTCTGCCGTTCGGCGCGGTGTTCGCGGCTCTTGGCCTCCTGATTGGCGAGTGGATCAACCGCTACGTCAACTTCTGGGGCTGGACCTACTTCCCGATCAGCCTTGTGTTCCCGTCTGCTTTGATCGTTCCGGCGATCTGGCTTGACGTGATCCTGCTTCTGTCGGGCTCCTATGTGATCACGGCGATTGTTGGTTCGCTGGGCTGGGGTCTGTTGTTCTACCCGAACAACTGGCCGGCGATTGCGGCGTTCCATCAGGCGACGGAGCAGCATGGTCAGCTGATGACGCTTGCGGATCTGATCGGCTTCCACTTCGTCCGCACCTCGATGCCGGAATATATCCGCATGGTCGAGCGCGGCACGCTGCGCACCTTCGGTAAGGACGTTGTGCCGGTCGCGGCGTTCTTCTCGGGCTTCGTCTCGATGATGGTGTATTTCCTGTGGTGGTTCATGGGTCGTTGGTATTCGACGACCAAGATCATCGACACGATCTAAGCCGCGTCGCGTGCTGCGGCGCTGAACGGGCGCCGCGGCGGCCTGCAAGAAAGAAAAGCGGCGGGCTGAGAGCTTTTGAAGCTTAGGTCCGCTGCGAGAGACAAGACCGGTTGGCGCGCGAGGCGGCGGCCGGGAAGAGGAACCTGGGAGGTTTATCGATGAAAAAGATCGTCAAGCTCGCCGCGATTGGCGCGGCGGCGGCTGTGGCGGCGACCCTGGGAGCGGTTGCTCCTGCGTCGGCCCACGGCGAAAAGTCTCAGCAGGCGTTTCTTCGGATGCGCACGTTGAACTGGTATGACGTTCAGTGGTCGAAGACGACGGTGAACGTCAATGAAGAGATGGTGCTTTCGGGCAAGGTCCATGTGTTCTCGGCCTGGCCGCAGGCGGTCGCCAATCCGCGCGTGTCGTTCCTGAACGCCGGCGAGCCCGGTCCGGTTCTGGTGCGCACGGCGCAGTTCATCGGCGAGCAGTTTGCGCCGCGTTCGGTGTCGCTTGTTCCGGGCAACGACTACGCCTTCTCCATCAACCTGCGCGGTCGTCGCGCCGGCCGTTGGCATGTTCATGCGCAGGTCAACGTCGAGGGCGGCGGTCCGATCATCGGCCCCGGCCAGTGGATCGAGATCAAGGGCGACATGAAGGACTTCACCGATCCGGTGACGTTGCTTGATGGCTCGACGGTCGACCTCGAGACCTACGGCATCAGCCGCGTTTACGCGTGGCATCTGCCGTGGCTTGCGGTTGGCGCGGCGTGGATCCTGTTCTGGTTCGTCCGTAAGGGCGTCATCGCTTCTTATCTCCGTGTCGCCACCGGCAAGGTTGATGAGCAGGTGACCGACGACGACAAGCGGATTGGCGCGATTGTGCTGGCGTTGACCATTCTGGCGACGATCGTCGGCTACGCCGTGACGAACTCGACCTTCCCGCGCACGATCCCGCTTCAGGCGGGCTTGCAGAAGCCTCTGACGCCGCTCGTTACGGACGGCACGGCGGGCGTCGGCAAGGAGCGCGTGACGGCCGATCTGAACGGCGGCGTCTACAAGGTTCCTGGCCGTGAGCTGACGATCAACGTCAAGGTCACGAACACGACCTCCGAGCCGCTTCGCCTTGGCGAATATACGGCGGCCGGCCTGCGCTTCCTGAACCCTGACGTGTTCACGACGAAGCCCGACTTCCCGGATTATCTGTTGGCGGACCGCGGTCTGTCGACGGACCCGACGCCGATCGCGCCGGGCGAGACGAAGGAAATCGCCGTGAAGGTGCAGGACGCGCGTTGGGACATCGAGCGTCTGTCTGACCTGGCTTACGACACCGACAGCCAGATCGGCGGCCTCTTGATGTTCTTCTCGCCGACGGGTCGCCGCTTTGCGGCCGAAATCGGCGGTCCGGTCATTCCGAAGTTCGTCGCGGGCGATATGCCCTGATCGATACTGACGAATTGAACTAAAAAGCCCCCGGCCCAAAAGGCCGGGGGTTTTCTTTTGGAAAAGCCGCCAGGGCAGGGTGTGCGCGCCTGGGCAGGGCGGCGCGCCCTTCAACGCGACGAGATGCCCGCGCGGTCAGGCGAAGAGCGCAGTCCCGCAGCCTCGTATGGGGGTCGTCAGCGCGAGGCTCACGCCGATCGCGATGCGTCGGCAGGCGCCAGCGGAGCCCCGGCGCGGCGATCGCTTCGGGCCTTGGCGCCGCGCTGCTTCTATTTCTCTGTTTCTACTGGCGCTTGTTTCATCAAGCGACGCTCACTATAAAATGGGGGTTAAGGCTGCCTCGTGACCGGCGGAGCATTCGAGCGCCGCGGAGGGGCCGCGCCTCTTCCATCGCCTCGGCCTTGCGCCTGAGGAGCCACGGCGAGCACGATGTCAGATCTCTCCGAAGTCTTCCGCGCCGGCGCGGCGAACGCCTGGATTTTTGCGCCGAGCGCTGTGGTCTTGGGCGCGCTGCACGGACTCGAACCGGGCCATTCGAAGACGATGATGGCCGCGTTCATCGTCGCGGTCCGCGGCACCGTGGCGCAAGCGGTGCTGCTCGGCGTCGCGGCGACGATTTCGCATACCGCAATCGTCTGGGCGGTGGCGCTGACCGGGCTTTATCTCGGCGCGCAACTGAACGTCGAAGCGAACGAACCCTATCTGCAGATTGTCTCTGGCGTGTTGATCATCGCCGTCGCGATTTGGATGACCTGGCGCAGCTGGCGCGATATCTCGGCCAAAGCCGCCGTAACGGCGCCTGCGCATGAAGGCGGGCAGTCCGGCGCAAGCGTTGGGCATCGCCACACGCACGACGGCGCGCATGTTCACGGGCATGTTCACGGCGATGTCCACGCGCATGTCCACGGCGAACTCGACGGCCATGTTTACGCCAATGACGGCGGCGTACCGCACAGCCATCAGGAAGAGGAATTTGAGAGCGCGCTCCTCGACGTTGATCCCACCGTCTACGCTGACGCGCATGAGCGCGAACATGCGCTGGATATCGAGCGGCGCTTCGCCAGTCGCCATGTCACGACCGGACAGATCATTCTCTTCGGCCTGACCGGCGGGCTCATTCCCTGTCCCGCGTCGATCACCGTTCTGCTGCTTTGCCTGCAGGTCGGCCGAATCGGACTCGGCGCGCTGCTGGTGCTCTGCTTCAGCATCGGGCTGGCGCTGACTCTCGTGCTTGTCGGGGTGGCGGCGGCGCTCGGCATGCGTCACGCCGCGTCGCGCTGGCCCGGATTCGAAGCGCTGGCGACCCGGGCGCCCTATTTTTCAGGGGCGATCGTCGCCGCCGTTGGCGCCTATACGATCGCTACCGGCGCAGCCGCGCTGGCGTAAGGCTATTGCCCCAGGTGAAACGACGTTTTCGTCACCTTGGCGGTGATCGGCGCGTCGAGGAAAAAGTCGAGCACGGCGTCGACCCTCGGATCGACGGCGTAGGTCGAGAAGTCGGTCATGCCTTCTTCCGCCAGAACGCGAACGTCGATGAAGAAATTGCCGCTGCAGCTCTTTGCGGGACGAATGAGAATGGCGTGCGCCGCGTCCGCGACGATCTCCGGTTTTCGCGACCGGCGCAGCAGTTCGTCGCCGCCGAGAAGATTGCCGACGGCGGCCGTCGCGATCGCGGTCTCCGGCCAGAGAGAATTCGCCGCGACGCCCTCGGCGGCGAGGTCCCGTGCGAGGCCGAGCGTCACGAGGCTCATCCCATATTTCGACATTGTGTAGGCGAGGTTGGGCGAGAACCACTTCGGGTTCAAATCCAGCGGCGGCGACAAAGTGAGAATATGAGGATTGGCGGATTTGCGTAGATGCGGCAGCGCCGCCTTGCAGCACAGATAGGTTCCGCGCGCGTTGACCTGATGCATCAGATCGAAGCGCTTCATCTCGAGCGCGTCGATCCCGCGCAGATCGATCGCGCTGGCGTTGTTGACGAGGATGTCGATCCCGCCAAAGCATGAGACGGCCTGACCGACAGCCGCTTCCACCTGATCCTCGAAGCGAATGTCACAAGGAATGGCGAGCGCTTGTCCGCCGGCCGCTTCGATCTCTGCTGCGGCGGTGTAGATCGTGCCAGGAATTCTCGGGTTTTCGGTGATGCTTTTCGCCGCGACGACGACATTCGCGCCGTCGCGCGCGGCGCGCATCGCGATGGCGAGTCCGATTCCTCGGCTCGCGCCGGTGATGAAGAGCGTCTTTCCGGCGAGCGAGCGCGTCGTTGTCCGCGTCATCGCGCGCTCCCGCCGTCATTCGTCATGGAAAACGCGCGCCGCCTCACGCGGCGACCTGCGCCGGATAGCCCGCTTCGCTGATCGCCTTGGCGAGCGCCTGCGCGTCTTTCGGCGCGGGCGTCACGTCGACCTTGCCGGTGGCGAGATCGACCTTGACGTCGGCGTTCGGCTCCACGGCTTGCACCGCCTTGGTGACATGCCTTACGCACATATTGCAGGTCATGTCTTGCACATTGAATGTTGTCATTGCTTCCTCCTTAAATTCCTGATCCGCCGCTTGCGTTTCGATCGGCGCCGCCGCCGCGCCGGAATCGGCATTTGCGATGACCGGAGCCTTGAAGCGGCGCAGGCGCAACGCATTGGTCAGCACGAAAACGCTCGACAGCGCCATGGCCGCCGCGCCGAACATCGGCGAGAGCAGCATGCCGTTGACGGGATAGAGCGCGCCCGCCGCGACCGGTATGAGCACGACGTTATAGCCGAACGCCCAGAACAGGTTCTGCTGGATGTTGCGCATCGTCGCGCGCGAGATCGCGAGCGCCGCGGGCACCTTGGCGAGATCGCCCGACATCAGCACCACGTCGGCGGCTTCGATCGCGATGTCCGTTCCCGTGCCGATGGCGATCCCCGCGTCGGCGGCGGCGAGCGCCGGCGCGTCGTTCACCCCATCGCCGACGAAGGCGATCCTGCTGGTCTCGCGCAGCCGCTCGAGCGCCGCGACTTTCCCGTCAGGAAGTACGCCGGCGACGACCTCGTCAATTCCGAGTCTCGCGGCGATAGCCTTCGCCGTGCGCGCGTCGTCGCCCGTGATCATCGCGGTCTTCACGCCGAGCGAATGGATCGCGTCGATCGCGGCGCGGCTCGTCGGCTTCAGGTCGTCGGCGACGGAGAGTATGGCGCCAAGCTTCCCGTCGACGGCGACGTAAAGCGGCGTCTTGCCTTCCTCGGCGAGCCTCTGGGCGTCCTGCGCGAAGGGCGAGGCGTCGAGGCCGAGCGACGCCATGAAGCGCTCGGCGCCAATGGCGACGGTCTTGCGATCGACGAGTCCCGTGACCCCCATGCCGGCGATCGATTTGAAGTCGGCGCAAGACGAAAGCGCCAGATCCGCGGATTTGGCGGCGGCGACCAGCGCCGCGCCGACGGGATGTTCCGACTGCGCCTCGACGCTCGCGGCAAGCCGCAGAAGCTCATTCTCGTTCTTGCCGGGCGTCGCGACGAGATCGGTCAGGCGCGGCTTGCCATAAGTCAGCGTGCCGGTCTTGTCGAAGGCGATGAGGGTCACATCGCGCAGCGTCTGCAGGGCTTCGCCCTTGCGAAACAGCACGCCGAGCTCCGCCGCCCGGCCGGTGCCCGTCATGATCGCCGCCGGCGTCGCCAGTCCCATGGCGCATGGGCAGGCGATGATGAGCACGGCGACCGCGTTGACAAGCGCATAGGTCAGTCGCGGCTCCGGACCGATCAGCATCCAGACGACGAAGGTCAGCGCCGCGACGGCGAAAACAGCCGGAACGAAGACGGCGGTGACGCGGTCGACCATCGCCTGAATCGGCAGCTTGGCGCCCTGCGCCTGCTCGACCATGCGGATGATTCCGGCGAGCGTCGTATCGGCGCCGACGCGGGTGGCGCGAAACGAGAACGCGCCGGAGCCGTTGACGGTCGCGCCGGTGACGGCGGCGCCCGTCCGCTTGGCGACCGGCGTCGGCTCGCCTGTGACCATCGACTCATCGACATGGGACGAGCCCTGCGTGACGACGCCGTCCGTCGGAATGCGCTCGCCCGGCCGCACCAGCACGATGTCGCCGACGCGCACGTCGTCGATATCGACGTCGACGGTCGCGCCGTCGCGCTCGACGCGGGCGGTTTTCGGCTGAAGCCGCGCCAGCGCGCGGATCGCCTCCGACGTGCGGCCTTTGGCGCGCGCTTCGAGATAGCGGCCGAACAGGATGAGGGTGACGATGACGACCGCGGCCTCGTAATAGACATGCACCGAGCCGGCTGGCAGCACCTGGGGCGCAAAGGTCGCGACGACGGAATAGAGATAGGCGCTGAGCGTGCCGGTGGCGACGAGGGCGTTCATGTCGGGCTGGCGCCGCAACAGCGACGGAATCCCCTTGAGGAAGAAAACCAGGCCCGGTCCAAACAGCACGATGGTCGTCAGCAGGAAGGAAATCTCGCGGATCCTCGCCTCGCCGATCACGCTCATCGCCCAGTGATGGACCGGCGGGATGAGATGCCCGCCCATTTCGACCGCGAAGACCGGCGCAGTCAGCACAGCGGCGACGATGAGGCGGAAGCGCAGCGCGCGCATCTCTTCCTCACGTCGCAGCCTCTCGCGATCGGCGCCGCCGGAATCGGTTTCGATCGCGCGCGGCTCATAGCCGGCCTGTGAAATCGCCCGGCGCAGGCGGTCCGTCAGGCCAGGCCCGGCGAGCGCGCGCACGGTGGCGCGTTCGGTCGCGAGATTGACTTTCGCTTCCATCACGCCTGGAACGGCGCTGAGCGCCTTTTCGACATGCGAGACGCAGGAGGCGCAGGTCATGCCGCCGACGCCGATCTCAATCGTCTCGACGACCGCTTCGTAGCCTGCGTCGGAGACCGACTTTACGAGTTGCGTCAGATTTGCGTCCGGCGCCAGCGAAACTTCCGCCCGTTCAGTCGCGAGATTGACGCTGGCGGCGTTAACGCCGGGCGTATGCGCGAGCGCTTTTTCGACATGCGACACGCAGGAGGCGCAGGTCATGCCCCGCACGGTGAAATCGATGCGTTCGCCGCCCGGTAACGGAGTTTGAGCGTTCATATTTGCCGCCTCATTCACAACGCCCTCAATGCGTCAGTTTAAAGCCACCGCCGCGTGCGCGCCATATAGGACCGATAGTCATCGCCAAATTTGCCAAGAAGATGCCGCTCTTCGGGCTCGATCGCCAGCTTTGTCAGCCCAAAAGCGAGAACTGGCGTTAACAACAGCGTGAAGGGCGAGCCGAGGAACAGACCGAGGCCAAAGATCAGGGCCACGTGCGAGACATAGATCGGATTGCGCGAAAAGCGGAACGGCCCCTCGGTGACGAGAAAGGACGCGGCGCGATGCGGCATGATCGTCGTTTGATGGCGCGAGAGAATGCGAAAGCACCAGACGTCATTGGCCAGCGCGAGGAAGACAATGGCTGCGCCGGCGACCCGGGTGATAGAAGAAGAGGCGCGATCGATGAGCGAAGCCCCTGTCGCGGCGTCGAGCGCCAGCCCGGCCGCCAGGGTCATCGCCATCAGGATCGGCGGCCACGGAATGCGGGACGGAGATGCATTTGCGCCGAGCTGCGCGTTCATCGCGGCTCCTATCGATGGAAAACGCTTCTCTTTAGATCGCGGTTGCGGGTGCGCGTTTCAAGTGCGCCCTTGTCAAGGGTGACTTGACGGTTGTCCTGCAGGCTGTCAAGATCGGCTTGACATCCGATCGCCCCTGGACGTGCGAGAGCTGTCATGCTGGCCTTGCCCAAACGTAAGCTGCGCTGCTCATTCTGCAAGAAGTCCGAGACGCAGGTCGCGCGGCTCATCGGCGGCGCGGCCGGCGGCTATATTTGCGAAGATTGCGTCGGCGTCTGCAACACCATCCTTGACGCCGCGCCTTCGCCGTTCAAAAGCTGGGACGACCTCACCGACGAGCAGCTGCTGACCTCGATCAAGGCGAGCGAGGCCAGCGTGGCGGCGCTGCATTCACTGATCCACGCGCAAGTCGCGGCGCTTCGCAAGCGCGAGGTGAGCTGGACGGCGATCGGCAAGGTCCTGGGCGTTTCCCGCCAGGCCGCCTGGGAGCGTTTCTCCTGATCGAGCGTCGATCCTCCATGCTTGAGCGCTACGCGCAAGATCTTGCGAGCCTCGCCGCGCGCGGCAGGTTGCGCGCGCTCGCTTCGCGCGCCGGACTGGATTTCGCGTCGAATGACTATCTGGCTTTCGCCGAGTCGCCGGAACTCGCCGCGGCCGTGACGGCGGCGCTCGCGCGCGGCGTTCCCGTTGGCGCTGGCGGTTCGCGGCTGTTGCGCGGCAATCATCCGGAGCATGAAGCGCTGGAAGAGGAAGCGGCGCGTTTTTTTGGCGCGGAAAGCGCCCTTTATTTTAGTGGCGGCTTTACCGCCAATGAAGCGCTGCTCTCCACGGCGCCGCAGCGTGACGATCTCATTCTCTACGACGCGCTCGCGCACGCCAGCGCCCATGAGGGCATGCGATTGGGGCGCGCGCCGAATGCCAAATTCCCTCATAACGACGTCGGCGCCGCCGAGGACGCGATCCGCGCCTGGCGCGGAAAGGGCGGACGCGGGCGGATTTGGATCGTCGTGGAAAGCCTTTACAGCATGGACGGCGACAAGGCGCCGCTCGATGATCTCTATACGCTCGCCGATCGAAACGACTCCTTCCTCCTGATCGACGAAGCGCATGCGACGGGCGTCTATGGTCCCGGCGGCCGCGGACTTGCCGCGCGTTTTGAAGGCGCGGAGAACGTCGTCACCCTGCATACGTGCGGCAAGGCGATGGGAGCGGCGGGCGGTCTCCTTTGTCTGCCGCGCATTTTGCGCGACTTCATGATCAATCGGTGCCGGCCGTTTATTTTCGCGACTGCGCCTTCGCCTCTCATGGCCGCCTGCGTGCGCGCGGCGCTCACGATCATTGAAGCAGCCGACGATCGGCGCGCCGAGCTGATGTCGCGCATCGATTTCGCCGGCGCCGAACTGCGGCGCCTCTGCGCGATCGAACCCTCAGGCTCCCAGATTCAACCGATCATCGTCGGGGGCGATATCCGCGCGACGACGCTGGCGTCGCGCATGCAGGCGCATGGCTATGACATTCGCGCCATTCGTCCGCCGACCGTGCCAAACGGCTCCGCTCGCTTGCGCATCGCGCTGACGCTCAATACGAGCAAAGATGACGTCGCGCGCATGATCGCGCATCTTGGGGCAGAACTCGCGAGGCTCGAACCATGAACCGCCGCTTCGTCATCGTGGGAACTGATACCGACGTCGGCAAGACCGTCGTCTCCGCCGCGATCGTCGGGGCTCTTGACGCCTATTACTGGAAGCCGGTGCAGTCGGGCCTCGATGGCGAGACGGACTCGCAGATCGTCGCGCGGCTTTCGGGGGCCCCGGCTGACCGTATTTTTCCAGAAGCCTGGAGGCTGCGTCGACCGGCCTCGCCGCATCTTGCCGCGCGCGACGAGGGCGTCGAAATCGACGCCGCCGCGCTGAATCCCCCGCCATGCGACGGTCCTCTGATCATAGAGACGGCCGGCGGCGCGCTGACGCCGCTCAGCGACAGCGCATTGACCATTGATGTGCTCGAACGCTGGCGGCTGCCGGTCATACTTGTCGCGCGCACGCGTCTCGGGACAATTAATCACAGCCTGCTCACGCTCGAAGCCTTGCGCAGACGCGGAGTCTCAATCGCGGGAATCATTTTCGTCGGCGACGCCGACGCCGATGCGCAACATTCGATCGAGACGATCGGCGGCGCGCGCATTCTTGGCCGTCTGCCGAGGCTCGATCCTTTGAATAAAAAGACGCTCGGCGCGGCGTTTAGCGCCGCGATCGCGCGCGACGTTTTCGGGAGCTGCGCATGAGCGTCGTCACTGACTCTCCGGTCTGGCGGCCGTTCACGCAGCATGCGCTGCAGCCCGGCGCGTTCAAGATCGCGCGCGCCGAAGGCGCCTGGCTCGAAGCCGAAGACGGCGCGCGCTTTCTCGACGCCATTTCGTCCTGGTGGGTCATTACGCACGGCCACCGCCACCCGGCCATCATGCAGGCGATCCGCGACGAAACAGAGCGACTCGATCAGATCATCTTCGCCGGCTTCACCCATGAGCCGGCGGAAGCGCTGGCGCGGCGCCTTGTGGCGCTGACGCCGCCGGGACTCGACTACGTGTTCTACTCCGACAGCGGCTCCACCTGCGTCGAAGTGGCGATCAAGATGGCGCTCGGCTTCTGGCGCAATCGCGGCGAAGCGCGCACGCGCATCGTCGCGCTCGAACACGGCTATCACGGCGATACGATCGGCACGATGTCCGTCGGCGCGCGATCGCCCTTCAATGCGCCTTACGAGCCGCTGCTCTATGAAGTCTCGCGCATTCCCTTCCCTGCGCGCGGGCGCGAGCAGGAGACGCTCGACGCGCTTGAGCGCGCCTGTCGCGATAGACCCGCCGCCCTGCTGGTCGAGCCGCTCATTCTTGGCGCGGGCGGCATGCTCTTCTACGGCGCCGCGACGCTTGCGGAGATGCAGCGCATCTGCGCGCAACACGGCGTGCTGTTCATTGCCGATGAGGTGATGACCGGCTTCGGCCGCACGGGAACGCTCTTCGCCTGCGAGCAGGCGGGCGTCGTTCCGGACATCGCCTGCTACGCCAAGGGTCTCACCGGCGGCGCGCTGCCGCTCGCCGTCACCATGTGCAAGCGCGAGATTTTCGAGGCGCATCTATCGCCGGAGCGCGCGCGCGCCTTTTTTCATTCGAGCTCCTACACCGCCAATCCGATCGCCTGCGCGGCGGCGCTCGCCAATCTCGACGTCTGGGCGACAGGCGAACCCGCCGCCCGCGTCGCGGGCCTGTGCGACATGCAG
>JALHNQ010000066.1 GCA_022843405.1 Methylocystis sp. | reverse complement strand
CGGCGCTTCGGCGGCCGGAGCTGGCGGGGGCGCGGCCACGGGCGCGCTTTCCTGGACCTTTGGCGTCTCGACGACCGCCGGCTGGTCTGCCGGGGGCGTCTCCGGCGCCGGAGCGGCCGAGACGTCCGGTTGCGCCGGCGCCTCCGGTTCGGCCGGCGCCTCGATTGGCGCGGCCTCCTCAGTTGGAGCCGAGGGTTTGAACCGGCCCTCAATCGCCGCTTTCAAATTGGCGACGCCTTCGGTCGGCGCCGCGTAGATGCCCAATCCAAAACCGATCGCGCCGGAGATGACCGCCGTCAGGATCGTTGAAATACCACGCGCCATTCCGTGAGTTCCTCTGTGAGAAAAGAGACGTTTTGAGACGTTTCAGATACGACGCAACGAAGGCGGATGCTGCTGCGCGAACTCGATCGAGCGGCGCGGCGGGCGGCTCGTTCAAGTGAAGCCCCGAGTCGGCATAGTCGCACGCCAGGACTTTGACCCGCAAGCCCGCAAAGACCAGCGCCAATTACGCCGCCGCCGTCCCCATTTGAAACGCCTGATTGTGGTCAGCGCGTGGCGAACGCAAGCGGACCTCCGGCCTCACTTCAGGCGGCAATCGAAACCGGCGATCGGCTGCTCCCCGGAAGGGAGCGGCACGGCGGTTGGCTTGGCGAGCGGGCACCAGGAGCCGAGATTGACGACATATGCGCTCGCCCAATTCCGATCCGCCCGGTATTTCGGCAAATCTTCCTCCGCCTTCAGACTGTCGGCATAGTGAACGACGACGGCCCAAGCCGATTTTCGCCGATAGAGAATAATGTCCGCATCGGCCGGCGCGAGCGCCTTCGCTTTGATCGCCTGCTGGTTCGCCGTGGACGGGACGCTCGATGCAATCAAAACGACGCCGAACCCCTTCTCGCCGATCGGCGCGGCGGAGGGCTCCGGGGATGGCGGCGGCGCAGGCGGAGGCGTCGGAGAAACGGCCGTGACGGCGGCCGGCGGCGGCGGCGAGATCGCATCGGGCGCCGGCGGCAGCTCCGTTTCTCTTTTCGAGATCGAAAACCACATCAGACCGGCGCCGAGAAACATCACAAACAACGCCGGCCCGTTGAGCTCCATCTCGATGGCGGGCAATTTGATCTTGCTCATGCCGCCGCCGGAAAAATTGAAGGGAAGCAGAACCAGCCCGATAAGGATGAGCGCCAGTCCGAACCAAAACATGATCTGCAGGTCGCTGATGCTCATGGCCCCTCCCCACTCAATGCGCAGTTGACGAATAGATTAGAAATATCTCGCTTGCGGCGTCAGCGCGGCTCGTCCTCCACGAAACGCGGGAACGTCGGCGTCGGCGGCGGCAGCGGCGCGCCCTCTTGGAGCGCGTTCTCCGCGCTTGCGTGGGCGAAGTCGCGCTCGTCCGGACCGACGTCCAGGAGATCGAGAAGTTTGCCGGCGGATTCAGGGATAAACGGCTGCAAGGGAATCGCCAGACGGCGCAGCGTCTCGGCGGTGACATAGAGTACGGTCTCCATGCGCGCGGGATCGGTCTTTTTCTTCGCCCACGGCTCCTCCGCGGCGAAATAGCGGTTGGCCTCGGCGACGACGCGAAAAATTTCCGCGAGCGCATGATGCGGCGCGTAATCTTCCATCGCCGCCCGCGCTTTGGCGAGTGCGCCGGCGGCTTGCGCCAGAATGTCCCGGTCGGCGTCGGTCAGCGTGTGTTTACGCGGTACGGCGCCCATACAATTCTTGGCGATCATCGACAGCGAGCGCTGCGCGAGATTGCCGAGGTCGTTGGCGAGATCGGCGTTGATGCGGTTGACGATCGCTTCATGCGAATAGTTGCCGTCCTGACCGAAGGGAATTTCCCGCAGAAAGAAATAGCGCAGCTGATCGACGCCGTAGCGCTCGGCGAGCTCGATCGGATCGACGACATTGCCGACCGACTTCGACATTTTCTCGCCTTTGGAAAACAGGAAGCCGTGCACGACCACCTGCTTGGGCAGTGGAACGCCGGCGGACATCAGGAACGCCGGCCAATAGATGGCATGAAAGCGGGTGATGTCCTTGCCGATGACATGCGCGTCGGCGGGCCAGAACCGCGCTTTATTTATGTGTTCCGTAAGTAATCCCGTAGCCGTTACGTAATTCGTAAGAGCGTCGACCCAGACATACATCACATGCTTGGCGCTGGTCTGCGGGCTCGGGGGAATCTCGATGCCCCAGTCGAAGGTGGTGCGGGAGACCGAAAGGTCGGTCAGTCCCCGCTTCACGAAAGCGACGATCTCGTTCCGGTAGTGTTCGGGCGTGATGAATTCCGGATGCGCCTCGTAATGCGCCAGCAGCTTTTCCGCATAGGCTGACAATTTAAAGAACCAGCTCTCCTCCTCGACCCATTCGACCGGCGTGCCAGTCGGCGCGAATTTTTTGCCGTCGCGTTCGGTGAGCTCGCCTTCGTCGTAATAGGCCTCGTCGCGCACCGAATACCAGCCGGCGTATTTCGACAGAAAGAGATCGCCGTTCGCCTCCATGCGCCGCCAGATTTCGAGCACGGTCTCCTTGTGGCGCGCCTGCGTCGTGCGGACGATGTCGTCGGCGCGGGCGTTCAGCGCCTCGCCCATCCGGGCGAATTGCGCGGCGGTGCGGTCGGCGAGCGCCTGGGGCGTCAGCCCTTCCTTCTCGGCCGTGCGCTGCATTTTCTGGCCGTGCTCGTCCATGCCGGTGACGAACAGCACGTCATAGCCGTCGAGTCGCTTCCAGCGCGCGAAGGCGTCGGTGGCGATGCGCTCATAGGCATGGCCGATATGCGGCGCGCCATTCGCGTAAGGAATGGCGGTCGTGATCATGTAGGGAGGGCGCTCGGGCATGGCTCGGGTCTAGCGCGGTTTGGCGGCGCGGGAAAGCGGGCGCCAGCGTCATCATCGGGTCCGCGACTCCCCTTCCCGCCCCCCATGCGCTATGCTGATCGCCCGGATCTGGCGCCGGAGAATGAGCATGAGCGCACCCAGAAACGCGCCGAGAGACCTTGCGAAACGCTTCGCCACGAAGCGCGAGACCCACGGCGGCGGCTGGCGACGCGAGACCTTCGCGCTCGAACGCGGCGAGGCGCGGGCGAAGGCGCGCGAATGGTTCGAGCGCTTTCCGAAGGCCGCCTATATGACCGAGATCGAGTTCTGGCGCCAATTGGACGACGGGCGGATCGAGTTCACCATCCGCCGGCTGCCGAGCGCCGATTAACTCGCCGCAGACCGCCCTATTCCGGCCCCACGTCCGGCGTGCGCCAGCCGAGATGCTGGCCGCTGTCGACGGCGATCATCTGGCCGGTCACGCTTTTCGCTTGGCAAAGGTAAATGACGGCGTCAACCACGCCCGAAACGTCGGCGGCGCGCTCCAGCGGCACCCCGCGCGCCTCCATTTCGAATTCCCTTTCGCCAAGCGCGGCGTTGGGAAAGACCGGCCCAGGCCCCACGGCGTTGACCCGTATGCGTGGAGCGAAGGCCTGCGCCATGGTCTGCGTCGCCGTCCAGAGCGCCGATTTCGATAGCGTATAGGTGAAGTGGCGCGGGGTCAGCCGCCAGACGCGCTGGTCGAGAATATTGACGATCGCGCCATTGGCGTGCGCCGGCAGCGCCGCCGCAAAGTCGCGCGACAGCAGCAGCGGCGCGCGCAGATTGACCTGCATCTGCCGCTCGTAACGATCGAGCGAGAAATCCTGCGCCGCGTCGACCTCGAAGATCGAGGCGTTGTTGATAAGGAGCCGCAGCGGCCCGAAGGCTTCGCCGGCTTGCTCGACAAGCCGCTGCGTCGAGCAGGCGTCGGCGAGGTCGGCGATCGCCGTCGCCGCGCGGCCGCCGCGCTTCCTGATCGCATGCGCCGCGAGTTCGGCTTCCTCCGCCGAGCGCGGCGAGGCGTGCAACACGACCGGCCTGCCTTCGCGCGCCAACCGCTCGGCGATGGCGAGTCCGATGCGGCGCGGCGCGCCGGTGACCAGCACGGGACCGTCTGCGTCGTCGCCGCCCTGGCTCATGCGCTTATCCGATGGTTGAATGGCCTGAATTAGCTCTGGGCGTCCTCGCCGTCGCCCACGTCGCCGATATGTTCCACGGAAACGACGCGCTCGTCTTCCGCCGTGTCGAAGACAATGACCCCCTGAGCGCCACGCCCCGCGATACGGATGCCTTCGACCGGGCAGCGGATCAGCTGGCCGCCGTCGGTCACCAGCATGATCTCATCGCCGTGGCCGACCGGGAAAGAGGCGACGAGCTTGCCGTTTCTGGCGTTGACCGCCATGGCGACGATGCCTTTGCCGCCGCGTCCGGTCGTACGATATTCGTACGAGCTTGTACGCTTTCCGTAACCGTTCTCTGAAACGGTGAGAATGATCTGCTCGGCCGCTTGCATCTCGTAAAAGCGCGTATCCGACAGTTCAACGGCGCTTGTCGCCTCCTCCGCGTCGGCTCCGGCTTCGGGCGAAACATCCTCGCCCATGCGGCGGCGCAGCGCATTGGCGCGCTTGAGATAGGCGGCGCGCTCGTCGCCCGCCGCGTCGAAATGATTGAGGATCGACAGCGAGATCACTCGATCGTCGGACCCGAGCGCCACGCCGCGAACGCCCATCGAGGTCCGCCCTTGAAAGACGCGGACTTCCGGCACGGCGAAACGGATGCAGTGCCCATCGCGCGTCGTCAGCAGCACGTCGTCGCGCTCGGTCGCGGTGGCGACGTCGACGATCGCTTCGCCGTCGTCGAGCTTCATGGCGATGAGGCCGTTGCGGCGCACGTCGACGAAATCCGACAGCTTGTTGCGCCGCACCGTGCCGCTTGTCGTGGCGAAAATGACGTCGAGCGTCGCCCAGCTTTCCTCGTCTTCAGGAAGCGGCATGATCGTCGTGATCCGCTCGTTCGGCTCGAGCGGCAGCAGATTGACGAGCGCCTTGCCGCGCGCCTGCGGCGCCGAGAGCGGCAATCTCCAGACCTTTTCCTTATAGGCCTTGCCGAGCGAGGAAAAGAACAGCACCGGCGTATGTGTATTGGCGACGAAGAGCCGGTGGACGAAATCCTCCTCCTTCGTCTGCATGCCGGATCGGCCCTTGCCGCCGCGCCGCTGGGCGCGATAGGTCGAGAGTGGCACGCGCTTGATGTAGCCGGCATGCGAGACGGTGACCACCATGTCTTCGCGCGCGATCAGATCCTCGTCTTCAACCTCGCCGTCGGCTTCGATAATCTGCGTGCGGCGCGGCGTGGCGTGCGCGTCCTTCACCGCCAGCAGCTCGTCCTTGACGATGCCGAAGAGTCGTTCGCGCGAGCGTAAAATATCGAGATAATCGGCGATCTCGGCGGCAAGCTTGTTCAACGCTTCCGAAATCTCCTCGCGGCCCAGCGCGGTCAAGCGCTGCAGACGCAGATCGAGTATGGCGCGCGCCTGCGCCTCCGAAAGCCGGATGGCCCCGTCGTCGCTGAGCTTGTGGCGCGGATCGGCGATCAGCTCGACGAGCGGGGCCATGTCCTTCGCCGGCCAGTCGCGCGCCATCAGCGCTTCGCGCGCCGCCGCGGCGTCGGGCGAGGTGCGGATGAGGCGGATGACTTCGTCGATATTGGCGACGGCGATGGCGAGGCCGACCTGCAGATGGGCGTTGTCGCGCGCCTTGTTGAGGCGGAATTTGGTGCGCCGCGTGACGACCGTTTCGCGGAAATCGACGAAGGCGCGCAGCACGTCATGGAGCGTCATCAGCTCCGGGCGCCCGCCATTCAATGCGATCATATTGACGGGGAAGCTCGACTGCAGCGCGGTGTGGCGCCACAGCTGGTTCAACACGACGTCGGCGACGGCTTCGCGTTTCAGTTCGATGACGATGCGCATGCCGTCGCGATCGGACTCGTCGCGCAGATCGGAGACGCCTTCGATCTTCTTTTCCCGCACCAAATCGGCGATGCGCTCGATCAGCGCCGCTTTGTTCACCTGATAGGGGATTTCGGTGAAAATGATCGCTTCGCGATCCTTGCGCAGGGTCTCGATCTCGGACCTCGCGCGCATGATGATCGAGCCGCGACCCGTCGCGAAGGCGTTGCGAATGCCGCCGCGTCCGAGGATCGTCGCCGCCGTCGGGAAATCGGGCCCCGGCACAATCTCCATCAGCTCCGCGATGGTGATGTCGGGCCGGTCGATCATCACGATGCAGGCGTCAATCACTTCGCCAAGATTATGCGGCGGTATGTTGGTCGCCATGCCGACGGCGATGCCGCCGGCGCCGTTCACCAGCAGATTGGGAAAGCGGGCTGGCATGACCGTCGGCTCATGCTCCTTGCCGTCGTAATTGGCTTGAAAATCGACGGTGCCTTCATCAAGGTCTTCAAGCAGCGCGAGCGCGGGCTTGGCGAGCCGCGACTCGGTATAGCGCATCGCCGCCGGCGGATCATTGTCGACCGATCCAAAATTGCCTTGCCCGTCGATGAGCGGCAGCCGCATCGAAAAGGGCTGCGCCATGCGCACAAGCGCGTCATAGATCGCCGCGTCGCCGTGGGGGTGATATTTACCCATCACGTCGCCGACGATGCGCGCGGACTTCACATAGGCCTTGTCCGGCGTGTGCCCGTTCTCGTGCATCGAAAACAGAATGCGCCGATGCACCGGCTTCAAACCGTCGCGGACATCCGGCAGCGCGCGCGATACGATGACGCTCATCGCGTAATCGAGATAGCTGCGCTTCATCTCATCGGTGATCGAGACCGGCCTTATGTCGGAGCCGGGCTTGTCGGAGTCGTCTTTTTTGGTGTCGTCGTCGGCCAAGTGAGCGCCAGTTCAAGGATAGCGTCTAGTTGACATGTCTATAGGCGATTCGAGCGTGCGACGCCAGCATTAGCGTCTGATAAAGACCAATGTAATTCAAATAGTTATCGTCCTATTCGCGGTCGATTTTACGATCGAGGCCGGACTTTTTGCGTCTTGCCCTTCCCTGCGGCCGGCTTCAGCCTTTTCGGGCCTGCCCGGAGAGCGGCTTCAACCGCCGACTTGGCCCAGAAAACGAGCTCGTCGGCGTCTTCAAGCGCCTGGTGGGGGAGGCTCCAGTAGGACATCGTAACCGGTCGGTCCCTGCCTTGATAGACGAAAGGCCGGGAGCCCGCCTCCTGAAACCGCGGCGCGCTGTGCCGATCGGCTTTCAGATAGATTTCGCCGCCCGCCTCTATGGCGAAGAACAGGCCGTCGGCGTAAACGCCATGGCCGCCAAACATTCGCTTCACGGAAACCGCGGCGAAGGGAGCGAAAAGCTCTTCAATACGCGCCCGGTCCATAGGGGACTCCGATGGATTCAGGAGCCCCCGATCGGCGACGCGACGGCGAGTTTTTCCGGGCCGGCGGGCGTCAGTTCGACGCTTTCGCCGCAGCCGCAGGCCGACGTCTGGTTGGGGTTCTCGAACACGAAGGTCGAGGAGAACTGGGTCGTTTTCACGTCCATCGTCGTGCCGAGCAGATAGAGCACCGCCGCGGCGTCGACGATCACCCGACCGCCCTTGAGATCAATGACCTCGTCGCCCTTTTTGGGTTCGGCGATCTCCATTTTGTAGGACATGCCGGCGCAGCCGCCCTTTTCGACGGAGACGCGCAACCCCTTCGCTTCGTCGGCGGCGGCAAGCAGTCCGCGCACGCGCTCGGCCGCCGCGGGGCTAACATTGATCACGCTCATTTTCACCATGCCTGTCATCGCAAAGCCGTTCCCGTAAGCGCCCGCTCACCACATATCGAGCGCGACGCGCGCTTCGTCCGACATGCGGCTTTGGTCCCAGGGCGGATCGAACACCATATTCACCTTCACGTCGCTCACGCCGGGCACGGCGCTCACCGCATTCTTGACCCACATCGGCATTTCGCCGGCGACCGGACAGCCCGGCGCGGTCAGCGTCATGTCGATATCCACAAGCCCGTCGTCCGAAATGTCAACCCGGTAGATCAGGCCAAGCTCGTAAATGTCGGCCGGAATTTCCGGATCGTAGACGGTCTTCAGCGCCTTCACGATATCGGTGGCAAGGCGCTCATTTTCAACGCCGCGCGACGCCGGATCCGGCGGCGCCGTGCGTTCGACTTCGCTTGTGTGGGGAGCGTCGTTCATGAACACGAAATTCTCATCAGGCGAACAGAGAGCGGGCCCTCTCCAGCGCCTCCGCCAGCCGGTCGATTTCCTCGCGCGTATTGTAGAGCGCGAAGGAGGCGCGACAGGTGGAGGCGACGCCGAAGCGGGCGAGTAGAGGCATGGCGCAATGCGTTCCGGCGCGCACCGCGATGCCGGAACGATCGATCACCGTGGCGATGTCGTGCGCATGCGCCGACGCCATGTCGAAGGAAACGATCGGTCCCTTGTCCGGCGCCTGCCCATAGATTTTCAGCCCATCGATCCGCGACAGTCTCCGATGGGCATAGGCGGTCAGTCCGGCTTCATGGTCGCGGATCGCGCCCCGGCCGATACGCTCCATATAGTCGAGCGCCGCGCCAAGCCCCACGGCTTGGGCGATCGGCGGCGTGCCGGCTTCGAACCGGTGCGGCGGCCGGTTGTAAGTGACTGCGTCGAGCGTCACGGTTTCGATCATCTCGCCGCCGCCGCAGAAGGGCGGCAACGCCTCAAGCCATTCGCGCTTGCCGTAAAGCGCGCCGACGCCAGTCGGACCATAGAGCTTGTGGCCGGTCAGCACATAAAAATCTGTGTCGAGCGCCTGAACGTCGACGTCAAGATGCACCGCGCCCTGCGAACCGTCGACGCAGAGCGGAACGCCATGGGCATGCGCGATGCGGGCGATCTCGGCGATCGGGGTCGGGGCGCCGAGCACATTCGACATATGGGTGAGCGTCACGATCTTGGTGCGCTTCGAAATTAGCTGCTCGAAAGCCTCAAGATCGATGCGGCCGTCGTCGTCCACCTCAAGCCATTTTAGAACGGCGCCCTTGCGCTCGCGCAGGAAATGCCAGGGAACGATGTTGGAGTGATGCTCCATCACCGACAGGATGATCTCGTCGCCTTCGCCGATATGCGCCGCGCCGAAGGAGGCGGCGACGAGATTGAGCGCCTCCGTCGCGCCGCGAGTGAAAATGATTTCATCGGTTGATTGCGCATTGAGAAAGCGGCGGACGGTCTCACGCGCGCCTTCGTAGGCCTCGGTCGAAGCATTGGCGAGAAAATGCAGGCCGCGATGCACATTGGCGTATTCATGTTCGTAGAAATGCGTCAGCCGCTCGATCACCGCGCGCGGCTTTTGCGCCGAGGCGGCGTTATCGAGATAGGCGAGCGGCTTGCCATAGGGACGCTCGGCAAGAATTGGGAAGTCGGCGCGAATCGCGTCGATGTCATAGGCCGTCTCGATGCGCGCGATCTCGTTCATCGACTAATCCTTCGAGAAAGCCATACGCTCACGCGATCGCTCAAATACGCCCGCAACTGCTCGTCCTCGAGCGCCTCCATCGCCTCATTGGCGAAGCCTTCGATGAGCAAGGATTCGGCTTGGCGGCGCGGCAGGCCGCGCGCGCTCAAGTAAAACAACTGGTCCTTGTCGAGCCTGCCGCAAGTCGCGCCATGGCCGCATTGCACGTCGTCGGCGAAGATTTCGAGCTCCGGCTTGTTGTTCATTGTCGCCTGATCGGAGAGCAGCAGCGACTTGGACTGCATGACGCCGTCAGTCTTCTGGGCGCCTGGGCGCACGATGACCTTGCCTTGAAACGCGCCGACGCTCTGATCGTCGAGAATATGGCGAAAGCGCTCACGGCTTTTGCCAGAAGGTTTCGCATGGTCGACCACCAGCGTCGTGTCGGCGTGCAGGCGCCCGCGCCCCAGCGTCGCGCCATTGAAGAGGGCGCTCGCCATTTCGCCGTCAAGCCGCGCAAAGATCTGCCGGCGATGCAGGCCTTCTCCCTCGATCAGAGCGAAGGAATTGAGCGTTGCGCCGGAATCGAGATGCGCCAGCAGCGACACGACGCGGATCGAATGTTCCACGCCGCCCGAAAGATGCGTCACGAGGTCGACGCGCGCATTTTTCGCCAGTCGAAACACGAGCGCGCTATTGTCCTGCGCGAAAACCGCCGATAGCGCGGCAAGCGTTTCAATTAAATTCGCTTGAGCGCCCTCGCCGAGCATGACGAGCGCGCGCGTATAGGTCGATTGCGCCGGTTCCGCGGAGCTTAGCGTCGCAAGTTCGATCGCGCGGCCAATTCTGGCCCCTGATGCGATTTCGACGACCACGCCATCCTGCATCAGCGCCGCATTGAGCGCGAGGATCGGGTCCTGCGCGCCGATATCCGCGCTCGCGAGCGCCGACATCACATGCGGCTCGCCTTGCGCGAGCGCGTCGCGCAGCGATTGCACGGCGACGCCTTCGGGGAGCCGGGCGATGTCAGAAAGATCGGGCCGGAATACGCCATCGAGCGTCACGAGCCGCAGCGAGTCATGCGCGCGCGGCAGCGACAACGCGGCATGTGAAGCGGTGGCGAGCGGCGCCGGCCTGCTCATCGCCGTCTTGAGATCCGTGTAATGCCATGATTCCACGCGGCGGCTCGGCAGGCCGAACTCCGAGAATGCGGCCCAGGCGGCGGCGCGCAGACGCGGCGCGCCCTTGTCGCGCATTTCTTCGTAGAAGGAGGAGAGCGTCGCTTCCGCTTCCGCAAGCTTGATCATCGCTTACGCCGCCTCTTGCGCGATGTAATCCTGATAGCCGCGCTCTTCGAGCTCCAGCGCAAGCTCCGCACCGCCCGACCGCATGATGCGTCCCTGCGCCATCACATGCACCGTGTCTGGCCTGATATATTCGAGCAGGCGCTGATAATGGGTGATGACGACAAAGGCGCGCTCGGGCGCGCGCAGCGAATTGACGCCGTCGGCGACGACGCGCAGCGCGTCGATGTCGAGGCCCGAATCCGTCTCGTCGAGAATGGCGAGACGCGGCTGCAGAAGCGCCATTTGCAGGATTTCCATCCGCTTCTTTTCGCCGCCCGAGAATCCGGCGTTGAGCGGCCGGCGCAGCATGTCCTGCGAAACGCCGAGCGACGTAGCGGCATCCTTGACGCGCTTCATCAGATCCGGCGTCTGCAATTCCGCTTCGCCGCGGGCGCGGCGCTGGGCGTTGAGCGCCGCCTTCAGAAACGTCATGGTCGCGACGCCGGGGATTTCGACCGGATATTGGAAGGCGAGAAAAATGCCCTTGGCGGCGCGTTCGGCCGGCTCAAGATCGAGAATATTCTCGCCGTTGAGACGCACTTCGCCTTGCGTCACGTCATAGCCTTCGCGGCCCGCGATGACGTAGGAGAGCGTCGATTTGCCCGTCCCATTCGGTCCCATGATCGCCGCGACTTCGCCGGCCTTTACGGAGAGTGTAAGGCCTTTCAGAATCTCGCGCTCGCCGACGGAGACATGCAGATCTATGATTTCGAGCATGCTTTAAAACTCTTCCCGATCTTTGGCGTCATGGCCGGCCTTGAGCCGGCCATCCATGTCTTGGCGTTCCGAAAACTCTCCTCGAGCGTCGCGCTGCGATTGGCGTGGATGGCCGGGACAAGCCCGGCCATGACGTGCTGAAACCATCACCCCACGCTCCCTTCGAGCGAAATCGAAATCAGCTTTTGCGCTTCGACCGCGAATTCCATCGGCAGCTGCTGCAGCACGTCGCGCACGAAGCCGTTGACGATCAGCGCCGTCGCCTCTTCCGCCGACAGCCCGCGCTGCAT
>JALHNQ010000065.1 GCA_022843405.1 Methylocystis sp. | reverse complement strand
CAGATGGGCTTCACCACGGTCGTCGAGCCGGCGATGGCGCCGCATCACGCGCTGCAGACCCATCTCGAATTCAACGACGTGCCGATCATCGACAAGGGCGCGCTCACCGTGCTCGGCAATGACGACTTTCTGCTCGGCATGTTGCGCGACGGCGAGACCGACGGCGCGATCAACGATTATGTCGCGCAGACCGTCGAAAACACCCGTTCGCTTGGCTTAAAGTGCATCAATCCGGGCGGGGTCGAGGCCTTCAAGGAGAACATGCGCGCCTTCGGGCTCGACGACGTCGTGCCGTTTTACGGGCTGACGTCGTGCCAGATCTTCCAGTCGCTGCAGAAGTCGACTCAGGCGCTGGGCATCGCCCATCCGCTGCATCTGCACATGAACAATCTCGGCCTTGCCGGCAACATCGACACGGCGCTCGCGACCATAGACGCCGCGCAGGGATTGCCGCTTCATCTCGCGCATGTGCAGTTCTACGCCTATGGCAAGGAAGGCAAGAACGGCTTCTCGTCAGCCGGCGCGCTCTTCGCCGAGAAGATCAACGCGAATCCGAATGTCAGCGTCGACGTCGGCCAGGTGATGTTCTCGGACACGGTGACGATCTCGTCCGACGTTCTGAAACAGTTCAACAGCCTGCCCGGCGCGAGCGAACGGCGGACCGTTCACGACCTATCCGGAGCTCTTCGCGCTGCTGATGAGCGCCGATCTTCGCGCGCAGCATCTTGCGCGCCTTCCGGCCGAGGTGCTGGAGCACACCACGCTGCCGTCGATTTCGCGCGAATACACGCTTTACGAAATCGCGCAGATGAGCCGCTCCGGCGCCGCCAAGCTCTTTGGCTTTGTCGATCGCGGCCGGCTCAGTCCAGGCGCCGTCGCCGACATCGCCGTTTATAAGCCCGGACGCGACGTCGCCGGCATGTTCCGGCGCGCCGCCCTCGTGTTCAAGGATGGCGCTCTCGTCGTGCGCGATGGCCAAGTCTCGCATTACACGCGCGGCAAGACGCTGCATATTCGCCCGCGTTACGATCGGCAGATCACGAAGCGTCTCGATTCCTATTACGACGAGCTTTACGGCCTGCCGCGCAGTATTTTCGACGTGCCTGACGCGGCGCTGCCGCACAAGGACGCCTTTGCGGAGGTTCCATGCCGGATATAATTCGCAACGGCGTGACGATAGACGACAATTTCGCCGAAGCCTTCCCCATGAGCGGAGGGGTATGCGCTTTATGCTATCGACGACAGCGGCGCTCTGGACGGTGGCATCGAGATAAGGATGCCCATGCAATCGACGGGCGCTTCTCGGGCGCTACACGGAGCGTCCGAGAGGACCTTAGAGTTGAATGAAGAGGACACTGCGCCGATGTTACACTTCGATAAGTGCCTTCTGCTCTTGGTTCGATCTGGTAGTGACATTCCCCGCGCTTGCTGGGAAGCCGGAGAGTTTCTAGCGTTTCGCGCGCGATTCCCAACAAGTCATGAGGAGCACCATCCGGAGTTTGTCGGAATATGGGTCGACCCGTTGGTGGTCGATTCACCCCCCGAGCTTTTGGGCCGCACCTCGGCATATGGCCATCGTGCATTCCGGATCCGCGAGTCCTTCGGCTCGAGTGGGATATGGCTATTGTGTTGGCTAGATGCTGTACATGGAAGCACCTCAGCGGATCTCGGAGCTTTACGTGAATCGTTGGTGTTAGCCTTGGTTGAACATCAGGCACTTCACCAGCATCATACTACTCCGCAGTTCGCTCCAGTCTTCGATGCGGCCGATGGGTTGGCGCATATTTGTCTTCAGACCGAGCGGCTGCGAACATTGTTTGCAGAAATAATTGGCGAGCCCCTCACATGGAACAGAACGACTGGATCCATACGGCGTGTGGACGAATTCGAGCACGCAGAGGCCAGCAGCGAAGTTGACGACTGATCTGAATTAAACTTTATGAATTGATCGCGTTTTCTGCGGTCAGGCGAGTCCTCGCCTAAGCGGAGCGTGATCTAGCGCCAGAGTTCTAGGCGCGATCGAATAGGAGCCCCGAATGAGAATAAGAGAAATGTCGGCGGCGGTGGTCGCGCTTGCCGGCCTCTTCCTTCCGCTTGAACCCGCGATGGCGCGCGACCGCTTTGAGTTCGGAAATCCGCGCGCTCATTCCGGCGCTCATGGAATCAAGAACCATCGCCACAATGGCGTCTGGATCGATAATGACCGCGGACATTGGGGCGCAGATCGCGGCCGGCGCTGGGGCCATAGCCACGATCACTTCAGCCCGCGGGGACATGGCGGCCATCACTGGGGCTGGTGAGGCGCGTGGCGCGGAGTCCGACCGTTTTCGAGTCAAGGCGGGACGCTTTACGCTTTAGAAACGTCACCGGACGGCGGCTTCCCAAGCAGGCGCTTGAGTTGTGCGACAACGGCTTCGATCAGTCCGCTGCGGGCGCGCCGGGTCGATCTCGACGGCCGCCATATTCGCCATCACCTTGGCGAGATTACCGGTGGGAAGCCCCGCGCTGACCTCAATGCAGGATCGCCACTTATAAAGCTTTGGCAGTCGCCACGACTGCATCCGTCAATGCCCGCAGTTCTGCATCCTGAATGTTCAGCGCGGGAGTGAGGTAGATGCAGTCCGTCAACGTGCGAATCCATACGCCCTGCGCGAGCAGACTGGTTCGGACCCTTGCGTGATCCAACGGGCTATTGAATTGCACGACACCAATCGTCCTAGCACTCGTACATCGATGACTCTTGGTAGATCACGGCAGGGTTCAAGGTCGCGCTTCAGCGCGAACTCTACTCGCTGCGCCTGCTCCAACCTGGGCTCGCTCTCGAATAGATCCAGAGATGCGTTCGCGGCGCTGCAAGCGAGGGGATTTGCCATATAGGTCGGGCCATGCATGAGGGCTTTCTGGTGATCGTCGGACCAGAACGCCTCGAAAACATGAACACGAGCGAGCGTGGCCGCCAACGTAATTGTGCCTCCAATCAGCCCTTTCCCGATACACCGGTGAAAATCTCGTCGGCGATCATAATGATGTCATGTTTTGTGCAAAGATCTCGCACACTCCGCAAGGTCGCCGCATCATGAAATTTCATGCCTCCCGCGCCCTGCACAATGGGCTCGATGATAACAGCAGCGATACGATCTCGCTCACGTCTCAGCAAATCATCTAGGGCTGTCTGTGTCTCCTTGTCGCGGGGGAGATCGGCCAAAAAATTCTTTGGAAGGTAATTCCCGAAGTGGCTGTGCATGCCCTCGTCCGGATCGCAGATCGCCATGCACGCAGTTGTGTCCCCATGGTAGCCATGGCGAAAGTGGACAAATTTTGTGCGCCCCGTTTCTCCCTTGTTCAACCAGTACTGCACAGCCATCTTGAGCGCAACTTCTACCGCGACCGAACCTGAATCGACGAAAAACACCCGGGTAAGATCACCGGGAGAAATCGCGGCGATCCGTTTGGCGAGACGCAGTGCCGGTTCGTGGGTTATTCCTCCAAACATGATATGTGGCATACGCTCCATCTGCGTGCACATAGCAGCCAGAATGTGCGGATGATTGTAGCCATGACATGCCGTCCACCAGGAACCTACGCCGTCGATTAACTCGCGTCCGCCTGCAAGTCGAATGCGTGCGCCGCGTGTTGCGTCAGCGAGCAAAGGCCGCGGCTCGGCTTTCATTTGGGTGTAAGGCAACCAAATATTGGCGCCATCGACACCTCCCCCATCCTCCTCACTATACGAGTGCCCGTCGTTGGAGCAGATCATGCAATTTCTCTAGGATTTACTTCCATAAATGGAAATGGCGCGCGGTCTCCAGCTCATGACATTTTAGCCTTCACCAATTAGCGGTGGTGCTAGAAATAGCCTTCACGCTTCTTTTGCTCGAGCGAACCGCCGTCCTCGCCGTCGCTGATGCGCCCCTGCCGCTCAGAGCATTTCGAACGCAATGTTTCCTCGACGACGGTTTCGATATCGGCCGCTTCGGACACGATCGCGCCGGTGACCGGCCAGCAACCGAGCGTCCGAAAGCGGACTGTCTTCATCACGACCTGCTCGCCGGGCTGGAATCGCATCCTGCTTTCGTCGTCGACGACGACGAACGAACCCTTTCTCTCGACGACTGGCCGCGGCGACGCGAAATAGAGCGGCGCCAGTTCGATCTTGTGCATCAGCACGTAATCCCACAAATCCGCCTCGGTCCAGTTTGACAGCGGAAACACCCGGGCCGATTGCCCTTTGCCGAGGCGCAGATTGAACTGACGCCAGAACTCGGGCCGCTGCTGACGCGGATCCCAGACGTGCTTGTCGCTGCGCACTGAAACGATCCGTTCCTTTGCCCGCGACCGCTCTTCGTCGCGCCGCGCGCCGCCGAAAATCACATCGTATTTTCCGTGATCAAGCGCCGCTTTCAGCGGCTCGGTGCGCATGAGCAGCGTATATCGGTCGCCATAATCAAACGGGTTTATGCCGGCGGCGCGCCCGTCTTCGTTCGCATGGGCAATCAGCGTGAAGCCATGCGTTAGCGCGAATGAATCGCGAAAGTCGATGAGGGCTCGGAACTCCCAGGTCGAGTCGATATGCAGCAGCGGGAATGGCGGCTTGGCTGGATAAAAGGCGCGGAGCGCGAGATGCGCGAGCACGGTTGAATCCTTACCCGCTGAAAACAGCATCACCGGTCGTTCGGCTTCGGCTACGGCTTCACGAAGAATATGGATGGACTCCGCCTCGAGCCGGGAAAGATGAGAAATTTGGCCCTTCAAAACGACGCCTTTCCTCTCACCCACAGCGGAGCCCTTTGCGGTCGACCGCCGAGCGATCGGCCGACTCGGCGCCGGTCGCCAGTACTCGCCAATCACGCCGATTCGGAGACGCGTGCGCCTTCGCGCGCCGCGGCGATCGCCTCGCTGAATGTCTTGAGCCCGGGCTTTGGCGCCATAACGAGCGCCGCCATGTTGCCGGGCGCATGTTCGTTCTTCCACATCTTGGTGTGGGCGAGGGGAATCTTCTCCCAGGAAAAGACTTCCGACATGCAGGGGTCGATGCGGCGGTCCAGGACGAAGCGATTGGCGGTCGACGCCTGCTTCAGATGCGCGAAATGCGAACCCTGAATGCGCTTCTGCCGCATCCAGACATAGCGGGCGTCGAAGGTGAGGTTGAAGCCGGTCGTGCCGGCGCAGAACACCACCATGCCGCCGCGCTTCACCACGAGGCAGGAGATCGGGAACGTCTGTTCGCCCGGATGTTCAAAGACGATGTCGACGTCCTTCTTGCCGGTGATGTCCCAGATCGCCTTGCCGAAGGCGCGGGCGTTCTTGGTCCATTCATTGAACTCGGGCGTGTTGACCTTCGGCAACTGGCCCCAGCATTTGAAGTCCTTGCGATTGATGACGCCCTTGGCGCCGAGCGAAAGCACGTAGTCGCGCTTGCTCTCGTCCGAGATGACGCCGATGGCGTTGGCCCCTGAGGCGGCGCAGAGCTGCACGGCGAAGACGCCGAGTCCGCCCGAGGCTCCCCAGACGAGGACATTGTCGCCGGGCTTGAGCTGATGCGGCGCATGACCGAACAGCATCCGGTAGGCGGTGGCGAGCGTCAGCGTGTAGCAAGCCGCCTCTTCCCAGGTGAGGTGCTTCGGACGCTCCATGAGCTGGCGGTCCTGAACGCGGCAGAACTGGGCGAAAGAGCCTTCCGGCGTCTCATAGCCCCAGATGCGCTGAGAGGGCGAGAACATCGGATCGCCGCCGTTGCACTCCTCGTCGTCGCCGTCATCCTGGTTGCAGTGGATGATGACCTCGTCGCCGACCTTCCAGCGCTTCACCTTGGAGCCGACCGCCCAGACGATGCCAGAGGCGTCCGAGCCGGCGATATGAAACGGGTTTTTGTGAACGTCGAACATCGACACCGGCTCGCCGAGCGAGGCCCAGACGCCGTCGTAATTGACGCCGGCGGCCATCACGAGAACGAGCACGTCGTGACTGTCGAGCTCCCAGGTCGGCACGACCTCCATCTGCATGGCGTTTGCCGGCGGCCCCTGCCGCTCGCGGCGGATCGCCCAGGCGTACATGTTCTTCGGCACATGTCCGAGCGGCGGGAATTCGCCCATTTCATAGAGGTCTTTTTTCTCGGTCAACTTTCTGTTTCCTTGATGAGTTGCGCTCATGGAACGGCGGCGCCTTCTGGCGGGCGTCGCCGCATTTATGTTGAGGCTCCTTCCAAATGGGGCACCGTCAAACTGGGAAGAAGGGAAGCCGGCTCTCCGGCGAACCGGGAACACGTTTCATTGCTCCGCACATTGTGCGAATTCGGAGGCGCGAAAGCTCGCATTGAAGGCTACGCGCAATGTTTCCCGCGTGAGAAGGGCAACGAACGGAAGTCGGCCGAGAACGCGCGCGCCGCCCATGGTCCGGATCGTGGCCTGGGTGTTCTCGTTCTTCTCGCCGACGAAGGCGACGCCAAGCAACGGAATATTCCGTCGCCGCAGCGCCTCGATCGACAGGAGGCTGTGATTGATGGTTCCGAGAGACGTTCGCGCCACGAGAATGACGGGAATTCTCCAACGCGCCAGCATGTCGATCGTCGGAACTCGAAGGGTCAACGGCGTCATCACGCCGCCGGCGGTTTCAATGACGAGCGGACGATCGCATTGGGGTAGCGCGAGGCGTTCTGGATCAATCTCGACGCCGTCGATTTCGGCTGAATAATGCGGCGAGACCGGTGTGTTCAGGCGCCATTTTTCGGGCAGCACGCGCGCCGGTGAAAGCCCAGATAGCCGGGCGACGGTTTGCGAATCCGTCTCGCCGTCGAGACCAGACTGCACGGGTTTCCAGTAATAGGCATCGAGCGCCTGGGCGAGCGCAGCGGAGAAGACCGTCTTTCCCACCCCCGTGTCGGTTCCGGCGATCACGAAACTCGTCACTAGTCGATGCCTCCCTCAACTTAGTTGCGACGGTACGGCTGTCGTAGCCGACCCTCAGTGCGCGCAATGCGCGGAATGTTACGACTGCGCCACAAACCGCACACTCCGGCGCTGCAAAACAGACGATCGCAGCATGAAATGTATCGATCCAATTCCCATCGAAAGGCTAGGCAAAAATCGTGGGTCGGAAAAATTCAAACTTTAGAACGGGTCATTCGAAATAAGCTAACAGAATCATGTGTGACGCCCGAACTCGTTGAGCGGGTGGCGGCAGCGCGCGGCTAGACGCTGTTCGTAGTGTCGTCCGCCACGGCTCGCCAATCGCCAAACGTATGATAGCTGCGTATCGTATCCCCCACGTCGTCGAAGCAGTAAAGGTGGAGCCAACGATTGTTCACGAGATCGCGAACGGTATCGTTCTTACGGATAATCTCCTCGATTGCGGCTTCCGGCGCTTCGATGAAAACATTGAGCCGCAATGGCTCGTGAATGAAGCGCTTGCCGTCATGGACGGACTGCCATGGCAGGCCCACCTTAAGATCGCCAGCGTTTCCCTCAAGAACGCCAATCTGGCCCACGACGTTGTGCAGCGTCTTATTGCCGCTGCCGAAGACGCGATTGTTCACCGTCGAACCGAAATATTGGAGGTTAATCCAGCTCGCAACGACCATCGGCGCCGTCATGATCAGCTCCAGCACGCTATATCCGTCATCCTTCGTGTGGTCATAGCTGTGCAAGAATGCGCGCCCGCCGAGATCGAGCCCCCGCGTGCGCTCGCGCCGCGCGGCGATAAACGCCGCATTGCCGGCGAGACCCCATTCGGGACGAACCTGTGACCAGTCGTGGCTGCGCGCGACAATCTTCGCATCGATCCCTTCCTGTCCGGCGAGCCCGAGGATCACGGAGCGCTCCATGCGAGCCAGCGAAGAGGCTTTAGCCAGCCAGGCTTTGAGTTCGCTAATGTCCTTGGTGTGCGACCTAGGGGCCTTTTCGACGTCATACAGTCGCACCTCGTCCGTCGTCGTATCGTGCAAGGCGCCTAGGAACCATGTGTCATGCGGAATATGGATTCCCTTGAGCGCAAGGCCTTCTCGCACATGGGCGTCATTGAGGATGGTCGCGGCGACTCGGGCATTGGCTTCGCCCGTGTGTCCGCCGCATGCGCCGCAATCAAGCCCCGTGGCATGCGGATTATTAACAGTCGTGCTTCCATGCCCAGCAAGCATCACCAGACGCGCGAAATTCTCCGTCATCGACATGGCCTTGAGAACGGCCACCGCCATCGCGGCGCGCTGACTTTCCGTGAAGCCGGTGTTGCGTCCACCGACAATCCGCGGCTCAATGCTCGGGCCCACACGCTCGATCACGGCGCGATCAAGGCCATCGAGATTGGGATGCGGCGCGACGCGCGTCAGGCCCAGACTGTCGGAGAGGATCTTGCCGGCGTAGAGGAATGCCGCCGATTCGACGAAGGCGAAGGAGGAGACTGCGGAAAGCTTGAACGCCTTCCAAGCCTTGCTCGCACGACGCCGGAGCAGACGAAGACCAAGAACCTCTTCCTTTTCTTCCTCGGATGCCTCGCGTACCGCTTCGCAGACGATGAAAGCCGGCCTCAGGAGTACCGGACATTGTGCGCCGCCCTTGCTGTGGCCAATCGGCACATACTCGATCGGGAAACCGAAGAAGCCCGCGAAGCCGGTAGTTTCCACTTGCGGGCAAACGGTCTCTAGCGCGCGGCGGTAGATTTCAGAGCGGACGTCAATGCAAAACGCCGCCTGTAGAACTGCGCGTTCCTTCTCGCGCCTTTTAGTCCGCTTCATATTTTCATGTAGTCTTGCGACAAGCCGCCGCTGAAACGCGATTTCATAAGCGTCCTGCAGGATGAGATCGATGGTGAGATCGGCATCGTTATTAAGGCATTCATCCTGCGGCTTCGCGGCGGCGATGCGCATCGCGTCCGACCATGCGGAAGAGAAGGCTGCGTCGGAACGGGACTGGAACAGGCCATATCCATAAGCAACACGAATGGCCAGGAGCTGCGTCAGCGTGTCGTTGGGTTCGCCATAAAGCTCCGAATTCCAGACCAGATACCGCGCATAGGCCGCCCAGCCGCCAATGTCGAAGAGCGTCCGGTGCAGATAGTCGTCGATCGCGCGATCGGCAATTCCTAGTTTTTCGATCACGGCGCCGATGGTTTCCACTGGGTCATCAGGCAATGCGACAATGGCGCGGCGGAATCCACGCACACCCATGGCTTCTGGATTGCGATCATAGCGCGCGGCGGCGCGCCAGGCGGCATAAGGCTTGATGTCGCGATTGGGCATACGCCAACTAGCCTGGCCGTCATCAAAATAGGCCGCGCACCACCGCGAAATATCGTCGATCATAAAGCCGACCAGCGACGCTTGCCGGTCTCCATCGGCAAGCGCGTCGAGCACCTCGGCCACCGTCGCAATCGCCGCATGATTGGGGGCGTCAGCTTTTGCAGCACTCGCCGCCGCCTCCTTCAGTGCGGCGACGTCAGCCGGCCCGTCAGTTGTGTTCGACGATCTAGCGAGCGCGGCTTCAAGGTCGGCGTCTGAAATAGCGCCGGCCTCGATCGCTTGCCGGTAAAAGCCGCGCGGCATGAGCATTCGGGTTTTTGCCACACGCTTGAGGGTCGCCGCGGTGCTGGCGAACGACTGGTTAGCAAAGCCAAGAAACGGATTGACGGCGACAAAATGCTTCAGCGGCCAAAGCGGAGCGATCTTGTGACAAGCGCGGTCGATCGCCACTAGCAGCAGCTTGCGCCTGGCCGGCGAGTCGGAGAATCGCGGAAATTCTTCCGGCGCTAGATCGAGTGACGCCGTATCGGTGATAGTGTCTTTCAGTTCGCTTTTGAGCTGGAACATGCTTGCTCTCCGGCGTCATCAGTTGGGTTGGACGGCGGGTGGCCGGCGCCGCCAGAATCTCAACACAAGCCGGTTCGCGATGGTATTGAGATAAAGACCCTGCGAAAGGTGGACATAGGCCGCTTGCCAGACGGGCTCTTTGGCGTGCCACGCAATGACATTTTGAAACACCGTCACGGCGCAGAAGGACAAGATCACGCTCGCGAAAATGAGATAGCCCACAAAGCCATGAATAGACATGGGGGCGGGAAGGCTAGAGGCCATCAGCCGCTCGGCGGCCTCGTGCAAGGTGAAGAAGGCGACGGCTGCCAGAGCGGCAAGCGAAATGGTCTTGCCGATCACATAGCCGCTCGGCCGCTCGTCGATAGCGTTGGCGACCATATGCGCCAGCCCCATCATCAAGATCATTGCAAGAGCCAGGGCGCCGGGCTTCTCGCTGAAGCTCGCGCCGAAGAGCGGGCTGACAACGAAGGCCACCGCGATGGTTGCAACGAGCGCGAGTCCGAAGCGCTCCGGATGTGGCTGCCCGCCGGGGCTCGGCGTCCATGAGGCGCGCGCGAGATCGATGATGCTGCCCGACGAGAGGAAGGCGTGCGCCTTGTAGAGCGAATGGGCGACGATATGCAGGATTGCAGCGGGGAAGGCGCCGAGCCCACATTCGACCATCATAAAGCCCATCTGCGCGACAGTAGGATAAGCGAGCGACACCTTCACCGAGGTCTGGGTCAGCATGACGACCGAGCCGAACAGAGCCGTCGCGCCACCAACAACCGCGAGCAGATGCAGCGCCCCATGAGAGAGCGCCACGAGATCCGCAAGTCGAAGCACAATGAAGCCGCCGGCATTGATGACGCCCGCATGCAGCAAAGCGGACACCGGTGTCGGCGTCTCCATGACCTCGATCAGCCAGCCATGGGTTGGCAATTGCGCGGATTTCAGCAGCGCCGCCATGACAATCAGAACCGCGGCGGTGGTGACGTTGGCGTCGTAGGCGCGCACTATCTTCGCTTGCGCTAAGAGCGCGGAGAATTCAAGCGTGCCAAATGTCGATAGTAGAAGGGTGGCGGCGCCGATGAGACATAAGTCAGCGATACGACTCGCAATGAATTTTTTTTTCGCAGCGAGTTGTGCGGCGGCACGCTCGCCACAAAAAAGTAAGAGCTTGTTGAGCCCGATGCTCGTCGCAATCAGGGCAGCGATGAGCTGGACAAGATTGCCGGAGATCACCGCGGCGAGCACTGCGGCGAGCGTCAGAGTCATGAATTTTAGAAAGCGCCCATGGTTTGGGTCGCCGTCGAGGTAGTTTCGACTATAGTAAAGGACAATCAATCCGATGAAGGAGACGAGCACCAGCATCGTCGCCGAAAGCGCATCGACATAGATGCCGATGCCGACACCGCTGACGCCAAGCGTGACGCTGACCAAAGGACCATGAAGCGCGACGATTGCTGTGGCGCACAGCGCAACGGCAAGGGCCATCGATGCTGCAAACAGCGTTCTTCTCGCCATCTGGTCGGGCGCGGCATTGGCCTGTCCGGAGGGCGTCATTCCCACCCACGCGAGCGACAGCGGCGCCAATAGTACAAACCAGCTTACAAGTTGACCCATATCCGGCTCCATCAATGTCGATGGAGCAAGAGCTAGATCAAGCCGGCTGTTCGGAAAAATTCTATTATTGCAACCCACAATTCTGTTTGATAGAACGATGTATGGCTTTCCTGAACTATCACCACCTGCGGTATTTTTGGGCAATCGCCAACGAGGGCGGCCTAACGCGAGCAGCGAAATTGCTCAACGTGTCGCCGTCCTCCTTGTCCGTCCAACTCAAGTCGTTGGAGGAACAACTCGGTCAACCACTATTTGAGCGGGACGGCCGCGCTCTGCGATTGACTGAAGCAGGTCGTGTCGCGCTCGACTATGCCAATACGGTCTTCAAGTCCGGCGAGGAATTGCTGAGCACGTTTAAAAGTTTGAGTCTCGGTGATCGGCATATGTTGCGAATCGGTTCCGTCGCAACGCTGTCGCGCAACTTTCAGATCGAGTTCCTCAAACCCCTCATCGACCGTCACGATGTGGAGCTTCAGCTAAAATCGGGGACATTGAACGAGCTTCTTCAAAACCTCGAAGCCCATGCGCTCGACCTCGTGCTGTCAAATCAGCCTGCCACAATGGACATGAATTTCGAATGGCAGAATTTGCTCGTCGCGGAACAGGCAGTCAGCATTATCGGTCATCCAAATCTGTGGAATGGAAGGAAGGCAACCGCGTCGACGTTCCAGTTCCCCAACGATCTCACACAGGTTCCGATCGTTCTCCCTGCGCGGGGCGCAGCGATCAGAATAGCCTTCGACCGTATCGTCGAAGAAGCTGGAATCAGTCCGATCATTCTGGCGGAGGTTGAAGACATGGCGATGCTTCGTCTCATCGTCAGAGAGAGCCACAGCGTAACGCTCGTGCCGCCAGTCGTTGTCAGGGATGAACTTGAGTCCGGCGTTCTCGTCGAACATTGCAAGCTTGAACGGATAAGGGAGTCCTTTTACGCCATCATGCGAAAGAGGCGCTTTGCAAATCCCTTATTGACGGAACTAGTTGGCTCGCGACTACCCATCAGTTAAGCGCTCTACCAGGGAAGACATGCCGCGAATTATCGCCGCCACCGCCGGATTCCTCTGATTGGCGACGGCGAAAACGCGTTCCTGAACGCCCTCTATTTCAGCCACGAAATCGAGTCCATAGCGCTCAAGCATTTCGCGTCGCATCACACTCGGCGCAAAGACAAGACCCTCGCCGGTTGCGGCGATACTCTTCAACAAAGAGTTATCCTCGATTTCCGCTCTGACTAGCGGTTTTAATCCGTGGCTATGGAGCCAGCGATCCTGCGACTGTCGCAAAAGTGTGTTGGAGGTCGGTAAAATAACTGGCGCGTGATGCAGCGTTCGCGGAAAGCCATCCCGATATGCGGCAACGAGGTTTGGCGCGCCAAATATGGACATCTCCAGCGTGGCAAGGAGCTGACTGGAAAAGCCGCGCCTTACGGAAGCTGGTGGCGCATTCAAGAGCGCGAGATCGCAAGTCAACGGACTCAGCTCCGAAAGCGAACGCTCGTCGCTACTGAAACATATGAGCATAGGCGACTGCGGCATATTCAACAGTGGAGTGAGCAGCCGGCGCATAACCAAGGTGTCAAGCGCGTTACAGACGCCTATCCGTAGTTTCAGTCGACGTTCTGCGTTTTCGCCCTTCAGCCAGTTGCGCAGCTCGTCGCCTATCCTGAATATTTCATCCGCGTAACTGAAAGCCAGCAGGCCCTTTTCGGTCAAAACCAGCTTCCGGCCCTCTCTTTGAAGAACCTTATGGCCGATCGACTTTTCGAAGACGGCCAGTTGGCCGCTGATTGTCGGCTGCGCCAGTCCGAGCATACTGCAGGCGTTCTTAATTGAGCCCATTTTGGCGACGGCCCAGAAATAATAGAGATGCTGGTAGTTAAGGCGTTCCAAGTCCAAGTCCGGCTGCATTCTCCTTCCCTACGAGCCGCTTGTCGCTATGAAAATTTCGCTTTAGTGAATGAACATTTTCATTTCATAGAACGATGCCGGATCCTGTCTTTTATAGACTCGGTTTCGGTTAACTTTGATCAATCAACAAGTTCACTTCGTTCCAGATCGCTCGTGCGGCTTCATTTTTAAAAGCTGAGGATTAAAAAATGCGATCGGGAGCTCGTTT
>JALHNQ010000064.1 GCA_022843405.1 Methylocystis sp. | reverse complement strand
ACCGTCGACGCCCTCTGGGACAGGATCGGCGCCTTGCTGCTGGAGTTCTCGCCAACCGAATGCGCAAACTTCTTCGCCGCCGCTGGATACGAACCGATTTAAGACGAATCCGCTCTAGCGCGAATAGAATTCGATGACGAGGTTCGGCTCCATCTGCACCGGATAGGGCACTTCCGTCGCATGCGGCACGCGGATGAGCTTCGCGGTCATCTTGGAATGGTCGACGTCGTAATATTCCGGCGCGTCGCGCTCGGCGAGCTGAACCGCTTCAAGAACGGTCACCGCCTGTTTCGAGGCTTCCTTCACCTCGATCACGTCTCCGACCTTCGCCTGATATGACGGAATGTTGACGCGCTTGCCGTTGACGCGGATGTGCCCGTGATTGACGAATTGGCGCGCGGCGAACACCGTCGGAACGAATTTCGCGCGATAGACGATGGCGTCGAGACGCCGCTCCAACAGGCCGATCAGATTGTCGCCGGAATCGCCCTTCATGCGGATCGCTTCCGCATAATATTTGCGGAACTGCTTTTCCGAAATATTGCCGTAATAGCCCTTGAGCTTCTGCTTGGCCTTGAGCTGCGTGCCGTAGTCGGAGAGCTTGCCCTTGCGCCGTTGCCCGTGCTGTCCCGGGCCATATTCGCGGCGGTTTACCGGGCTCTTCGGCCGGCCCCAGATATTCTGGCCGAGGCGGCGATCAAGCTTGTATTTGGCTTCTGCGCGTTTGGTCACTTTGACTGTCGTCCTCTCATCGATCGCGTTTGGCGCGAGAGAGCGACAAGACGAAAATCGCCCGAAGCCATGCGCTTGGGGCGTCTTTCGACCCGCGTCCCTCACCGCCCCGGCGCCGCCGGGGCTTTACGAACGCGCCCTCCTCTGCCGTCAATCCGGCCGACAGGCGTTTGCATCAAACGCCACGGGTGCTCGCCTGGCGCGACCTAGCCGCGTCAGACTGGTGGGGAGCTAAAGGAAAGCGCTCCCCACGTCAAGATGTCCTTAAGTCCAAAACCCTTCAGAACGGCTGAATTTACTACCAAGGGAGCGAAAAACCCTCGTCGTAAGGAACGATCATGTCGGCGTTGTAGGGCGGTCGCTGAGGAAGCGTTTCCTGCATATACCAGCTGCGCTGGCTGCGCTCGATGGGATCGTGATTGAGGTAGGTCTGCTGGACCATATAGCGATTGGTGCTGCCGACCGGAACCTGCGTTCCGGGGTCGAGCCAGCTGCGGCGCTGAATGTCGATCGGGCCCCGGCTGTTATACATGCTGTCCGAGGCAACGCGGTAGCGCGACTTGGCGAGCGCGTCGCCCGCTGCGAACGCCACCACACACGCGAGCCCCGCCGCCAGCACTATATTTTTGCGCATTACGATCCCCTTTTGGACAGAACGCCAGCGATCATAATAGCGGATCATCTCGCAAAAGCGAACTGGCGCGGCCAATTCCGGCCGGCAATCCGCGATCAGGGTGAATGCGTCGGCGGGAGGCGTCTAGCGCGCGGGCTGCGCCAGCTGACGCGTCGGCTTCATATGCGTGCGGCGCGCGGCGTTCTTCTGGGTGGGAATCGTCGCGGTCAGGTCGTCGCGCGAGATATTGTCGCAACCCATGGTGTGGGTCGCCGCCGCCTGCATAAAGAACGCGTTCAAATCAGGCCGGTCCGGACTCGCGGTATAATTGATGCGGTCGAGCAAGCAGCCGAGCGCGACGCGGTCAATCGGTTTCCCCGCGTGGCCGCACGCGAGACCGGCGATTTCGAGCGCAAGCCTGCCGTCGATGAAGCGCGTTGCGAGACAGTTGCGCTCGCTCGCCCCGACGCCTTCCGACGCAGGTTGGGACAATCGTATTTCGGCTGTCTCGAACGAACCCAATCTGGCGATGAGTTCGCTCGGCTGACCGATCTTCTCGACATTCAGTCCCGCCTGCGCAGCATGTCGCGTCATATCGAGAAAGAAATCGGACGCCTTTTCCTTGTCGGCGATATCCTGATGAATGTCGACGCGCATGAATGGCGCGCCCATCGCGAACTGCCCTATTGAAATCGTGTCGATGCGGCCGGAGCCGTTTTCTCCGTCGTGCACGGCGATCGTCCGTTTCTCCCGGCTGAATTCGGGCGCGGCGATATCGAATGCGCTGAAGGGTTTCGCCATCAGCGCGGAAGCCTCGACGGCTTCGATGGAGATTTTGGTGGAAATCTTGTGGGTCGGCGCGACGGCGGCGGGCTGCGCGGTTTTCGCCACGCCGCTCCGCTCGGCGGTTTCAGGTCCGCGGGGAAAAATGACGAGGGCGGCGAGAAGAATGAACGTCGCGCCGACGCCCATTCCGACCGCTGCGCGCGCGCCGGCCGGCCTCGCGCGCAGCGGGCGCGTATAAGGGCTGTCGTTCGGGTCGAATTCGGCAACGCTCATGAGACGCGACTCCGGCGGCCTGGAGCGCCGCGCAAGGAACACGCGACGAGCTTGCGTCGCCGCTTCGGAAATTGCGGTTAACGGCCTGGCATGAATTGAGTTTTGGTGAATGAAAGATTGACGCGCGAAGCCGCGCGGTCACCCCACCCCGCATTGCTTCGCAATGCGACCCTCCCCCTCAAGGGGAAGGTAAGCGCGCAAAAAAAGCCCGCGCCGTTCGGCGCGGGCTCAAATTTAGCGTCTGAGGAATTCTACTCCTCGGATTTCTTGCCCTTCTTTGGCGTCTCTTCGCGGGCTTTCAGCGCCGCGCCGAGAATATCGCCCAGAGAGGCGCCCGAGTCGGCCGAGCCATATTGCGCGATGGCCTCTTTTTCCTCGGCGACTTCCAGCGCCTTGATCGAGACCGAGACCTTGCGCGCCTTGCGATCGAAAAGCGTCACGCGGGAATCGACCTTTTCGCCGACGGCGAAGCGTTCGGGACGCTGGTCGGCGCGGTCGCGAGCGAGTTCGCTGCGCTTGATGAAGGTCGTGAGATCGGTGCCGGTGATTTTTACGTCGATGCCCGAGTCCTTCACCTCGATCACTTCGCAAGTGACGACGGCGCCCTTCTTGAGTTCGGCCCCTTCTTCGGCGCTCATGGACGCGAAGGGATCGCTCGCCAATTGCTTGACGCCCAGCGAGATGCGCTCCTTTTCGACGTCGACGTCGAGGACCTGGGCGTTGATCATGTCGCCCTTCTTATAATCCTCGATCACCTGCTCGCCAGGGCGGTTCCAGTCGAGATCCGAGAGATGAACCATGCCGTCGACATCGCCGTCGAGCCCGATGAAGAGTCCGAATTCAGTCTTGTTCTTCACCTCGCCGGAGACGGTCGAGCCGACCGGATGCTTCTCGGCGAAAGCCTCCCACGGATTCTGCAGGCACTGCTTGAGGCCGAGCGAAATGCGGCGCTTGACCGGATCGACTTCGAGCACCTGAACGTCGACTTCCTGGCTCGTCGAGACGATCTTGCCGGGATGCACGTTCTTCTTGGTCCAGCTCATTTCCGAGACATGGACGAGGCCCTCGATGCCGGGCTCCAGTTCGACGAAAGCGCCATAGTCGGTGATGTTGGTCACGCGGCCATGGAACCTGGCGCCGATCGGATATTTCGCCTCGATGCCCTGCCACGGGTCTTCGAGGAGTTGCTTCATGCCGAGCGAGATGCGGTGCGTCTCGTGATTGATCTTGATGATCTTCACCTTGACGGTCTGGCCGATGGTCAGCACCTCGGACGGGTGATTGACGCGCCGCCAGGCGATGTCGGTGACATGCAGCAAGCCGTCAATCCCGCCGAGATCGACGAAGGCGCCGTAGTCGGTGATGTTCTTCACGACGCCGTCGATCACCTGTCCTTCTTCGAGGTTGGCGACGATCTCGTGGCGCTGCTCGGCGCGGCTCTCTTCAAGCACGGTGCGGCGCGACACGACGATATTGCCGCGACGGCGATCCATCTTCAGGATGTGGAACGGCTGCGGCACATTCATCAGCGGGCCGACGTCGCGGATCGGCCGGATGTCGACTTGGCTGCGCGGCAGGAACGCCACCGCGCCGTCGAGATCGACGGTAAATCCGCCCTTGACCTGATTGAAGATGACGCCGTCGACCTTTTCATTGGTCTCGAACGCTTTTTCGAGCTTCACCCAACTCTCTTCGCGGCGTGCCTTGTCCCGCGAAATGACGGCTTCGCCGAGCGCATTCTCGACGCGCTCCAAATAGACCTCGACCTCTTCGCCGACCTGCGGGGCAGGATCTCGCCCGTAGCCGGTGAATTCCTTGATCGGGACCCGGCCTTCGGTCTTGAGGCCGATGTCGATGACGGCGACATCCTTTTCGATGGCGACGACCCGGCCCTTGATGACGGAGCCTTCGAATGCTTCGTTCTGGCCATAGCTTTCATCGAGCAGGGCGGCGAAATCTTCGCGCGTGGGCGCGCGATCGGTAGTAGCGGACATTTGTTCTCCTGAAGGCCCCGGAAAGGGCGGCGCCGGCAAAGGGTTAGCGTTGCAGGTCGGCTCTCGACGATCGGACGTCCTCCGCCGCTGAAACGCGAGAGAGGACGAAAAGTTCGCTAAACGAACTGGCCGGCGCGGCCCGAGGTCGAAAACCAAAACGAATGCGCCGGCTTGATCTCCGGCGCGGGCGTTATCTATCAGCGACGCGCCGCCGCCGCAAGCGCTCCAAGCAGAAACCGTTCCGGAGAAGCTGCGGCAAAACTATGATATTGCAACGCAATAAACTACTAATATACTGATTTGATATATTAAACATAAAGCGAGAGCGCGCCGTATCGTCGAATTTACTGCTGGCGGAATCGAAGTCGCACGCATAGGCTGCATGGCCAAGCTTGGACTGCGGTCCGGGTTCGCGCTGGAAGAAGCGCGGATATCGTGTTGGGCCGCCGCTTCCCCGCGCCGGCGGGGGCCGACACAACGGCCGCGAGCGCTAAGTAGAAGCTGGCATGCGTCGCGCGAGCGGCGAGAGCGTCGACTTCCCTTCATCGCGAGGGGGATATAAGAGGAGAGAAAAATGAAACCCAATATTATTTCAGGATCGGCTCTCGCCGCCGCCGCTGTCGCCCTTGCGTTGAGCGGCGCGACTGTCGCGCCCGCCCATGCGCACGGCGCCAAGGCGACCCACGCCAAGACCCATTGCGGCGGAAAGTCAGCCTGCCGCGGCATGGCCAAATGCCACCACAAGGCGCAGTGTCACCACTATAAGGGTCACTGCAATATGAAGAACCGCTGCCACACCAAGAAGTAGTCGTCATGTGCGGGGGCGGTTCGTTTGGCCGTCCCCGCGACCGGCTTCGACATGAGCGGCGGCGCGGAAGGGGGACATGTCAATGGAAAGGCCTGCGCCTCTCGGCTACGGCTTAGGACTGAGGCCCGTCTATTACGACGAGATTCTAGCGTCGCGCCCGCCGATCGACTGGTTCGAAATCATCTCTGAAAACTACATGCTCGCCGGCGGCAAGCCTCTGGCGATGCTGGATCGCATCAGAGCGGATTACCCCGTCGTCATGCACGGCGTCTCCATGTCGCTCGCCTCGACCGATCCGCTCAACGTCGATTATCTTCGGCAATTGAAGGCGCTCGCCGAACGGGTCGAGCCAGCCTGGATTTCGGATCACGTCGCCTGGACCGGCGTTCACGGCGTCACGCTCCATGATCTGTTGCCCATTCCCTATACGCGCGAGTCGCTTGCGCATATCGTCGAGCGCATCCAGCGGGTGCAGGATTTCCTCAAGCGCCGGCTCGTCGTCGAAAACGCGTCGACCTATGTCTCCTTCGTCGACTCCGAGATGAGCGAACACGAATTCGTTCGCGAAATGGCGGAGCGCGCGGACTGCCTGCTGCTGCTCGACGTCAACAATGTTTTCGTTTCGAGCTTCAATCACGGCTTCGATCCGGTCGCCTTCATCGACGGCGTTCCCGCCGAGCGCGTCGTGCAGTTCCATATGGCGGGCCATACCGACAATGAGACGCATCGCGTCGATACGCACGACCAGCCGGTCTGCGACGAAGTCTGGGCGCTCTATGAGCATGCGCGCCGGCGCTGCGGCGACGTCTCCACCATGATCGAGCGCGACGACAATTATCCGCCGTTCTTGGAGCTTCTCGACGAGCTGCAGCATATGCGCGATATCGACGCCCGCCTTTCGAACGAGCGTGCGCGCAGCGCGGCATGAAGCTCGCCGATTTTCAGTCCCTGTTTCAGGAGAGCGTGCTGGCGGGCTCAGGAGAGGCGGATAAGCCGCTGCTGAAAAAATTGCGCTCGTCGCCGCGCGGGGCGACTCCCGAGACGCTGCTTGGCGTCTATCAAAGCGGCTATCGCTTGCGGCTGGCCGATTTCGTGTCTCAGGATCACCCGGGGCTGCGCGCGGTCCTCGGCGGCGAGGCGTTTGAGGCGCTCATCGACGATTACATCGATCAGCGCCCGTCGCGCGACCCCAACGCGCGCTTTTTCACGACCGGACTGCCGGATTTCATGCGCGATTGTCCGACCTGGCGCGACGATGCGCGGGCCGTATCGATGGCGCTGTTCGAACGCGCGATGGTCGACGCCTTCGACGCCGCTGACGAAACGCCCTTGGCGGTGCAGGCGCTGGCGGAGTATTCGCCCAACGATTGGCCGCGGCTCGCCTTCGATTTCGACCCGAGCCTCACTCTGCTCGAACTCGCCGCCGGCACGATCGCCTCTTATGACGCCGCGATCAGCGAGGAGCCGCCGGAAAAAATCGATGCGCCGGCGGCGAGCGATGACGTCGAATATGTTGCAGTGTGGCGTGTCGATCATGAATCGGCGTATCGCCAGCTCGAGCCCGACGAATATGTCGCGCTTTGCGAAGCCCGCGCCGGCCACGCCTTTGGCGACATCTGCCAGATGACCGCTTTTCAGCAAGCCGGAGAGATTGCGCCGGAGCGGCTGGCGCAATGTCTGTCGAGCTGGTTTCAGGACGGCATGATTATCGGCGTGCGCGTCCGTGGCGAAGATCAGTCGTCGAAAACGCCTTCAAGCGCGTAATGCTGCACGCTTTTGCGGTTGGCGATGAGTTCGTCGGCTGTCGGTTCGCCCTTCATCGCGCGTGAGATCGCGAGCTTGGTCGCCTCGTAATTGGTGCGATAGAGATCTTTTCTGTCGAGTTTCTTCTGGTGCTTGGCGCAGCGCGGATCGAGCCAGACCATGATAATCATGCAGAGCTCGTCGATCTGATCCTTGGGGATGATCCCTTCAGCGACGCAGTCGACGATGGCGTCGCCGGTCGCCGCCTGCACGATCCCGCCGAGCAGTTCGACATATTCTTCCGATTTGACCGTCATTTTGGTGGTCATCATCGTGGCGGGGCGCACCTGCTGATTGAGGTCGCGGATGACGAACATGCGCGGGTGGCCGGCGACCTGACCCGCCATGCTGGCGAAGGCGTGCCCGACCGGTCCCTTGACGTTGCCGATCATGACTTCCGGCATCGCGTCGGTATATTGTCCGTCAGCCGCCAGAACCGTCGCTTCGCCCGTCGCCAGCCAGATATGCTCGGTCATCGTCGTTCCTCTTCGTTGAATTGAGCGCTCGATAGCACCGCGCGATGTCACATGGAAGACGCGACCCAAATCGCTCTTTTGGGCTACGCCCGTATGATATTTACGCCGAGCGACATAAAGCCATCGCGCATTTGCCGATCCGCGCGGCCAGCAGCTCTTTGCTTCGCTCGAGAGTTTCGATCAAACCGCGTTTGATCCGCGTGACCAGTCCTGGTCCCTCATAAACCAGCCCGGAATAAAGCTGCGCCAGCGTCGCGCCTGCTTCAATTTTTGCGAGCGCCGCTTCAGCGCTGTCGACGCCGCCGACACCGATCAATGGGAACTGCCCGTCGACGCGTAGAAATGTTTGCGCGAGCATGCGCGTCGAGAGATCGAACAGCGGCGCGCCGGAAAGGCCGCCGCTTTCCTTTGCCAAAGGCGAGCGCAGCGTTAATGGTCGCGAGATCGTCGTGTTCGACACGATCATCCCGTCGATGCGCTTTTCGCGCGCGACGCGCACAATCGAATCGAGTTGCGCGAGCGTGAGGTCAGGCGCGATTTTCAGGAGCAGAGGGCGCCGAATGGGCGCGGCGTCGCGCGCGTCGATCACGCGCGCAAGCAGTTCGGAGAGCGCTTCCGGCTCCTGCAAATCGCGCAGGCCCGGCGTATTGGGCGAACTGACGTTGATCGTGAAATAGCTCGCGACGTCGGCGAAGGCGGCGACGCCCGCGACATAGTCGGCGACGCGATCCGCTGCGTCCTTGTTAGCGCCGATATTGACGCCGACGATTCCGCGCCGAGCGCGTTTTGACAGACGCGCCAGCGCCGGCGCATGGCCGTCATTGTTGAAGCCGTAGCGATTGATGACGGCGCGATCCTCGATGAGGCGAAAGGCGCGCGGGCGCGGATTGCCGGGCTGCGCGCGCGGCGTCAGCGTGCCGACCTCGACGAAGCCGAAGTCGAGGCCGAGCATCGCGTCGGCGACTTCCGCGTTCTTGTCGAAGCCTGCGGCAAGTCCGATCGGATTGGGAAAGTCGAGACCGAAGGCGGAAACTGCGAGACGCTGATCATCCGGCTGCGGCGCGCGCGGGGGCAGCGCCTTCAGCGCAGCGATGGTCGCGCGATGCGCCGTTTCCGCGTCGAGCAGGCGTAGGAACGGCGACGCGATGGCGAAAGCGTCGATCATCTGAGAATGCTAGAGAAGTCGTGCCGACCATCGCCGCCAAGGGGAAGCGGATCGACGCGCGCGATTTTCTCGAAAGGAAGCGGCGCATAAAGATGCGGGAACAGCGCGCCGCCGCGCGAAATTTCCCATTTGAGCGCCTCGCCGAGCGCGGCGGCGTCCACCGCGACGAGCAGCAGATCGGTCCGACCGGCAAAATATTTCGTGGCCGTTTCCTTGACCTGCTCGGCGGTTGATAAGTGAATGAAGCCGTCGGCAATGTCGATCGCGGCGCCGTTGAATACGCCGGACGCTTCCGCCGCCTTCCAGTCGGCGCGCGAGACGAGTTTGTAAATGCGAGTCACCGGCCGGCCAGCCTCATCTTAAGCGCGGTCACTCCGCGGCGCGCGCGGTTCTCTGCGCCGCGGCCGCGAGTTCGGCGCGGCGCGGCAGGCGCGCGACCATGCCGATTAACGCGCGGTCGGAGAGCGCCACCAGCCGTTCGCCGCGGTTCAGCCAATTGACCGCGTCCTCGATCGTCTCGGCGTCGGCGATTTTCGCTTCGGCCAGGGCGCGGTCGGCGCTGATTTGCCCGCGTTGCCGGGGGCGGCGAGTCGGCAGCCAGTCTTCGTGCAGCTCGCGTAACTCCGGGTCGGCGTGAATCGCGAGCAGACCGTTGATGTCGTCTTCGCCGGCGCGCGCGAGGGTCTTAGTCAGCGCCCTGCCGCGCTTGGCGATCGGCGGCGTCGCCGTTTCCTCGGGAGTCGTCAGCACGCCGGCCCGCCGGAACACCAGCCCGAGCCAACGTTGGCTCGTGGCCCAGGAGATCAAAATCGCGAGCACCAGGCCGGCGATCGTCGGCGACATCCAGGCGACGAGCGAGGGCGAAATCATGAAGCCGGCGATAAGGCTCAAAAATCCGAGCGCAACGTGCCAGAAATGCCGACGGACAATGTCCATAAAGGGCACGGAGCCGTCGTCGCGTCGCTGCGGATCCCAACCGGTGTCGAACCCGAAGACGATGTGCAGCACATGGCCGGTCTGAATCAGCATCATGATCGGCGCGAGCAGAGCCGACAGCACGATTTCGAAAGCCGTCGAGATCAGCAGCATGATCACGCCGCCGGAGCCTTTACGCGTTTCCGGCTCGGCGACGGCGACGATCAGACCCAACGCCTTGGGCGCGAGCAGGATGCCCATGGTGAGGCCGAAGAGTTCGAGCGACCGCTCGGCGTCGAACCGCGGGAAGGTCGGGAAGAGCACGAACTCGCCGGTGAAATATTCCGGCCGGAAATAGCTCGCCTGGAAAACGATCAAGATACCGATGAGCAGCTGGAGGAGCCACAGCGGCGAAGTCAGATAGCCGAAAATGCCGGTGAGAAAATGCTGTCGCGACGCCCAGTGAAAGCCTTTGCCGAACAAGACTCGCCCATGCTGCAGATTGCCCTGACACCAGCGACGGTCGCGAATCGACAAATCGATCAGCGAGGGCGGGCTTTCTTCAAAGGAGCCGCCGAGCGTCGGCATCATATAGACGGCATAGCCGGCGCGCCGGATAAGCGCCGCCTCGACGAAGTCGTGAGAGAGGATGTGGCCGCCCCAGGGCGGACGGCCGCGTAAGTCCGGCAGGCCGCAGTGCTTGGCGAAGGCTTCCGTGCGGATGATGGCGTTATGGCCCCAATAATTGCCGTCGCGGCCCATCCAGGCCGATAGCCCGGCCGCGATCACCGGACCATAGATGCGCGCGGCGAATTGCTGGACCCTGGCGAATAGGGTGTTGCGATTGACGATGAGCGGGAGAGTCTGAATGATGCCGCTGTCGGGATCGGCCTCCATCGCGGCGGCGAGCTGCACGATGGTCGGGCCGGACATCAGGCTGTCGGCGTCGAGCACGACCATGTGCTTATAGGCGCCGCCCCAACGAGAGACGAAATCCTCGATATTGCCGGCCTTGCGCGCCGTGTTCTTTTCGCGCCGCCTGTAGAAGATGCGGGCTTGCGGGCCGAGCCGCCGGCGGATCGCGACGAAAGCGCGCTCTTCCGCGATCCAAATATCGGGATTGGTCGTGTCCGACAGGAAAAACCAATCGAAATGCGCGCCAAGGCCGGTCGCCTGCACATCTTCGTAGATGGTCTGCAAGGCGGCGAAGACCCGGCTTGGCGCCTCATTGTAGATCGGCATCACCACGGCCGTGGTCTCGGCGAGGCTCGACGGCAGAGCCGGGCGTCGGCGCTGGCGCATCAGAAGGGCGAAACCGACGACGCAACTCGTAAAGGAGAGGGCGATCCAGGAAAAATTGAGCACGAACAGGGCCAGCAGCGCCCACTTCAACGTCGTCACGCCGCCGACGTCGACGACCTTATACATTTCGTGGGCGCCATAGGCGGTCAGCGCGAAACCGCCGCCAAAGGTCATGATTCGCGCAAGCCACGGCGTACGCCACAGCCATGGCGCCTCGGGTTTCCGTCGCTGGCGAGCGTCGAATTTAAAAATATTCTGCGCCGGCATCGACAAGCGGCTCTCGATCGGAGTCGGCGGCGCGGCGGCTGGGTCGGAATCGACGCTTCTCCGTTCCGCGGCCGGCGGCGGATTGTCTAAGGCGGCGAAAGTCACGACGTCCATCGATAAAGCCAGGTCTCGCTGATCGGGCGTTCGTCCGACTGCAGAACGAGCCGAAGCTCGCAGTAGTTCGCGCCGGAGGGGTCGACATCGAAGACGACGCGGCACGACTTCGCTGACGCATTCAAATAGGTCTGAATATTGGTCGCCAATCCGGGAGAGGTCGTCAACGCCGCTTTTAGTTGCGCGGTGCGCTGCGGGTCGGCCAATAGATCGCCGGAAAAGACGACAACAAAACGGCGAAGCTTGACTGCCGGCGCGCGGCCGGAGCGCGCGCTCGTGGCGATCGCCAGCGGCGGCCGCGCCGGCGGCTCCCAGCACCAGAACTGCCGATAGGCGAAGGACGCCTCTTTGCCGGCGACGAGAGCGGTCTTGGGCCGCCAATAGGCGACGATATTGGCGTTGATTTCAGATTCCGAAGGAATCTCGACAAGCTGCAGGGCGCCTTCGCCCCATTCGCCGAGCGGTTCGACCCAAAGCGACGGACGACGCTCCCAGTGCTGCTGGTCGTCCTGATAGTCGTCGATGTCGCGCTGCCGGATCAGCGAACCGAAGCCTTGCGGATTTCCGTCGACGAAAGAGGAGAATTGCAAATTCTCGCGGTTTGACACGGGTCGCCAAAGCCATTCGCGCTGGCCGGTGAGCATCTGAATGCCGTTGATGTCGGCGACCATCGGCCGCCAATCGTCGGGCCTGGCGCGGTCGAGGGGCGTGAAGAGCGAGGCGGCCGCAAAACCGGCCAGCCCGAAATGATCGATTCCCGTTCGCGGGTAAAGCGTCAATTCCGTGTCAATGAGCGTCGCTTCGCCTGGCCGCAGCGTGAAGCGGTAAACGCCGGCGACGCTCGGGGAATCGAGCAGCGCGTGGATGACGAGGGCATTGTCGCCCAGGGCGGGCTTCTCGATCCAGAAGCTCCGAAACGCCGGAAATTCTTCGCCGCGCGGATCGGCTGTCCGAATCGACAGACCGCGGGCCGTCACGCCGAGATTCTGTCCGCGCGCGACCGCGCGATAGAAGCTCGCCCCTTGAAATATGGCGAGTTCCGCTTCAGCGTCGCCATGCTGCGCGTGAAGCACCCGAAAACCCGAGAATCGAAGGTCGGGCAACGCATCGGGGACATTGAGCGCGCCATAGTCGAAGCAGCGCCTTTCATAGGGTAACCGTACGGCGGCGGCGTCCTCGACGAGGTAGATGTCCACTGCAGCGGCAAAGATATGGCCGCGGTGAAGCGGCTCGATGCTGAAACCGGCATTGTCCTTGCGCCAAATCGCCGAGTCCGGCTTCGTCTTGATTCCTACGAACTGTTCGTAGGAGAGATTGGCGAAAGGCTCGGGCAGGTCCGTCCGCGGCGGCGTATAGGGCTTTGCCGCCAGCGCCCGCGCCAGTTCGACGACCATGTCCCGCGAAAAAGGCGCCGACTCTGGAGCCGTCGGGTTCGCCGCCTGGCCAGCCGCCGACGCACGTGACGGCGGCGGGACGATTCCCGCCGCGATTGCGCCCAGGCCCGCTTTCAAAACATCTCGACGTTCGAACATGAGCTACCAAAGGAAGCCGATCCGAGCGGTCCAGAACGGGCGATCGAGCCTTTTGCGGCGCTGGGCTGGCGACAGTCCCTCTATACAAGAAAGACGAGGCGACAAAATGGTTTTCTTGGCGGTTTTTGGGGACTGCGCGCGAAGGCCGCGGCGCCTTGCGCTCTGCCGCTCGAATCTGCCAGAACCGCGGCTCAAGCGGCGCTGCTCCGCCGTTTCCTTTCGCAACGACTAGCCCTGGGCGTCCGATGCCGACAGAAAGAAGCGCGCTCGCGATCGTCCTCGCCGCCGGCGAAGGCACGAGGATGAAATCCGACCGCCCAAAGGCGCTGCATGAGGTCGCCGGCCGCTCCATGCTCGCAAATGTGCTGTCGAGCGCCCTCAAAGCAGGCGTCAGCCGAGTCGCGGTGATCGTCGGCCCGGGACGCGACGACGTCGGCGCGGAAGCGCGACGCTGCATCCCCGACGCGCAAATGTTCGTCCAGAGCGAAAGGCGCGGCACGGCGCACGCCGTTCTCGCCGCGCGCAGCGCCCTCGCCGAGGGATGCGACGACCTGATTGTGCTTTTCGCCGATACGCCGCTCCTGACCGCGCCGACGATCGGCGCATTGCGCGCCGCTATCGCCGAGGGCGCCGCCGTCGCGGTTTTGGGCTTTGAAGCCTATAACCCCTTCGGCTACGGACGGCTGTTGCGCGACGCCGCCGGCCGCCTCATCGCGATCCGCGAGGAGAAAGACGCCAGCGAGGAAGAACGCGCGGTTACGCTGTGCAATGGCGGCTTGATGGCGATCGACGGCGCCCATGCGCTGCGACTGCTCGAAAGGATCGACGACCAAAACGCCAAGGGCGAGTTCTATCTCACCGATGTCGTGGAACTGGCGCGCGCCGACGGACACGACGCAAAAGTCGTCATCGCCGACGAAAGCGAAGTGCTCGGCGTCAACGACCGAATCCAGCTCGCTCAGGCTGAAGCTGTCGCGCAGACGCGGCTGCGTCGCGCCGCCATGGTGGGAGGCGTGACGATGATCGCGCCGGAAACCGTCTTTCTCTCCGCTGATACGCTAATCGGCCGCGACGTGACGATCGAGCCGCATGTCGTCATCGGTCTCGGCGTCACGATCGCCGACGGCGCCGTCATCCATTCCTTCTCGCATCTCGAAGGCGCAAGCGTCGGAAAGGGCGCGAGCGTCGGCCCCTTCGCGCGGTTGCGGCCGGGCGCGGCGCTCGCCGCAAAAGCCAAGGTCGGGAATTTCGTCGAGATCAAGAACGCCACTGTCGCGCAAGGCGCCAAGGTCAATCATTTGAGCTATATCGGCGACGCCGACATTGGCGAACACGCCAATATCGGCGCCGGAACCATCACCTGCAATTACGACGGCTTTCTCAAATATCGCACGACGATCGGCGACCACGCCTTTATCGGCTCCAATTCGTCGCTCGTCGCGCCGGTGACGATCGGGCAGGGCGCCTATGTCGGCTCGGGTTCGGTCATCACCAAGGACGTCGCGCCCGATTCGCTCGCGGTGGCGCGCGGCCGGCAGATGGAGAAAGCGGGCTGGGCGGTCTCGTTTCGCGCGACGCAGACGGCGAAGAAGGCGAAGGGACAATAACGGATCGGGTTCAGTCAGCCTAATCCATACCCGGCCTTGCAGGTTCGAACACGCAGCCTGACTAAGGACGCCCGATCGCGTGAAAGGTGAACCTTCATGAGAATCCTTGCATCAGCCATGATTTTGCTCACTATTTCAGGCTCTGCCTGCGCGCAAGCCGATCAAAAAATTGATCGCATGACCGTAGACGCCGTGGAAACGTTCACGACGGACAGGCTTCCATGGACAGACGAGCCGATCCTTCCCAAAGGCGCCAAGAGCGTTCTGCTCGTCGGCGATCCAAGCAAAGCTGGCGTGTTTATCGCCTATCTGAAGTTTCCGCCGAACT
>JALHNQ010000063.1 GCA_022843405.1 Methylocystis sp. | reverse complement strand
TGTCGATTAAAGGACTTCCGACGCGTCGCCACGCGCTATGACCGAAACGCAGCCAACTTCCTCGCCGCCGTTTGCCTCGCCGCCACCGTCAGCTATTGGTTATGAGTCCGAGCCCTAATATGACGTTCAGGACAGAAGCTCGGTAGGAAAGTTGGAGCGGTCTCCTTAGCGGAGACCACGCTGGATCTGCTTCGTGCCGAAATTTCGTAGGTTCGGACGAACCCATCAGCTCTTGGCAACGGTAATCGGAATACAAAATCGTGCGTTGATTGCGAGAGAATCGTGGCGTTAAAGTCCGACGCGAGACCAGCGAGCAACGCGATCGGTGTCACAGAAAGCGGCGTCACTCGGCTCGTGCGTGAGGATTAATGACGAGGTTCGCTGACTTTGCGATGGCGGGCGCGGCGGTTGCAAAGGCGGCGGCCTTTGACTCTTTCGCGGCGTCATCCCCCTTTTCTGACAGGGCCTCAACGACCTCGTTGTAGTCCAAATCAGCTGCCTTACGAGTCGGCCCAAAAAGCGATTGAACGGCTTCTGTCGCTGCGTCGTAAGCGGCCTGGCCGATGGCGGTTTCTCGACCATTACAGCGCGACTGTTCCTTCTCGCTGCCCAAGACGCTCCGGCTCACAGAGCAACGGATTCGGTCGCCTTGCATCCCGAGGCGGGTGACTGTCATTGGCCCAAGTTCGAACCCTATCGCGAGCCCCAGCCCGTCCGTATCAATGTCCTCTGCGGAGAGCGTCTCAAGGGAGAGTTCAAAGCTCGAGCGGAGTCCGCCACTGCAAAGTGTGGCGTTGCTGACCGTCTCTTCCTCGTCTGTGGTTTTTGCTGTCCCTTCGCAAATCAGACCATGCACGCAATCACCAATGAACCGAATGCGCCGCCCCTCAAATTCGGTCATCAAAACGCGATCGAGCTCCGACCGAATGACGTGGAAGACGCGGACAACGTCCTCGGCGCTTTCCTTCAAATGCCGAGACACATAGGCGGTGAAACCGTCAATGTCAGCATAGATTGAAATGGCCTCCTGTCTGCGGGAGTTGGCTGGCGAGAGCGATACGATCTGCATCGTGCGCAGTGGGGGCGTGTGCCGCGAAAACCCGAAGGCTCCGATAGGGTTATCCTTCAGGTCTTTGCGCCACTCCTTGACAATCGCGTCTTTGGAAACCGCCAGATTCGCCTGCTCCTGGCAGGATTGAATCTCGTCGGTGGTGAGGGGTGTTGTTTTCGGCTCCTCGGCCTCCTTTAGACCCAAGGCCTTGCGGGCATTGTTGGTAAGAAAAATGCCCTGGGCCTTCCCCGCACCCGCAATTTTGGCCGCGTGATTCGCCGGGTCGCCGAGGAAGAGCGGCTCACGTCCGCCATTGCGACCGTTGTTCACGGCCAATGCCTCGCCGCTATCGATTCCGATGCGGACTTTGGCATTGGGGATGTGCTCGTCATCGTCGCCGGTCTCCGCGAGGACGTCGATAATCAGTTGGGAAATTGCGACGGCACGTTGAATCCGCTTCTTCTCGGCGTCCTGCAGGGTATTGTACGGCTTGGCCACAACGGCATGGAGGCGCTGATTATGGAAATCAACGCGGATCGTATCGCATTCCTTCAGAATGCGATGCACAGCCCGATAGTGGAGGTTCAAGAAACGCAGAGTCCGCTTGTGGCAGGTTTCACCTTCTTCCTGCGTGACGCTGAGCATGTCCGACAAATTCAGGATATCGGCGTAAATATGCACGCCATCAAGACGATAAGCCTTATTTGTTGGAATATGCTCTAAGGAAATGTCTCGCGTATATGTCGCGATATTCATAGTCTCAACGTCTTTAATCTTTTTCTTAATATGTTCCAGTGCCCGGTCATGATTCCAAGTATGCGCCATATCTTCACCTCTATTTAGAGCCCAAAATTAACTCTACATCTTGGGCTTAATCCACGGCCACGCTACAAATGGTAGTGGCTCAAACCGATGCAAGACCCTCAGCGTCACGATTTTAGCGCCGCCGCAAGCGCAACTGCCGCGTAGGACAAAAGCTTTGTCAGCAGGGGGGTCAAAAGGACCGCGATCCCTAGCAAGGCAATCCAAGCACCCGCCTTGAAGAATTTGAATTTTCGAACCGCGATGCAACTATTCACGTGAATCTGCACAGAAAGGTCGTCCAGATAATTCTGGGTGGCGGATTGATCGTCGGGAGGAAAATAACGCTCCCTGATCCGATCCCGAAAAGCGGATGCCGAGAACGTTGCAACATCCTTGAAGAAGAGAAGGGACTTCTTTTGCTCGGGGTCTTGATGAAATTTTGGGAGGTTTAGTTCAGGTATAAAAGAAACTATGGCCACGATCGCTGAAACGACAAATATCGGGACAACTATCCCGAAAATCGACCTCCATTCTTGTGAGGAGGAGGTGCTCGAAAGATTTACCCCCGCAAGAATCCAAGCAGATGAAAACGTTAGAAGCGCAGCGTTCTTGGTTTCCGCGAATTTTACGAAATCCACCGTGCGCGAAAGAGCCGCCGATAGCAGCTTTTCGTAGGCTTCCTGCTGATCGTTTTTAGCCATTACTGTCTTCGAATATGGAAAAGGGCGCAGCGCCTATGGTAGGGGCGACGCTGATCTATTGTGAAGAACAAAAGCAGTCCATGCACAGGTTATTTTTTGGTCTGTTCGCGATCGATGGGACTATGAAAGCCTCGTGGTGCCCTCTCACCCCGCCGCCTGCGCGCTTGCCTCATAAACCCCGTCGAGCGCCGTCGTCGAAACCATCGGCTCGGTCATGAACTGCGCCGCCGCGAGCGTGGCGAAGCGACCGCCCTTCGCGACCAATTCGTCGAAACCGCCGCTCTCGACGATCTCGCCCTGATCGAAGACGAGAATGCGGTCGGCGTTGCGCACGGTGGCGAGGCGATGGGCGATGACGAAGGTCGTGCGGCCCTGCATCGCCGCCTCCAGCGCCTTCTGGATCAGGCGTTCGGTCGTCGCGTCGAGCGCGCTCGTCGCCTCGTCGAACACCATGATCGGCGGGTTCTTCAAAAGCGCTCTCGCGATCGACAGACGCTGACGCTCGCCGCCCGACAGCGAGCGGCCGCGCTCGCCGACGCGCGTCGCCCGCCCGTCGCTCTGTCGCGCGACGAATTCCGTCGCCTGCGCCAGTTCGAGCGCATGGGCGATCTCCTCGTCGCTCGCGTCGGGATTGCCGATGCGCAGATTGTCCTCGATCGAGCGCGCAAACAGCATCGGCTCCTGAAAGACGACGCCGATGTTGCGGCGAAGCGAACTTAGCGTGAAGTCGCGGATGTCGACGCCGTCGATTTTTACCGACCCGCTGTCGGGATCGAAGGCCCGATGCAACAGTCCAAGCGTCGTCGATTTGCCCGAGCCGGTCGCGCCGACGAGCGCGATGGTCTCTCCCGGCTTCGCCGTGAACGATACGTCGCGCACCGCCGGCCGTCGTCCGTCATAGGAGAAGGTGACGTTCTCGAATTCGACCGCGCCGGTCAGCCGCTCGGCGTCGCGCGCGCCGGGGCGATCGGCGACGCTCGGCTGCGTGTCGAGCACGGCGAAGAATTCCGCGATCTTCGCCGACTGCTGAAACAGCACATTGACGAAGCCGACGACCTGCTCGAGCCTTGCGATCAGCATGGTCGCAAAGCTCATGAAGGCGACGATCTCGCCGATCGTCGCCTGGCCGCGCAAATGCAGCCAGACGCCGAGCAGAAAAATCGCCAGAATGGTCAGCGTCGCCGAGGCGCGGCTGGCGACGACCACAAACGCCCACCAGGAGAGCACCGGCAATTGCGCCGCCAGCACGTCGTCGATGATTCGGTTCAGCGCATGCGATTCGCTTTCGATGCGGGTAAAGCTCTGCACCACCGGAATATTGCCGAGCGCGTCCGAAGCGTGTTCGACGAGCGTGGAATTGTAACGCTCGACCTGTCCCTGCAGATCTTCGGTGCGGCGCAGGACGAAGCTCGTCGTCAAATAGAAGATCACGACGAGGGCCATGAGCAGGGAGCCGAGCCGCCAATTGACGAAAAGCGTCGCCGGCAGCAGCACGAAGAGCGCGACGAAGGAGGCGCAGTTCTCGCGAAAGAACGACAGCCAAAGCCCCCACATGGCGTTGGCGCCGTCGAGCATCGTCTTGAGCAGACGTCCCGAATGGACATTGGTGTGAAAGCTCAGCGGCAGGCTCAATACGTGATCGAAATAATCCGACATCACCGCAAGGCGCCGGCGATGCGCGAGCCGGTCGGCGTTGAGGCCGACCAGAATGGCGCCGCCGATCGAAAACAGGCCAAAGCCCGCCCAGGCTGAAACGAGCGGCAGCAGATCGCCCCATGTCAAAGTTTCGCCGGGCGCTTGCGCGCTAGTCATGCGGTCGATAATGCGTCCGAACAGCATCGGCTCGGCAAAGGCGGCGATGGCGAGCGCGAGATTGGCGCCAACGAGAATCATCGCGAGCCGCGCCTGAGGCCGCAACATTCCCAACACCCGCGCGTAAACGGTCAAGACGGACATTTCACTCGCCTGCAAGCAGGAAAAGATTCGCCAATGCGCGAGGGTCGCGATTCTGGCGGCGGCGCTCTATTCGTCTTCGCCGAAGCGATTGGCGACAAGCGCCTCCAAGGCGTCGAGGGCGGCCTTCGCCTGCGGCCCCGTCGCGGTGACGGTGACGGTCGAGCCCTGGCCCGCGCCGAGCGTCAGAATGCCCATGATCGAGCTGCCGCCAACGGTTTCCTCGCCGCGAGACACGGTAATGACCGCGTCGAATTTTTCGCAGCATTGCACGAATTTGGCGGTGGCGCGGGCGTGCAGTCCCTTCTTGTTGATGATCGCGAGCTCACGCGACATCGACCCTTCGGCCGCAGCCCGATGCAGATTATCAGTCACGAGTTCGTTCATTTTGCGTTGAGCACTTTGCTGGCGATGTAAACATATTTGCGCCCGGCGTCCTGCGCCTGCAGCACCGCCTGTTCCAGCGGTTGCGTATCGCGGACCGACGCGAGCTTGATCAACATCGGCAGGTTGACGCCAGCGAGCACCTCGACCTTTCCGCCGTCCATCACCGAGATGGCGAGATTGGAGGGCGTGCCGCCGAACATGTCGGTGAGCAGCACCACGCCTTCGCCGGTGTCGGCCTCGCGGATCGCTTCGATGATTTCGGCGCGCCGGCGCTCCATGTCGTCCTCGGGCCCGATCGAGATCGCCGCAATCTGCTTTTGAGGTCCCACGACGTGTTCGAGCGCCGCGCGAAACTCAGTGGCAAGGTGGCCGTGGGTCACCAAGACCATTCCGATCATACGACCCTACCACTCATGCAGACGTCTCTTGCGCGTCGACATCTTAAAAATGCGTCGGCCGCATGGGGCGAACGGCGCCAGCTGGATATTCGGAGCCGTTGCGTCGGCCGTCATCGCCCCGTTCGACAGGGGCGACATTTTGTGCAACGCCGCGAAATAGGCAAGCGAAAACCGCAAGGCGCCGTCAATTTGTCGCAAGAGTCTGAATGTAGGAGCCAATCCGCGTCAGAACCCCGACGCGTGCAGCGTTTTCGAAGATGCGCGGCAATGTGACGCCGCTCAATTCAATCCGACTTTCGCCCTCTTCCGGATGTCGTTTGGGCGCCTCCTTGAGGGCGAGAAGATCGATCACGGCCCGCACCACGCAGGCCGGCTCATGGTCGACGCGCAATACCCCAAGGCCGCGCGCCTCGATCATCCCGCGGATAGATGGATGCGGCCTTGCGATCAACCGGCCGTGGCGGGCTTCGAGAGCAACGCGGTCGTCGCCGACAAGGGCCGCGAAAGCGCCGCGCGCCCGCCAGCGGTCGACCAGCTCCAGGGTCAGCGTGCTCTTGCCAGCGCCGGGCGGTCCGCGGAGCAGCAGGCCGAACTCGCCGAGGACGACGGCGTTCGCATGGAGGAATGCGGGCGCCTGCGGCGGCGTCATCGCGTCGCCGGCAGCCAGACGACGAAGCGCGCGCCAAGCACGACATCGCCGCAGCGCGGCTCGTCGGTGCCCTGCGGGTGCGCCCGAGTGCGATTGAGCGCGCGGATACGTCCGCCATGCGCCTCGATGATCTGGCGGGAAATCGACAGCCCCAGCCCGGAATTCTGACCAAATCCCTGTTCCGGCCGATCCGTGTAGAAACGCTCGAAGATTCGGTCGAACGCGCCGTCGGGAATGCCGGGACCGTCGTCGTCGACGATGATCTCATAGCCGTCGAGCTGCTGACCGCCCGGCCCGTTGGCGCGTTCGGGCCATAGCCGCACGCGCACGGCGCCGCCAGGCTTCGAAAAAGACTTAGCGTTATCGATCAGATTGTTGAGCACTTGGCCTAGTCGCGAATCATGGCCGAGAACGCGCCACTGGCCGCGCGTCGGGTCATAGGGAGAAGGGCGCACCGTCAGCTCGATCTTGACGCCGTCGCCGCAATCCACGGCGCGCGCCAGGTCGACGACGGTGGACAACGCCGCCGAGAGGTCGACGACGCCCATATCGGCGCGCGCAAGCTCGGCGTCGAGCCGAGAGGCGTCGGAAATGTCGCTGATCAAACGGTCTAGCCGGCCAACGTCATGTTTGATGATGGCGAGCAGCCTGTCGCGCGACTCGTCGGTCTTGGCGATCGGCAAGGTCTCGACGGCGCTGCGCAGCGAGGTGAGCGGATTCTTGAGTTCATGCGCTACGTCGGCGGCGAAATGTTCGATCGCGTCGATGCGGTTGTAGAGCGCCTTGGTCATGTCGCGCAGCGCGCCGGACAGATGGCCGATTTCGTCCGGCCGGTCCGAAAAATCCGGGATTTCCTGACGCGACCGCGCGCCGCGCCGCACGCGCTCAGCCGCCTCGGCGAGGCGGCGCATGGGTTCGGTGATGGTGTTGGTGAAGAACAGCGAAATCAGCAGCATCACTCCGGCCGAGACCAGAAAGATGCGGATGATGCCCCATCGTTCCGCGACGATGATGGCGTCGATGTCGCCGCTCATCGTCGAGAGCAGCAGCGCGCCGCGCACCGAGCGAAAGCGCTGAATCGGCACGGCGACCGAAATGATCGATTCGCCTTTGGCGTTGGCGCGAACCACCGAATGAATGCGCCCGCCGAGCGCGCTGCCGACCTCGGGATAGGCCTTGCCATTGCCCATGCCGATGTCTTCGTAAAGCGGCAGCTCCGGCCGATGCGACAGGCGCTGTATAAAATTGAACGCCCTTTCGAGGAAGGACGAGGCGTCCAGCGTGGTGGGCGGACCGTTCGGCGGCGGCAAGTCGAAGCGCAGAATGTTCGAGCGGCCCGAGACGGAGCGCGAATCGAGCAGCAGAAAGCCGTCCTGATCATAAATCCGCGCCCGCAGCCGCGTCGGCGACACGAGGCGCCGCAGCAGCGGGCCGACGCGTTCCGGATTAAGCGAAAACTCCAGCGGCGAGCCGCCCTCGGCGCCGCTCGCGCTTTCCCCGGGGGCGAGCTTCAACAGTTTTTCCGGGTCGATCGAAATCGCGTCTGTGTCGACCGTCGCCGAGGCCGCCACCGCGGCGGCGATGATCTCGCCTTGAGTCTGCAGGCTCTGCACCCGCGCGTCGATCAGACCCTCGCGGAACTGGTTGAGATAGAGAAAGCCCGCCAGCAGCGCGACCAGTCCGCCCAGATTGAGAACGACGATGCGGCGGGTCAGCGAAGACGAAAGATGCGACTGAACGATGCGCAGGATGCGCGCCAAGCGCCGGGAAACCGTCCGCCATAGGCGGGCACGCGTCACCGCCGCGCGCGCCGGAGCCGCGCCGGCCGACTGGCAAGGCGTCTGCGGGATCGACCCGTCGGCGACGTTTACGTCGCCCGCGCCCTCGATGCTTGCGTCCATCTCGCGCACCCTCGGCGAGTACTCAGGCTTCCTTGAATCGATAACCCACGCCGTAGAGCGTTTCGATCATTTCGAAGTCATTGTCGACGAGCTTGAATTTCTTGCGCAAACGCTTGATGTGGCTGTCGATCGTGCGATCGTCGACATAGACTTGGTCGTCATAGGCCGCGTCCATGAGCGCATTGCGGCTCTTCACCACCCCGGGACGCTGCGCCAGCGACTGCAAAATCAGGAATTCCGTCACGGTCAGCACGACCGGGTCGCCGCGCCAAGTGCAGGTGTGGCGCTCGGGGTCCATGACCAGCGCGCCGCGCTCCAGAACCTTGGCCTCGGTTTCCTTCTGGGCGGCGGCCTCCTTGGGGTTGGCGCGCCGCAAAATCGCCTTCACCCGCTCAACCAGCAGCCGTTGCGAGAAGGGCTTATGGATAAAGTCGTCCGCCCCCATTTTGAGTCCGAAGAGTTCGTCGATCTCCTCGTCCTTCGAGGTCAGAAAAATCACCGGCAGGTCCGACTTCTGCCGCAGTCGCCGCAGAAGCTCCATGCCGTCCATCCGCGGCATTTTGATATCGAAAATCGCCAGATCAGGCGGATTGGCGCGCAGCCCGTCGAGCGCCTGCGCGCCGTCAGTGTAGGTCTGGACGCGATAGCCCTCGCCCTCCAAAGCAATGGAGACGGAGGTGAGAATGTTGCGGTCGTCGTCAACGAGAGCGATGGTCGGCATCTTCAACCTTTGCTAGTTGCGGCCGCGATTTTAACGCCCGGGCCGGCGCGACATGACTGCGTCTGCGCAAAAGCGGCCGCCTCCGGCCTGCAAGGGCGCAACGTTGGCGCAACGGTCGACATTCTCTCGACTCGACGGCGGGACTTCCGGGAGGCGCGTTGTCGACGCCGACAAAGTCCGGGGCCAAGGCGGCTGAAATGTGGCCAACGTCCGGTTCAAAGGCGGCGCCGCTCCGGCGCCGCTCGACCTTTATACACGGATGGCTGAAAAAATCATCTATTCCTCAGCATGCGCCATTAATCAGAATGGCGACAATGAGATATGCCTGTAGAGCGAAGGTCGTCGGCGTCTCCGGGGAAGTTGGAAAGCCTCGAATTTACGCCGATCTTCCTTATGTTTTTCAGCTCCGCCTAAATAGAAGAAAGCATATGCCGCGCGGCGTCAGCCCTTAAGGGAGCGGATCGATGAGCGAAGACTGGTCATATCAGGTTCGGGTCAATCTCGCCGACGAGGCGGCGAAACTCGCCCGTAAGGATCCCGACAATCCGGGGCTTCAGCCCTTGCGGGATATATTGGCGAAGCATAATGCGCGGCTGCGCAACCAGCTCGACGCTTTTTGCGATTACGTCGCGGCGGCGGAGCGCGAGGGCGAGGAAGATTTTCCGCTCTACAAATGGACCAAGGCGGTGATCGAAGACCCGGCGAAAATCGAGAAGCACGGCAAGGCCTTTTCGATCCATGTCGGCGGCGAGGAAGTTTACGGCAAGGACGTGGCCGACGCGCTGGAGGCCGAAATTGCGCCGCTCGTCGGCGGCCCGCTGGTGACGCGGCTCACCAAGCACGACAGCAACCCCGCCAATAATCCGCAGCCGCCGGCGCAATTCCGGTAGCGCGGCGCGGCGTGAACCGTCATTGCGAGCCGCAGGCGAAGCAATCCAGAAGCGCGCGGCGATCGCTGGATTGCTTCGTCGCTGCGCGCCTCGCAATGTCGGGCTGAAGCGCCGCTCCCTCTCCCGTCCGAAGTCGGCTGTCGCCGACGTCAGGGTCGATGCGCCAACCGGGAACGCCCGTTTTGCGCTGCGGGGGAGGGCCGGGGAGGGGGCGCGAGGCCTACGCCGTCGCCAGGAAGCCGGCGATCTCGTCCTTGAGCGCGAGCCGCTTCTTTTTCAAATCCTCAATCGTCGAATCGTCCGCCGGCTCGACATTGGTCTCCATGCGGTGAATGGCGCGATTGAGCGCGTGATAGTTCTCGGCGATGCGAGCGAAATGGGCGTTCCTGGCCTTCAGCGCGTGGATGGCCTCGGCCTGTTCCGGAAATTCTTCATGCAACTCATGCGCGACATGGCTCATTCGATTGGTTCCTCCCTGTTCTTTCGACGTTCAGCGCGAACCTACCGGCTTTCGCGGCGGCGTTGAACGGCCGCTTCGCCGCCTGCGACGATTTGCGGCGCATTCGTCGCCGTGTTGTCATGCCCGCGGATGACCCGATCGGCGCGACAAGAATGGGACGCCGTCGCCGGCGAGGCAGCCGCGCCGACATTCGACGCGCTTTACTCCGGGGATTGGGCGCGCCCCATAATAACTGGATAGGGGCAAGGGTCATTCGTCAACCTTGTTAGAGAGTTGCAGCGGTCTCTTCGGAAAGGACATGAATAAAAACGCGGATGTTGATCCATCGACATAATCGGCATGTTTACATCCACAATTTGGTTATGCCGCACCTTGTAACTTTAGAAAACTTGATGCTAATTTGGCGCATTGCAAAAATATCGACATCCGAGGGAAACAATATGGCAAGCAGACTCTTCGCAGTTCTTTCCATCGCCGCTTCATTGTCGGTCATCGCGACTTTCGCATCCATGTCCCCCGCTGCGGCGCAGGCCGAGCCCTTCATCGGCCAGCTGATGCTCACGGGTGCGAATTTCTGTCCCCGCGGATGGGCGCAGGCGGATGGCCAGATTCTCTCCATTTCGCAGAACACGGCCCTGTTTTCCCTGTTCGGCACGACCTATGGCGGCAATGGCTCGACCACCTTCGCCCTGCCAGACCTTCGCGGCCGCGCGCCGATCCACCAGGGGACCGGGCCGGGCCTTTCCAACTATGCCCAGGGCCAGGTCGGCGGCCGCGAGAGCTTCACCATTACAACAAGCCAGATGCCACCGCACAATCACGGCGTGCAGGCGACCAACGCCACCGCCGACAAGGGCGGCCCGGACGGCCGGTATTTGGCCGGCGGCGTCGGCGCCGACGACACCTACCACGACGGTCCGCCCAACCGCGTCATGGCCGGCGACATGATCCAGCCCAGCGGGGGCGGCCAGCCGGTGAGCCAAAGGGGGCCCTATCTCACCCTGATGTGGTGCGTTGCGCTGGAAGGCATCTTTCCATCACGCAACTGACCGAAGCGGCGGCGCGTTATACGCGCGCCGCCCGCCGGACGCTTGAGAGCATTTTCCGCCGAAGTGGATGCCGGTTCGGCGTAGATAATGCGTCAACTCAAGAAACGAGAACTCGATCATGAATCGATGATTCATGATCGAGTTCTATCGCCGGCTCAGTTCGCTCAGCAGTTCTTGATACCCTGCCCAGCGGGCATCCGGGGATGCAATTCTGTCAATCAGGTTTGGATCGAGTTCCCGCCACAGGTCGTGGGAATTCGCAGTGGCTTCGTGCTTCCTCAGGCCGCTATGCCGCGAGTTGGCGAAGCGCTGCAGCGTGCCTAGCCATGCGATGCGGGCGTTGTCGTTGAAGGGCTGGCGGTTGATCCGCAGGACCGCCTCGAAGAGCCAGTCGGGCACGCTCTCGTTGGCGACCTCCAGTTCGACTTTTTCGGTCGGCGTGTAGCCGCAGAGGCCAAGAAAACGCGCCAGCCAATCGGAATCGTAATCCACCGTGACGACCTCTTTTGCGCCGAACGCCGCGGCGCAGTCCTGGGCGAGGTTGAGGACATTCATCAGCTTGCGAACGCGGGGCAACTCGCCGAACGCATGGAGATCCAGACCCGTTCCATAGCAATATTCGGCAATCCGCGGATTGATCGCGCACTGCTTGTGATACGACCTCAGCCAGTCTTCCGGTTTCCGGTGAACCAGGAACGCTGTCAGGTGAAATGTTTCGAAAAGGTCGCGGATCTTCTCCAGCCCGATCGGACGAAAATCATAGAGATGATTGGTCAACCCCTCGGTGGAGAGGACCGTGCATTCTTCGCTGCCCTCGGCAACCGCCCGGGCGGTGCGGGAAAGATCGCCAGCCATCAGGTCCGAAACGATGAACTGGTGTTTTGGCATCTCCGTGTCGGCGTTGGGCGTCGGGTAGCGGATACCCTGCTCAAGGAACCGGCCGGAATTCGCATGGCACCATCGCTGCAGCGCGCTGGTTCCGGTCTTGGGCAATCCGACATGGAGCAACAACCGCCGCTTCCGGCGTATCGCCGCAGGCTTGGCCAGGCTCTCGTTGACGAAGGCGACCGCTCGATCGACCGTAGGCTGGCCCAATGGCTGAAGCATGCCGCTGTCGTCCACCTGGCGATGGTAGTGCAGCATGATCGGCGCGCCGTCGCCAATGTCGGCCGCCGGCAGATGGGTTGGAAAGTTCAGGGCTTTCGGCAGCAGTTCCGGTTCAATGCGAAGCTCCAGGCAGGTCAGCGCGAACGCGATCTGATCGATGTGAAACGCGTAGTCGCCCAGAACATCCGCCTGTTCCTCGAGCCACTGCGCCCATTTGCGCCAAGGCTCGTCGAGTTCGCCGAGCCGCGCGCCGGGCAGCACGTAGAGGCCGCCGTTCCTGTTCTCGAAAATAGTCATGGCGGCGGCCGAACCCACGGCGATGTCGGGTCGCCGACGCGTCAGCCCGGCGCGCCCGAGCAGGATGTCCCAGATCTCGATCGGCGGGTTCGGCGCGTCCACGACCGCGGCCGCGACCATGTCCTTCGCGAAATAGGGTCGCGGATCGGCGACAAAGAGCATGTCGCAGTCGCATAACACAGCCAGATCGGCATCGCGGAGGAACGCCGACCGCAATTGTGCGAGCTTGTTGAGATGCGGGCGCTGCCGCGAAACCGCCTGCGCTTGGGTCGTTCTGACGCCGAGCGACGAAAAGCTCGCGACACAATCCTGGCCCAACCCTTGAACGTAATGGACAACAAGATCTTCGGGCGGAACGTTCGCGATTTCGATTAGGCTTCGCGCCCATCTCATCGCTTGCGCAAAAAAAATGGGTTCGTTGTCAACGACACACGAGAATCGTACGGCGGGTTTCACCATGTCATTCCGGCCAAACGACCCGCGGGAAGGCATTCAAATGGAGGGGACTTCCCCGAGGTGAGGATGTCCCTCTTGATGTTGAAAAGCGGAAGGCGTCGTCGCTGGGGCGAATGCTATGCGGCCTTGGGGGCTCGAGCAAGAACATAACCTTTTTGGAAGCGGCGTGACATTCTCCGCTTGACGCCCCCGACCTTCGCCATTAGGTTCCGCGCACTTTCGACAGGCCGTAAGTTCACGCCGTCGGCGAGCGCCTCGCTCTCGATCCTTCGAACTTAAACGCTGTCGCCTTGCCTGTGACCGCCAAGCGTAATTGGCAATCATCCCGTCGCGAGAGCGATGGACAGGAAGGCACGATCCCGGTCTCCGGGATCCTCTGCGTTAGAAGCGCCCTGGCCCTTACGGCCATCGGCGCTTCGCTCGTTTGCGCATGCGCTAAGGCCGTGCGCGCCGGGACCGCCAATCTAATCCGCCATTCGCAATCACGCGAAGGACCCTATTGAATGCCGACGATTAGCCAGTTGATCCGCAAGCCGCGCCAAGCGCCGACCTATCGCGAAAAGGCCCGCCATCTGCAGGCGTGTCCGCAGAAGCGCGGCGTGTGCACACGCGTCTATACGACGACGCCGAAGAAGCCGAATTCGGCGCTTCGCAAGGTCGCCAAGGTGCGTCTGACCAATGGTTTCGAGGTCATCGGCTACATTCCGGGCGAGGGCCACAATCTTCAGGAGCACTCGGTGGTGATGATCCGCGGCGGCCGCGTCAAGGACCTTCCGGGCGTTCGCTATCACATTCTGCGCGGCGTGCTGGACACGCAAGGCGTCAAGGACCGCAAGCAGCGCCGTTCGAAATACGGCGCGAAGCGTCCGAAGTAAGGAGCCGTTCGATGTCTCGTCGCCACCGGGCCGAAAAGCGCGAAGTTATCGAAGACGCCAAATTTGGCGACGTCGTCCTCGCGAAATTCATGAACTCGATCATGTACGACGGCAAGAAGTCCGTCGCCGAGCAGATCGTCTATGGCGCGCTCGACCAGGTCGAGACCAAGGCCAAGAGCGATCCGCTCGTCGTCTTCAAGACCGCGCTCGAAAATGTCGCGCCGGCGATCGAGGTGCGCTCACGCCGCGTCGGCGGCGCCACCTATCAGGTGCCGGTCGAAGTGCGTAATGAGCGCCGTCAGGCGCTCGCCATCCGCTGGATCATCACCGCGGCGCGCGCCCGCAACGACAAGACCATGGTCGACCGGCTGTCGGCCGAACTGCTCGACGCCTCCAACAACCGCGGCGCCGCGGTGAAGAAGCGCGAAGACACCCATCGCATGGCGGAAGCCAACCGCGCCTTCTCGCATTACCGCTGGTAAGGCGCACGAGCTTTCACGAGGACAATCGTCATGGCCCGCTCTCATCCGATCGAGGACTACCGTAACTTCGGCATCATGGCCCACATCGATGCGGGCAAGACGACGACGACGGAGCGCATCCTCTATTATTCCGGCAAGAGCCACAAAATCGGCGAGGTGCATGAAGGCGCCGCGACGATGGACTGGATGGAGCAGGAGCAGGAGCGCGGCATCACCATCACCTCGGCCGCAACAACGACCTTCTGGAACGGCAAGCGCCTCAACATCATCGACACGCCCGGCCACGTCGACTTCACGATCGAGGTCGAGCGCAGCCTGCGCGTGCTCGACGGCGCGGTTTGCGTTCTCGACGGCAATCAGGGCGTCGAGCCGCAGACCGAGACCGTTTGGCGTCAGGCCGACAAATACAATGTGCCGCGCATCGTCTTCGTCAACAAAATGGACAAGATCGGCGCCGACTTCGACCGCTGCGTCGAGGAAATCAAGACCCGCGTCGGCGGCCGTCCGGTCTGCGCGCAACTGCCGATCGGCTCGGAATCGAATTTCAAGGGAATTATCGATCTCGTGCGCATGAAGGCGGTCGTTTGGGAAGACGAAGGTCTCGGCGCGAAATATCACGACGAAGAAATTCCGGCCGACCTGCTCGACAAGGCCAAGGAATATCGCTTTGCGCTGATCGAGGCGGCCGTCGAAATGGACGACGACGCCATGGCGGCCTATCTCGACGGCCAGGAGCCCGACGAAGAGACGCTGCACAGGCTGATCCGCATCGCCGTGCGCAAAATCGCCTTCATCCCGATCTTCTGCGGCTCGGCCTTCAAGAACAAGGGCGTGCAGCCGCTGCTCGACGCCGTCGTGCATTATCTGCCGTCGCCCGTCGATCGCGAGGCGATCAAGGGCGTCGATGTGGACACGGGCGCGGAACTGGATCGGAAGCCGCTCGATTCCGAGCCCTTCTCGATGCTCGCCTTCAAGATCATGGACGACCCCTTCGTCGGCACGATCACCTTCGCCCGCGTCTATTCGGGCAAGATCGACTCAGGCACGACCGTGCTCAATTCGACGAAGGAGAAGAAGGAGCGCATCGGCCGCATGTTGCTGATGCACGCCAACAACCGCGAAGACATCAAGGAAGCCTTTGCGGGCGACATCGTCGCGCTCGCCGGTCTCAAGGACACGCGTACCGGCGACACGCTCTGCGACATGCAGAAGCCGGTGATCCTGGAGCGCATGGAGTTCCCCGACCCCGTCATCGAGATCGCCATCGAGCCGAAGTCGAAGGCCGATCAGGAGAAGCTCGGCATTGCGCTGCAGAAGCTCGCGGCCGAGGATCCGTCCTTCCGCGTCTCGACCGATCAGGAGAGCGGCCAGACCATCCTTAAGGGCATGGGCGAACTGCATCTCGACATCAAGGTCGACATATTGAAGCGCACCTACAAGGTCGACGCCAATATCGGCGCGCCGCAGGTCGCCTATCGCGAGCGTCTCGGGCGCAAGGTCGAAATCGACTACACCCATAAGAAGCAGACCGGCGGCACCGGCCAGTTCGCCCGCGTGAAGATTATTTTCGAACCCAACGAAGCCGGCAAGGGCAATGAGTTCGACAGCAAGATCGTCGGCGGCGCCGTGCCGAAGGAATATATCCCCGGCGTCGACAAGGGCATTGCGTCGGTGACGACATCCGGCATTCTCGCCGGCTTCCCGGTCGTCGATATGAAGGCGACGCTCATCGACGGCGCGTTCCACGACGTCGACTCGTCGGTGCTCGCCTTCGAGATCGCGTCGCGCGCGGCGACCCGCGAGGCGCTGCAAAAAGGCGGCTCAGTGCTGCTCGAGCCGATCATGAAGGTCGAGGTGGTGACGCCGGAGGAATATACCGGCTCGGTCATCGGCGATTTGAATTCGCGCCGCGGACAGATTCAGGGGCAGGACATGCGCGCCAACGCCGTGGTGGTCAACGCCATGGTGCCGCTCGCCAACATGTTCGGCTACGTCAACCAGCTGCGCTCCTTCACCCAGGGCCGCGCGAGCTACACGATGCAATTCGATCACTACGAACAAGTGCCCGAGGCGGAGTCGAAGAAGGTGCAGGCGAAATACGCCTGATCTCGATCACTACGGGCAAACGGAACTCTTTAGAGGAGCACGGCGATGGCCAAGGAAAAGTTTTCACGCACGAAGCCGCACTGCAATATTGGGACGATCGGACACGTCGACCATGGCAAGACGTCTTTGACGGCGGCGATCACCAAGGTTCTGGCGGAGACGGGCGGGGCGACGTTTACGGCCTATGACCAGATCGACAAGGCGCC
>JALHNQ010000062.1 GCA_022843405.1 Methylocystis sp. | reverse complement strand
CAATATGCGCTCATCGCCAAGGATATGACGCTCGCCGAATTGCGCTCGATCCAGGACTGGACGATCCGCTACGGCCTCGCCAAGGCCGAAGGCGTCGCTGAGATCGCGAGCGTCGGCGGATTTGTCAAGCAGTATAATGTCGTTGTCGATCCTAATCGACTGCGCGCGCTCGGCATTCCGCTGTCGAAAGTGCGCGAGGTCATTCGTGCGAGCAACGCCGATGTCGGCGGCCGCACGGTCGAACTTTCCGAATTTGAATTCATCGTGCGCGGACGCGGCTATCTACGCGGCGTGAGCGACCTGGAAAGCATTGTTCTGCGCGTTGAAAGCGGCACGCCGCTTCTCCTAAAGGATGTCGCACGCATCGAACTCGGTCCCGACGAACGACGTGGCATCACGGAACTTAACGGCGATGGCGAGGTCGCGAGTGGCATCGCGCTGCAACGTTACGGCGCCAATGCGCTCACAGTGATCGACAATGTCAAGTCCACCCTCGCGCAGATGGCGACAGGCCTACCGAAAGGCGTCGAGATCGTCTCGGTTTACGATCGCTCACAGCTCATTCATGCTGCCATCGAAACACTAAAGAGTACGCTCATCGAGGAAAGCATCATTGTCGCGCTCGTCTGTGTTGCGTTCCTCTTGCATGTGCGTAGCTCTCTCGTCGCCATCATCATGTTGCCGGTCGGCATTTTGATGGCCTTCGCCGCGATGAAGGCGCTGGGACTCGGCTCGAACATCATGAGTTTGGGCGGCATCGCCATCGCGATCGGCGCAATGGTCGACGCCGCCATCGTCATGATCGAGAACGCACACAAGCGTCTGGAGCGCGCACATCCGGATAAGCGGCGCATCGAGATACTGATCGACGCTGCAACAGAAGTCGGCCCCGCCCTTTTCTTTAGTCTGTTGATTATTACGGTTTCTTTCTTGCCGATCTTCACGCTCGAAGCGCAAGAGGGGCGCCTGTTCGGCCCGCTCGCCTTCACCAAGACTTTCGCGATGGCGGCGGCGGCGCTTCTTTCCGTGACGCTCGTGCCGGCGCTGATGGTCGTATTCGTGCGCGGAAAAATCGTTCCGGAGGCGAGAAACCCGATCAATCGCGCGCTCATCTGGCTCTATCGACCGATCATAAGTCTGGTGCTTAAAGCGAAGGTCGCCACGATTCTGCTGGCGCTGGGAGCGCTCGCGATAACCATCATTCCGGCGCGCCAGCTCGGCAGCGAATTCATGCCCGCCCTCAATGAGGGAGCGCTACTTTACATGCCGACGACGCTGCCGGGACTTTCGGTCACCAAGGCCGCCGAGCTCCTGCAAACGCAGGACCGCATCATCAAATCTTTCCCGGAAGTTCAGTCCGCCTATGGCAAGGCCGGGCGCGCCTCGACCGCGACCGATCCGGCGCCGCTCGAAATGTTCGAGACCGTCATCCAGCTGAAGCCAAAGGATCAGTGGCGCGCTGGAATGACGATCGACAAGCTCACTGCGGAGTTGGATGCGGCGTTGCAATTTCCCGGCGTGTCAAACGCCTGGACCATGCCAATCCGAAACAGGATCGACATGCTGGCGACCGGGATCAGGACGCCAATCGGCGTCAAGATTTTCGGCCGCGATCTTGCGCAAATCGAGAACTTGGCGCGGCAGGTTGAAACTGTGGTGAAACGCGTTCCCGGCGCTTCTTCCGCCTACGCCGAACGCGTCATGGGCGGCTACTACCTCGACATCGCGCCGGATCGCGCTGCGCTCGCGCGTTACGGCCTCATGATCGGCGACCTGCAAGCGACAATCGCCACGGCGCTCGGCGGCGAGACCGTCACAACAACGGTTGAAGGACGCGAACGCTACGGCGTCAACATCCGCTATCCGCGCGACTTCCGCTCCAATCCGAGAGCGATCGCCAGCGAAGTGCTGATTCCCTTACCCGGCGGCGGGACGGTTCCGCTCGGCGAGGTAGCGAGGGTCGAACTCGTTCGTGGCCCGACCTCGATTCGCACCGAGAATGGCCAGCTCGCGGTCTACATCTTCGTCGATATTCGGGGCCGCGATCTCGGCGGCTTTGTCGAAGAAGCGCGCCAGGCGGTCGTCGACACGATTGAGTTCCCGCCAGGCTCTTATGTCGTTTGGAGCGGCCAATTCGAATATCTGGAGCGTGCACAGGCGCGCATGCGGCTGGTCGTGCCCCTGACGCTACTCATCATCTTCCTGTTGCTCTACCTGAATTTCCGCCGTTTGACCGAAACATTGATTGTCATGCTGTCGCTGCCCTTCGCGCTCGTCGGCGGCGTATGGCTGATGTGGCTCCTGAACTTCAACATGTCCGTCGCAGTGGCGGTCGGCTTCATAGCGCTCGCCGGCGTCGCCGCCGAGACCGGCGTCGTGATGCTGATCTATCTCGATGCGGCGATGCGTGAGGTCGCGGCCAAGCGTGCGGCCGAAGGGAAGAGCTTCACTCGCGCCGATTTGCGAGAAGCGATTATGCTCGGCGCGGTCGACCGCGTGCGGCCGAAAATGATGACGGTCGTCGCCATCATGGCGGGGCTTGTGCCGATCCTCTGGAGCACGGGCGCAGGATCAGAAGTTATGCAGCGCATCGCCGTTCCGATGATTGGCGGGATGGTGTCTTCGACGGCTCTGACGCTCGTCGTCATTCCGGCGATCTATGCGCTGATCAAGGGGTTTGGCCTGTCTGAAAAAGGCGAGGTCAAACAGGAGCTGGAAGGAACTATCCATGCAGGTCCATAAGACCGTGCACAGCAATCTTCAGAGGAGGAAAAACCAATGCTTAGACTCTCTATTGCCTTAGCGACGATGCTGGCCCTATCCGTCCCCACAATGGCCCAAGAGATGCAGGAGCAAGATCCGCAGATTCACGGAATGGTCCCCGGCGGGCATAGCCGTCACGGGCATCGCGATTGGAGCACTCCGGGTCAACACAGGCATAATGTGTGCTGGCATCGCCATAACGGACAATGGGTGTGGGTCTGCCGCTGACGGGGGGAGGCCTCGTGATTGAATGCATATTCAACATGAAGCCGCGCATATCGTAATCCCTTTCAGCTATATAGGAACGACCCGACTGGGGCTTTGTTCTGGGGCCGTTTCTTATAGGAAAGCGGCCCTGCGCCAAGAAGGTCTCAGAGCGCCGTTATGTGCCGAAACGGTCGGCGTCAGCATGGCGGGTCTCGTGCCGATCCTCTGGGGCGCAGGCGCCGGATCAGAAATCATGCAGCGTGTCGCCGTTCCGATGATTGGCGGGATGGCGCATTCGACGGCTCTGATGCTTGTCGTCATCACTCGGTCTATACGCTGATTAAGCGCTTTGGCCGCCGCTCGACGATGAAACAGCATGGTTGTCGAAGACGCTGGCCATTCGATCCGCGTTTCAAAGCGCGGAATGATGTTCACCAAGGAGAGAAATAATGCAGAACCTTCCTCATCACCGCGTCAAACTCGTTGCGGTTCTCGCTGCTTCGGCGATCGTCCCCACGCTCTGCGCGACAAAAGTCGGCGCGGTCGAATCCGCGCAACGGCTCGTCGTCGCCCAAGCCGCAGACAAGGCGTCTGGCGACGGCCTCATCAAGGGCGTCAATGCAACCGAGCGCAAGCTCCTGATCACGCACGGGCCGATCGCCGCGTTGAATTGGCCCGGCATGACGATGGCTTTCGGCATCGCGCCCGGCATCGACCTCACGGGCTTGGCGCCGGGAGCCAAAGTGACGTTCACCCTGAGCCGCGATGCAAAAGGCCTCTATGTCATCGACGAAATTCGCCGCATGGAGTGAGCGGACGATTGCAAAAGGGGAAATTAGCCACTGATGGAATCAGACGGGACGATGAGCGGTTGGGGCATGTCGAGCATGGGACCCTTCTGGATTTTGATGCCGGTAGCCCTGATTCTCGCGATAATAGTGCTCATCAAATACTTGCTCGAGTGAATCGACGAGCGCAGGTCGACGCGGCCTGCTTGTCTTCCTTCCAGGAGACTGACATGTCAAAATCGAAAACAAGTTTGGCCATCGTCTTCGCCCTTGGCCTTAGTGCGCCGCTTGCGGCCCTTGCTCAAGACATCGTCGCATGGCGCTCGCCATCCTGTGGATGCTGTCGCCTATGGGCAAAGCGTCTCGAAGATGCGGGCATGAAGGTCACGATGATCGATGTGAGGGATATCGCCAAGATCAAGAAAGAGCATGGCATAACGCCCGAACTCGCCTCTTGCCACACCGCCATTGTGGAAGGCTACACGATCGAGGGTCACGTGCCGGCGAGCGAAATAAAGCGGCTGCTGGCGGAGCGGCCCGACGCGATCGGGCTGAGCGTTCCTGGAATGCCTGCGGGTTCGCCAGGCATGGAGCAGGGCGCGGCCGCATCTTACAACGTGCTGCTCGTGAAACGCGACGGCTCGACTGAAGTGTTCGCGCGCTATCCATAAGGTCTGCGCGAGCGCAGGCGGAAGACACCCGGGGATATGGACGACGGGGTTGGCCATGATCGACACGATGATCCCGCTACCGACAACTGGCGCATTGTCCACGGCTGCTCGACGTGAGCACATAGAATTGACCGTGGGCGGCATGACCTGCGCCCACTGCCCTCCCGCGATCGAAAAGGCGCTCGGGGAAATAAAGGGAGTCGTATCGGCCCGAGTGAACCTCGTGAACCAGATCGCCGCCATCGATTACGACGCGGATCGCGTGAAGATCGTCGACCTCGCAAAAGCCATCCGCTTCGCCGGCTACGTGCCGGGCGCCGCGAAAATTCGCGTTTCCGTAGCACAAATGCATTGCGCCTCTTGCGTGACCCGCGTCGAGTCCGCCCTGAAGGGGACGCCGGGCGTCATTGCCGCTGCAGCCAATCTCGGCTCAAGCGCCGTTGATATCGAATATGACCCGCAAAAGACCGATTTCAGCGCAATCCGTTCGGCGATCGAAGCTTCCGGCCACAGGGTCGCTGAGCGACAACCCCAGGATATAAGGGCCGCCGTCGAAGCCGGTGCTGATCCCGACCAGATTGCGCGCGAAAGTGAATATAAAGCGCTCATGCACAAGTTCTGGTTCGCGGCGATCGTATCGGCGCCCGTTATGGCGCTGAGCTATCCCGATCTGATTCCCGGGTTGCGTGAGTGGATGCCGGCGGGCAGCGACACTCGGCGTATCGTCTGGGCGCTGCTTGGCGTGGCATCGGTTCCCGTGCTCGTCTGGTCGGGCTCACAATTCTTTGTCGGCATGTGGGATGCGTTGAAGCACCGCGCCGCCAATATGCACACCTTAATCTCGATTGGCGTCTCGGCGGCATTTCTTTATTCGGTAATCGCCGTCGCCTTCCCCCATCTCTTCCCGAGCATGGCGCTTGCCGAAGTCTTCTGGGATGTGACCGACGTGGTGATCGCCCTCGTCACGCTGGGGCTGGCCTTAGAGCTAAAGGCCAAGGGCCGCACCTCGGAAGCGATCAAAAAGCTCATCGGCCTACAGGCCAAGACCGCACGGGTGCTGCGTGACGGCAAGGAAATTGACTTGGCCGTAGAAGAGGTCGTCGCCGGCGACACAGTCGTGATCCGTCCAGGCGACAAGATCCCTGTGGACGGCGAGGTGACCGAAGGGTCCAGCGCCGTCGATGAATCGATGATCACCGGGGAGTCGATTCCTGTCGAGAAACATGTCGGCGACGACGCAATTGGCGGCACGCTCAATAAGACGGGCAGTTTTAAGTTCCGCGCGACAAAGGTCGGCAAGGACACAGCACTCGCTAACATCATCCGGATGGTCAAGGACGCTCAAGGCTCGAAGGCGCCAATCCAGCGCGTCGTCGACGCCGTATCCGGCTTTTTCGTTCCGACCGTGATGATCTTGAGCGTTCTCTCCTTCATGATCTGGTATGTCTTCGGCCCAGAGCCGCGCGTCATCTACGCGACCATCGTTCTGGTCACGACACTGATCATCGCTTGCCCTTGTGCGCTGGGGCTCGCGACGCCGACTTCGTTAACGGTAGGAATCGGCAAGGGCGCCGAGAACGGGATCCTCATTCGCTCCGGCGATGCGCTTCAAAGCTCGGAGAAACTCCAGGTGATCATTCTCGATAAGACCGGAACGATCACGCGCGGCGAGCCTTCGTTGACGGACGTGGTTCCCGTCGACGGTCAACGCGAAGAGACTGTGCTGCGGCTCGCGGCGGCTCTCGAACGCGGCTCCGAGCACCCGCTTGGCGAAGCCATCGTTAAGGGCGCGGAGGCGCGCGGCCTTCCGCCCGTTGAAGCGAGGGGATTCGTTGCGATACCGGGTCATGGCGTGAGCGGCGAGGTCGATGGCCGTCAAGTCCTCCTCGGCAACACAAAGCTGATGGGTGATCGTGGCGTAGCAATCGACGCCCTTGCGCCGACGTGGGAGCGCCTCGCCAATGAAGGGAAGACACCAATGTATGTGGCGGCCGACGGGCAATCTGTGGGCCTCGTCGCTGTCGCCGACACAGTGAAGCCCGATTCCAAGCAAGCGATCGAGATCCTGATGCGCTTAGGGATTGAGGTCGTCATGCTTACGGGTGACAACGAGCGAACGGCCAAGGCGATTGCAAGCCAAGTAGGCGTCAACCGCGTGCTCGCAGAGGTGCTGCCCGACGCCAAGGCGCATGAGGTTCAAAAACTCCAGCTCGAAGGAAAGACCGTCGGCATGGTGGGCGACGGCGTCAATGACGCGCCGGCGCTTGCGCAAGCCGATGTCGGCTTCGCCATCGGCACGGGCACGGATGTCGCGATCGAGGCAAGCGACGTGACGCTCATCAGGGGCAGCTTACAGGGCGTTGTCACGGCGATCGAGATCAGCCGCGCCACCATGCGTAACGTGCGCCAAAACTTGGTCGGCGCCTTCGGTTACAACGTTCTCGGCATACCTGTGGCGATGGGCGCGCTTTATCCGGCCCTAGGCATCCTGCTGTCGCCGCTCCTCGCCTCAGCCGCCATGGCCTTCAGTTCCGTCACGGTTGTCAGTAACGCCAATCGCCTGCGCTTCTTTCAGCCGAGGAGGACCGCATCATGATCTCACGGCCGCCCCGCCTTGCGCTCGCCGGGTTCTTTTTGGTTTTGCTCGCCGCGACGGCGTCGGCACAGAGCGATCGCTGGGGACGGTGTCGAAGCGCCGAACCGGACGCTCGGATCGCGGGCTGCACGGAGGTCATCGACCGTCTAAAACGCCAGAGTAGGCGTGATCAGTTCACAGCCTATTTTAATCGTGGCGGCGCCTATCGAGCAAAGGGCGATCTTGATCGCGCCCTCGCCGATTTGGACAAAGCGCTGAAACTCTATCCCAAGGCGGCGCCCGCGCTTGCAGAACGCGCATCCATCTTCAAAGCGAAGGGCGATTTCGACAAGGCGATCGCCGATTACGACGCGTCCATCGCGGAGCGACCGAACCCCGCCGCTTTCCTTGGCCGGGGCGAAGCCTATCGAGCGAAAAACGACTTCGACCCCGCCATCGCGGACTACAACAAGGCGATCGATCTCGATCCCCAATTGGCGGACGCCTTCGTCTCCCGGGCCAAGGCCTATCTCGGTAAGCAGGACCTCGAGCGCGCGAAACGGGATCTCCAAGCCGCGTTGAAACTCGATCCCCGGCTCGCCTCAGCCAATGCTGCGCTCGGCGAGGTGACGAAGCGTGTCGCCGAGCGCGTTGCAGCTCCCGCCGCTCCGGCGGCGTCGGGCCCGACCGCGTTGGCGGCCTATGCCTCCCCGGATCGCTTGATCGTCGTCGCCGCCGGATTCACCCTTATCGCCTTCATTGTCTGGTTCTTCTGGCTCAAGCGCGCGACAGGCGTGCGTGCGGCCGAAACCAGCGGCGGCTATCAAGAAGCGATGATTCTGGTGAAAGGCGGGTACACGCCCGACACCATCATCGTGCGGCGGGGCAAGCCGGTGCGGCTCAACTTCCGCCGTGAAGAGACGGCGTCGTGCTCCGACAAGGTGATTTTCGCCGACTTTCAAAAGAGCGCCGAACTGCCCACCGGCGAAACCGTCGCGGTCGAGTTCCTGCCGAGGGAGTCTGGCGAATTCAATTTTGCATGCCCCATGGGCATGTTCCGCGGCAGGCTGGTCGTCGAATAGAACGCCTGTCGGCCGGCCCAACGTCGAAGGAGCGAGCGATGCGACACGAACACGAACACTATACACAGAATGGCGGTTCTGACAGTTCGAAGCGCGGCCTTCTCGCGTCACGGGAAAACTGGGTTCTGATCGGGTTCCTGGCGATCGCGGGGTTCTATCTCGTGACGGAACACACCGCGCATCTCTTCGGAGCGCTTCCTTACTTGCTACTCCTAGCCTGCCCCCTCATGCACATTTTCATGCATCGCGGTCATGGGCGACATGGGTCGAGCGAGGGCGCGAACAAGGGCCCTTCCGACGGCCAGAGCGACCTCCAGCGCCAACACTGACAGTCTCGACGAAAGAGGAAGGCTACCCGTGCACAATGACAATCCGGCCTATGGCCTGTGGTCGCTCGTCATTCTCAATTCGGCGATCTTCATCTTTTTCGCCTTCACCTTCTTTAAACCGCAGACGAAACGCGACTGGCGTTCCTTTGGCGCCTTCAGCGCGTTTCTCGTAGCGTTATTCGCTGAAATGTACGGCTTTCCGCTCACGATCTACGTGCTGTCTGGCTGGCTGCAAAGCCGTTGGCCTGACGTGAACTGGTTCACGCATGATGCCGGACATCTGCTCGAGATGATGTTCGGGTGGAAAGCCAATCCGCATTGGGGCCCATTCCACGTGGCGAGCATAGCGCTCATCGGCGGCGGCTTTATTTTGATTTCAGCGGGCTGGAGCGTCCTCTATGAGGCGCAGCGCCGACGCGAGCTCGCAATCACTGGAGTGTACGCGTATGTGCGTCATCCCCAATATGTCGGTTTCATACTCGTCTTGCTCGGCTTCCTTCTGCAATGGCCGACATTGCTGACGCTGGCGATGTTTCCGGTCCTCGTCGTCATGTACGTGCGCCTCGCCCGGGCAGAAGAAAACGAGGCGCTCGCCGAATTCGGCGCGGCATATCGACAGTACATGGCCGAGGTTCCGGCTTTCATTCCGCGAATCGCAGCTACAAGTCAGCGTCGTAATCACAGCCAAGGCTGACAGAGCGATCTTAGAAACGCCGATCCTCGGGATGAGGAGAGCCCCTCTGCTAATTTGTGCTGACAGCTCGTTTGGCCATATGGAGACCTGAAGAACTGAAAAGGGCGCGCCGCATAGTTGGCGTTGAACGATGCAACAACTTCAATGGCATTAGAAACTTCGGACCGAGCGCTTGGTACAAAATCTTGATTGATGGGGTTGTGTTCGACCCCAAGCGTCATAGTTCTCCGTCAGAAGAATAGGGAGGACCCTATGCGCAAAATGCTAACTTCTGGCGCAGTTCTAGCAGCCGCTATGTTGTGGGCGTCGCTGGCGCAAGCCGGCACATTTCACCACGGTCGGTATTTGCCAGACTACGGAGGGCACTACCGCTATCAGCACAGGGATTGGAGCGGCTACTATGGCTTCTATGGCTACGGTGGAGGCATCCCCTTCGGCAGTGTTTGTCGGGTATGGGATCAAGGTCACTGGGTTTGGGTTTGCCAGTGACGCCCAGGCTGTTCGCATCAAAGACGCCCGCCATGCTTGGCGGGCGTCGGATTCTTGCGACGCAGATCTCACCCGCCATCAAACCAATTTGAATGCAATTGCAAGCTGACAGCAGCGGTTACGAACCGACAGGAGCGACGCTGCTTTATCTGCCTCCCTATAGCCCCGACTTCCAACCGATCGAAAACGCCTTTCTCCGAGCTGAAAGCGCTGCTGCGCAATGCCGCCAAGCGAACCGTCGATGGTCTCTGGGACAGGATCGGCGCCGAGCTCCAAGAGTTCACGCCACAAGAATGCAAACATTTTTTCGCCGCCGCTGGATATGAGCCGGATTAAGACGAATTCGCTCTGAGAGCTTGACCACTTGAGGTCGCGCACCGGTCATACTTGTCCGCGCCGGAGACGCCACCGAATGCGGTTTGCAGGCAGCAGGCTCGCCACAACTTCTTTCGCAAGCATGCGCTCGGCGCCATTTGCCACGTTTGACGTGGCCCGCCGTCGCTTTAATCATGCCATGCGCGGCATTTCCGCGTACCCGCCTTTGATCGCGCTACGCTCTTATCCCTGGCACACCATCGAGTTGCTGACGATAACGTTCATGAAAAACGCTTGCCGACGTTGAGCAAAGGTAAGCGCTGTTACCGCCCCGTAAGCGTGATGCGACGACCGCCTACCGTGCAGCATATGGAGTTGCTTAGGTGTCCACCATGGACGAGGTGGACACCAGATGGCGACGGCGAAGGATGGTGTTGGCGCGCGGCGCCGGACGTGGAGTCTCGAAGAACGCCAGCGGATTGTCGATGAGGCGGTGGGGCCTGGCGCGTCTGTTGCGGCGGTCGCGCGGCGGCATGGACTGAACGCCAATCTCGTCTTCAAATGGATCCGTCGTGCGCGTGAGGGCTGGCTTGATCGGCGATGCGCGCCGGCGAAGGAGGCTGATGCCTCTGCTGTAGCGCGAGACAGCGACGCGCCGGCGTTTGTGCCCGTGAAGCTCGTGGAGCTGAACGCCGTGACGGTTCCAGCGTCGGCGCCGCCATTGGCGCCGACGAAGTCGGCTCGCGAACCGCGCAGAAGCGCGCGCCGCGGAGCGATGGAAATCAGCCTGCCGAATGGCGCGCGCGTGTCGCTCGACGCGGATGTCGACGCCGAGGCGCTGCGACGCGTTTTATCCGCTCTGGGCGATCTTTGATGCTTCAGTTCGCACCGGGGGTGAAGGTCTATCTGGCGCTGAAGCCCGTCGACATGCGACGCGGCTTTGACGGGCTTGCCGCCGATGTCGCGCAGGTTCTTTCCGCCGATCCTTATTCGGGCGCAGCCTTCGTGTTCCGAAGCAAGCGCGGCGACTATGTGAAGATTTTGACCTGGGACGGCTCGGGCCTGTGTCTGTTCGCCAAGCGTCTGGAGAAGGGCAAGTTCGTCTGGCCGCCGGTTGTCGAGGGCGCGCTGCAACTGACGTCGGCGCAACTGGCGCTCTTGATTGAAGGGATCGACTGGCGCCGAACGATTGCGCCACAGGCGCCGGAGCGCCCGGCTTTCCTATAGATTCCGCGTATTCTCAAGCTGTGTCGACACATGTTTTGTGATAGACAAAACCATGTCGCGCGCCGCTGCTGATTTGCCGGAAGACCCCGCCGAACTTCGACGCTTTGCGGCGGCGCTCGCCGCGGAAGTCCACGCCAAAACGCTACTGATCGAGAAGCCGAAAATGCAGCTCGCCATGTTGCGGCGGGCGCGCTTTGGGCGCTCGTCGGAGAAGCTCGACCGCGATATCGAACAACTCGAACTCCTGATTGGCGACATGGAGGAGAGCGACGCCGAGCGGCAGGCGCAAAGCGAAGCGGCCGGGAGCGACGCTTCGTCTTCGACGCCGAAGAAGCCGTCCGTTCGTGCGCCCTTGCCGGATCATCTGCCGCTCGAGACGATTGTGCATGACGCGCCCTGCGTCTGCCCGACCTGCGGCGGGACGAAGTTCGGCCGGGTCGGAGCCGACGAACGCGAGGTGCTGGAATATGTCCCCTCGCACTTCAAGCGCGTGCGGCATGTTCGCCCGAAAATGAGCTGCCGCGCCTGCGAGACGATCGTGCAGGCGCCGATGCCGTCGCTGCCGATCGAGAAGGGACGGCCGGGACCGGCGCTGCTCGCCCATGTGCTCGTTTCCAAATATTGCGATCACCTGCCGCTCTATCGCCAGTCCGACATTTACGCGCGCGAAGGCGTCGAGATCGATCGCTCGGTGATGGCCGGTTGGGTCGGCCATATGGCGGCGTTGCTGGAGCCGCTGGTCGAACGCATCGCGCGTCATGTGCGCGCCGGCGCCGCCCTCCACGCCGACGACACGCCAGTTCCCGTGCTCGATCCAGGGCGCGGCAGAACAAAAACCGGACGACTATGGGCGGCGGTGCGCGACGAGCGGCCCTATGGGTCGACGGCGCCGCCGGCGGCTTTCTATCTCTACTCGGCGGACCGCAAGTCCGAGCGCGCCCATGCCTTGCTGAAGGACTGTCGCGGTCATCTCCATGCCGACGGCTATGCGGGCTTTGGCGGTCTTTACGAAGCCGATCCAAAGACCGGGGCGCCGGCGCCGCTGATCGAGGTCGCCCGCTGGGCGCATGCAAGGCGCAAAATCTACGACGTGCATGTCGCGACGAAATCCCCGGCGGCCGCAGAGGCGCTCGAGACGATCGCGCGGCTCTTCGCGATCGAGGCGGAGATCAGAGGAAAGGCGCCAGCCGAGCGCGCCGCCGCGCGACGTGAGCGGGCAATCCCCATCCTCGATGAACTGCGCGCCTTCTTCGATGCGACGTTGGCGAAGATCAGCGGAAAGAGCGACTTCGCCAGAGCCATCCGCTACGCCACGTCGCGCTGGACGGCGTTGACCCGTTATATCGATGACGGGCGTCTCGAAATGTCGAACAATGCCGCCGAGCGCGCCATCAGACCCCTCGCCCTCGGGCGCAAGAACTACCTCTTCGCCGGCTCTGATGAGGGCGGCCGCCGCGCCGCGATCATCTACACACTCATCGAAACCGCGCGCCTCAACGACACCGACCCCGAAGCTTGGCTCGCCGATATCCTCGCCCGCATCGCCGAACATCCGATCAATCGGATCGATGACCTCCTGCCGTGGAAATGGCGAAAAGAAACGCCGCAAGCGATCGCCGCATAGCGACACGTGGTCGCCAGATCACGCTTACACCGCCCCACCTTCAAACGCGAGATGAAAGCGGCGAGTCTGATCTCCTGATTTGGAGATAAGGCTTGTGTCTAGACTTGATCCTTCGCTTGAGCCGAACGGCTCCGGGCTACGGCGCATTGAGGTGATCACTGGAGCTGGTGGTCGGCGCCGGTGGTCCGAAGGGGAGAAGACGCTGGCAGTCGAAGAGTCGCTGGCTCCTGACGCGGTCGTCTCGCAGGTCGCGCGTCGACATGGCGCTACGCCACAGCAACTGTTCACCTGGCGAAGGGAGGCGCGCCGGAGGGCAGAGGCGGCGGGCGCCCCGCCATTTGTTCCGGCAATTGCGGAGAACGCCGTCACCGCTGTGCGCGCAGCGGCGCGTGCGCCGAAGGCGGGGCCCGCCGCTCCCGTCGTGGAGATCGAGATCGGCGAGGCGCATGTGTGGATCTGGCGTGATGCGGACATCGGCATGGCAACGGCAATCCTGCGCGCCTTGCGAACCTCGCCAGGCGCAAAGTGATCGGCCCGACGGGCGCGGTCCGCGTCATGGTGGCGACGAAGCCCGTCGACTTCCGTAAGGGCGCGGAGGGTCTCGCGGCGCTGGTGCGCGAGACGATGCAGGCCGATCCCTTCGACGGCGCGATTTACGTTTTCCGCGCCAAGCGCGCGGATCGGGTTAAACTCGTGTTCTGGGACGGCACGGGCGTATGCCTCTTCGCCAAGCGGCTGGAGGACGGCGAGTTCCGCTGGCCGAAGATCGAAGATGGCGTGATGCGTTTGTCGGCGGCGCAATTGTCGGCGCTGCTCGAAGGACTCGATTGGCGGCGCGTGCGCGCGGCGAAAGAGACGCCGGCGCCTGCGTTGCCGGGATGAGCTGCGACACAGTGAATCAGGGCCTCGAAGAGCGTCGAAAGATGGCAGAAAATATGGTGTCGGCTATGGCGCAGGCGATCGACAGCCTTCCCGACGATCCGAACGAACTGAAGGCGATGCTTCTCGCCGAGCGCGCGCGCAACGAGCGCCTTGTTCAGATCATCAAGGAGATGCAGCGCCATCGCTTTGGGCGGCGCGCCGAGACGCTCCCTGAAGACCAGATGCTGCTCGCGCTCGAAGAGGTCGAGCAGACGGAAGCCGGCGCGGCGGCGGCCGCGGAAGCCAAATCCGCCGCCGAACGTGAGAAGGCGACCAGAAAGCGCCGCACGAACCGTGGTGCGCTGCCTGCCCATCTGCCGCGCATCGAGACCATCGTCGACATCGACGAGAAGGCCTGTCCCTGCTGCAAGGGCGCGCTTCACCGGATCGGCGAGGATGTCTCCGAACGGCTCGATATCGTGCCGGCGCAGTTCCGGGTGCTGGTGACGCGGCGTCCCAAATACGCCTGCCGCGCCTGCGAGGGCGCGGTCGTGCAGGCGCCGGCCCCGGCGCGGCTGATCGAAGGCGGCCTGCCGACCGAGGCGACCGTCGCCCACGTGCTCGTTTCCAAATACGCAGATCACCTCCCGCTCTATCGGCAGGCCCAGATCTACGCCCGGCAGGGCATCGCGCTCGATCGTTCGACGCTCGCCGACTGGGTTGGCCGCGCCGCCTGGCATTTGCGGCCCGTGCACGAGCGACTCCTGGAACACATAAGGTCGTCGACGAAAATCTTCGCCGACGAGACAAAGGCGCCGGTGCTCCACCCCGGACGGGGGCGCACCAAGACCGGCCAGCTCTGGGCTTATGCGCGCGACGACCGGCCTTTCGGCGGCGCAGATCCGCCGATCGCCGTCTATGTCTATGCGCAAAACCGAAAATCCGAGCAGCCGCTCACGCATCTTGCCGGCTTCACGGGCGTCGTGCAGGTTGACGGTTACGCCGGCTATCGTGCGCTGGCGCAGAAGAACAGCGTGTCGCTCGCCTTCTGCTGGTCGCATGTCCGCAGGCGATTTTACGAACTCGCCGCCGCCGGCCCTGCGCCGATCGCCAGCGAGGCGCTCGAGCGCATCGGCGCGCTCTACGCGGTCGAGAGCAATATCCGGGGTCAGAACCCGGATGACCGGCGCGCGGCGCGACAGGAAAAATCCCGCCCCATCCTCGACGCCCTCGAGCCATGGCTGCGTGAAAAGCTCACGCTGATCAGCCAGAAGACCAAGCTCGCCGAGGCGATCCGCTACGCGCTCTCGCGCTGGGACGGCCTAACGCGCTTCGTCGACGACGGGCGCATCGAGATCGACTCCAACATCGTCGAGCGCGCCATCCGCCCCATTACGATGCGTGAGTCATTGTGCATTCCCTCGTCAAGTATCTGTAAACATTGGAAGCGTGTGTTCGTCGACGACGCGACACGGGCGACCTTTACGGGCAACCGCCGCTTTAACCGGCTCCAGCGTCAGATCTTCGGCGCGGATTTGATGCGGCGCGCCCGGAACCACCTGTATTGCTGGAAGCGCGCCGGATTTGATCAGGCGTCGTATCGCGTGGTGTGTGACGCCTAAAGTCTTCGCCGCCTCTGCCATGGTGAGCCATTCGCCATCCTTTTCCGCGGATCGATACGCGTGGATGCCTCGGACGCGTCGAACGGAAGCGACGCGATGCGCCGTCCACGTCTTGCCCTGGCCAGTGGGCAGGCTCATTCGATTCAGCGACGCGGCGATGTGTTCGTCAGACCAGCGACCGGCCATGCTTCTCATGACCGCCAACGCGTCTTCGGCTGTCGCGCAGCCATGTTCTCCTGTTCGAGGTTTGCGCACGCGCAATTCGGAGTGCTGACCTCCACGCCAATGGATCGTGAGCACGACATCGCGCGCTTCATCGTCAACATCGACGACAATGTCGGCGATCAGTGACCGGAGCATTTGCTGGCGAGCGCGCATCGTCACGCCGGCCGCATTCCAAGCCGCCGACAGATTATCTGCCAAATTGACGAAGGCACTGGGGTCGACCTTGATATCCGGGCGCCTTTCTGCAGGTTGTCGCGCCTCCAGATCTCGGACACGTCGGAGCGCGGCCTCCCAATTCTTTTCCAGTTGCGCGGCGATGAGGCGATTGTCCGGATCGCAAGCAGCATAACGACGCTCCGCCAAGCCGGCCTCGTAGCGGGCTTGCTGCAACTCCATGTCCAAGATGCGCTGCTGATCTTCTTGCTGTTCCCGGTGCATCCGCTCCGCCTTGAATGCGGCTTCGATCGCCACTGGCTCGACCGCCCTCAAAATCTCCCGGGCAACCGCGGCGTCTACCCGCGGGCCGCCGAAGGTCATGCACCGGGGCAGGCCCATCATAAGGTTTGGCTTGTCGCAGCGATATACCGGTCGGCTTTGCGGATTACCGGTGTAGGCGACCGAAAGTCTTCGGCCGCAACGCCTACAGGTTAGCACGCCTGACAGAAGCGCCCTTCCTCCCCGGCCAGACTTTACGCCGCCGGCGCGACCGTAATTGTTGAGCGCGAGTTGCTTTTGATTGCGCTCATATTCCGCCCATTCGATATATCCCTCGTGATGGTCCTTGAGCATCACCTCCCAAGTTCCGATCGGCTTTCCGTGCCCGTAACTGCGCCGAGCTCTGCCGTCGACGATCGAAGTGCGCTTCTCGCTCTTCCCGTACACGTAAACTCCCGCGTAAAACGGATTCTTGAGAACGGCGATCACGTTGCGGTAGCGGATTGGCAACCAGTCGAAGCTCGTCATGCGTCCTTCGTCGGAAGGCCGTGGAAAGTGGATCTGATCGGCCTTCATCGAGAGCAGCACCTGACGTGCGCTGCCGAGTTCGCGGAACCGGACGAAGATGAGTCGGATTAC
>JALHNQ010000061.1 GCA_022843405.1 Methylocystis sp. | reverse complement strand
CGCGCCGCGACCAGCGGCCGCGCGCCGAGGCTCCGGGCAAGGACGGGCGTCCGGCCGGAAAGCCGCGCACTGATGGCCGGCCGTCGCGCGACGACGCCCGCCCGCGTCGAGCCTTCTCCCCGCCCGAGCGGCGCGAGCGCCAGCCCGACCCTGATTCGCCCTTCGCCAAGCTCGCGGCGCTCAAGGCCGAGCTTGAGAAGAAAGGCAAATAGCTGCGCCGACGCCTCTGGCGTCGGCTTCGCCATCGTATTGCCAACAGTCAGGCAGACAACTAATGCTTCCCCGGGGGCTGGGCGCGGCCTAGAGCGCGCTGCGAAACTGAGGAACCCGGTTTTTCGCGCAGCGCGCGCTCTAAGCTTTGAGATCGATCGCGTCATCCGCCTTTGGCGAATTTCGCCCAAAGGCGGCGCGATCAAGTGCTAGAGGGGCTGATGAAGAAGATTTTGCCCGTGATTATGTGCGGCGGGTCGGGAACGAGAGTATGGCCCGAATCGCGTGAGACGCTGCCCAAGCAGTTCATTCCCCTCGTCGGAGAGCGATCGACCTTTCAGACGACGATGGCGATGCTGGCCGACCCGGCCTTCGAGCGCCCGATCGTCATCTCGAATTTCGACTACCGCTTCCTCGTCGCCGACCAACTGCGCGAGATCGGCGCGCAAGCCGACGTCATATTGGAGCCCTCGCGCCGCGACTCCGGACCGGCGGTCGCGGTCGCGGCGGGCCTCGCCGCGCGCCGCGCGCCTGACACGGTCGTCGTGGTGCTCGCCGCCGACCACGTCGTTCGCGATCCGGCGGGCCTCGTCGATCTGTGCAAGCGCGCGAGCGCGGCGGCGGCCGAGGGCTATATCGTGACGCTCGGCGTCAAGCCTGACGGTCCGGCGACCGGCTATGGCTATTTACGCCCCGGCGAGCCGCTTGCTTGCTGCTGCGAGGTTTACAAGCTCGACGCCTTTGTCGAAAAGCCGGACCGCCACACGGCGCAGGAATATGTCGACGCGGGCTATTTCTGGAACAGCGGCAACTTCATCTTTCGCGCCGACGTGATGCAGTCGGAGATTGCGCAATTCGAGCCCAGCATTTTCGCCGCGGCCGAGGCCGCGATCGAAGCGGCCCGCCAGGACCTCGGCTTCATGATTTTGAACGCCGAAGCCTTCGCGCACGCGCCGAAGAAATCGATCGACTACGCCGTGATGGAGAAGACCGAAAAGGCGGCGCTGATCCCGGCCGACATCGGCTGGTCCGACGTCGGCACCTGGCGCGCGGTATGGGAATTGTCGGAGCGCGACGAAAACGGCAATTCGGTGCGCGGCCAAGGCGTCGTCATGAACGCCCGCAACGTCCATGTGCGCTCCGAGGACACGCTGACCACCGTCGTCGGCGTCGACGACATCATCGTCGTGACGACGCAGGACGCTGTGCTGGTGCTCAGCCATGAACACGGCGATCAGGTCAAACAGCTCGTCGAGCAGCTGCGCAGCGAAAACCGGCGAGAAGCGGGCGAGCACAAGCGCATTTTTCGGCCATGGGGCTATTATCAAGGAATCGACGAAGGCCAGCGCTATCAGGTCAAGCGCATCGTGGTGAAGCCGGGCCAGCGCCTCTCGCTGCAGAAGCATTTCCACCGCGCCGAACATTGGATCGTGGTGCGCGGCACGGCGGAGGTCGGCCGCGACGACGAGATTCATCTCGTCCACGAAAACGAATCGATCTATCTGCCGATCGGCAGCAAGCACCGCCTGACCAATCCCGGCAAGATCGATCTGGAGCTGATCGAAGTGCAGACCGGCTCCTATCTCGGCGAGGACGACATCGTCCGCTTCGAGGACGCGTATAATCGGGGGTGAGAGCTGACCCTCTGACCTTTTTCCGCGTCATGGCCGGCCTTGGGCCGGCCATCCACGTTTAGGACGCGCACCAATTATGCAAATTGCAGTAGCGGCTTGGCATGGATGGCCGCGACAAACGCGGTCATGACGCAACCTGTAATCGTCAAAATCTGCGGTCTGTCCTCGCCCGAGACGCTTCTCGCGGCGATCGCCGCCGGCGCCGATATGGCGGGTTTCGTCTTTTTTGAGAAGAGCCCGCGCCATATCGATCTCGAGACCGCCCGCACGCTCGGCCTTCTCGCCCAGCAGCGCATCAGCAAAGTTGCGCTGACCGTCGACGCCGACGACGACGCGCTTGACGACATCGTCGAAGCGCTCGCGCCGGACTATCTCCAGCTTCACGGAAGTGAGACGCCCGAGCGCGTGCGAGAAGTGAAGGCGCGCTTCGGCCTGCCGGTGATCAAGGCGGCGGGCGTCGCAAGCGCCGCCGACGTCGAGGCGGCGCGCGCCTATGAAGGCGTCGCCGACGTCATTCTGTTCGACGCCAAGCCTGCGCCAGACGCCGCCGTTCCTGGGGGCGCCGGCGTCGCCTTCGACTGGAATCTGCTGCGCGGCGTTACGGCGAAAGACTGGATGCTCTCCGGCGGACTCGACCTCGAAAACGTGGCCGAGGCCATCCGCCGCACCCGCGCTCCGGCGGTGGATGTGTCTTCGGGCGTCGAGCGCGCGCGCGGCGTCAAGGATGCCGCGAAGATCGCCGCCTTTGTCAAAGCCGCGCGGCTTTCATAGCGGCGTGCGACAGTTTAAGACTGCGCCGACGGATCGGCCCCCTCCCTGTCCCTCCCCCGCTCCGCGGGAGAGGGGACGCCAACGAGCCGCATTGCGGGAAACCCAATGAAGCGCCGAATCTGACTCCCTCTCCCGCGTAGCGGGCGAGGGTTGGGGAGGGGGTAGCGCCGCAGAGCGAGGACGCCCCCTTGAACAAGCCGCTTCCCAATTCCTTCCGCGCCGGGCCTGACGAAAACGGCCGTTTCGGCATTTTCGGCGGGCGTTTCGTCGCCGAAACGCTGATGCCGCTCGTGCTCGATCTTGAAGCCGCCTACGAGCAAGCGAAGAACGATCCGGCCTTTCACGAAGAACTCGCCGGCCTGCACAAACATTATGTCGGGCGCCCGAGCCCTCTCTATTTCGCCGAGCGCATCACCGACTATGTGCGTGAGCGCGCGGGCGAGGGCAAAGGCGCCAAGGTCTATTTCAAGCGCGACGAGCTCAATCACACCGGCGCGCATAAGATCAACAATGTGCTCGGGCAGATTCTGCTGGCGCGGCGTATGGGCAAGAAGCGCATCATCGCCGAAACGGGCGCCGGCCAGCATGGCGTCGCCACCGCCACCGCCTGCGCGCGCTTCGGACTCGACTGCGTCGTCTATATGGGCGCGGTCGACGTCGAGCGCCAAAAGCCGAACGTCTTCCGCATGAAAATGCTCGGCGCCGAGGTGCGGCCGGTGCAAAGCGGCGCGCGCACCTTGAAGGATGCGATGAACGAGGCGCTGCGCGACTGGGTGACCAATGTCGCCGACACCTTCTACTGCATCGGCACGGCGGCGGGGCCGCATCCCTATCCGGCGATGGTGCGCGATTTTCAGTCGATCATCGGCAATGAGACGCGCGTCCAGATGCAGGAGATGGAGGGGCGGCTTCCCGATTCGCTCGTCGCCTGCATCGGCGGCGGCTCCAACGCCATCGGCCTGTTTCATCCGTTTCTCGATGACGCCAGCGTCGAGATCTACGGCGTCGAGGCGGCGGGACATGGCGTCGATGTGCCGAACGGCCATGCGGCCTCGCTCACCGGCGGGCGTCCGGGCGTGCTGCACGGCAACCGCACTTATTTGCTCATGGACGACGACGGCCAGATTCTCGAAGGCCATTCGATTTCGGCGGGCCTCGACTATCCGGGCATCGGCCCGGAACATTCATGGCTGCATGAGATCGGCCGGGTGAAATATCTGAACGCCACCGACAAGGAGGCGCTCAACGCCTTTCAGCTTTGCTCGAAGCTCGAAGGGATCATTCCGGCGTTGGAGCCAAGCCACGCGCTCGCCAAGGTGTTCGAACTCGCGGCGCTAAAGCCGCGCGATCATCTGATGGTGATGAATATGTGCGGCCGCGGCGACAAGGACATTTTCACCGTCGCCGAGCATTTGGGCGGGATGTAAGGATGCATGATTGCGAGGAGCGTTAGCGACGAAGCGCTCCAGAGGCCGCTTCATGCCTTGGATTGCTTCGCTACGCTCGCAATAGCGCCCTTACATCTATCGGCCGCCTTTTGCCACACAGTCCTGCGCAATCTCATTCAACCGGCGCCCGCGTTCGGCTTCGTCCTTAACGCCGGCGAGCGCCTTGCTGCGGACCGCCTCCCGCGCGGTGCATTGACAGGCGTCGTGGCACAGCTTGCCTTCGCCGCCCTCTTCAAAACAGCGCGCCTCGCATGAGGCGACGAAATCCGTCGTGTCGATGGCAGGCGGCGCGAGATAGGCGATGCCCAGAAAAAGCGCGAAGAGCGCCGGCTGATGCGCGAGATAGATGGGAAGGCTGTGGCGGCCGAGGAAGGTCAGCCATCCCCTCTCCCCGTTTACGGGGAGAAGGTTAGGGTGAGGGGCCTGGGGGATTGGCGACGCGCGAAAATCCGCCGAATCCTGCCGCGTTTTTCTTTCAGGCGAACCGCCCTCACCCCCCGCTCCCGCCCTCTCCTCGTAAACGGGGAGAGGGAGTTTTCCCGCAGCGACGCCAAGCAGCAGCGCGCCCGCCCAGGGAAACAGCGGACGCCAGTCCTGGGTCAGCGGCTCGCTGGTCGAAAGCCCGATCCATTGCAGCCAATCGGCGTTGAAAATCGGAGACGCGAGAAACTCGCCGCCCGCCAGGAAAAATGCGCCGCCGGCGAGCGCCGCCGGCCAGGGCGCGAGAAGAAAGGGAACGGCGATCAGGCTGGCGAGCGCGATGCAATGCAGAATGCCGAAGAACACATAGGCCTTGGGAAAGGCGACATAGGTGCCCGCCGTCACCAGCGCCGCCGCCGCGACGATGATCGCGAAACGGCGCCAAAAGGCCGGCCAGCGGATATGGCCGCGGTGCGCCAACACCAGCGCGACGCCGGCGATGAACAAAAAGGCGAAAGCGATCGAATGCCCGAATATTCTGACCGGCGGCGTCCACGGAAGATTGGACGGCGCATAGCCGAAATGGGCGAGATCCCAGATGGCGTGGAAAACGACCATCGCCAGGACGGCGAGGCCGCGCGCAGCGTCAAGCGCCTGCCAACGGCCCTGAATCATCGGCGCGCGGCCGCCGGCGGCGCGCCCTGAAATTTGCTGAACGCCATATCGGGCGCCGAGAGATTATGGCGTGACGGCAGATGACGGCCGACCCACACTTCCGTCGCGCTGGCGCCCGGGAAGCGAATGACCGGCGCTTCCTCCCATCCCTTCCCGCGCTTGCTGCGCCAGGCGACGATCGCCGCGTCGCTCATCGTCTCCATGGCGTACATCGAACGCAACGCAGCGAAGGGCAATCCGTTCGGCATCGCCTGGCTGAACGAAACATCGAGCGTCAGGCGGTCCTGGTCGACGCTCTTGATCGAGATGCGGCCCTCGCCGCCGCGCTGGAACTTAAGAATGATGCTGCGGGTCTGCGGCTCGAAGACGATCTCCTCGAGATCGACGATCGGCCGCTCCTGCGTTTCGACCGGTCCGACGAGAAATGACGATCCGTAGGCCGTCCAACGCATGTCGTCGAAGGGGAGCGGCCGCGCCCGCCAATAGCCGTCGGGCGGATAGAGCACCATGATCTCTTCGGCGCGTTCGCGGTGCCACATCCAGAATTGAATGAGATGAAAGCCGCGTTCGACTGAATCTCCGATTCGGACCGGCACGTCATTCGGCCGCCAGAAGGAGGGAAAAGTGTAGCCGGTGAGCCAAAACTCCGGCGTCTCCCAGAAGGTCTTGCGCCGCGCCCGCGAGAAAGCCTTCGGATCGACGGTGAGATCGCAGCTCGACCAGTCGGGCGCCCAGCGGTCGGAGGATATGGTGTTGATGTAGGAGGGATGCACCGCCTGAATTTGCAGACTGCGCAAGCGGGGGGAGATGAAGTCGAGCTCGATATTGTCCTTTTCGGCGCAAAGCTCCGGCGCCGAATTGTTCTCGACCCGCACCTGCAGCTCTTCGCCCGCTTCGGGAAGCTCCGCCGAGGCCGGGCCGGCCACAGCCAAGCCGCCGGCGCCCAGAAGGAAGCGGCGTCGATCGAATGCCGTCATCTAGCGATATGTCCTGTCGCCTTTGAGAGATCTAGGGCGCGCGAAAGGCGCGCGCCGAAAATCTTTCGCTGTTTCCAAAGGCGAAAACAAGGAGCGACGCGCCTTCTTTGGCGCGCCGCCTTGTCACGACAAATGCGCGTCCCGCGCTCAGTCGCCGAAGTCGAAGAGAGAGGGGAGCGGATTGCCATAGGCTTGGCGGCGCCTCGGGGCCGCATAATTGGACGCGGCGCCCCGCCGCGCGCTGCCGTAATAATGGCCGCGCGGCGGCGCGCCGCTGATCGAAATACTGCCGCCTTCGCTCTGCACCATCTGATAGAGCATCGCCGCATGGCCGGGCGACAGGCGCACGCAGCCATGCGAGGCCGGGCGGCCGAGCATGCCGGTTTCATAGGAGCCGTGAATGGCGTAGCCGCCGCGGAAGAAGATCGAATGCGGCATCGGCGACATGTGATATTTGCGCGAGTAATGCATGGGTTGCAGGCCGGTCGGCGCGAAGGAGCCGCGCGGGGTGGAATAGCCGGCGCGGGCGGTCGACACCGGCCAGGAATAGCTGCCCGACGAGGACTGGACATGCATGGTCTGGGTCGAAAGATTGATGTGAATGTGGGTGGTGGCGGTCGCCGCGCCCGCGGAAGCGAAGAGAAAAAGCATTGCGGGGGCGATGAGGGGAAAACGCATGACGGACTCCTGACGCAACGCGTAAGCGACTGGCCGGCATTCTTGCTCTGGCTTGGCGCTGCATCAAACTAAATGAAGCGGTAAGGTTTCGCGGCAAGGATAATGGCGCAGCTTTCGACGCCGACGCGCATACGGAGATTGGCGAGACGCCCATGACAGGTTGGACATTGCGTGCGTTTTGCGCGGCGCTATTGGGCTTGGCGGCGTTTGCAGCGGCCGGCGACGCTCATGCGCAGGACAAGGGGACGCTCGATCCCAAGCCCCTGCCGCCGCTCGCCAATCCGTCCAGTCCCGCAACGCCGGCGAGAGAATTGTTCGGCCGCGCCCAGGAGGCGGCGCCGCTTCGTCCAGATCCGATCGGCTTTTATTCGCGCGGCTGTCTCGCCGGCGGCGAGCCGCTGCCGATCAACGGCCCTCACTGGCAGGTCATGCGCCTGTCGCGCAACCGCAATTGGGGCCATCCCAACCTCATCGTCTTTTTGAAGCAATTCTCGGCGAAAGCGGCGAAAGAGTCGGGCTGGCCGGGCCTGCTCATCGGCGACATGTCGCAGCCGCGCGGCGGGCCGATGCTCTCAGGTCACGCCTCGCATCAGATCGGCCTCGACGCGGATATTTGGCTTGCGCCGATGCCTAACCGCGAACTCACCCGCGAGGAGCGCGAAGAGATGATGTCGACCGACGTCGTGCGCGACGATCGCCTCGACATTCGTCCCGATGTCTGGAGCGACGGCCATGTCGCCGTGATCCGCGCGGCGGCGACGGACCCCGGCGTGCAGCGCATTTTCGTCAATGCAGCGATCAAACGCGCGCTCTGCCGCGTCGCCCAAGGCGAGAACTGGATGAGCAAGGTGCGGCCGATGTGGGGGCACAATTACCACTTCCACATCCGGCTTTTCTGCCCGGACGGCTCGAACTGCCGCGATCAGGACCCGACCCCCGCTGGCGACGGCTGCGACGCCTCGCTCGCTTGGTGGTTCCGGGACGAGATTGTGAACGCGAAGAAATCGACGAAAAGCTGGCCGCCAATGTCGATGGCCGCACTGCCCTCGGCCTGCCGCGAGGTCTTGCGCGCGAAATAGGCTTCACTCGGCGCGGGCGCCCGTTCCGACCGGGCAGGAAACGCCGGTGCCGCCGAGACCGCAATAGCCGCCGGGATTCTTGGCGAGATATTGCTGGTGATAGTCTTCGGCGTAATAGAACGGCGGAGAATTGATTATTTCCGTGGTGATCGCGCCGAGCCCCGCCTGCGTCAATACGCGTTGATACATGGCGCGCGATTCACTCGCGGCGGCGAGCTGTTCCGGCGTCGAGACGTAAATGGCGGAGCGATATTGCGTGCCGACATCATTGCCCTGGCGCATGCCCTGGGTCGGGTCATGGCTCTCCCAGAAGAGGCGCAAAAGCGCTTCGAAGGAGATCGCCGGCGGCTGATAGACGACCCGCACGACTTCGGCATGGCCGGTGCGGCCGCTGCAGACGTCTTCATAGGTCGGATTTTTGGTCGCGCCGCCGGCGTAGCCGACCGCCGTCACATAGACGCCGTCGCCGGCTTGCCAGAATTTGCGCTCGGCGCCCCAGAAGCAGCCCATGCCGAACAGGACCTGCTCCGACCCCAGCGGAAACGGCGGGTCGAGCGGGCGCCCGTTGACGAAATGGCGCGCGCCATGCGCGACGGGCGTTTCGCGGTCGGGAATCGGCCTCAGCAGCCTGGAAAGATCGAATGTGTCGAAGATCGCCATGGCGCCGATATAGTGCGGCGGCCCGCTTTACACCAGATCGCGCCGCCTTTGGGCTTTGGCGCGCCGCGCTTTAGCGGCGGGCGTAATAGAGCGGCGCCTGCCGCCGATGGCTGAGCAGGATGAGGAGCGCGCCGACGCCGCCGAAGGCGACGCTGACCGGCGCCGTCATCAGCGTGGTCAGCACCGGGTCCCACAGATAGGCCGAGACATGCTCGACGCTTGCCTGCACCGACTGGTAGAGGCCGGGAAAAACCGCCGACGCGCTGCGGTTGATGCTTGTGACCATCAGGCGCCCGGCGGCGATCGAGCGGGTGCCGTCGACGATGAGGGCGATGAAGCCGCCGGCCAGCAGGAGCAGGCCGATCAATCTTGTGAGAAGTCGCAGCATGGTCTCTTCGTTCGAATGGCGCGTGGGCGTGAATCGGCGCCGGGGAGAATAGGCGCCGCCGCCGCGCCTGTCCATGCGCTGTCTGCTTGCCGCTTATCCCTTCCATGCGCGGCGATTGCGTTTGAGGCGCGCGTGAATATATTGCGCGCTTCGCCGGAGGGGTGGCCGAGTGGTTGAAGGCGCACGCCTGGAAAGTGTGTATGCGGGAAACCGTATCGCGGGTTCGAATCCCGCCCCCTCCGCCAGACTATGTGCGTAATATATTGTACGTAAATGATATTTTATAAAAATAGATCATTGCACCAACATTTTACCCCACATTTATTCGCGGATTGCACTGGATGGGTCCGGCCTCCAGGAACACCCAACTACTGTCTGGTTCAAGCTTTCTACTGCCGAGGCCGAACAAGTCCTCTGCACTCGTCGCCGATGACGGAGGCCATAGCGCGGTGAAATTCCTATCGATGGCGGCGTGACTGCTCGCAGGAGACGCCGAGCAAAACACAAAACGAGCTGGTCTCGCTTGGGGACGTGTGTTCCGGGTGCGATTGGCGTGGGGATATTGCGATGCGCGTCGATCGACAGCCGCCCATCCTTAAACAGGCTGCAATATTAAGCCTTTGCAAAAAGGAATTCCCTCGCCGTGTCGCCACGACGAGGGTAATCCTTCAGTGATTTCAAAGAAACCACCTTGCCGTGGCTTCCCTTCCGATTTCCCGGTACTGATTGGAACAGCTTGGCGGCAGGCGGTCAAGCTGTTCATATTGGGTTGCCCACTATTTCAGGAGCCATTTATGCGTGTTTTGGGATTGGATGGAGGCATTGCATCCATTGGCTGGGCGCTCGTCGAAATCGATGAAGATGACGGCGACGATCGGCCGCGCGGCGATATTGTCGACGCCGGAACTTGGATGTTCGACGCGCCGGAAGAAAAGAGCCAGACCGGGACGAAACTCAAATCGGAGTTGCGGCGAACATTTCGCGGCCAACGCCGCGTCATTCGCAGACGCCGGCAGCGGATGAACGAGGTCCGCCGGATCCTTCAACGCCACGGGCTCCTGCCCTCCGCCGATCGCGACGCGCTGAAGCAGCCGGGGTTGGATCCATGGAAGATCAGGGCCGAAGCGCTGGACCGATTGCTGAATCCCATCGAATTCGCGGTGGCGCTTGGCCACATCGCCCGGCATCGCGGATTCAAGTCGAACTCCAAGGGCGCGAAGACGACGGACCAAGCCAAGGAAGATTCGGCCATGAAGAAGGCGATGGCCGACACGCGCGAGAAGCTCGCGCGCTTCAGCACGCTCGCAAAGTTCTTGATCGAAGACGACGATCTCGTCTTGCGCCAAACGCGGATGAAATCGGGCGGGTTCGAGACTGTCCGCCGATTTCGCAATCGTGACGGCGACTACTCGCGCTCGCTTATGCGTGACGATCTCGCGGCGGAAACTCGCGCCCTTTTTCGCGCGCAAGCGAGACTTCATTCAAACTTGGCGACAGCTGAACTCGAGGAAGAGTTTGTAAGCGTCGCCTTCTTCCAGCGCCCGCTTCAGGATAGCGAGAAATTGGTCGGCTCCTGCCCGTTCGAGCCGGAGGAGAAGCGCGCGCCCAAACACGGCTATTCCTTCGAACTCTTCCGCTTTCTATCGCGCCTGAATCATCTGACGCTACGGTCAGGAACGGATGAGCGGAGTGTAACCGTCGATGAACTCCGAACGGCGGCGGCCGATTTCGGAGCGACGGCGGAATTCACCTTTTCGGCCCTGCGCAAGAAATTGAAACTCCCCGATACGACGGCGTTCGTCGGCGTGAAAGCGGAGGAAGAAAAGAAGGACGTGGTCGGACGCACCGACAAGGGCAAAGCCGCCGCAGGGACCGCCAAACTGCGGCGAACGATCATCGACGGCCTCGGCGAGATGGCATGGGGCGTGCTCATCAGTAAGCCTGAGCGACTCGACAGGATCGCTGAGATCGTCACCTTCCGAAACGACCTCGATCGAATACGAGACGGTCTCAACGAAGCGGGTTTCGACCAGGCGCTCGTCGACACGCTCGTCAAAGCCGCCGCCGAGGGCGCGCTCGAAGCGTTCACAGGCGCCGGGCACATTTCGGCGAAAGCCGCGCGCAACATCATTCCCGGCCTGCTGCGGGGACTGACCTATGACAAGGCCTGCGCGGCGGCCGGTTACGACCATACGGCGAGCCGCGAACGCAACGCCTTCGACGCTGGCGTCCATGGCAAGGAGGCGCTCAAGAGAATCCTAAGCGAGGAGCGCATCTCGCGCGAACTCGTCGGCAGCCCGACGGCGCGCAAGGCGCTGATCGAAGCGGTCAAACAGGTGAAGGCCATCGTCGAAAAATATGGCGTTCCCGATCGCATCCATGTCGAACTCGCGCGCGATGTCGGCAAGTCGATCGAGGAGCGGCGAGAAATCCATTTCGGCATCGAGAAGCGCAATCGCCAAAAGGACAAGCTAAGGGAATTGTTCGAAAAGGAAGTCGGCCGCGCGCCGCAGCAGGGCGACCGCGGCAAGGAGGAACTGCTGCGTTTCGAATTATGGAACGAGCAGAAGGGACGCTGCCTGTATAGCGATGCTTACATCAGCCCTTCGCAACTCGCCGCCACCGACAATTCCGTCCAGGTCGATCACATCCTGCCGTGGAGCCGTTTCGGCGACGATTCGTTTGTGAACAAGACGCTCTGCACCGCGAAGGCCAATCAGGAAAAGAAGGGCCGCACGCCATACGAATGGTTCAAGGCCGACAAGTCCGATGCGGAATGGGAAGCCTTCGTCGCGCGAGTCGAGTCCATTCAGTACATGAAGGGGTTCAAGAAGCGCAACTACAAGCTCATGAACGCGGAAGAAGCAGCGGAAAAGTTCCGCAACCGCAATTTGAATGACACGCGCTGGACCTGCCGGCTGCTCGCGGAGGCGCTGAAGCAGCTCTACCCCAAGAGCGAAAAGGCCAAAGACGGCAAGGAGAGGCGCCGCGTCTTCGCCCGGCCCGGCGCGCTCACGGATCGGCTGCGCCGCGCCTGGGGCCTGCAATGGGTCAAGAAGAACGAGAAAGGCGAACGTATTCCCGACGACCGCCATCACGCGCTGGACGCGATCGTCGTCGCGGCGACGACGGAATCCCTGCTCCAGCGCGCGACGCGCGAGGTGCAGGAAATCGAGCGCAAAGGCCTGCATTACGATCTGACAAAGAATATCACGGCGCCCTGGCCGAGGTTCAGGGAACAGACGCTCGAAGCCATAGAGAAGGTGTTCGTCGCCCGCGCCGAGCGCAGGCGCGCGCGCGGCAAGGCGCATGACGCGACGATCCGCCATATCGCATTGCGCGACGGCGAACAGAAAGTCTACGAGCGCAAGAGGGTCGCCGATCTCGCCTTGAAAGATCTCGCAAGAATGAAGGACGCGGACCGCAATGCAGCGGTGATCGAAAGCTTGCACAAGTGGATCGAGGCGGGAAGCCCCAAGGACAAGCCGCCGCTGTCGCCCAAGGGCGATCCGATTTCGAAGGTGCGGCTCATCACGAAGAACAAAGTGAATATCGCGATGGACACCGGGAACCCCGATCGCCTCGCCACTGTCGATCGCGGCGAGATGGCGCGGATCGATGTGTTCCGCAAAGCGAATAAGAAAGGCAAATACGAGTTTTTTCTCGTACCGGTCTATCCGCACGAGATCGCGAAGGAGGACGCGCCGCCGATGCGGGCGGTACAGGGGGGCGGTGACGATGATAAGTGGCCAGAAGTCGATTTAACATTCGAATTCCTTTGGTCGATAAATCAGTTATCCTTGCTTGAAATTACAAAGCCAGATGGCGAGGTCATCCGATCATATTTTCGTAGTCTCGATCGCAATACTGGAGCGCTCACGGTTTCGGAGGTTTCAAATTCGACAGCGACCAGGAAGGGGATCGGAACCCGGACACTTATCGCCTTTAAGAAACTTCATGTTGATCGTCTTGGGCGAGTATTCGAAGTCCCGCGTGAGTTGCGTACATGGCGTGGAAAGGTTTGCACCTAAGCCGACCGGCGAGGCTCAATACCGCCGACGGACAGATCGTCGTTTCGCAGGACGACGGCGAGGCGCGCGTTCCGCTGGAGGACGTCGCTTTTATCGTGCTCGACGCGCCGCATGCCACGCTCACCTCGACGCTGCTGTCGGCCTGCATGGAGGCGGGCGTCGTCATCGTTTCGGTCGACGCCCGTCATACGCCGAACGGAATCGCCCTGCCCTTTCATTCGCATCACCGCCAGGCCGGCGTCGCCGCGACGCAAATCGCGCTCGGGGAGCCCTTCAAGAAAAGATGCTGGCGGCGAGTCGTCGTCGCCAAGATCGAAAATCAGGCGGCGCATCTCGAAAGCCTGGACCGCGACGCGCAAGCCCTGCGCGCCATGGCGAAGCTCGTCGGCTCCGGCGATCCTGACAATGTCGAGGCGCGCGCCGCGCGCGAATATTGGCGCGGACTTTACGCGAAATTCACGCGCGACGACGCCTCCGACCTGCGCAACAAGTTGATGAATTACGGCTACGCGGTCGCGCGCGCCGGCATCGCGCGCGCCCTCGTCGCTTACGGGCTTCTGCCCGCCCTCGGCCTGCATCACGCGAGCGTGACGAACGCATTCAATCTCGCCGACGATGTGTTGGAGCCGTTCCGTCCCTTCGTCGACGCGTTGGCGGCGTCACGCGCGCAGGATCGCGAGACGACGGACGATCTTTCGATCGACGACCGCCGCGCAATGGCGGGCGTTCTTCTGTCGAACGCGCTCGTTGGCAGGGAGATGGTGAGCCTGCTTGTCGCGAGCGAGAAGGCGGCGGAGGGCCTCGTTCAGGCGATGGAAGGATCGAGCGCGGCGTTGCTGCGCCTTCCCTCCTTCGTCGCGCCGAAGGCGGGACCGCCATGAAAGCCGAGGAGGTGCGCTATATGTGGCTCTTCGTATTCTTCGATCTGCCGGTCAAGACGAAAGTCGAGCGGCGCAACGCCACGCGGTTTCGCAACTTCCTCAAGGACGATGGCTTCCTGATGCTGCAATTGTCCGTCTATGCGCGGGTCATGCGCGGCGAAGAAGCTGTGGAAAAACACCTCGCGCGGGTCACGAAGAACCTTCCGCCCAAGGGAAGCGTGCGCACATTGAGCGTCACCGAGCGCCAATACGCGCGCATGAAACTGCTGATCGGCGAATCGACGAAAAATGAAAAAGCCGCGCCCCAACAACTGGTGCTGTTGTGATTTCCGCCTCGGCAAGAAGGCGAAAATCACTGGTTTTTCATACGCTTCCGCCGAAGCGAGCCTACCACGGGGAAATCGGTAGGGAAGCCACGGCGTATCTCCAGAATGCCAGTTCATCTGCGGTAGCCTACCACGGGGAAATCGGTAGGGAAGCCACGGCGGATTGGGCGCGCGGCGAGAACATCGACGGAGCCTACCACGGGGAAATCGGTAGGGAAGCCACGGCACAGTAACTGTTCAGGCCAATGGCACTGGAAAGCCTACCACGGGGAAATCGGTAGGGAAGCCACGGCCGGCGCGAACAGAGGGTCGTTGACGCCGAGAAGCCTACCACGGGGAAATCGGTAGGGAAGCCACGGCAAGTTTGGTCGACTGACAGTGCTACGGCGAAGCCTACCACGGGGAAATCGGTAGGGAAGCCACGGCCGCAGGGCCCGTGTGGAACGCGCGTCGAGTAGCCTACCACGGGGAAATCGGTAGGGAAGCCACGGCGCCTTGGACATTGGCCAAGGAAAAAGCGGCAGCCTACCACGGGGAAATCGGTAGGGAAGCCACGGCCAAACTAATCCGCATAAGCGGCCCGCAACCAGCCTACCACGGGGAAATCGGTAGGGAAGCCACGGCGCCAACGGGGCCGCCGCTGAAACAACAGCGAGCCTACCACGGGGAAATCGGTAGGGAAGCCACGGCAGCCCTTCGTCCCGCTCGATATCCATTTTGAGCCTACCACGGGGAAATCGGTAGGGAAGCCACGGCGCGATCAAAGGCTTTGCGGCGCAGCTTGCCAGCCTACCACGGGGAAATCGGTAGGGAAGCCACGGCACAGAGGCGGGTCCGTGGATAAGCTCCGGCAGCCTACCACGGGGAAATCGGTAGGGAAGCCACGGCGGCTCATATTGATTGCCATGCGACGAAGTCAGCCTACCACGGGGAAATCGGTAGGGAAGCCACGGCTCATTATCCGGCGTCTCGACGCGAACAATTCAGCCTACCACGGGGAAATCGGTAGGGAAGCCACGGCCCTTCATAGGTGAGGCGCCAATGACCTGCCTAGCCTACCACGGGGAAATCGGTAGGGAAGCCACGGCAACGATCGCGAGCGTAAACGAATACGTCGCAGCCTACCACGGGGAAATCGGTAGGGAAGCCACGGCCTCTTTCGCAAGCCGGGCAGCAATGCTTAAAGCCTACCACGGGGAAATCGGTAGGGAAGCCACGGCGAAATTGCCGCCGTAGTTGGCGTCAACGGCAGCCTACCACGGGGAAATCGGTAGGGAAGCCACGGCCCCCTACGTGATAGGCGCTCCAAAAACTTCGAGCCTACCACGGGGAAATCGGTAGGGAAGCCACGGCAACTTCTCGCCGGCCTCGGCAAGACTGAGGAGCCTACCACGGGGAAATCGGTAGGGAAGCCACGGCTGATTTCGTCCATTGTATTCGTCCATAAGCAGCCTACCACGGGGAAATCGGTAGGGAAGCCACGGCAAAGTTCTTGCGCGCGGGCGAGCCCCCATTAGCCTACCACGGGGAAATCGGTAGGGAAGCCACGGCGCAACCGTGACGCGCCAACGCTCTCGCCGAAGCCTACCACGGGGAAATCGGTAGGGAAGCCACGGCCAATCTTCGCATATCTCGCCGTGCTTGCCGAGCCTACCACGGGGAAATCGGTAGGGAAGCCACGGCCTGTCCCGCCGCCGACCGTGAACGGTCAGCAGCCTACCACGGGGAAATCGGTAGGGAAGCCACGGCGCATTTTTGCGGCCTCGGCCATATATTGCGAGCCTACCACGGGGAAATCGGTAGGGAAGCCACGGCTGTGGACTGAGACGATCATTCCGTTGAGTTAGCCTACCACGGGGAAATCGGTAGGGAAGCCACGGCATCCAATCGGCACGGCGTGTCGGGCAGTTCAAGCCTACCACGGGGAAATCGGTAGGGAAGCCACGGCATGCTTTGCGTTGCCGACGCTTTTGATTGAAGCCTACCACGGGGAAATCGGTAGGGAAGCCACGGCGAGCTAGGCTGGCAGGAACTCCCGAACGACAGCCTACCACGGGGAAATCGGTAGGGAAGCCACGGCCAAACCAGAAAGGCATGCAAGCAGTTGATCAGCCTACCACGGGGAAATCGGTAGGGAAGCCACGGCTAAAAGCGACAACTCAGGCGCGCGGCAAGAAGCCTACCACGGGGAAATCGGTAGGGAAGCCACGGCAACGCTCGCAACGTCTGGAGCATATCTCCGAGCCTACCACGGGGAAATCGGTAGGGAAGCCACGGCGCTGGCTGCGCGCCGGCGTTTGGGAGACCTAGCCTACCACGGGGAAATCGGTAGGGAAGCCACGGCACTGCGCTTACGGACACAGTCAGCATTATCAGCCTACCACGGGGAAATCGGTAGGGAAGCCACGGCGAGATCGGGCACACAGATTGCGCGGCCTCGAGCCTACCACGGGGAAATAG
>JALHNQ010000060.1 GCA_022843405.1 Methylocystis sp. | reverse complement strand
CCTTGATCGTATCGGCGAGCGGCACGCCGGGCGCGGCGGCGCCATGGGTCGCCGCCGCTTCAATCGCGCGCGCCACGAGCGCGGCGTCGGCGAAGGGCCGCGCCGCGTCATGGATCAGCACGATGTCGGGCGCGCCTTCGGCCGCAAGCGCCTCGAGGCCGTTCCTGACGCTGTCCTGCCTTGTCGCGCCGCCAAAGGCAGGCGGCAGAAGGCGCGCTTCGTCAGACAGTGAAAGCTCGGCCGCGCTCGCGGCATAATCGTCGAAATCGTCGCGATGGATGACGACCTTGAGCGCAGCCTGAGGCGCAGCCATATGAAGGGCGTGAAGCGTTCGGGTGAGCAGGGTCTTTCCGGCGATCGGTCTATATTGTTTCGGCGGCCCGTCGCCGGCCCGCGCGCCGCGTCCGCCGGCGACGACGAGAATGGCGATGGAAGGGTGGTCCGGAGCGGCGCTCATGGCCGCTCTCTGTCGGTTTTCCACTTCGCCGTCAAATGCCGGCGGGATAACAAATGCTATGTTGCAACTGCGAAGAGAACTGCTTATGATGTGGGCAAGATGGCTGCTGCCGAAAATCTAGGCGTTGGCCTTGCGCCTCCGCCGCTGAGCATTGGCGGGCTCGCGTTGACCGGCCGTGCGCTGCTTGCGCCGATGGCCGGCGTAACCGACCCGACCATGCGTCGCATCGCCGCCCGCCTAGGGGCTTCGGCGACGGTGAGCGAGATGGTGACGGCGGCAGGCGTCGCCCGCGGCGACCGCGAAACGTCGATGCGTCTCGAATGGGCCGGCGCGGGTCCGCGGGTCATTCAGATCGCCGCGCGCGAGCCCGAAGAAATCGCGGCCGCGGCGCGTAGCGCCGAAGCCGCCGGGGCTGACTGGGTCGACATCAACATGGGCTGTCCTTGCAAGCGCGTTACCGGAGGTCTGGCGGGCGCCGCGCTGATGCGCGATCTCGATCAGGCGGCGCGGCTCATCTCAGCAGCCCGCGAGGCAATATGCGTGCCGCTCAGCGTCAAAATGCGCTTGGGATGGGACGATTCGAGCCGCAACGCGGCCGAACTGGCGCGTCGGGCCGAGGCCGAGGGCGCCGAGATGATCGCCGTGCATGGCCGCACGCGGCAGCAATTCTATTCGGGCGAGGCCGACTGGCGGGCGATCGCCGCGGTGAAGGCGGCCGTGCGAATTCCGGTGATCGCCAATGGCGATTGCGCCGGAGAGGACGAAGCAGCCGAGATGATCGAGAAATCCCGCGCCGACGGGGTGATGATCGGACGGGCGGCGATGGGACAGCCCTGGATCGTCGGCGACATCGCGCATTTTCTAAGGACCGGCAAACGGCGCGCGCCGCCGACGCCGGCCGAGCGCGCGGAAATTGCGCGCGAACATCTCGCAGGCTTGGTGGCGTCGATGGGCGCGTCGGCAGGTCTAAGGCACGCGCGCAAGCATCTTGCCGCCTATGTCGATCGCTTGGGGACGCCGGCTGCGGCGCAGGCGCGCCGCGCGCTTGTCACGACCGAGTCGCCCGATGAGGCGGCGCAGCTGATCGATCTGGCGTTTCTCGGCGGAGAGTATGCGGAGCAGGGGGAAGCGGCATGAGCGTTAGTGATCGCCCGCGCCGGAATGGCGCGCATTGCGCGAGTTATCAGCCGCTCAAAATCATCAATGAGGCTGGCCGATCATGCATGCTTGAGGCCTTGCCGAATCCGATCCTCACCGTCGCCCGCCACGGCGTCATCGAGGACGCCAACGGCGCCGCCGAGGCCTTTTTCGAACTCGGCAAGGCCTTGCTCATCGGCCAGTCGCTCGATCGGCTGCTGCCGTTTGGATCGCCGCTGACCGCGCTGATCGAACAGGTCCGCGAGCGCGGCGCGACGATCAACGAATACAAGATCGATCTTGGTCGGCCTGGCCAGGACGTCGACCGACGAGTCGACGTTCATTGCGCGCCGCTTCCCGAGGGCGACGGGCTCGTGCTTGTCATGCTCCAGGAGCGGACAATTGCCGATAAAATAGACAGACAGTTGACGCATCGCGGCGCTGTTCGCTCCGTTTCGGGGCTCGCCTCGATGTTGGCGCATGAAATCAAAAATCCGCTGTCCGGCATTCGCGGCGCCGCACAGCTGCTCGAATCCTCGCTCGGCGACCAGGATCGTGCGCTGACTCGGTTGATTTGCGACGAAACCGACCGGATCGTGCGTCTCGTCGACCGGATGGAGGTGTTTTCCGACGCGCGTCCGCTGCAGCGGGAGCAGGTCAACATCCATTCGGTGCTCGACCATGTAAAGCGCGTCGCGCAAAGCGGATTCGCGCGCAACATCCGCTTCATCGAGAATTACGATCCGTCGCTGCCGGCGGTTTTCGCCAATCGCGATCAGCTGGTGCAGGCCTTTCTCAATCTCGTGAAGAACGCCGCCGAGGCCGTTGGCGAGGCGGTCGACGGCGAAATCGAACTCTCGACCGCGTTCCGGCCCGGAGTCAGCCTGCGCGCGCTGGGCGAGAAAAGCCCCATCGGACTGCCGTTGGAATTTTGCGTGCGCGACAATGGGCCCGGCGTCCCCGAGGACATCGCGGCGCATCTTTTCGATCCGTTTGTGACGACGAAATCGACCGGAACTGGCCTCGGACTTGCACTGGTTGCGAAGATCGTCAACGACCACGGCGGCATCGTGGAGTGCGATTCCTTTCCCAGACGCACCACGTTTCGGGTGCTGATGCCGATGTTTAGGGCGAAACGGCCAGAACAACGCGAGGAACGGCGTGGATGACATCTCGCAGGCGCGGGAGAACCGAACAATGACGCGGGGAGAAATTCTCGTCGCTGACGACGACGCCTCCATCCGAACCGTCGTCGCCCAGGCGCTGTCGCGCGCCGGCTATGAGGTGCGCACCACCGGCGCGGCGGCGACGCTGTGGCGCTGGGTGCAGTCGGGCGAGGGCGACCTCGTCGTCACCGACGTCGTCATGCCGGACGAGAACGCCTTTGAGTTGCTGCCTCGGATCAAGAAGCTGCGTCCGGAGCTGCCGATCATCGTCATGAGCGCGCAGAACACTTTCATGACCGCGATCAGGGCGTCGGAGCGGGGCGCCTATGACTATCTGCCGAAACCCTTCGACCTCAAGGAACTCGTCGGCATCGTCGGGCGCGCCATGGCAGAGCCGCGCAGGCAGCCCGAAAACAACGGCCACGAGGAAATCGAGGGGATGCCGCTCGTTGGGCGTTCCCCGGCGATGCAGGAAATCTATCGCTCGCTGGCGCGATTGATGCAGACCGACCTGACGGTGATGATCAATGGCGAGTCGGGGACCGGCAAGGAACTCGTCGCACGCGCCCTGCATGACTACGGAAAGCGCAAGAAGGGTCCGTTCGTCGCCGTCAATATGGCGGCGATTCCGCGCGACCTGATCGAGAGCGAGCTCTTCGGCCATGAGAAGGGCGCCTTCACCGGCGCCAACCAGCGTTCGGCGGGCCGCTTCGAACAGGCCGAGGGCGGCACGCTGTTCCTCGACGAGATCGGCGACATGCCGATGGAGGCGCAGACAAGGCTGCTGCGGGTGCTGCAGCAGGGCGAATATACGACGGTGGGCGGGCGCACGCCGATCAAGACCAATGTCCGGATCATCGCCGCGACGAACAAGGATCTGCGCATCCTCATCCAGCAGGGCCTGTTTCGCGAGGACCTTTATTTCCGGCTCAACGTGGTCCCGCTTCGGCTGCCGCCGCTGCGCGAACGCGCCGAGGACATCCCCGACCTCGTCCATCACTTCTTCAAGGTGGCGGCGAGCGAAGGGCTGCCGCAAAAATATATCGAGCAGCCGGCGCTCGACCGGATGAAGAAATATCGCTGGCCGGGCAATATCCGCGAGCTTGAGAATCTCATCCGCAGACTCGCCGCCCTGCATCCGCAGGAAGTCATTTCCGACCAGCTCGTCGAGGCGGAGCTCGAACATGAGCTTCGCCAGGTCGAACCCGAAAAGAGCGCGTCTTCCGCCGCGTCGCAGGAATCGTCCGACGGACAGACGCTTTCGACCTCGGTCGAATTGCACCTCGCCAAGCTGTTTCGCGATTATGGCGACCAATTGCCGCCGCCCGGCCTCTATCATCGCATCATTCGCGAGATTGAGATTCCGCTCGTGTCCGCCGCGCTCGCCGCGACTCGCGGCAATCAGATCAAGGCTGCGGAACTGCTTGGGCTGAATCGCAACACGCTGCGCAAGAAGGTCAACGACCTCGACATCAGATTGATGCGCTCGCCTAGGTAGCGGCTTACCAAGGGTTCAATTGCAAGCGGCGCGGGCGGAGCCTATACAGGCGCCATGGCCCTAACCGGAGATTCGGCTTCTCCGCCAAAGGCGAAAGGCAGGTCGCCGTTTCGCAGCTGGTTCGGACCGATCATCGTGATCGGCGCCGTCGGCTGCGCTTTGGCGACATTTCTGGTCGTCGCGGAATTCGGCGCGATCTCGCCGACAGACGACCGCGTCCTGCCGCTGCTTGTCGTCAACGGCGTCTTCGTCGGCGTCTTGCTCGCGATGGTGCTGGTCAAGGCGTGGCGCCTTTACCGGGTCTGGCGGCGCGGCGAGGCGGCGGCCCGCCTTCATGTGCGCACGGTCGGCTTTTTCTCCGTCATCGCCTTGATTCCGGCGATTCTCTTAGCGATTGCCGGCTCGTTGACGCTGGAGCGCGTGCTCAACCCCGCTTTCATGTCGAGCGTCAAGGTCTTCGTTCACAACACCGCCGAAGCCGCAGCCGTTTTTCGCGAAAGCCAGTGTCGGGGGCTGCTGCAGGAGGCGCAGCTCACCGCGTCGGATCTCGATCGCGCCAGCATCCTGTATAATTCCGACCGGCCGTATTTCCACCAGATATTCCAGTCGCGGGCGTATTTCCTGGGCTTTTCGGTCGCGGCGCTGGTAAAATCGAACGGCGAGATTCTCGACCGGATCGACGTCGCGCAGAACGCCGCTTCGATCATCATCGCGCCGCCCAAATCCGACTTCGAGGACGCGCGGCGCGGCGAGCCGCTGTGCCTCGTGATCGATGACGGCAAGAGCTTCGTGGCGCTGCGCGCGCTTAGCGCCTTTCAGGACACATTCCTCTACGTCACTCGGCCGATCGATCCGATCGCAGTGGAATTCCCCAAACAGGCGCAAAGCTTGATCAGCAGCTACGACGCTTTTGACAGCTATCGCGCCGCCGTGCAGCGGGCCTTCGTGTTGATGTATGCTTTCCTGACGACGATCATGCTGCTGTCGTCCATCTGGTTTGGATTGGACTTCGCCGACCGTCTGGTGACGCCGATCCGCGACCTGATCGCCGCGACCGACGAAGTGTCGGCGGGCAATCTCGACGTTCGCGTCAATGTCGACAGGCAGCACGGCGAACTGGCGCGGCTCGGCGAGGTGTTCAACAATATGACGACCGAGCTCAATCTTCAGCAGAGCCGGCTGATCGAAGCCAATCGGATCAATGACGAACGGCGCGAATTCACCGAGGCGGTGCTCTCCGGCGTCCCAGTTGCGGTGATGGGCGTGGATTCGGAGAGCGTCGTCACCATTTTGAACCGCTCGGCCGAGGAACTGTCGCTCGCGGACGCCAAGGGGCAGGCGACGGTCGGAGCTTCCGTGGCGACGGTCCTGCCGGAAATCGTGCCGATCCTGAAGGACGCGGCCGAGGTCTTCCCGCGCGCCGTGCAAAGCCAGATCACCATCAAGCGCGGCGTCGCCGAGCGCACCTTGAATGTGCGGGTCACTTCGGCGCGCGCCGACGTCGGACATCACAATTTTGTGGTGACGCTCGACGACATCACCGATCTCGTTATGGCGCAACGCACCTCCGCATGGGCGGACGTGGCGCGGCGAATCGCGCATGAGATAAAGAATCCGCTAACGCCGATCCAGCTTTCGGCGGAACGGCTGCGTCGCAAATACGGCAAGGTGATCCAGGAGGATCGCGACATTTTCGATCAATGCACGGATACGATCGTGCGCCAGGTCGACGACATCAAACGTATGGTCGATGAGTTTTCATCCTTCGCGCGTATGCCGAAGGCGCGCCCGGAGCGCGACGATCTCAACGAATGCATTCGGCAAGTGGCGTTTCTCATGCGCGTCGGCAACGCCGATCTCGACATTGTCGAAGATATGCCGGAGAGCCAGGTCATCGCGCAGTTCGATCGGCGCTTGCTGTCGCAGGCGCTCACCAATATCGTCAAGAACGCCGTCGAAGGCGTCGCCGCACGCGAAGAAAAGGACGCTCAGGAAAAGGGACGAATCGAAATCAAATTGAATGTGCGCGATCGCATGGCCGAAATCGACGTGATCGATAATGGTAAGGGCTTTCCGGCGATGAACCGGCAGCGCCTGCTGGAACCCTATATGACGACGCGATCGGACGGCACCGGCCTAGGTCTGCCGATCGTCGCCAAGATCGTTGAGGATCACGGAGGCCGGCTGGAGTTGCTGGACGCGCCGTCGGGTCGGGGGGCCTGCGTCAGGCTCATTGTGCCGCTCGCCGCGGAGACGTCCACGAAAGAAGAGTCGCGCGCGGCGAGCGTCGGGACCGACAGCGCGCCGGCGCAAGCGAGCGATGCGGGGCAGAGCGGGGAATAATGGCCACCGATATTTTGATTGTCGATGATGAAGAGGACATCAGAGAACTCGTCGCGGGAATTCTGAAGGACGAGGGGCATGGGGTCCGAACCGCCAAGGATTCCGAGGAGGCGCTGGCCGCCATCGCCGGCCGGCGGCCCCATCTTGTTTTTCTCGACATCTGGCTGCAAGGGTCTCGGCTCGATGGGCTCCAGGTGCTCGAACAGGTGCAGAAGCAGCACAAGGGATTGCCGGTGGTCATGATTTCCGGCCACGGCAACATCGAAACCGCAGTCAGCGCCATCAAGATCGGCGCATACGACTTCATCGAGAAGCCCTTTAAGGCCGACCGGCTGGTGCTTGTCGCCGAACGAGCGCTCGAAGCCTATCAGCTGCGGCGCGAAATATCCGCCTTGCGCCAGCGCGCAGGGGCGTTCGATCGCATTGTCGGCGATTCCCCGGCCGCGCATCAATTGCAGCAGCTCATTGGCCGCGTCGCTCCTGTGAATTCGCGCGTGCTGATCACCGGCGCGCCCGGCACCGGCAAGGAACTCGCCGCCCGCTGCATCCATGAGGCGTCGACTCGCGTCGGGGGACCGTTCGTCGTCATCAATTCCGCGACGATCACCCCGGAAAATATGGAGATCGAGCTGTTCGGGCGCGAAGGCGCGGACGGCGAGCGCAAGATCGGCGCGCTCGAGGAGGCGCATGGCGGCACGCTGTTCCTCGACGAAATCGCCGACATGCCGAAGGACACCCAGGCGAAAATCCTGCGCGTGCTCGTCGACCAAACGTTCCAGCGGATCGGCGGAACGAACAAGGTCCAGGTCGACGTGCGCATCATCTCCTCGTCGGCGCGCGATCTCGCCTCGGCGATCGAAGAAGGCACGCTGCGCGAAGATCTGTTCCACCGGCTCGCCGTGGTGCCGATCCGGGTTCCGTCGCTGGCCGAACGGCGCGAGGACATTCCCGCCCTCATCAACTATTTCATGGAGAACATGTCGCTCGCGTCCGGCATGCCGCGCCGGCTGGTTTCCGAAGACGCGCTTGCCGTCCTGCAGTTGCACGACTGGCCAGGGAACATCCGGCAGTTGAAGAATAATGTCGAGCGCCTGATGATCCTCACATCTGGCGATCCCGGCGCGACGATCACCGCGGAAATGCTTCCCGCCGACGTTGGCGAACTTGTGCCGGCGACTCCCGCCGGCGTGCGCGGCGAAAAATTGATGAGCCTGCCGCTCAGAGAAGCGCGGGAAGTTTTCGAACGCGAATATCTCGTCGCGCAGCTCAATCGTTTTTCCGGGAATATCTCCCGCACGGCGGAGTTCATTGGCATGGAGCGCTCCGCCTTACACCGAAAACTTAAGTCACTCTCTGTTGAATCATAAAAACCAATGCTGTAATCAATAATATTGATGTAATACATCAACTATCGTCTTGCGACTCTCTCGGCTTCGCGCATGACGAAGTGAGGGTTGGCGGCGCCATAGGCATGGGTTGCGCCTTGCGCTTCGCCATTTGAAGGGTTCTAATGAAAGCTGCGGCGAAAAAAGAAGAACGATCCCTGGGGGGCGGCGTCAATTCCGCTCGGCAAAAAAAAGAACAGGACAGCCGATGTCGTCAGAGCGTTCGCAAAATCTGCAAGATACGTTTTTGAATTTCGTTAGGAAGAATAAAGTCCCGCTCACCATCTTCCTCGTCAATGGCGTCAAGCTCCAGGGAATCGTCACCTGGTTCGACAATTTCTGCCTGTTGCTACGGCGCGACGGGCATTCCCAGCTCGTTTACAAGCACGCCATCTCGACGATCATGCCCGGACACCCCATACAAATGTTTGAGCCGGGTGACGAAGAGGCGCAGGCCGACAAGCAGCGGTAAGGCGATTGAGGGCGGAAAGCGAAGCAACCAACGGCGAGACGCCAAACGGCGTCTCAGCCCGCGCATTGGTCATTGGACCCTATCTGGCGGCCCGAGGCGGGGCCGTGCGCGCACGGGACCCGACGGCGCGCCTTGCCGAGGCGGTGGGGCTCGCGCAGGCGATCGACCTCGATGTCGTCGGCCAGTCGGCCATTGCGATCAACGACGTTCGGCCGGCGACTTATCTCGGGAAGGGCAAAGTCGAAGAGATCGCGGAAATCGTCAAGGCGAAGGACGCTGCGCTCGTCAGCATGGACTGCCAGCTCTCGCCCGTGCAGCAGCGCAATCTTGAGAAAGCCTGGAACGCCAAGGTCATCGACCGTACCGGGCTCATTCTCGAAATCTTCGGCCAGCGCGCCCGCACCAAGGAAGGCGCGCTGCAAGTGGAGCTTGCGCATCTCGCTTATCAGAAATCGCGACTCGTGCGATCCTGGACCCATCTCGAACGTCAGCGCGGCGGCTTCGGCTTTCTCGGCGGCCCCGGCGAGACGCAAATCGAAACCGACCGGCGCCTGATCGAAGAGCGGATGCGCCGCATCGAGCACGATCTCGACAAGGTGAAGCGCACCCGCGCGCTGCATCGTAAGACGCGGCGGGACGTTCCCTATCCCGTGGTCGCGCTCGTCGGCTATACGAATGCTGGAAAGTCTACGCTCTTCAACCGTCTGACCAAGGCTGAGGTGCTCGCGCAGGACATGCTGTTCGCGACACTCGATCCGACGCTGCGCCAGATCAAACTGCCGCATGGCGCGCGCATCCTGCTCTCGGATACGGTGGGATTCATTTCCGACCTGCCGACGATGCTGGTCTCGGCCTTTCGGGCGACTCTCGAAGAAGTGACGCTTGCTGACGTCGTGCTCCATATTCGCGACGTTTCCCACGAGGATTGGGAGGCGCAAGCGCAAGACGTCGAGGCGATCCTCGTCGAACTCGGACTCAAGGGCAAAGCCGAGGGCCGAATCCTCGAGGTCTGGAACAAGATCGACGCGCTTGATCTGGAACGGCTTTCAGCGCTCCGGCTGGCCGCGCGCGGGCTGGAGCCGCAGCGGCGGCCGACGCTCGTATCGGCGTTGACCGGGCAGGGGCTCGACGAATTGCTGGCGCGGATTGAATCAACTCTGGCGGCGGGACGCGTCCGGTTTGAACTCGACCTCGACGCCGCCGACGGCGCCGGACTCGCCTGGCTTCACGCCCATACTGAAGTGCTCGAACGCGAAGCGCTGCCACAGGGCGGCGTCCATCTTGTCGTTCGCGTCGATCCGGAGCGCTCGGACGGTCTCGCGAGGCGCTTTCCGCAGGCGGAAGTTCTGCGCGAAACGGGCGCGCGCCACAGGCAGGCGGCGTCTTAGATCACGCTGCGAACCTTTAGACCCGGCATTTTGCAAAGCGGGCTCTCTATATTTTTGACGTGCGCTCGGAATCCTTGGCCTCAACCCAAAGCGCTTCCATCTCGTCGAGGGACGCCGCTTGAGGCGAACGCCCCATTTCGCCGAGCCGTCTCTCGATATGGTGGAAGCGCCGCTCGAATTTGGCGTTGGCGCTACGCAGCGCCTGCTCAGGATCAACCTTGGCGTGGCGCGCAAGATTGGCGACGACGAACAAGAGATCGCCGATTTCCTCTTCGAGCGCCGGCGAAGCGCTGGCGCCGGGCAGGGCGAGTTCCGCAGCGACCTCCTCGGTCTCTTCGCGAATCTTTTCGAGAACCTGGTGCGCGTCGTTCCAGTCGAACCCGACGGATGACGCCTTCTGTTGCAACTTCAAGGCGCGGGTCAGGGCTGGCAGGGCGAGGGGCGCGCCGTCGAGCAGGCTCGCGGGCGGGGCGCCCTGTTTCGCCGCCTTTTCGCGCGCCTTGATCGCGCGCCACTGTTCGTTCACGCCGTCGGCGTCGAGCGACTGGCCGCCGCCGAAAACATGGGGATGCCGGCGGATGAGCTTGTCGCAGATCGCGTCGACCACGTCATTGAAGGCGAAAAGCTCCTGCTCCTGCGCCATCCGCGCATGGAATACGACCTGGAGCAGGAGATCGCCCAGCTCGTCTTTGAGGTCGGCTAGATCGTTACGCTCGATGGCGTCGGCGACCTCATAAGCTTCCTCGATCGTGTAGGGCGCGATCGAACGGAAATCCTGTTCGAGATCCCACGGACAGCCGGTAACGGGCGTGCGCAGCGCCGCCATGATTTCGATCAGTCGGGCGACATCGCCGTTCGGTCGGGCCGACATGAGGTTTCCCCAAAGAAAAGCGCCGCGGCCCTCAAGAGGATCGCGGCGCGTCGATGGACTGGAGAGGGACTCAATCCAGAATGATGGAGAGGGCTTCTCTGCCTTTCGCCGTATCGACGACCTGCATGGTGACCGGCTGCCCCTCGGCGAGCCGGTTCACGCCGGACGGGCCCAGGATCGAAATATGCACGAACACGTCCTTACCGCCGTCGTTCGACTGCACGAAGCCGAAGCCCTTGGTCTCGTCGAACCATTTCACCTTTCCGGAGACCGGAACGGCGGTTGACGGATCCGGCGCCTGACGACGGGGCCGGGGACTGTCGAATCCGCCGCCCCCGCTGCGTGGCGGCGGCGGAGCCCGCTCGGCGGCGCCGGCGAGATCGACTTCGAGAATGCGCGCCACCTGCTGGCCCTTGACCGAGCTCGTGACCTGCACCTGCAATTTCGCGCCCGGCGGCAGGGAGTCATATCCCGCCGCCTGGACGGCGCCGATATGGAGAAAGGCGTCGCCGGTGCCATTGGCGAGTTCGACAAAGCCGAATCCCTTATCAGGCTTGAACCATTTCACGATGGCGTCGACAGCGGGTTCGTTCATCATCGGGGGCGGCGCGTCCGGAAATCCGCCGCCTCCAAACTGCGAACGCGGCGGCCGGCTGGGCCGCGGAGCGTCATAACCAAACGGGGCGTCATCATCAAACCCGCGTTTGCGGGGGCCCCGAAAGTCTCTACCTTTGCTCATGTCTACCTGCTCGTCTCCGCCAAAAACGGCAAGACCGCTATGCCAACCTTAGTGCGCCCAAGCGTTTCCGATCGGGCTGCAAAAAATGCGCCCGTTCGCAAACGACGATGATGTGCTCTTGAATGCCATATAGTCCCGCGCAGCGAGCCTTTTACCAGAGTTTCGCCCCGGAAGGCCAGAGAATTTCGTAGGGCAATCCAAAAATCCAAAGAGACGCCATGGCTTGAGCACCGCGCGCCGTCCTCGGCTCGACAGGAATGATAGAGTTTGCAGCGCCTTAGATAAGGCGCGCAACGGAATTTTGACGCCGGTCGTTGAAGCTCCCGCCGGCTTGTCGACCTGATGGTACGCGATGTCGTTCGCGGCGGGGCTTCGTCGGCCGCTCGTCCAGGGCGACTGCGCGGTCGGCGAAAGCAGGAGACAAAGGCGCGCGATCGCGGCAGCCGCCATCCGTGATTCGCATAATCGATATTATGGAACATTAGGTGGCGACGTTACACTTGACATACTGGCCTCATGATTTAGTATTGGTGGCATGGGGGTTGGCTCATGCCCAAAGATGCTCAATTTCCTCAGATCGTATCGGCAACGCCATTGATTGATCCGGCCTTTCCGTATGCGGCCCAGCTGACAATTGCGACTGACATGGGTCGCACGACATTCGTTCTTTCGAGAGCACTACTCTCAGACCTAGCTCTCCAGATATCCGCAGAACTTGAGAGAGCGCCACTGCCCGAACGTCGGGGTGCAACTTCTCCCAGTGGTCAGGAAGACGACCAGAACAGATAATGCAGGAACATTCAGCCATGGCTTCCTCGGTTCTCAACGCCCCGCACTTCCAGAACGAAGACGCCGCTTTCGCCTATGTCGAAGCGCGTTTGTGGCCGAACGGCCCGGTCTGTCCGCATTGCCAGAACGCCGACGAAACCCGGCTGCGGCGGATGCAGGGCAAGACTACCCGCAAGGGCCTCATCAAGTGCAACGAGTGCGGCAAGCCCTTCACTGTCCGCATGGGGACCATCTTCGAATCGTCGCACTTGCCGCTGCATCTGTGGTTGCAAGTCATCCATTTGATGTGCGCCAGCAAGAAAGGCGTCTCGACCCGGCAAATCCAGCGGATGCTCCAATGCAGCATGAAAACCGCGTGGTTTCTGACCCATCGCATCCGCCACGCCATGGACCCCGGTTCGTCCACTCCCATCGGCGGCCTCGGCAAGATCGTCGAGGCGGATGAAACCGCGCTGACCAACTCCCAAAAGACCAAGCGCGGCCCGGAACGCAAAAAGCCCCATACCGTGGTTTTCAGCCTTATCGATCGCTCCGGCCCAATCCGCTCGATTATCCTCGACCATCGCGGCGTTCGCCCGCATCTCTGGGAACATCTCGATCGCAGAAGCCGTCTCATGACCGATATGGCCATGCACTATCGGAATTTCGTGCCGGTCGGTCAGCATGAAGCTGTCGACCACTCCAAGCGCGAATACGTCAGGGGCGAAGCCCACACCAATACCCTTGAAGGCTTCTTTTCGATCTTCAAACGCGGTCTCATCGGCATCTATCAGCACGTCGACAAGCGCCATCTCCACCGCTATCTCGCCGAGTTCGACTTCCGGCAGAACAACTGCGCAAAGCTCGACATCGACGATACCGCGCGCGCGGGAATCGCCCTCAAAGGCTTCAAAGGCAAGCGGTTGACCTATGAAACAACTCAAAGCGCGCCGGCCTCCTAAGCCGTGAAGATTTTCAAGACTCTCGTCCAGATGACAGATGGCGATATTCTCGCCATCGACACCATCGAACACGAAGGAAAGCTTTGGCTTGTGCCAGAGTGGCGAGCAGGGCCAGCCGCAGGCTTTGAAAGGCCAGCAAGACTAATAGGTCTCGATGGACTCCCCATACAGCCGGTTTCCCCAGAGCGTCGAACTCTCGGGGATCAAGAGCTATTATGTCGACTGAGCAAAGAAACCCTCGCAGGCGGAACAGCGCAAGGCCTTGAGATACGTGAGGCACCAGCGTTATCCCGGAGCGTGAGCAAACCCCATCCGACGCATCACTGACCGTCAAAGGAGCCTCCCATGGCGGAGCCAAAAACGAAGCGTAAGCCCGCTCCCAAGCTGACCGACGCCGAGCGCCACAAACGCTTTGTCGACATGGCGAAAGAAGTCGAAGCTTCCGAGAAACCTGACGACTTCGACCGAGCATTTAAGAAAGTCACGGCGTCTGCACCTTCGGATTCCCGTCCTCATCGCAGCGAGAAGCCAGTTTCATCAGAAAGCCTTTGACGGCGATCATGATGTGCTCAGCCTCATCGTTGGTATATTTGTTTTCGACATGCATTGTCGCGTTACGCCACGGGTTTTTCACAGCGTCCAATGACGCGTAAAGGCCTGCAAACAAAACCGCATCGTCGGTCATCCGAGCCGCAGCGTTAGGCCATTTCGAATCGATTGCCTCTTTGATGTTTTTCAGAATTATCGCCCAATTGCGCTCCGCTGGTTTGAGCGGATCGGGGATTTCAAGACACTTTGCGACTGCCTGAATGCCGGTCTCTAAAAGGCGCATCAGGTGGAATACGGCCGCTGTTGGTCGACCAAGGGACAAACATTTCGCAGCTTCGTCTAATTCGAACATGCCAACGCTTTGGAATTTCGATTCGAACTGTTCCCCAAAAATTGGCGATCTTGGCTGATAAAGCTTCATATCTCCGAGCGAAAGCACCAAGAACATCCGTCCTTGCAGTTGGTCGGACATTCTGCTGGCGATATCCTTGATGGCGGCATCAGCATCTCCATAGGTTGGAGAATAACGTCCTTCGAGCCTAGATAAAAACCTTTGGACCGAGACTTCCGCAGCATCTAATTCAAATTCTTCGCATAAAGCTTGAACCTCGAACAACTTTTCTTTGAGTTCTCCAATTAATAATCGATCGTCAATAGGCATATGGCCAAGTTCGAAATCATTGCTGTTGCCGATTTTTGCATTGATCAACCAGCGAAGCGAGTTGATCTGCTGTGCCAGATCGAAAAATTGGCGGGCGTTTTTGTCAAGCATATCCCACAAGCTCCGCAGCCGGCGGGATTCTGGCAGGGATCGCGGATCGCGCTCGGCAGTTGAGAGCATCATATCTCAACTCCTAGAGCCTTAGTATCGCAAGTGTAACGTCGCCCATTAGGTGGGGCGTTATAGCAGCGACCGCGGCGTCAGACTTCCAGCGTCATGCCGTCAAAGGCCGGCGCGACATTTTCCGGTAGCGTCGCGACAAGCGCGTCGTAATCCAGATCGACGTGCAGATCGGTCAGCACCGCGCGCTTTGGCTTGAACTGCGCGATGAAGTCCAGCGCCTGACTGAGAGAGAGATGCGTGCCGTGCCGCTGATGGCGCAGCGCGTCGATGATCCACAGATCGAGCCCTTCGAGATATTGCGCGCTTTCGGGCGGGATGGCGTGAAGATCGGGTGTGTAGGCGACGTTGTCGAAGCGAAAGCCGAGCGCGTCCATGTCGCCATGGTCGAGGCGGAACGGCGTCGCAACGATCGCGCCGCCGGGGCCGTCGATCGTCACGGCGCGCCCGAGATGGAGCCGATGTTCGATCATCAGCGGCGGATAGAAACTGCCCGGCGGCGTCTTGAAAATGTAGTCGAACTTCCTGGCGAAGGCGCGCGACGTCGGCTCGTCCATAAAGGCCGGAATGCGCCGTCCGCTCATGATGACGAGGCCGCGCACGTCGTCGACGCCATGGGTGTGGTCGGCGTGCGGATGCGTATAGAGGATCGCGTCGAGCCGCTGGACGTTTGCGTCGATGAGCTGCTCGCGCAGATCTGGACCGGTGTCCACCAGCACTTGCGTCGGCGCTTCGGCGGGCCCGCGCGCGACGAGAATCGAGCAGCGTCGGCGCCGGTTCTTGGGATTGTCGGGATTGCATTTTCCCCAGCCCTGCCCGACCCGCGGCACGCCGCCTGACGAGCCGCACCCAAGAATCCTGATGTTGAGGCTCACGCGGCGGCGTCCAGCGGCGGCATTTTGGAAAAGAGCCGCAGCGCATTTTCGGTTGTGGCGAATGCAAGTTCTGCGGCGCTGATCCCCTTAACCTCGGCGAGGACCCGCGCGGTGTCGACGACGAAGGCCGGCTCATTGCGCTTGCCGCGATGCGGGGTCGGCGCGAGAAACGGCGCGTCGGTTTCGACCAGGATCCGCTCCAGCGGCGCGTCGCGGGCGATATCGCGCAGATATTGCGCGTTCTTGAAGGTCACGACGCCGGAAAAGGATATATAGAGCCCGAGCTGAATCGCCGTTTCGGCGAGCGCGCGGCCGCTGGTGAAGCAGTGGAGCAGGGCGGGGAAAGCCCCCTTCCCCATTTCGTCTTTCAAAATGGCCGCACAGTCGTCGTCGGCGTCGCGGGTATGAATGACGAGTGGCAGACCGGTTTCGCGAGCGGCTTCGACGTGAATCCGAAATACGCGCTGCGCCGCGTCGCGCGGCGCGTGATCGTAGTGATAGTCGAGACCCGCTTCCCCTAGGCCGACGCATTTTGGATGCTGAGACAGGGTCACGAGCGCTTCGACCGTCGGCTCGGCCTCTTCATGCGCATGATGCGGATGCGTCCCGACGGTGCAGAAAACGTCGGGAAAGGCCTCCGCCACCGCCTTCACTTGACCGAAGCGCGACAGATGCGTGGAAATCGTGATCATCCTGCCGACGCCGCGCGCCTTGGCGCGAGCGATCGTCTCCGCGAGTTCGGGCGCAAAATCGGGAAAATCCAGGTGGCAGTGGGTGTCGATCAGCATCACTCTCGGTCTGGAAGGAGCGGCGTCTCGCCGGCCGGAAGCGAACCTTTCCCGCCGCTCCGGGCTGCTGACGCGCTGGGGCCAATGTCGCAATATGGCTTGCTCGGCGGAAAACACAAATATCTCGCCGCCGCCTTCGCCACGCGCAGATGCGACGCTATATTTTTATAGCGATGTAGCGCCTTCTGCTCGCTGTCGCGCTCACCGGGACCAATGCAGATCTGGGAGAAAATTCTTTGACGCAATCTTCTATTCAGGGCGGCGACGGCCGTCCGTTGGCGACGATCAAGGATGTGACCGACGTGCTCGGCGAGATCGACGACGCCACGCTGTCGGCGATCATGGATTTACGTCCGACGATCACTGACGTCGAGGAGGCGTCGGTATGGATGTCGGGCGATCGGGACGTGTTCGGCGCCGGCGCGCCGCTTAAGGATGTGGCCGGCGAAATCGTTTCGCTTCTCGGCGACGACGAAGCCGATCTGCCGCCAGAGATATGAGCGTCGACGCATCGCCCGGCGGCGACGGTCGGCCGCAGGCGGAGCTTGATTGATGGCGATTATCCTCAACCACACGATCGTGCCGGCGCGCGACAACGACGCCGCGGCGCGCTGGTTCGCGAGAATTTTCGGACATCGACCCGGCGCACTTCCATAGGCTACGCCTTCGTCCTTTACGCGTCCGAAAATCTCGTCGAATTCATCGTCGCTGACATGGAAGGCGTAGTGGCCGGCTCCGAAGGCGTCGTCTTTGTCGAACAGCAGCGTCAGCGAATCATTGATCTTCACCGGCGCGAAATGGCCCTTGGCGCCGTCGTAGCGATTTACGGATGGCCAGCTCAACGACTGGAACGGCTGTCGCGGCGTCTATTTCAAGAGCCTGGACGGCCACGTGCTGGAGCTGATGACCGCGCCGCAGTAGGCGTTTTCAGGAAATCCAATATGCGGGTGCTCTCGTCGCAGACCCCTGCCCGGTTCGGACGGGCGGCTCTGCGACGAGGCTGCGGCGATGCGCTTTACTGCTGCTGCGCGGGCGGCGGCGGTTCGGCCGCAGGCGCCTCGGCAGGCGCAGCCGGCTTCGGCTTCGGTTTGGGCTTCGGCTTCGGCTTGGGCTTCGGCTTGGCCGCGGGCTCCGCGGCGGCCGGCTCCGGTGCAGCGGCGGGCGCGGCTTCCTGCGGCGGAGGCGGCGGCGCT
>JALHNQ010000059.1 GCA_022843405.1 Methylocystis sp. | reverse complement strand
GAATGCGTCCGGCGGCTTCGCTTCGTCATCAAATGCTCCTGATTCGCGGCGAGAATCCTCGCCGCCGTCAGGCAGAAAATCCACTCAAGCTACTGTCCGAATTTGCGAGGCCAGCTCTCACCAATGATCTGATCTATATCGACCCAGCTGATATCGAGCGGCCGATCGGCTTCAATCCCCTTTCGCGCGTGCCGCCCGATCTTGCGCCGATCGTCGCTGACGGGATCGTGTCCGCCTTCCGACATGTGTGGCCGGATAGTTGGGGGCCGCGTCTCGATTACATCCTGACCAACGCCGTGCGGTCGCTGCTCGACGTTCCCGGCGCGACCCTGCTCATGCTCCCCCGCCTGTTGATCGATACGCCCTATCGGGTGCAGTTGGTTCATCGCCATGTGCGCGATCCAGTGGTGCGGGCGTATTGGCAAAATGAGTACGCCGGCTACACGGAGAGTTTTCGACGCGAAGCGATTGCTCCTATTCAGAACAAGATAGGCAAGGCGCTGATGACACCGAGCCTGCGCAACATGCTGGCGCAGCCGAGAAGCGCCATCACGCCGCGCCGGTTGATGGACGAGGGTGCGATCGTCATCTGCAATTTGTCAAAGGGTGCGCTCGGCGAGAGTACTGCGCATCTTCTTGGCGCATTGCTGGTCACGTCGCTCGCGCAAGCCGCGCTCTCTCGCGCCGACACGCCGGCCGACGAGCGGCGCGTGTTCCATCTCTATGCCGACGAATTTCAATCCTTTGCCACCGAGAGCTTTTGGCTCATATTGAGCGAGGCGAGAAAATACGGACTTACCCTCACCCTCGCGCATCAATATCTCGACCAGCTTCCGCTTCCCCTTCGCGCGGCGATCTTCGGCAACGCTGGATCGATCATCGCCTGCCGTGCCGGCGCATCCGACGCGCCGATCCTCGCCGAGCAGATTGGCCTTGGCGGCGACGATGCTCTTCTCGACCTTCGCAACTTCACCGCCTGGACGCGGCTCTTGCGGGACGGACAGCCGACCTCCCCTATCCCCTTCGATCTCTACCCTGCAGCCCGGCCGCTGCGGTCGTCCGCGCAGCGATTGATCGACACAAGCCGCGATCGCTTTGGACGCGATCGAAAGGAGGTGGAGGAAAAGATTCGGCGGTTTCTCTCTGTGTGAGCGAACAACCGGGGTGACATACCAAGCTCTTGATGAAAATGGGCGTCATCAATCAAATTGATTCTTACAGATCATGCGAAAGCATTTTCACGATCATCCGTGGATTGTTCGGCCCATCCCACTTTAGCTTGTTACGCAATTCAGTGCTTGCGTATGACTTGGCCCATTCGTGTCCTTCAAGAACGTCGATGATGCGCAGCAAATCCGCTGCGGCTATGAAGTACAAATCGAGCTTTGCAGAATCTACAGATGCAGCGCCAACGTGTGCCACGTTGTTGCGGGCTTCGAAGAGCTGTTGGCAGCTTTTAAAAGTATCGTTGAGCATCGCCCATGATTCAATGCCCGCGACTGGACTCGGATGTAAAAGGGGCAAATACTTGCGGAACATCTGGAAAATGGGCGGCGAAGGAACGTTTTGGATAAGCCATTCGGCTTCTGGCACCCTGCGCGCGACATGCAACTTGATACCAATTTCGAGAGCCGTCGCCAGTGTTAATAATGAGCTCCTAGGAGAAGATGACTTGAGCGAGTTGGCCTCCCGGAGCAACTCGTGTGACAGGGGTTCGTCAGCCTCCGTAGACCAAAGCGCCTGCATAGCGCTTTGCTCATAGTCGTTCCATATTACTCCAATCGGGCAAAGAAATTCACCTTCCTGCCGCTTAAGGCTGACGCCGTAATACCATTCGCCTGAAACTCGCCAATATAGCGAATGATGCGTGATGAAATCTGCCGGAGCATCGAGTTCAAGGCGCCAAATTAGTAGCTTCAGAAAACGGTTCGCGATTAGCGAGAGTTCGTCGGCCGCTCGCTCACAGAGGTTACGTAAAGACTCGGGATACGCCTCAAAAGGAAGTCCAAACCCTTCACGAAGGGTGCCATCCGCTCCTATCATTTCCTGGCCGTTCTTCACATAAGGGAGAGCAAAAGGCATTCCCTCGTAAGGTATGAAGCGGCGTGCAATAAGCGCTTCAACAAAATCTCTTTGAAAACCATCTGCTGGAAATGTTTCCGACACTTTACACTCAAGTCCCAGTCGGTAACCAAGAGGGTCTTTATCTGGGTGCATCGGCTTCAGAGAAATCTTCATATCTCGCTCACCCCCGATCTCAAATTCGAGCCCCTCAGATCGTGCTGGATTGAACATAAGGCCCTTTGTCCAGAGATTCAGAAGGAAGCGAATGTGGTTCAGGGGCTTGCCCATCGTTTTCACCGAATCTGTTACGCGCAACGGCGTTGACGAAGATGACCATATCTTGGCGACGAAAGTTCTCGCCGTCGCATATAGCTTGCAAGCTGAGAACATCCGACTTCTCACCGTCGCGCTTCACCACGGCAAACCCCGCCATAGCCCGACACGCCCCGGCCGACCCCGACAGAGAGCGCCAACCGTTGTCCACGCGGCGACACAGCGCCAGCAGATAGAGGTGCCGCCCAGTTGGTAAAATGGACGCATGAGCAATGGCGCGACAGCCGCGAATACCACCCGCCGCCCGCGTTTCCGCCGTGCGTCGGAAGCGCTGGCCTTCCGGGTAACCGAAGACGACATCGCGATCATCCGACATGTGGCGCGACATAGGTTCGTGCGCTCGACCCACATCGCCGCGCTTGTCGGGCGGTCGATTGATCGCACCAACGATCGCTTGTGCCACCTCTATCACGCGGGATATATCGATCGGCCCCGCGCCCAGCTCGACTACTATCCAACGAAAGGCTCCGCCCCGATGGTCTATGCCCTCGCCGATCTGGGAGCGCGGCTGTTGCGCGAGCGTGGAGAAATCGACCTGCCCGGGATCGACTGGGGTCGCAGGAACTTGGAAGCCGGCCGACCCTTCATCGAGCACCAACTGGAGATCGCTGACCTCGAAGTCGCCGCGCAACTTTCGGCCGAGCGTTCCGGCTATCACTACGTCAACGCCGAGGACATTGTTTCCGAGTTGCCGGCGGTGGCCGACGCGAATAGGGGCAATCCATTTGCGCTTCGCGTTACCGTTGCACATCAAGGGATGCGCCACGAGATCGGGCTTGTCCCCGACATCGCCTTCGCCATTGACTTCAAAAAGGGCGGACGCCGAAACTTCGTCGCGGAGATCGACCGGGGCACCATGCCGATCATCCGGGCGGACTTTTCCCAAACCAGCATTGAGCGCAAACTTCGCTCCTATCTTTCGGCCTATGTTTCCCGCGTCTTCGAGCAAAGGTTCGGCTGGAAGTTCTTTCGCGTGCTGTTCGTCACAAGCGACGACAGCCGCGTCCGGTCGATGATCGAGGCGCTGCGATCCATTCAGCCACCGGGCGCGGCCGGTTCGTCTCTCTTCCTCTTCGCCTCGCGCGACGCGCTTTGCGTTGCCGATCCGCTGACCGCGAACTGGCATGGCGTCGACGGATCGCTGCGGCGGCTGTTGCCCCAATGAGAGGCGAAAAGCCTATTGGGTCGGGCGCGGGAGCGCAGACAACCTCTCAAGAAATCAGCTTGTTACCGCCGCCAAGTGGGGTAAACGGTTTCCCCCACCATTTCCCCCTCAATTTCCCCAAGTCGTACAAAGGCCGCATCGCCGGCCGGCCGGCTGGAATGGAGGAAAACAACAATCGAGTCGGGCTGAATTGTTCGACGGCGGGCTCTCATAAGAATCTGAAATCACGAAGAAAGTTTTTTCGAGGACATTAATCGGGTCATTGATTCGGAATATATGAGCCGATTAATGGCTCGATCCATGCGGCGCAGCGGCCTCACCCTGAAGCGATCCCGCCCATTTCATGCTTTTCCCGGCCTTTTATGGTACACTTTCGGCATGACCAAGACAGCCGACAAATTGGACGTGACACCGATCGCCCTCACCGACGAGGTTGCGGCCATGACCGATTATGTGCGCAGCCCCGGCGGCCGCGCCGCCATCGAGCGAGGGCTATCCGAGATTCGCCAGGGCCGCGTCATCGAAGGCAAGGACGCGCTGGCAGTCGAGCTGAAGAAACGGGCCGCGACTCGCCGCCGCGCCTAACTCCTAACCTATGCGCCGCGTCGTTTACGCTGCGAGCTTCGTCGATGACGCCGATAGGATCACCCAATATATCGAGGCTCAATTCGGCGCGGCTCGCGCCGACGTTTTCATCGACGACTTGAATCGCTTCTGCGAACTGATCGCAAGCCAACCGCGACTCGGAAAGCGCAACCACGGTTACGACACGACGCTGCACGGCATTGTGCACGATCGGAATTGGATATTCTTCCAATACGACGACGCCGAAGCGCGGTTCCTCCACATCGTCGACGGCCGCCGGAACAAGAACTTGATCGCTTTCTGACCCAAGCGAGCGCCGCCGCCATTCCTTGACCGGCGCTGTTTGCGGCGTAAGCTGCTAATAGTTCCCCCCACATCCCCGAAGGCTTGCCCCGCGCTGGCGGGCGGCGAGGCCGTGCATCCCTCGCCGCCTGCCCACGCAGGACATTGCAACCGAGCCAGAAGGGACATTCGACATGGCCGAGAAAGAGCAGCCCAAGCAACCGACGCACCGCGCCTATTCCGTGATCCGGCGCGAAGGCCAGGACGACTTTTGGCTGAACGTCGGATTGGTCTTCCCGCATAAGGACAGCGGCGGCTTCAACATCATGTTGCAAGCCTTTCCGCTCGACGGGAAGATCGTCTGCCGCGAGATCACCGACGACGACAAGGACGACGCGCCAGCGCAGCGACGACAATCGAGCGGCGGTCGCGCTTCGCAAGGATCACATCGCCGTTGAACATGGCGACACGCGAAACTCAAAGAGCCGCCCGAGAGGCGGCTCGCTCATTTCCGGCGCTCGATTTTGCTACCTATATGCTACCTAGGCGAGAAATCATCGCCGGCAGTTTTCACATAAGTCTTTGATTTTATTGGTGGGCGCACAAGGGCTCGAACCTTGGACCCGCTGATTAAGAGTCAGCTGCTCTACCAACTGAGCTATGCGCCCGTCCGTCCAGCGCGCGACGCTCGTCGGAAGGAGCGGTGCGAATAACAAAACCGCTCGCGCCTGTCCAGCGCCACGCGCTTGGCCGGTCGGCTTTTTCAGCGCTCGGGGTGCGGACGCGGGCGCCATATCGGCTTCAGGCCGAACGCCGCCGGCCGGCCGCCGATTGGCCGCGCGCCTGTGTCGCGGGTCGGCCCACGCGCCCTGGCGGGACAGTCCAGCCTGCGGCGCAGGCGTGGGGACGCTTCGGCGCCGCCCGTTGATGTTCGCGCCGTCAGGGGCCGCTCAAGCGCGGCAAAACCTCGACACGTCTTCCCACCGCCGCAAAACCGCGCTAGCAGTTCTTGAGAAGCAAAGAACGAGTTTGACGATGTCGCGAAGAAAAATCGCTTTGATCGGCGCCGGCAATATCGGCGGCACGCTCGCCCATCTCGCCGGCATCAAGGAATTGGGCGACATCGTTCTTTTCGATATCGTGGACGGCGTGCCGCAGGGCAAGGCGCTGGACATCGCCCAATCGTCGCCCGTCGCTGGCTTTGACGCCAAGCTTTCCGGCGCCTCCGACTATTCGGCGATCGAGGGGGCGGACGTCGTCATCGTCACGGCGGGCGTGCCGCGCCAGCCCGGCATGAGCCGCGACGATCTCCTGTCGATCAATCTCTCCGTCATCGCCAAAGTCGGGGCGGGCATTAGGCAATATGCGCCGAACGCCTTCGTCATCTGCATCACCAATCCGCTCGACGTCATGGTCTGGGCGCTGCAGAAGGCGTCGGGCCTGCCGACGCGTCGCATCGTCGGCATGGCGGGCATGCTCGATTCTTCCCGCTTCCGCTATTTTTTGGCCGACGAGCTCGATGTTTCGGTCGAAGACGTGAGCGCCTTCGTTTTGGGCGGCCATGGCGACGACATGGTGCCGTCGGTGCGCTATTCGAGCGTCGCCGGCGTGCCCTTGCCGGATATCGTCGCGATGGGATGGACCACGCAGCAACGCATTGACGCGATCGTCGAGCGGACGCGCAAAGGCGGCGGCGAGATCGTCGGCCTGCTCAAGACCGGCTCAGCCTATTTTGCGCCGGCGACCGCGGCGATCGCCATGGCCGAGAGCTATCTCAAGGACAAGCGCCGGGTGATGCCCTGCGCCGCCTATCTTGAAGGCCAATATGGGGTAAACGGACTCTACGTCGGCGTTCCCGTCGTCATTGGCGCGAATGGCGTCGAGCAGGTGATGGAGATAAAGCTCGACGAAACCGAGCGGGCGATGTTTGAAAAATCGGTCGCGTCGGTTCGCGCGCTGATCGAAGCCGCCAAGTCGCTCGATCCCGCCTTCGCCTGAACGCCTTTTTCAGAATCGGTCGCTTCGACGATTCTTGCGCCAGCCGGCCGAAACGGCCGTTCCAGACCGCCGTCCTGCTTGGGCGCGACAAGAGGAACATTCCTTGCAAGTTTGGGTTACCCTGTTTGAGCGCTGATTCTCCTCAAGAGGATCAGACTTGCAAGATGGATATCAAGCCATGTTTGACCCTGACGCTTATGGCTTTGTCAAAATTATCGCTATTGCCGGGACGCTCTACTTTGCGGCGCGCGCGGCAATCTTTATAGGGCTTTCGGCGATACAAGCTGTTGCTCTGCTGCCGTAAGCGCAGAGTGATTTTGTACAATTGAAACATTGGTTCGCGCGGAGAGGCGGCGCGATCCAAATCACCAGATAGCGGCTATCGGGTTTTCACGCTTTCTCCGGCCATCGCGTTCCGGCCGGAATCGCTGCGGCTGCGCGCTCGGGCGGCGGATCGCAGGCCAGTCGGCGCCACAAGCGAGGCTTTCGCCGGTTGCTCGGCGACTTCGCTTGGCGCGCGCTCTTCGGCGCTGCGGTCGGACGGCTCCCTTGGTTCGGGCGCATAGGCGAGCGAGTCCCGCCGGGTCTTTGAATTCGATTTTCTTGCTTCGGTCTTAGGCGGGTCGACGAGTCGCGCAATCGCGCTGGTCGCCTTTGCGTCGAAGGTCCCCGGGCGAGTCGGGGGCATGGGCGCCGCCGCCTTCCGGCGCCGCCGCGGCGGCGCATCGTCAGCGAACGGTTCGTTGGAGCCGTCGCCTTGCTGATATTCGACCGCGCTTTGCAGCTCGCGCGAGCGGTCCACGGCGGACAGAGCGGCGGACCTGTCATAGGCCATCTCTTTGTCCGAGAACGCCGCAAGCGAAGCCGGACGCTGCGGCGGCAGCGGCGCTCGGGCGCCAAGCGCCGCCGCAGGGGACGTCGCCTGCTCGGGTGGCTCCGCGCCCGGCGCCGAGAGAGTGGTTTCGCCCCGCGGCAGATCGGCCTCGGCGCGCGCGACTTCCGGCGTCCGATAACGATTGGCGCCGGCCCTGCCGGAAGCGGCGCCTTCTTCTTCGGCTTCGCCCCCGCTCGTCCCGCGCGCGGCGCGCGGCGCAAGCGCCGCCCATTGTTTGCGGGCGCTCGGCGCCGGCGCCGTAACTTCCGAATCGTCTTCCTCGCCGCCGCTCGCACCGCCGCCAAACAGCATCGCGAAGAACCCGCCGAACGTGCGTCGCGGCGCCGAAACATAGGCGCCGTCGCCGCGGGCCTCGATCTCCGCTCGCGCTTCTTCATAGCGCGCCAGCGGCTGGTTGTTGGTCGGCAAATGCACGGTCTTCCCGTCCGGGAAAAGTCGCGCCAGCTCGTCGTAGTTCATGCGCGGCCAGTGGCGCACATTGCCGACGTCGAGATGGACGAAAGGCGTGCCCGCAGTCGGATAATAACCGACGCCGCCGCGCTGCATGCGCATCCCGATCTCGCGGACTTGCGACATCGGCATGCCCGGCATGGTGGTGTCCATCGCCTTGCCCAGCATGTGCTGAGAATATTTCGCGACGGCGCGCGAACGGGCGCGCAGCATGGCGTTGGTTTCGGGAGAACGATAGGCGGAGACGACATGCACGACCTGATCGCCGGCGCCGACGTTGCGATAGGCCTCCCACACGACGTCGAACAGGCGCGGGTCCATATTGGTCGCCTCGTCGCGTCGCCAATCGCGCAGGAACCAGTTCAGTTGCTGAAGGACATTGCTGTCGTACTGCCCGTTGACCAGATAGGTCGCTGAAATCGATTCATGCGTATGCGCGTGGTAAAGATAGATCGTCCGCGTGTCGCCGTTGGCGACGGCGGTCTCCGTCATTTTCGGCGCGAGCGTCGTCAGGCAAAGGACGACGAGACCGAGCGCTTTCGACAGCGGAACGAAATTCAGGCGCGCGCTAGAGCGAGGCGTCGTCAATGGGTCGCTTCCTCGTCTCGCTTGAAGCGCGCCTTGACCGACGTCGCCCCGAAAAACTGACTATCCTTTAGACCGTCTGGCCAAAAGGGAGCTCGCTGCGCCGGACGGCGCGAGGACGGCGAAAAATCGTTTGCAGAATACGCAGTTGGCGTGCGTTGCCCCGTGGACGGTCGCTACCGCCCTGATTCCCCACCGGTTCGAACGCTAGGGTAACATCGTGGCGAAAAATTGCTCGAGCTTCGCCGCGGTTCAGTTCGAAGCCAAGGTACGCACAAAGTCCTGTCCCAGGATCGGCTGCGCCCCGCTGATGAGCTGCAGATAGGCCGGAGATATCTGCGCCGTATCCTGCCTCGCGAAGGCCTCCGACGGCGGCCGGCGCGGCGGCAGCGGCGGAGAGTCGGGAAGCTGGTTGGTCTCCTCTAACTCGCCCCGCACGTCGGCGACCTGCCGCCGGTCGGCGACGGCGACGCGAATCGACGCGGTCTGATCGCCAGCGCTCCCGGCAAGGGCGGTGGCGACTGCGGACTGCACCTTATGCGCGATGTCGCCGAATGAGGCGAGGCTCGCGCCGGACGGCGCGTCGGACCGGGCGGCGGCGACGCTGGTTGAAGGCGCGCGCTGTTTGCGGCCTGCGACCATGGTCGCGCCGCCTTCGCAGTTGCGCATGCCGAGCGCAATCAGCTCAGTCCCCGTCAACACCCGATATTCCCTGGTCAAATTGCCAAGACGGGCCTGAACGGCGGCGGGGTAGGAGGCGAACAGCCGAGACGAGACCCCAAGGTCGGTCTCTCGGTTGATGGCGTTGTACGCCTGGTGGAATTTGACCTTCGCGTCCGGATAGACGCAGACATTCGGCAGGCTGAGCGCCAGCGTGCAGGCCGAGCGGCATTCATGCAGGCGGACTTCGCGATTCTCGCGGCGATAGCGTTCGGTTATCGCCTCATAATCGCTGACGAGACCGCCGACGTCCTTATAAACGACGACCGGCGCCGGCATCGGAGGCGGCGACAAATAGCCCAAGACGCACCTCTACTCTACGCATTGGCGGCTTTCGCTTCAGCAAACATTCACCCTCTCGCGGTGAACAACGCCTTAAGGAGCGAAATCAGCTCCTTATGCCGACGCGAAGCCCTGGCGCCGGCCGTTCTTGCAGAACATTGCGGCGAAAATGAAATAGAGCGGCAGGGCGGCCGCCTGTTTTTAAGGACATCTCGCCCGTCGGTTCGACAATGGCGGTTGTTTCGACCAGACGGCGGAAGTTCTGCTTGTGGAGATGGCGCCCTGCAATCGCTTCTACTGTCCGCTGCAGTTCGGTCAGCGTGAACTCCGGCGCCATCAACTCGAATATCACCGGCCGATATTTCATCTTGGCGCGCAATCTGCCCATGGCTGTGGCGAGAATGCGGCGATGATCATGGCGCATGGGCGTCCCGAGCGGCGCGAGCGGCGCTTTTTTCCTCGCCGATTCGCGGCCGTCGCGCAGCGCCTCTTCGAGCAGGCCGGCCTCGTAGAGAAGTTCGTATCGCTCGAGAACGTTTTCTTCGCTGAACGCCCGGCCCCTGGCGCCGAAGAGGAGATTGACGCGCATTCTGCGGGAGACGCCGGAGGAAGACGTTGCGTCAGGCGACTCTGCGACCCAGTTCTCCAGTCCGGGCGCGATCGTTTCCTCGATGATCGCCGGCGGCCCTTTTCGCCAGTCTTCCCAGGGGAAGAAATCGTGCCAGCTGCGCCAGACGGCGCCGCGTCGATCGGCGTCCTGGCCGATGCGGGTCAACGCCAGATAGCCGACCGAAACGACATGCGGGTCGCGGTCGCCGGCCCGGGCGTGCCGTCCGCGGTCGCCAAACGTATAAAGCTGCTCGACATAGCCGAGCGGCGCGCCGGTCTGTTCGGCGACCCATGCGCGCAGTCCGATTTCGAAGGTGCGGTGCCGGATCGGATCGAAAGGACCGGAGGGAAGGGCGGCGACGCCGGACGGCGCGTCGCCGCGCGTCGTCAGAATGAGCGGCTCGTCGTCTCGAATGGCGACGATCGCGGCGGTCAGCCCGATTTCGACAGGCGGGGAGATCGGCGCAAGCTCTTGCGCGGCCCGGCTACGCGTCGGCGAATTCGAGGGCGAAAGGCGTTCCCTCATAGCAGTTGGCCCCGCGTCCGATCGCGGCGATGGCGGACGACATTCGCCCGCCTCGGCCGAGCCTTTCGTCGGCGATCGCGACCAGCCGCCGGTTCGGGGTCGCGGTCGGCGAGACGCGGCGCAGTTCGCGCGCGATCTCCATTTCGCTGCGGTGGGGCGTCAATGCGCAGGCCGCGACGAAGGCGGCCGCGGGCGAGCGGCTCACCCCGGCGTAACAGTGAATGACGAGCGGCGCGGAGCGGTCCCATTCTTCAAGGAAAGCCAACAGCCGATCGATATGTTCCTCGCCGGGAAGGATGTGACCCTCCCGCGGCGCGTCGATATCGGAGACTGCGATCCGCAAATGGCGCTCTGGCGTGATTTCGCAAGGTCGAACAAGCGACGCCCCGGCCGTGAGAATGGTGACAAGCGAGCGTGCGCCGCTTTCGCGCACGGTCTCGACGACCTTGGTCAGCGAACAGACGTATAGCCGCCCATCCGGCATGTCACTCCCCGGCGTTCGTCTTTAACTTTCGTCGACCGCCCGGAATCGAGCGAGAAAACGCGTCTCCGTCTCCTCGATGGGAGTCGGAGCGAGTTCGTCCATGAAGGGCTGCGGCGGGATCGCCGGGCGGCCAAAGATGCGCTCGGCTTCGCGCCGTGTAAAGCCCGCGAGCGTCACCGCCTCGAAAAAAGCCGCGGCCCGGTCGGCCTCTTTGCACAGGCTCCGCAGCGCCGGCGACGGCGCGGGCGGCAGAGAGAAGCGCAAAAGAATGGCGCCGAGGATGCGGTCCTCCACGGCCTTGTAGGCGTCGCCGATCACCGCCTTGAACGGCGAGATCATGTCGCCGATCACATATTCCGGCGCGTCGTGCAGCAGCATGTAGAGCCGTTCGGTGCGGGCGATGGCGGGATCGAGCCTGCTCGCGATCCTTTCGACCAGCAGGCTGTGCTGCGCGACGGAGAAAATATACGCGCCGACGGTCTGGCCGTTCCAGCGCGCGACGCGCGCGAGCCCATGGGCGATATCCTCGATCTCCACGTCGAGCGGCGAAGGGTCGAGCAGATCGAGGCGACGTCCCGACAACATCCGCTGCCAGGCGCGGGGCGTCTCGCGGGGAGACGCGCGCCCGCGATTTTTCGCTGGAGGGGAGCGCATCGCGTCAGCCATCGTTCTCCCCTGAATGCCGGTGGCAGCCGACCAAATGATCGTCCACCATGCCGACCGCCTGCATGAAGGCGTAGACGATCGTCGGCCCGCAGAATTTGAAGCCGCGCGCCTTGAGGTCCTTGGACAGGCGTTCCGACAGAGGCGTCTGCGTCGGAACCTCGCTCATCCGCGTCCAATGATTGGCGATCGGCCTGCCGTCGACGAAGTCCCACAGATAATTCGAGAAGCCGGTCGTCGCCTCGATTTCGAGCCACGCCTGCGCCGACAGCACGGCGCCTTCGATTTTTGCGCGATTGCGCACGATTGCGTCATTGCGCATCAGCACGGCGATTCGCCTTTGATCGAAGCGCGCCACCTTTTCCGGGTCGAAGCCGGCGAAGGCGGCGCGAAACGCCTCGCGCTTGCGCAGAATCGTGATCCAGGACAGGCCGGCCTGAAACCCGTCGAGCGTGAGTTTTTCGAAGAGCGTCCGGCTGTCGCGCTCGGGTCGCCCCCATTCATTGTCGTGATAGTCGCGATAGAGCGGATCGACGCCCGGCCACGGACAGCGCTTCACGCCATCGGTATGGGGCACGACCTCAAGGTCGCGCCAACTTGCCGGCTGTTCCCGGACGCTCGCCAAGACTGCATCCTCGATAAGGCGGACGGAACGCGCCGCGTCGCGGCTTTATCGCGCGTTCGGATTGCGTTCACAACCAAGTTGGGACTATCGTCGCGCCGGCGGACGCAGATGGCGCGCGTCCTGCTTCATGCGCCCTCGCAGTCATTGCGGCTCTGTTCGCGCCGTCCATCGATGGAGATTTATATGGGGATCGCTGTTTCTCACGCTGCGGCCGGCCTTTTTGCCCTTGCCGTCGGCGTCGTCGCCGGTTCGGAGGCGGCGTATGCTCAGGCCAATGTGTTGAAGGAATGCGGATCGCAATATCAGGCCGCCAAGGCCGCCAATGAGCTCGCCGGACAGAGCTGGCAGGATTTCTTGAAAGCTTGTCGCGCGCGACTTGCGGAGCAGGCCAAGCCCGCCGAAGAGAAGCCGGCTGAAGCCAAGCCCGCCGAAGCGAAGCCCGAGACGCCGCCGCCGGCCGCCGCCGAAGCGCCGCCCGCCGCCAAGCCCGTCGAGCCGCCGCCAGTGACCCAGGCGAAGCCTCCCCAGGCGCCTGCGACTGAGGCGGCCAAACCCGCGGCGGACGCGAAGACCGCAATGCGCGAACGGCAGAAAAAATGCGCCGTCGAATGGAAGGCGAAAAAGGCCGAACTCAAAAAGGCCGGTTCAAAAATGACCTGGCCGAAATATTGGAGCGAATGCAACAAGCGGCTGAAGGCCGCCGGCGAATAAAGTTCAGTACGGTTTGCTTAAAACCCGACGGCTTCGCTGTCGGGTTTTTCGTGCGCTCTTGCCCGGCGGCAAGGCTCATGGCAGAGGAATGAAGTCACCTAACCAACGAGGGCGGACGTTTGGAAAAAGCCGAGTTGCAAAAGCTGCAGTCGTTCCTGCGCCGCTCGCTCGGCAATGACGGCATACGCGTCGCCGCCGACACGAAAAATCCCGATGATGCGGCGGTGCATCTCGGCGAACGCAAGATCGCTTCGATCTCCGTCGACGACGAAGATGGCGATCGCTCCTTCGCTTTCGAGATGAAAATCCCGGTCGGACGCGAAGCGCTGCAATCCTATTTGCGCAAGCTGTTCGAGAATGATCGCCTGTCGATCGCGGCGCGCGGGCGCAAGACCGATTCCGTCGAACTCAACGCCGCCGGCGAATTTCTCGGCGTCATCTCGGCCGACGATCCCAAGCTCTCGAGCTTCACGCTGCAAATCGCCATTCTCGATTTCGATCTCGAAGAGGAATGAGCGCGGCGCGACTCGCCTGCTTTTGATCGCCCCTCAGGCGCTTTGCGCGCGTCAAAATCCCGGCAGCATAAGCTCCGCGCGCAACCCGCCGTTGGGGCTGTCGTCGAGGCGTAGCGCGCCGCCATAGGCGGCGGCGAGATCGACGACGATCGACAGGCCGAGACCTGATCCAGGCTTGGTTTCGTCGAGCCGCCGGCCGCGCTGCGTCGCCGCCGCGCGAAGGTGTTGCGCAAGTCCGGGCCCGTCGTCGTCGATCGTGATGCGTAGAGCCGGCCGCGACGCTTGGCCGTCGACCGAAACCTCGATCGTTACGCTGCTCTTTGCCCATTTGCCGGCGTTGTCGAGCAGATTGCCGATCATTTCTTCAAGGTCCTGTCGCTCGCCAAGAAAGCGCACATGCGGATCGGCGCCGCCTGAAAAGATCACGCCCTTGTCGCCATAGATTTTGCTGAAGGCGCGCAGCAACGCCTCGATCGACGGCGCGACCGGAGTCGCCGCGCCAAGCGCGCCTCCGCGCGCGGCGGCGCGGGCTCGATCAAGATAGAAAGAGATTTGGTCGCGCATGATCCGCGCCTGCTCTTGAACCTTCTGCGCAAGCTGGCCCGGCGCAGCGTCGGCCTCGTTGACGATCACGGAGAGCGGCGTCTTCAGCGCATGGGCGAGATTGCCGACCTGAGTTCGCGCGCGCTCGAGAATGTCGCGATTGGCGCTGATCAGCAGATTGAGTTCGTCGGCGAGCGGCGCGACTTCGCTCGGATATTTGCCCATGATCCGATCCCACTCGCCGCGGCGGATCGACGCCAGTTCGCGCTGCAATTGCCGCAGGGGACGCAAGCCGAAGCGGACTTGAAAGGCGGCGCCGATGGCGAGGGCGATGGCGAGCGCGGCGAAAGCGACAATCAAGGCGAAGCGAAATCGCGCGATCTGCTCTTCCATCTCTTCGCCGCTGCCGGCGACCTGCACGAGATAGATGCCGACGTCGCCGACATCGATGATGCGCTCGACGATTCGCAATCTGCGCCCGTCTGGTCCCCGCGCATAGCCGCGACGAAATCCGCCGATTTCCGCTGCGACGCCAAGGTCCGAGAGTTTCGGCAGCGTTCCGGCGAAGAGCGACCGCGACGCCTTTATCTCATGCGACTTGTCGTCGAGCCGCGTGATCTGCCAATACCAGCCCGAACCCGGCAATTCGAATTGCGGATCGCCGAGCTGGCCGGGGCCGGTGCGCCCCTCTTGGCCGGATTCGGAGACGTCGGCGACGATGGCGCGCAGATAGACGTCGAGGCGCCGCTCGAAAACTTCTTCGGCCTCGCTTCGGTAGTAGGCGGTGAGAAGAATGCTGGCGACGAGCAGGACGACAACGCTCATCGCCGCCGCCGTCAGAAAGAGACGCGCGGCGATAGAGCGAAAAGAGCCGATCGCCAGACCGCGCATGCGCCTAACGCGTGTCGCCGGCGTCCGTCGCCGGCGCGGCCGCCATATAGCCCAGTCCACGCACGGTCTGGATCAGGTCGACGCCAAGCTTCTTGCGCAGCCTGCCGACGAAGACTTCGATCGTGTTGGAGTCGCGATCGAAATCCTGATCGTATAAATGCTCAATGATTTCGCTGCGCGACACCACGCGTCCGCTGTGATGCATCAGATAGGCGAGCAGCCGGTATTCATGTGAAGTGAGCTTCACCGGCGCGCCATCGACGACGACGCGGCCGGCCTTGGTGTCGAGTCGGACCGCGCCGCAGACGATCTCATTCGTCGCATGGCCGGTGGCGCGGCGCAGCAGGGCGCGGATGCGCGCCAGCACTTCCTCCATGTGGAAAGGCTTGGCGACGTAATCGTCGGCGCCGGCGTCGAAGCCTTGCACCTTGTCGCTCCAGCGGTCGCGGGCGGTCAGGATCAGCACCGGCATGTCGCGGCCGGCCGCGCGCCATTCCTCGAGAATGGTCACGCCGTCCTTCTTTGGCAGGCCGATGTCGAGAACGACGGCGTCGTAGGGCTCCGTCTCGCCGAGATGCCAACCTTCCTCGCCGTCGAAGGCGCGGTCCACCGCATAGCCCGATTGTTCGAGCGCGCGAACGATCTGGCGGTTCAAATCCTTGTCGTCTTCAATGACGAGCAGCCGCAATGCGTCCTCCCTGCATGCTTGACGCTCAGTCGCCTAGAGCGCCGGAATGAGCCCGGCCGCTGAACGCGTCGACATGGATTTTGACAATATGACCATCGCGGCGCAGCAGGCTGATCTCATAGATAAGTCCTTCGTCGACTTGACACAGCCTCGCGCCGAGCGGTTCGCCTTGCAGCCGCAGGGCCGCCTCCCGCATGCTGCGGAACGGATCGGCGAGCTTATGCGCTTCGATTTTGCCGCGCGCCTGCGCCATGGTGAAACATTGCATATGCGCCGGCGGGGGCGCTTCGGCGTGCGCGGCGCAACCGGAGGCGGCCGTCGCCGCGAGGACGGCGACGGCGAACGCCCGTCTTGCAAAACATCCGGCGGCCGGCATGCGCCTCTCCCCGCCGCATATTCGGCCGAAAGCCATGAACGCGCAATGAATAGTCGCGACCCCGCCGCGCTCAGCTTCCCGACGCTCGGCACGCGTCTCGCGTTTTCTTGTAATCGACGATCATCGCGGCGAGAGGCGTGTCCTTGGGCAAGGCGCGCAACTGCTTCGCCGCGATTTTCTGCTCTTCAAGCGAATAAGCGACGAGCGGCGGACAGCCGCCGCCCGTCGACTGGCACGCGGCAAGAGCGATGCTAAAAGCGCCCAAGATCGAGATCTTGCGAAACATTTTCCACGCTCCTGCGCTCAACCATGATTTCCGCCTGCTGCTTCGCAGCCCGCAAATCCGCTTTTTCGCGACGCGCCTTTTCCTTGTCCCCGCCGCTGGCGACGAGTCGCGCGAGCATGGCGCGTCCCAGCGCATAGACGACGACGCCAGCGACGACGACGAGACCGAACTCAGTCAGCTTCGACATGTCAGGCTGTTCCGGGCGGCGTCGAGGTGATGCTGCGCATGATCGCCATCAACGCCGCCGATCCGACCGCGACGGCGCCCGCCTTCGGATCGCTGAGGAAAGCGATCCAGTCGGTCGCGGCGAGCGCGCCGAAAAGCGCGACAAGTCCCGCCGCAATGTATGTGCGATAGCCTTGCATGTTGAGTTTCCTTTCGTGATGCCGGAAAGCCGCCGGCGCGGGTTCACTTGCGGCCGAGGACTCGCGAGACGAATGAGTCCATGGCGAAGGCGGGGCCGGGATCGCGCTTGCGCGTCGGCGCGATGTCGTCGTGACCGGCGATTTCGGCGATGCCGTAGGTCTGGCAGAGCGCTTTCGCGATATCCACGGCGGCAGAAATTTGAGCGGCGGGATAGATCATCCAGGGCTTCTGCGCGCCTCTGTCCAATTTGTGCGCGAGCATCGCCACCTGACTCGCCGGCACGTTTCTTCCGTTGACGTCGGCGAATTTGCCATTGGCGAGCTTCGTCAACGGACCGGGGTTGGTGAGCTCAATGCCGATCGAAAAGGCGTTGCAGTTTGCGCGCCGCTTCCAAATGCTTTTGCCGGCGTGCCATGCGACGCGATTGAAAGGCGCAAGCTGAGTCGCCGTTCCGTCGAGATCGATCACGAGATGCGCGGAGGCTTTTGCGTTTGGATTGCACAGCCAAGAAATCGCGCCTTTCGCCGACTGAGACGCGGTGTAATGCATGATCAGCAGCGAGGGCTTCAGAACGCCGCCGACGTTGGGCGTCGGCTTTAGTGCGACAGGCTTGTCGTCTAGATGCAGGACGTGATTCTTCACGGCGAAGGCCATGGGCCGACTCCTTTTTAGTTTCGTCGAATGGGTTTGCTGATGCGCGCGCTCGTAAAGCTCGCGCGTTGACGTCGCAGCGCTCCCTTCGGCTCGATGCGAGTCGAAAAAGCGCCGATGGCTCTTCGTCAGTGAGGCGCGCAGTGGCGCCCTGAATCAGAAGAATTCGAAGATGATCGCGTAACCGGCGCCACCTGCGCCGCCAGCGCCGGACGCCGCGCCGTTGCGCGACGCGCCGCCGCCGCCGCCGCCGCCACCACAGAGTCCGCCT
>JALHNQ010000058.1 GCA_022843405.1 Methylocystis sp. | reverse complement strand
CGATTAAAGGACTTCCGACGCGTCGCCACGCGCTATGACCGAAACGCAGCCAACTTCCTCGCCGCCGTTTGCCTCGCCGCCACCGTCAGCTATTGGTTATGAGTCCGAGCCCTAGCAGCAGCCTTGCTGGGTATACCGACACAAAGCACGAAGCGCAGAGTTTTCTTTTCGTTCCATTACGACGACATCATGCGCGTTAACAACGTGCGCAACGTTTGGAAAATTGATCATCCAGACAGCGCGCTTATTCGAAGCTTCTATGACAGCGGCTTATGGGAAAGTAAGAAGGCGGAAGGGGACGAGGCCGTCAAAACACTTATCAGAGAAGGAGTGCAAAACACTTCCGCTGTTTGTGTGCTTGTAGGTACTGAGACTTGGTCCCGCCGGTGGGTTAAGTACGAAATAGCACGGTCGGTGGTTGACGAACGTGGCCTTTTGGCCGTCCACCTGAATAATCTCAATCACCATCGGGAACTAAAAGCGCACCCCCTGGGTTTCAACCCTCTGCATTTGCTTGGTGTGTTTCGTGCGCCGGAGGGCAACTTTTATCTTTACGAAAAAAGACACGTTTTGAAAAATTACCTGACAGGTGAAATGGCGTGGGAATGGTGGCCTTATGGAGACTACCAGCTCCCTGTCACCCTTCCAAAATACCTCTCCGCTCCCGACGTCGGATACGTGAGGCCCCTTTCCACCGGTGCGAGTGAATATGACTTCGTTCTACAAATCGGAAACAAAAACCTAGGGGCATGGATTGATTTGGCGGCGCAGCGTGTGGGGCGCTGACGCAATTTAAAAGCGTGGAGATCTACGCCCCCGCACCAACTCCTCCACGACCCCCGGGTCCGCCAGCGTCGATGTATCTCCCAGCGAGCCAAATTCCCCTTCGGCGATCTTGCGCAAAATGCGCCGCATGATCTTGCCCGAGCGCGTCTTCGGCAGTCCCGGCGCGGGCTTCTCTCGCGGCTATCAAAGTTTGCTATATTTCTCGAACAGGCGATCGGCGTTGGACCAGTTGGTCGTCGCCATGACCGCCTTCACATAATCGCCGGCCTTGGCTCCGTAATCCATCTGATAGGCGTGCTCGAACATATCGAGGACGAGCACCGGATCGCCGCCGGCGATGGTCTGCGTGTGATCGCTGGCCCATGAGTTAACGAGCCGCTCGCCGTGCTTATCATAGGCGAGAATGACCCAGCCCGAGCCTCCGCCAAGCGCCTTGCCGACTGCCGCGAATTCCGACCGCCAACGATCGAAGGAGCCGAAGTCGCGTTCGATCGCTTCGTTCAACGAAGGGCCCGGCTTGCTCATCTCGCCCAGCCCGGCAAAATAGACCTCATGCAGGATCATGGAGTTGGTCGCGATCAATTCTTCGCGCTTCAGCCCATTGACGAGGAATCCCGGCGCTTTGTCGAAATCGAGATCGGCGAGTTGTTCCGCGATCGCGTTCAATCGTTTGACCGCGCCGATGTAATTGTTCTCGTAATGCGAAAGGAGAATTTTTTCTGAAAAGCCCTTTATGCTTTTCGGCTCGAATGGCAGCGGCTTTGGCGAATGAACGATTGTCTTCTTGACCGCGCCGCTCTTTTCCTCCGCTTGCGCGGAGCCTGCAGCAAGCGCCATGCCCGCCGTCGCCGCGGCGCCAATGAAGTTTCTACGATCGAATTCGGGCGTCATGCTGGGCCTCCTCTTGGTCTTCGACATTTTCATGCGTAATTGTTGGAAGGGCTCGCATTCTCTTAAGTCGCGGGCGAAACTCTCGCGGCGTTTCTCACAATGCGCCGCCGTCGCCGGCGTTGCTCCGATAAGGAACAGCAGAACCCCCGCCGCCGTGCAAATGGCGAGCGTGCGCGGGATGCTGAGGTCGACGCGAAACAGCGCCAGCGCCGCGCCGGTTGCAAGAAGCAGCGCGAGGGCGTCAACGCTCGAAAGCGCGGGGACTTCGAACGAGAGGCCAAAACCGTGGATCGGAATCGTCTCGCGAAATAGGACATGGACGGCGAACCAGATCGCCAGATTGAGGATGACGCCGACAACCGCCGCCTTGATGGCCGCGAGCGCTCCGGCGAGGGCCCAATCGCCGCGCAGTCTTTCGACGAACGGCGCGCCGAGGAAAATCCACAGGAAGCAGGGCGCGAAGGTTACCCACGTCGTCAGCAGGCCGCCGAGCGCGCCTGCGAGCAGCGGAGGGAGAACGCCCGGGTCCCGATAGGCTGCAAGAAAGCCGACGAATTGCAGCACGATCACCAAAGGGCCGGGCGTCGTTTCGGCCATGCCGAGTCCATCGAGCATTTCGCCGGATCGCAGCCAATGAAAATTCTCGACCGCCTGTTGCGCGACATACGCCAGCACGGCGTAAGCGCCGCCAAAAGTCACCATCGCCATCTTGCTGAAGAAAACCGCGATTTGGCTGTAGACGTTGGTGGGGCCGAGCGTCAGCAAAAGCGCGGCGACGGGAACCAGCCATAGCAACAGCCAAATGGCGGCGACTTTCAGCGTTTGTGCGGTCGAAGCGCTTGCATGGCCGGGGAGCGCATCGCCGAGCAGGCTGTCGCGTTCCGCACCCTTGGTCGTCCCGTGGCCGCCCCCGGCGAATTGTTGCAGGCGCGCCTTGCCGCCGACATAGCCAATCAGTCCTGCGGCCAAGACGATGATAGGAAAGGACACGTCGAAAAAGAATATGGCGGCAAAGGCGGCGGCGGCGAGCCCTTGCAACAGGCGATTCCCGAGCGCCCGCCTCCCGACCCGGATCACCGCCTGAACGACGATCGCCAGAACGGCGGCCTTCAGCCCAAAAAACGCCGCCGCGATGAAGCCGACCTCGCCGAACAGCGCATAGACGATGCTGAGCGCCATGATCGCCGCGGCGCCGGGGAGGACGAACAGTCCTCCCGCCATTACGCCGCCGAACGTCCCGTGCATCAGCCAGCCGACATAAGTGGCGAGTTGCTGCGCCTCCGGGCCGGGCAGGAGCATGCAGTAGTTGAGCGCGTGCAGGAACCGGCTTTCCGAAAGCCAACGCTTGTCCTCGACCAGAATCTTGTGCATCAGCGCGATTTGGCCGGCGGGACCGCCAAAGCTCAGCAGGGCGATGCGCGTCCAAACGCGCAACGCCTCGCGTAACGACACCCCGTGATCCGCCGCCTGAATTCTCGTCGGCGCGTTCATGGCGTTTTTGCCGACTTGGTCGCCGGCCGGTTGTGCGGCTCGTCTGTCGCACAATGCGGGACGCCAATCAGGCGGGCGAGCTTATCAGGAGAGATGGCGTTGATAGACGACATGATGCGCCCTTGGTGAAAAACCGGACGCGATTCTTGGGCATGTCGCCTCGTGGGGAGATCGCTTCCCCATGGGGACGGTTACATCAAAACGGTCGGACGCTGTCAACAGGGCTTCCCCGGCCGCTCCCTCACCAGCTCCTCCACCACGCCCGGATCGGCGAGCGTCGACGTATCTCCCAGCGCGCCGAACTCGCCTTCCGCGATCTTGCGCAGAATGCGCCGCATGATCTTGCCCGAGCGCGTCTTCGGCAGGCCCGGCGCAAATTGCACGATGTCAGGCGTGGCGATCGCACCGATCTCTTGGCGCACCCAATGCACCAGTTCCTTGCGCAGATGTTCGCTCGGCGTCACGTCCTGATTGAGCGTGACGAAGGCGTAGATGCCCTGCCCCTTGATGTCGTGCGGATAGCCGACGACGGCGGCTTCCGACACTTTCTCATGCGCGACGAGCGCGCTTTCGACTTCCGCCGTGCCGAGGCGATGGCCCGAGACATTGATCACGTCGTCGACGCGGCCGGTAATCCAGTAGTAGCCATCTGAATCGCGCCGGGCGCCGTCGCCGGTGAAATATTTGCCAGGATATGCGGAGAAATAGGTCTGCGCGAAACGGTCGTGGTCGCCATAGACGGTGCGCATCTGTCCCGGCCATGAATCGGCGATCACGAGCAGGCCTTCGCATTGGCCTTCGAGCACATTGCCGAGCGGATCGACGATTTCGGGAACGACGCCGAAGAAGGGCCGCGTCGCCGAGCCGGGCTTCAGATCGATCGCGCCCGGCAGCGGCGAGATCAGCACGCCGCCGGTCTCGGTCTGCCACCAGGTGTCGACGATCGGGCAGCGGCCTTCGCCGACGACCCGGTGATACCATTCCCAGGCTTCCGGATTGATCGGCTCGCCGACGGAGCCAAGCAAGCGCAGCGACTTGCGGCTGGTCTTCTTCACCGGCCCCTCGCCCGCCGCCATCAGCGCGCGAATCGCCGTCGGCGCCGTGTAGAAAATATCCACCTTGTGCTTGTCGACGATCTCCCAGAAGCGCGACACGCTCGGATAGTTCGGCACGCCTTCGAACATCAGCGTCGTCGCGCCATTGGCGAGCGGGCCATAGACGATATAGCTGTGGCCGGTCACCCAGCCGACGTCGGCCGTGCACCAATAGACGTCGCCCTCGCGATAGTCGAAGACGAGTTCATGGGTGAGCGACGCGTAAACGAGATAGCCGCCCGTCGTATGCAGCGCGCCTTTCGGCTTGCCGGTCGAGCCCGACGTGTAAAGAATGAACAGCGGGTCTTCCGCGTCCATCTCGGCATAGGGACAATCGGCGTGGACGCGCGCCGCTTCTTCCTCATAGCGGAAGTCGCGGCCGGGCTGCATGTCGACGTCGGCGCCGGTGCGCGTCACGACGATGACCGTTTTTGCGGAAACCTTGTCGAGCGCCGCGTCGACGTTTGCTTTCAGCGGAATTTTCTTACCGCCGCGCAGGCCTTCATCGGCGGTGATGATGACATTGGAATCCGCATCCGCGATGCGTCCGGCGAGCGAATCAGGCGAGAAGCCGCCAAACACCACCGAATGAATCGCGCCGATGCGCGCGCAGGCGAGCATGGCGAAGGCGGCCTCGGGAATCATCGGCAGATAGATGGTGACGCGGTCGCCTTTCTTGACGCCGTGACTCTTGAGCACATTGGCGAAGCGGCAAACATGTTCGTGCAGTTCGGCGTAAGTGATGTGGCGCGAGACGGAAGGTTCGTCGCCTTCCCAGATGATCGCGACTTTGTTAGCGCGCGCCGGCAGATGCCGGTCAATGCAATTCATCGCGACATTGGTCGTGCCGTCCTCGAACCAGCGTATCGAGACATTATGCGTGTCGAAGCTGGTGCGCTTCACTTTTGAGAAGGGCGTGATCCAGTCGATGCGCTGCGCCTGCTCGGCCCAGAAGCCGTCCGGGTCTTTGATCGAAAGCTCATAGAGCCGGCGGTAGCTCTCGTCGTCGATGCGCGCGTTTTTCTTCCAGTCGTCCGGAACGGGGTAGACTTTATGGGACATTCTCTTTTTCTGACGCCTTCGAGTTCGTCATGGCCGGGATGCTGCGCAATCCCCGGTCAGAGACGCGTGATACAGGCTTTTAGGCATTGCCGAAACCGTCGGCGTGGACCCCCGCGACAAGCGCGGGCACGACGCGCATGGGATTGAAGTGCGCGTTCACCCCTTGCCGGAGCGGGCGAGCTCGACATTGTGCTGCATGCGCCGAACCATGAGCCGCATCAGATAAAAGCCGAATTGGGGCGTCTGCGCCGCGAGCTGGAGCAATTCGTCGTAGCGCACGCAGAGAAGTTCGACGTCGGTCGCGGCGACGGCGGTGGCGGTGCGGCGATTTTCATTGGTGAACATGCCCATCTCGCCAAATAGCGCGCCGGGCTTCAGCGTCACATCCGGCTCGCGCAGATGGATGTCGCCGCGCACCAAGAGATAGGCTTCCTCCGACAAATCGCCCTTGCGATGCAGGACGAAGCCTTCGGAAAGTTTGAGCGGCTTCATATAGGGGCGCAGCCATTCGAAATCGAAATCCTCGGAGGCGGCGGCGCGAATATCCTGGACGAGGCGCCGCATCTGTCGAAGCCGCACGACATTGACCGGCACGAGAAAGGCGTTGAGCGCGAAGAGCGGGTAGAGCCCCTTGAGAAAGAAGTAGCCGGCGAACAGCGCATTGGCGAGGATCGCCGCGATGCGCAAGGGGATCATGGTGTTCGACACATAGACGAACACGCTCGCCGCGGCGGCGAGATAGCCGACCGCTTCGACCGGCCAATTATAGTTCTGCGGGATCAGATGCTGCAGGATCATCTCAAGGGCAACATGGCACGTATTTTTGACATGCTAGCAGAAGGCCGCGCGCCTGCGCGAGCGGTCGGGCGGGCCCCGAGCGAGCGGCGCTTTGCGGCCGACCGGCCGATTTGCTACATGGGCCCCCGGGGCGCTGTCGCCCCAGGCCCGAGGAAAATGGAAAAATTCGTCAAGCTTGTCGGCGTCGCCGCGCCGCTGCCGATCATGAACGTCGATACGGACATGATCATTCCCAAGCAATATCTCAAAACCATTCAGCGCACCGGCCTCGGCACGGGCCTGTTTTCGGAGATGCGCTATCGCGACGACGGCTCCGAAAACCCCGATTTCGTGTTGAACCGGCCGGCTTACCGCCAGGCCAGCATTCTCGTCGCCGGCGACAATTTCGGCTGCGGCTCGTCGCGCGAGCACGCCCCCTGGGCGCTGCTCGACTTCGGCGTCCGCTGCGTGATCTCGACGAGCTTCGCCGACATTTTCTACAACAATTGCTTCAAGAACGGCATTTTGCCGATCACGGTCGGCCGGTCGGATCTCGACAAGCTCATGGACGACGCCAGCCGCGGCGCAAACGCCACCTTGACCATCGACCTTGAAGCGCAGGAGATTCGCGGGCCCGACGGGGGCGTGATCGCATTCGAGATTGATCCGTTTCGCAAGCATTGTCTGCTGAACGGACTCGACGACATTGGTCTGACGCTCCAAAAGGCCGACAAGATTGGCGAATATGAAAAGCAGGCCGCAGCTAAACGCCCTTGGGCTTGATGGCGACTCGCGGCGAGGCGAGGCGCACCACATATCTTCGAAGCGGCGCTCGTCGGAGAGAGCGCGGTTGACGCTTCCAAACCCTCGATGCCCGAAGCGACGGACAAGGCGCGCTTGAGCTATATTTCCACCCTTTCGACGCGTTTTCGCGCCGCCGGCCGATCGCTGGCGCGGCTCGCCGAAGGCGTCCGCCGATCGCGGAAGCCGGACGAAATCGCCGAAAGCCAATGGCTCGACGCTGGCGCCCAAAATCTAGGCGCCGACACTGAAGAAGCCGCGCGCGACAAAAGTTTCTGGGGAGCCGCGCCTGCGCCCCAACGGGACGAGCCGGCGGGCTTCGAGCCGCATTCCGCCTACCGGGAGCCCGCCGGATTCGACGGCCAGGGCCTGCTGTCGGTCCATAATCTGGCGAAATCCTATAAGTCGCGCCGCGTCGTGGAAGATGTGAGCCTGCATGTCGCGCGCGGCGAGGCGGTCGGCCTGCTGGGCCCGAACGGCGCCGGCAAGACCACGGTCTTTTATATGATCACCGGGCTGGTGAAGCCCGACCGGGGCGTGATTTCGCTCGACGGCTACGACGTGACGCCGCTGCCCATGTATCGCCGCGCACGGCTTGGAATCGGCTATCTGCCGCAGGAGGCCTCGGTGTTCCGGGGCCTGTCGGTCGAGGACAATATCCGCGCCGTGCTCGAGATCACTCAGCCGGACGCCAAGAAGCGCGAGGAGGAGCTCGAGGCGCTTTTGGAAGAATTCCGCCTTACCCGCATGCGCCACACGCCGGCCGTGGCGCTGTCGGGCGGCGAAAGGCGGCGATGCGAGATCGCCCGCGCGCTCGCCGGCCATCCGTCCTTCATGCTGCTCGACGAGCCTTTCGCCGGCATCGATCCGATCGCCGTCGGCGGCATCCAGGACCTCGTGCGGCATCTGAAGGCGCGCGGCATCGGCGTGCTCATCACCGATCACAGCGTCCGCGAAACGCTCGGTCTTACCGACCGTGCGTATATTATTTACAATGGCCATGTGCTGACCGAAGGCGCGCCCGAGGAAATCGTCGCCAATCCGGACGTTCGGCGCATTTATCTTGGCGAAGATTTCCGCATGTAGCGTCCCTATGACGCTGTTTTTTAAGGTCCGCCCGCCCGCCGGGGATTGCCCGCATCAATGATTAGCGCTTGGGCATTTTGCCCGGCCGCGCGCTGCTTTTTTGACCCTGCGCGCGCATAGTCTAAGTGCTATAAGCAAAAATCGGGCCGCTAAAAGGCGGACCATGGCGTTCGAGTGGGTCGGGCGAAATGGCGATTTCCACCAAATTGATGATGCGTCAGGGCCAGGCCCTGGTGATGACCCCGCAGCTGCTGCAGGCGATCAAGCTGCTGCAGTTCTCGAATGTTGAGCTTGCCGCCTTTTTGCATGATGAACTCGAGCGCAATCCGCTGCTTGAGGCGCAGGAAGGCGACGGCGGCGTTGACGCGGCTGAGTCCCCCGGCAGCGACGAATCGAGCGCCGCGGACGGATTTGAGGGGCCTCAGGAAGGCGACTGGGCCCGCCAAGAACTTGCCGTCGACTCCGCCACGCTCTCCGCGGATCTTGGCGCCGACATGAGCAACGCATTCGAAGCCGAGGGTCCGGCGGTCGGCGACCGTGCGCGCGATGAAGCCCCTGACGGCGCAGGACTTTCCGCCACATCATGGACGGGCGCCGCCGGCGGCGGGTCGGCCGACGGCGAAGCGCCCAATCTCGAAGCCTATATCGCCGATCGGCAGAATCTGCACGAGCATCTCGCCGAACAGCTGGCGCTCGCCTGCGCCGATCCGCGTCATCGATTCATCGGCCAGTCGGTCATCGACGGGATCGACGAAAGCGGCTATCTGCGCGAGGATTTAGGCGAGATCGCCGCGCGGCTCGAGGCCGACATTGCGGAGGCCGAACGCGTGCTGGCGATCATCCAGACCTTCGACCCTTCCGGGGTCGGCGCGCGCGATCTGGCGGAGTGTCTCGCGATCCAGCTCAAGGAGCGCGACCGCTATGATCCGGCGATGCAGGCGTTCATCGCCAATCTGCCGCTCGTCGCGCGCCGCGATTTTGCACAGCTCGCCAAGCTTTGTGGCGTCGACCACGAAGACATTGTCGACATGGCTACGGAGCTGCGCCGGCTGGAGCCCAAGCCGGGCCGCGCCTTCGGCGGCGCGCCGATCCAGCCGCTGGTCGCCGACGTCATCGTGCGCGCGGCGGCTGACGGCGGCTGGAACGTCGAACTCAATGTCGATGCGCTGCCGCGGGTCTTGGTCAACCACAGTTATGCGGCGCAGGTCAGCGCCACCGCCACCGGCGCCACGGACAAGAGCTTCATTTCGAACTGTCTTCAGAACGCCAATTGGCTAACCAAGAGCCTCGAGCAGCGCGCCCGCACCATTCTGCGCGTCGCCTCAGAAATCGTGCGGCTGCAGGACGCCTTCCTGACGCATGGCGTCGAACATCTGCGTCCGCTGAACTTGCGTACGGTCGCCGACGCGATCGGTATGCATGAATCGACAGTATCGAGGGTCACGTCGAACAAATATATGATGACTCCGCGCGGTGTGTTCGAACTCAAATATTTCTTCTCCGCCTCGATCGCGACGACGAGTGGCGGAGCGGCGCATTCGGCCGAAGCGGTGCGCTTTCGCATCAAACAGATGATCGATCGCGAGACGCCAGACGACATTCTCTCGGACGACGCCATCGTCGAGCGGTTGAAGGCGAACGACATCGACATTGCTCGGCGCACGGTTGCAAAATACCGCGACAGCCTGCGGATTCCGTCTTCGGTCGATCGCCGCCGCGCCAAGCTTGCGCAGACGCGTATCACAGCCCACTAATGTGTGATCGGCCGCACGGCAGGCCGCGCCAGACAGCCGCGCCAAACAGAAGACTCCATTGACTTCGCGCGCCGGGGCTTCTAACGCTGCGCGCAATTTCCGCTCTTTGGCCAGACTGTCGGCGATCCGCCGACGCCTTCGGCGGAAGTTTCAGGGCGGATGGCGCATCAAGCGGTTAGTCCGACGGCGGCGCGGCAGGCGCGCGGCCGTTTTTTCCGCGACCGAAACGGCGCTCGCAAAGAAAGTTCGGATTGGAATATGTCTCTTAGGGTCTCCGGTAAGAACATCAGCATCGGCGAAGCCCTGCGCGTCCATGTGACACAGAGGCTGGAGACGGCGGCGGCCAAATATTTCGACGGCCGCGTCGCCGGTCACGTCACCATCTCGCCCGAGGGCTCGGGCTATCGGGCCGACTGCAGCCTGCATCTCGCCTCTGGAATCGTGCTGCAGGCCGACGGCCGCGCGCAGGAGCCTTACGCCTGTTTCGATCAGGCGGCGGAGCGCATCGAGAAGCGCCTGCGCCGCTATAAGAGCCGGCTCAAAAGCCATCACGAACATGGCCATGGCGCAGGCGAGGGCGCTCAGGCGGAGGTCGTCGCCCATCATGTGATCGAGGCGCCCGACCAGGAAATCGACGCGCCGGCTGAGTTCAGCCCGGCGATCATCGTCGAATCGACCACCCACTTGCGCCGTCTGTCGGTTTCGGCGGCGGTGCTCGACCTTGACCTTACCGGCGCGCCTGTCGTGGTGTTTCGGCACGCCAACACTGGCCGCGTGAATGTGGTCTATCGGCGCGGCGACGAGACGATCGGCTGGATCGACACGCCCGCATCCGAGGGGGACGGGCGCTGACGGACCGACTGACGGAAAAAACGTCGCAGGGGGGCCATAATAAGGGCCTTCTCGGCATGTATCTTGCCATTTTCCCATGTCCCTTCGGATTTTGGCGAAAATAGCGAGACGTTGAAATTTCAAGGATGGTCAGAGCCCTTAGCGGCCCTAGACCTCCGATGAGAAGCAGGATGACCGTCGCATGCGGCCAACGGACTTGGTTTCGCCGGATTCGGTGTGCGCCTCGCTGAAGGCGACGACGAAAAAGCATCTTCTCCAGGAGCTCAGCGACAGGGCCGCGAAAATTTGCGGGCTGCCGGCGCGCGAGATTTTCGATGCGCTTCTACACCGCGAGCGACTGGGCTCGACGGGGATCGGCGACGGCATCGCCATTCCGCACGGCAAGCTCTCAAAATTAAAGGGAATTTGCGGGGTCTTCGGCCGGCTTGACCGGCCTGTCGACTTCAGCTCGCTCGACGGCGCGCCGGTCGATCTCGTCTTTATGATACTCACGCCGGAGAGTTCGGGGGCCGACCATCTGAAGGCGCTCGCCTGCGCCGCCAGGATGTTGCGGGACCAGGGTCTCGTGGCGACAATGCGCAGCACGCGCGACGACGACGCGCTTTATTCGCTCATCGCGCAGCGCTCAAAACCCTTCGCCGCATAAGGTTCGCGCCGCTCTTAGAGCGGCGCGCTACGTTTTTGGGCGCCGCCTCCGTGCGAGGCGTGTCCGCCCTTGCGGCCGGCCTCGGAAGCCAACGCGTGGTCGCGCGAGAAGCTCCGTTTGGCCGGATTCACGCTCTGACCCCCCTTGCGCCCTGCGCGGGCGGCAAGATCGGGGTTCTGCGAAAAACTACGTTTTTCGTCAGGAACGCTTTGTCCGCCTTTACGCGCAATCGCGCGCTGTTTTTCGGGATCCATAGACGCGAAGCCGCGACTGGATTTCTTCATCTCCTCCATGGGCCGCCTCACAATTCCCCCAGCGCCTATGCCTATAACTCGCCGCAGCGGCCATTGTTTCTAGGCCGCGACGATTTATCTCGGGCGCCCGGATCGATGTCTCCGGGAGGGATGCGGTCGCAAAAAGTAGAATAATGCCAATCAGATCAAGTCCTCACATGCCGACCCACGGCGCAGTCCGCTCACGTCGGCCGGCGCGCCGGTCGAAAAACAGCGCCTGGCTGATGACCGCCTTGAGACTCTCGACGTTGAAGGGCTTAGCGATCAGAAAGGCCGGCTCTGGCGGTTCGCCAGTCAAAAATCGCTCGGGATAGGCGGTGACGAAAATCACCGGCGTCGAAAGCGAGCTGAGAATTTCATTGACGGCGTCGAGTCCCGAACTGCCGTCGGCGAGCTGAATGTCGGCGAGAATCAGCCCCGGACTGCTCTCCTTTATGGCCGCGACCGCCTCGGCGTGGGTGCGCGGCATGCCGACGACGCGGTGGCCGAGCTCTTCGACGATGCTCCTCAGATCATGCGCGATCAGCGGCTCATCCTCGATGATCAGCACATCCGTCGCGATCTGGTCGGCGATTTCGCCATTTGCGGCCTCAATCAGGGTGCCAGCCTCGCGCTCCGAAATTTGCAGGGTCTGCCCAATCTGGTCGAGATCGAATCCTTCAAGCGCCTGCAGCAAAAAGGCGATTCTCGGCTTCAGCGAAATCGCCTCGAGGTTGCGGCGGCCATTTTCCTCCAGCGCGCCCGAACGGTCGATGTGGGCGTTGATCGGCGACGCCGCCCAGACGTTAAGGAACAAACGGTAAACAGCGACGCGCAGATCTTCTGAATCAGAGATTCGGCCGGGCTCCGCGACGACGGTTTCGAGAGTGGCTAAAACATAGGCGTCGCCCCCCTCCCGGTCGCCGACCAATGCGCGCGCAAAGCGTCTCAAATAGGGTATGTGCGCGGAAATTTCCTTTGATGCCGACATGCCTTACAACTCCAGCAGCATCGGGCCTCCCGAAGGAGACGGGTGCGAGCTAAGCCGATTCAAAACTTGGACAATGGGTCAAAACTGCTTGGCATTTTAGGGAACCAATCCTTCAGCGGCGCGTTTTGCCTATCGTCCTTGCGGCGCACTATAACGCGGCGGCTCCAGAAATCATGCATATTAAAATAGAGGGCTCCATGGGGAACAAGAATCCGGAGAATATAGTTGCGCGCGCGAAAGCAGAGGACGATGGTTTCGCGGGCGACGGGCGGTATTCTCCGAGACCCGGCCCTCGCAGGCTGGAGACGTTTGCAGGATGGGTAATGACGCGTGACGAATTCGGCGATCGACGCCGAGGGAGTGCGGAGGCGCGATGCGGCGCCAAGCCGGTACAACGGAGGCAGTCCGTGGAATTCCAAGACTCCATCGGAAAGGAGCTTCGCAACCTTTACGACGACGTTGTGGCTCAACCGGTTCCCGATCGGTTTCTGAAACTTTTGAACCAACTCGAAACGAATGTGCTATCCTCTTCGGCGACGTCAAACGCGCCGAGGAAGAGTGAGTGACGGCGAGCGAAGAAGCGCATTCAGCAGGACAGGGATTGAAGGCTGAGCTGATCTCGGCCATCCCGAGCCTGCGCGCGTTCGCCGTGTCGATTTGCGGAAACTCCGATCGCGCCGACGATCTTGTTCAGGAAACGCTGGTCAAAGCCTGGGGAAATCTCGCGACCTTCTCGGAAGGCACCAATCTCACCGCCTGGCTGTTCACCATCCTGCGCAACATCTACTACAGCGAATATCGCAAGCGTCGACGCGAAGCGCCGGATCCTGACGGCGTCATCGCGGCGCGCCTGGTCGCGCCAGAGTCGCAGCACGCGCATATGGACTTTCTCGACTTTCGCGACGCGATGCAGAAGCTGCCGCTCGATCAGCGCGAAGCGCTGATCCTCGTCGCCGCCTCCGGCCTGTCCTACGAGGAAGCCGCGGAAATTTGCGGCTGCGCGCCGGGCACGATGAAAAGCCGGGTGAACCGCGCGCGCAATCGACTCTCCGAACTCATCTCGTCGCCGCCGTCCGCCGAGCGGCGCGAATGGATCGCCGCCGAGCAGCTCTCGGAAGTCTCGCGCGATTGAACGCTCGTCGGAAATGCCGCATAGGAAAGCGCGCGCAACGCGCCTTTTGATGCGAGCGAGCCGATGACCGAAGATAGAAGAATTGAACGCGACTCCTTTGGCGACATCGCCGTGCCGACCTGGGCCTATTGGGGCGCGCAGACCGAACGTTCGCGCGAAAATTTTCCGATCGGCGGCGATCTCATGCCGATTGAAATCGTGCATGCGCTGGCGCGCATCAAGCTCGCCGCCGCCAAGGTCAACGCCAGGAAAGGCCTCTTAGACCCGAAAATCGCCGACGCCATCGAGGCCGCCGCGCGCGAAGTGATCGACGGCAAGCTCGACGAACATTTTCCGCTCGTCGTCTGGCAGACCGGCTCCGGCACCCAGACGAACATGAACGTCAACGAGGTCATCGCCAATCGCGCCAATGAAATGCTGGGCGCGCCGCGCGGCTCGAAATCGCCGGTTCATCCCAACGATCACGTCAATCTCGGTCAGTCGTCGAACGACAGTTTCCCCACCGCGATGCACATCGCCGGCGCAACGACGATTTCAGGTCGGCTGCTGCCCGCCGTCGAGCGGCTGCATATCGCCCTCAACGCCAAGGCGGTGGAATTCGCCAATATCATCAAAATCGGCCGCACCCATCTGCAGGATGCGACGCCAGTGACGCTCGGCCAGGAATTTTCCGGCTATGCGGCGCAGGCCGAAAACGCGAAACGGCGCATCAGAACGACGCTCGCCGATCTTCTGCAGCTTGCGCAGGGCGGAACGGCGGTGGGCACCGGCGTCAACAGCTTCAAAGGCTTTGGCGAAGAGGTCGCCGCCGACGTCGCCGAACAGACCGGACTGCCTTTCGTCTCCGCGCCCAACAAATTCGAGGCGCTCGCGACCCATGACGCGATCGTCTTCGCCCATGGCGCGCTCAACGCGCTGGCGTCGGGTCTTTATAAGATCGCCTGCGACATTCGCCTGCTCGGCTCCGGACCGCGCGCCGGTTTTGGAGAACTGAAGCTTCCGGAAAACGAGCCGGGCTCCTCGATCATGCCCGGCAAGGTCAATCCGACTCAGGTCGAATCGCTGACCATGGTGTGCACCCGCGTTTTCGGCAACAACGCGACGATCACCTTCGCCGCTTCGCAGGGCCATCTCGAACTCAATGTGTTGAAGCCCGTCGTCGGCTTCGCGCTGCTCGAATCGACCATCCTGCTCGCCGACGGCATCGACAGTTTCGTCGCCCGCTGCGTCGACGGGATCGAAGCCGACGAAGCCAACATCAAGCGCTTCCTAGACCGTTCGCTGATGCTCGTCACCGCGCTCGCGCCGAAAATCGGCTATGACGCGGCCTCCAAGATCGCCCGCGCCGCTCATCACAATGGCACGAGCTTGAAGGAGGAGGCGCTGGCGTCGGGCAAGGTGACGGAAGTCGAATTCGACGAGATCGTGCGGCCGGAGAAAATGCTCGCGCCGAGCGATTGAGTAAGTTTGCCGAAGCGGCCCGTGTAAACACCCTCCCCTTCTTGATGGAGAGGGTCGGCGCGAAGCGCCGGGGTGGGGTGCGACTTTTCGCGTCCTTTATTTTCACCCCCACCCGCGCTGCTACGCAGCGCGACCTCCCCGCTCAAGAAGGAGGTGAGAGCCCGCGCGCCTTTCCATCGTCACCCATCCGCACTAATTTCGGCTTCACACCGGGGAGCTCACTTCATGGCCACGATCGACGCCGTTCTTACGACGATAGACGCCAATCTCGACGCTTCGCGAGAACGCCTGTTCGATCTTCTGCGCATCCCTTCCGTATCGACCGATCCCGCCTTCGCGGCGCAATGTCTGCGCGCCGCGAACTGGCTCAAGGATCAGCTCAACGGGCTTGGTTACACGGCCGAAGTGCGCGAGACGCCGGGCCATCCGATCGTCGTCGGCCACGCCAAGGCGAAGCGCAAGGACGCGCCGCATGTGCTGTTTTACGGCCACTATGACGTGCAGCCGCCGGACCCGCTGGAATTGTGGGAGAGCGAGCCTTTCGCGCCGCGGCTTGCCGAAGGCAAGAACGGCAAGGACGTCGTCGCGCGCGGCGCCTCGGATGACAAAGGCCAGTTGATGACCTTCCTTGAAGCCTGCCGCGCCTTCGAGGCGAATGGCGGACTGCCCTGCAACGTCACCTTTCTGTTCGAGGGCGAAGAGGAGACCGGCTCGCCTTCGCTCCCCGGCTTCCTCGCCGCGAATAAGGACGAGCTTTCGGCGCCCGATCTCGCGCTCGTCTGCGACACCAGCATGTGGAGCGCCTCGACGCCGGCGATCACGGTGATGCTGCGCGGACTGGCGCTGGAAGAGGTGATCATCAAAGGGCCGAACCGCGATCTCCATTCCGGCATGTTCGGCGGGCCGGTGCTGAACCCGATTCATGTGCTGGCGAAAATCATCGCCGATCTGCACGACGCCGATGGAAAGGTCACGCTGCCGGGCTTTTACGCCGGCGTGCCGGAGATTCCAGAAGACATCGCCGAGCAATGGCGCGCCATCGACTTCAATGAGGCCAAATGGCTTTCCGAAATCGGATTGACGCGCGTCGGCGGCGAAGCGGGGCGCGGCGTCATGGAGCAAATCTGGGCGCGCCCGACCTGCGACGTGAATGGAATCATCGGCGGCTATACCGGCGCCGGTTCGAAGACCGTGTTGCCGGCGCAGGCGTCGGCGAAATTTTCGTTCCGCCTCGTCGGCAAGCAGGACGCCAAAGCGATTCTCGAAAGCTTCCGCGGCTTCGTGCGCGAGCGCCTGCCGGCTGACGCAAGCGCCGAATTCCTTTCACATGGCGCGTCGAACGCGCTGCAGCTTCCCTTCGGTTCGGAGGCGCTCAATCGCGCGCGCCGCGCGCTCGCCGAAGAATGGGGCAAGGAAGCGGTGCTCGCCGGCTGCGGCGGCTCGATCCCGATCGTCGGCAGTTTCAAGCGCGATCTCAATATGGATTCGCTGATGATCGGCTTCGCCCATGACGACGACCGCATTCATTCGCCGAATGAAAAATATTCCTACACGTCTTTCCACAAGGGAACGCGCTCCTGGGCGCGGGTGCTGCACGCGCTGGCGGCGGCGTGATTCCTATTCGCCTTGCTCTCGGTCCAGTATCAATTTTGACAGCTCGACCAAAACATAAGGTTCAGCCAAGTTTGAAGGGGAGAACATATAGTCGATCGAAGGGCGTCTGTGATCGGACTGCCACTTCATAGCTCGTCCTTCACGAGTTTTCCTTTTTCCCTTCTCGAATAAGTCACGATATCTCGTCGGGGAAACACCCATAAAAGGCCGAAAGCGAACTTTGTCGGCTTCTTGAGTGAGGCTAATAGAGTCTGAATGGAGGTTCATGGCGTAGCTCTTAGGATACGGCTCCAAATATACAACTTCAGCAATCCCGCTCGCCACAATGTGTTTGGCGCAAAGATGACAAGGGAACGTTGTCGAATAAAGCACCCCGCCTCTGATGCTTTGCCCATTTCGAGCTGCATCACAAATAGCCGACATCTCAGCATGGATGATTCGGCCATACTCTATAATATCCATTACTCTGGACTCTTTGTAGCTCGCGCCTTCTTTTAAATTGAGCAACTTTTCGACGACTAAGTGTGGTGTCTTTAGGTCGAGCAACTCGGCGCTGAGGAACTCGTCCTCCAGCAACCGTTTTATTAGGTCGGCGAACACCTCCCTTTTATTCAATTCGTTCGGATCATAGCCCTTACGGAAATCCCGAGCATCGCCATCGGAGGTCCAATAGGTGCCGCCTCCTGCCTTGGGAACTTCGTTCGAGCCAAGGCTGATCACGGTGTTGTCCTCGGAAAAGATGGCAGCGCCCACCTGTCTGGAAAGATCAAGCGATCTCAACGATGCCGATTTCGCGAGGTACATTCCGTATTCTTCGGGCGTTGGGGATATTTCGTTGCTCCCAAAAAGCGCATTCAGAAATCGTTCAATCGATTTTGCAGCATTGTTTTTGTCGCCGGTATCAACAAAAATATCCCCTAGGGTCCAGACTCATAACCAATAGCTGACGGTTGCAGCGATGCAAACGGCGGCGAGGAAATTGGCGGCGTTTCGGTCATATCGCGTCGCTACGCGCCTGAAGTCCTTCAGGCGGCAG
>JALHNQ010000057.1 GCA_022843405.1 Methylocystis sp. | reverse complement strand
AGAATGCGTCCGGCGGCTTCGCTTCGTCATCAAATGCTCCTGATTCGCGGCGAGAATCCTCGCCGCCGTCAGGCAGAAAATCCACTCAAGCTACTGTCCGAATTTGCGAGGCCAGCTCTTATCATCCTTGAGTTTGCAAAGATCGACCCCGGTTCATATTCTTATCGCTACCCGGTGGATCGGCGAGGGAATCCAGTGCCGGTGGCTTATAGCGACCTTCACCTTCCGACGCTGGCAGGTGTTATGGATAAGGTGGCAGGCTACTTCACCGGGTGCGATGGCTATCTGAGCGGTCTTCAGGACGGCGCTCCTTGCTAAGTGTCTTCGACAGCACGCAGGTAATCAGTCACGTCGGTAACGCCGCGAGCGTCCCATACGTCGTCCTGCAGCAGGAATTTGTGGCTGTTGGTGTGGGCGATATAGGTTGAACGCTCGTGGACGACGGCCGCCGGGATCAGAGCCGCCCGCATGACGCGGTAATCGTCGTCGAACAGGACAGCGGCGAGGATGTCGAAGCCGTTAAGCGCGCGGACCGCCGACAGTTGCCGGGACCTATTTCGGCGATGCAGGCGACGCCCCTTGATCTGATACCGGATGCCGTCATCACCCGTCGCATCGAAGGCCTTTGCAGAATTGGCCTCCTGTGTCCAACCGTAGGCTCTGCAGAACAGATATTCGGCAAGGTCGCCAGTCGGGTTGTTTGCCGAACGCAGCACATCGCGCCCGCGCAACTCCTCCATGACGGCGGCGTGAAGGGCGAGTAGTTCGGAAATCGACTTGTCGCGCAAGCTGCCCCTCGTTCTCCCAATGTCACAGCAGTGCGGCACCAATGGTCCTCTCCCGGCGCCAATCCCCCGCCCCCCAAAAACCCTCACCCGCCCAGCATCCTGTCCGCCCGCCCGCTTTGCTGGTCCGCGACGCGCGCCAGCGCGAACAACAGATCGCTCAGGCGATTGAGAAAAGCGAGAACATTGTCGGGCGCCTCGGCGCTGTTAACTGACCCATTCGTGTCATTCCTGAAGGCGGATGCGCCGGAAGCGATGACCCGCGGCGCGATCGGCCGCCCCTTCGATAGAGACCGCGCGACGACCTCCCTAGAGCAACGCAATTCCATCGCCTGAAGATTACGACTCCGTCGCCAGCGCCTGATACGCCTGCGGCAGTAAACGCGCGAGCAGCGCGCCCCACGCGCGCTGTCCGCTGTCGCCGGCGATCAGGTCCTGGCGGATCTCGACCTCGACGTGGAGCAGGCGGCGTCGCTCGCCATGCACCGGAATGGTGTAATCCGACTCATCGGTCACGCTATAGGGCTCATTGTCGCCAACGATGAGTCCGTCTTCGCGTCTGAGCGAAGCGATCAGCATATTGGCGAAACGCGCGTCGCGATTGTAAAGCACGCCAGCATGCCAGGGCCGCGCCGCGCCCATGTAGACCGGCGTAAAACTATGCAGCGCGATCAATGCCGCCGCCCGGCCCTCCCGCCATCGCCGATCAAGCTCGGCTTTGATCCGATCATGATAGGGCTGGAAAATCTCGCGCAGGCGGGCGTCCTTCTGGCCTTCGCTCAAACCGACGTTCCCAGGGATCGGGGTAAACTCGCTGATTTCGGGGATTGACGTTTCCGAGCCCGGCGCGCGGTTGCAGTCGATGACCAGGCGCGAATAGTTCTGCTGCACCAAAGTGGCGTCGAGCGCATCCGCCACGAAGCGCGAAACCGCGGCTATGCCGATGTCCCAGGCGATGTGGCGCGCCAATTCGCTTTCCGGAACGCTGAGCCGGCCGAGCGCGCGCGGGAGGGAATTGCCCGCGTGATCGACCACGATCAGAAACGGCGAGAGGCCGTTTTCATTGTGCACCGTGATCGGTGCCGGTTCGTCGGCCGCCAACAGGCTGTGTGGCGTTCCAGTCATGGGCGTTCTCTTCGTTGGAGCGGCGACGGCGCAACGCGATATACTAGTCCTGTTCCTGGCGCGGAAATTGCAGCCAAGAGAAGCGATTCCGCTGCAAGGAACATGGATCGGACGGCGTCCGACCATCTCGCCATGAAGGTCGCCGTCAAAGTCGCCGCTGCTGCGGACGCCGAATGCGGCGCTCTCATGAGCGCGGGAGGATAAAACCCGACCGTTGCGACGGCTCCGCTTGTTCGAGCAGAGGAGGCTTTCCGATGAAGATTCGCGTCGGCTACGAAATCTCCTATGACTGCCCGCAGCCGACGCCCATGATTCTGACGCTGAGCGTCCATCCCTCACGCCTCGCTGATGTGCTGACCGCGGATCGCATGCGACTCGATCCGCCCGTCCCCGCCAACACCTACCACGACAGTTTCGGCAATTTCTGCCATGTCATCCGCGCGCCCGCGGGCCGGCTTACAATGTCATCGGACTTTCTTGTCGAGGACAACGGGGAGCCCGACCCAATCGCCCTGGAGGCCGAGCAGCATGAACTCGAAGACCTGCCGGTGGAGGTTCTGATCTATCTGCTCGGCAGCCGTTACTGCGAGACTGATCGCCTCTCGGATTTAGCATGGGCGCTTTTTGGCCATGTCCCGAAGGGTTGGCCGCTAGCGCAGGCGATCTGCGACTATGTCCATGATCGCATCGGGTTCGATTACGAGCACGCGAGCCCCACAAGAACGGCATGGGACGCCAATACGGATCGGCGTGGCGTGTGCCGCGACTTCGCGCATCTCGCCGTCGCATTATGCCGCTGCATGAATATTCCAGCGCGTTACTGCACCGGCTATCTCGGGGACATCGGCGTGCCGCCCGACCCTTCCCCGATGGATTTCAGCGCCTGGTTCGAAGTCTATCTCGGCGGCCGCTGGCACACATTCGACGCCCGCCATAACACGCCGCGAATCGGGCGCATCCTTATTGCGCGCGGACGAGATGCGACCGACGTCGCGATGGTGACCTCATTTGGCCCATGCACGCTCGCAAGCTTCAGGGTGATCGCCGAGGAGGTCCCGGCGCCGACGTCGGCGATCACGTGACGTCTTTTTCAGGCCTCGCTGAACAGGTTCGTCCTTTCTGACAGCGGCGCCGAACATCTCCAAACTAATGTCCGCTCTTGCGCGAAGCCGCCGCCGAGGCTCCTGAAATCTTCAGTCTCCCAGCATCCGGTCCGCATGTCCGCTTTGCTGATCGGCGACTCTCGCCAAGGCGAACAACAAGTCGCTCAGCCGATTGAGAAAAGCGAGAACATTGTCGGGCGCCGGCGGCTCTTCGAGCGCGGCGATGCTGCGTTCGGCGCGCCTTGCCACGGCGCGGGCCATGTGGAGGCGCGCGCTCGCCTCGGCCTCTCCCGGATAGATGAAATCGCGTAAGGGCGGCAGCGCGTCGCTCGCGCGGTCGATCTCGCCTTCGAGCGCGGCGATCTCGGCGTCGTCCAATTTGATATCGATCTGCCGCGCTTCGGCGCTGACGATGGCGCTGATTTTATAGAGCGCCTTTTGCGCGCCGCACAAAAGCTCGTCGGCTTGCGGAAAGGCGACGCGCGCGAGCCCGAGGCTCGCCGACAATTCGTCGAGATCGCCGACGGCGGCCACGCGCGGATCGAATTTCGCCGCTCGCCGGCCTGAGAAGAGACTTGTCTGTCCCCGGTCGCCTTTTTTCGTATAGAGCTTCATCGCCGTCCCACGCTTTCCCGCCGCCTCGTTACCCCACGTGCGCCTGATGGTCATGCATAAAGCGCCTTGCTTAAAAAAGCTCCGGCGAAGGCGGAGCGGCAAGGCGCTGTTGGGATAGCGGCTTCGCCCGCGGTGGCGCCATCATTTTATTTCGCTGTGGCCCGGAATTCCGCATGAAAAGAGCCGCGGGCGCGTCATTCGGCCACTCGCATTCCGGACGCGGATCGGCTATGTAAGAAATCGTCCAAACTAGACGGCAGGCAGGACGGGGGCCGCGCCGAGGACTCCGGGGCAAATAAAAATCAAAGGGTTGGAGCATGGTCTATCGGCGTTACTTCGAGGCCGCCGTCTCCCGTCTGAAGGACGAGCGCCGTTACCGCGTCTTTGCGCATCTGGAGCGCGACGTCGAAGCCTTTCCGATGGCGAACTGGCACCGCGACGACGGCTCGGTCGAGCCGGTGACCATCTGGTGCTCGAACGACTATCTCGGCATGGGCCAGCACCCCGACGTGATCGCCGCCATGGTCGAGACGGCGAACAAGGTCGGCGCGGGCGCGGGCGGCACGCGCAATATTTCCGGCACCAGCCACGCCATCGTCGAGCTTGAGCGCGAACTCGCCGATCTCCACGGCAAGGAGGCGGCGCTCGTCTTCACGTCGGGCTGGATTTCCAACCTCGCGGCGATTTCGACGATCGCCGACCTCTTGCCCAATTGCGTCATCCTTTCCGACGCCTCCAATCACAATTCGATGATCGAAGGCGTGAAGCGCTCGCGGGCCGAAAAGAAAATCTTCCGCCATAATGATCTGGCGCATCTCGAAGAGTTGCTGATCGAGGCGGGCGATCGGCCCAAGCTCGTGATCTTCGAAAGCCTCTATTCGATGAACGGCAATATTGCGCCGGTCGCCGACATTGTCGCGCTCGCCGAGCGCCATGGCGCGATGACCTATGTCGACGAGGTGCATGCGGTCGGCATGTATGGCGCGCGCGGCGGCGGCGTCTGCGAACGCGAAGGCGTGATGGACCGCGTCAATGTGATCGAGGGCACGCTCGCCAAGGGCTTCGGCACGATGGGCGGCTATATCGCCGGCGACGCGGCGGTAATCGACGCGATCCGGTCCTATGCCGCTTCCTTTATTTTCACCACGGCGCTGCCGCCGGCCGTCGCCGCCGCCGCCTGCGCCGCCGTGCGTCTGCTCAAGCGCCGGCCGGACTTGCGGGCGGCGCATCAACGTGTCACGCATATCACCAAGCACGCGCTTGCCGCCGCCGGCCTGCCCGTGCTCGAAAATGGCTCGCATATCGTGCCGGTGATGGTGCGCGACGCGGAACTGTGCAAGGCGGCGAGCGATCTGCTGCTTCAGCGCCATTCGATCTATATTCAGCCGATCAACTATCCGACCGTGGCGAAGGGCGGCGAGCGCCTGCGGGTCACGCCGACGCCCCGCCACACGCATGCGCATATCGCCAGCCTGGTCGAAGCGCTGGTCGATGTCTGGCAGACTCTGGGCATTCCCTTCGTCGAGCCGCCGTCGCATCTTCATGTCGACGAGAAGAGCAACGAGAAGTGCAGCTATCCCGAGATCAAGCTCGCGGCGCAGTGAGCGGGCGCGGCGGCCGTTAAGAGCGTCCCACGCTCACATAGGTGAAGCCGCGCTTGCGCACGTCGGCCGGGCGATAGACGTTGCGCAGATCGACGATGATCGGCTGCTTCAACAGGCTCTTCACCCGATCGAGATCGAGCGCGCGGAAAGCGTCCCATTCGGTGACGATGGCGAGCGCTTCGGCGCCTTCCAGCGCCGAATAGGCGTTGTCGTGGAAAGTGACTTCCGGCATCAGCGGACGCGCCTGCTCCATGCTCTCGGGGTCATAGGCGTGCAGCTTGGCGCCGTCGCCGGCGAGAGAGGCGACGATGGCCAGCGAAGGCGCGTCGCGCATGTCGTCGGTGTTGGGCTTGAACGCCAACCCTAAGAGCGCGATCTTCTTGCCGCGCACCGAACCGCCGAGCGCGTTGATCACCTTGCGCGCCATCGCGCGCTTGCGCGCATCATTGACCGCAACCACCGTTTCGACGATGCGTAAGCTCGCGCCCTCATCCTGTCCGGTCTTGATCAGCGCCAGCGTGTCTTTGGGAAAGCAGGAGCCGCCATAGCCAGGTCCGGCGTGCAGGAATTTCCCGCCGATGCGCTTGTCGAGGCCGATGCCGCGCGCCACATCCTGCACGTCGGCGCCGACCTTCTCGCATAGATCAGCGATTTCGTTGATGAAGGTGATTTTGGTCGCGAGAAAGGCGTTGGCGGCGTATTTGGTGAGTTCCGACGTGCGGCGTCCGACGAAGACCAGCGGCGGCGCATTGAGCGACAGCGGACGATAGATTTCCTCCATCACCTCCTTGGCGCGCGGATCTTCGATGCCGATGACGACGCGATCCGGGCGTTTGAAATCCTGGATCGCCGCGCCTTCGCGCAGGAATTCAGGATTGGACACGACCGCGAAATTGGCGTCCGGATTGACCTCCCTGATGATGCGCTCGACCTCGTCGCCGGTGCCGACGGGAACCGTCGATTTGTTCACCACAACCGTGAATCCTTCGAGCGCGCTGGCGATGGTCTGCGCGGCGGCGTAGACGAAGGACAAATCGGCATGGCCGTCGCCGCGGCGCGACGGCGTGCCGACGGCGATGAACACGGCGTCCGCGCTCCTGACCGATGCTTCGAGCTCAGTGGTGAAGGAGAGTCGATTCTGTTCGACATTATTGGCGACGAGCTCGTCGAGCCCGGGCTCGTAGATCGGAATTTCGCCGGCCTTGAGGCGCGCGATCTTGCCGGCGTCGGCGTCGACGCAAATGACGTTATGGCCAAAGTCTGCGAAACACGCGCCCGAGACCAGACCCACATAGCCCGAACCAATCATCGTAATGTTCATTAGCGTTCGTCTCTCACTTCATATGCGTTCGCCGTCCCCGTGAGGAGGAAGCCGCGGGGGTGGGGGTGAGGAGCGGGTGCGATGCGGGGTCACCCACCCCACGCCGACGGCGCGACCCTCCCCAACAAGGTGCGGGTTAGCTACCCCCCGACGCCAAAGGCGGCGAGCGCCGCCATATTGACGATCTCCGTGTCCGTCGCGCCGAGTTGGACGATTTGAATCGGTTTGTCGAGTCCGACGATCAGCGGACCGAGCACGGTCGCGCCGCCGAGTTCCTGTAACATTTTTGTCGAAATAGCCGCCGAATGAAACGCCGGCATGACAAGGACATTGGCCGTGTCGCTGAGGCGCGAAAACGGATAGGCGCTCATCAGCTCGCGATTGAGCGCAATGTCAGCGCCCATCTCCCCCTCATATTCGAAATCGACGCGCTGGCGATCCAGCACGCTGACCGCCTGATGCACCCGCGCCGTGCGTTCGCCCGGCGGATAGCCGAATGTCGAAAAGGCCAGCATGGCGACGCGCGGCACAAGGCCAATGCGGCGCGCCACGCCCGCCGCTTCAATGGCGATTTCAGCCAGTTCCGCGGCGTCGGGCATTTCGGTGATCGCCGTGTCGGCGACGACGACGATGCGGCCGTTTGCCAGAATCAGCGAAGCGCCGATGACGCGATGCCCGGGCTTATGGTCGATGACGCGCCGCACATCTTCGAGCGCGTGGGAAAAATTGCGCGTGACGCCCGTCACCATGGCGTCGGCGTCGCCCTGCGCCACCATCGCCGCGGCGAAATGATTGCGGTCCTGATTGATCAACCGCTGGCAGTCGCGCATGAGAAATCCCTTGCGCTGCAGCCGCTCGAACAGGAATTGCGCATAGACCGCGTTGCGATGAGAGAGCTTGGCGTTGTGGATTTCAATTTCAGGCGGCAGCTCGAGGCCGGCGTTCGCCGCCGCATCCTTGACGCGATCCTCGCGGCCCACGAGCACGGCGCGTCCGAAACCCTGATTGACGAAGGCGATCGCGGCGCGAATCACTTGCTCTTCCTCGCCTTCGGCGAAGACGACGCGCTTTGGGTCGCGCCGCACGCGCTCGTGAATCGTCTGCATCAGTCCGGCGATCGGATCGCGGCGCGCCGAAAGCTCGGCGCGATAGGCTTTCATGTCGACGATCGGCCGGCGCGCGACGCCGGTGTCCATCGCCGCAAGCGCTACGGCGGGCGGAATGATAGAGATCAGCCGCGGATCGAAAGGCGCCGGGATAATATAGTCGCGGCCAAAACGCGGCCTAGCGCCGCGATAGGCGTTCGCCACTTCGTCCGGCACGTCCTCGCGCGCGAGATCGGCGAGCGCCCGCGCCGCGGCAATCTTCATTTCCATGTTGATCGTGCGCGCGCGAACGTCGAGCGCGCCGCGAAAGATGTAGGGAAAGCCTAGAACATTGTTGACCTGGTTGGGATAGTCGGAACGCCCGGTGGCGATGATGACGTCAGCCCGCGTCGCGCGCGCTTCTTCCGGCGTGATCTCCGGATCGGGATTGGCCATGGCGAAGACGATTGGATTGTCCGCCATGCCGAGAAGCATTTTCGGCGTCAGGGCGCCCTTGACGGAAAGGCCAAAGAAAATATCAGCGCCTTCCAGCGCCTCGGTGAGCGTGCGCGCTTTGGTGTCGACGGCATGCGCGCTTTTCCACTGATTCATGCCTTCCTGACGGCCGCGGTAGACCACGCCCTTGGTGTCGCACAGGATAACGTTGCGCGGATCGAACCCCAGCGCCTTTGCAAGATCGAGACAGGCGATGCCGGCGGCGCCGGCGCCGTTGCAGACGAGCTTTGCATCGCCAATATCGCGTCCGGTCAGCAACAGCGCGTTGATCAGCCCGGCGGATGAGATGATTGCGGTGCCGTGCTGATCATCGTGAAACACCGGAATGTCCATGAGGTCGCGAAGCCGCTCCTCGATGACAAAACACTCGGGGGCCTTGATGTCTTCGAGATTGATTCCGCCGAATGAGGGGCCGAGATAACGCACCGCGTTGACGAAATCATCGACCTCCCTTGCATCGATCTCGAGGTCGATCGAATCGATGTCGGCGAATCGCTTGAACAGCGCCGCCTTCCCCTCCATTACCGGCTTCGCCGCCAAGGCGCCGAGATCGCCGAGCCCGAGGATCGCGGTGCCATTGGTAATGACCGCGACCATATTGCCGCGCGTCGTATAGTCGAAAGCCGCGGAAGGATCCTTGGCGATGGCGAGCACGGGCGCCGCGACGCCCGGCGAATAGGCGAGCGACAGATCGCGCTGAGTCGCCATCGGCTTCGAGGCGACGACGGCGAGCTTTCCCGGTCGGCCGCGCGAATGGAAGAGCAGCGCCTCCTTGTCCGAAATCGCGGCGCGCTGTTCTCCTTCCGCCCGAGTCTCCGCCATGTCGTCGGCCATGCCCGCCCCTTTTGTGTTGCAACGCAGCGCGGCGACCATAACCGGAGCGCGGCAGCATCCACAAGCGTCTTGCCTCAGGGACGATTGCGCCCAGCGGAGCCCCGGAAGACGCATCTTGCAGGGCCCTTCTTTTAGGGAGCGCGTGGAATGTTGAAAACCAGTGGCGCGCCGTCTTCTCCACCATCTGAGAGCACGAGCAATCGATAGCGCCCAGGCTTTATGTCGAGCGGCGTGATGGCCTCCGGCTTGAGCCGCTCGCCCTTCTTTGAATTGACCGCGTTGAGATCGAGCGTCGCCAGTTCCTTTACCTGAACGGGCGCGCCTTTGGTTAGGCCCCGCAACTCGACGATCGAATAGTCCGCAGCAGGGTCGTCGTCGCTCGGTCCAACAAGGGCAAGCGCTTCGCCATCAGCAATCGCGAGGTCACGAAAGCCCTTGTTGACGCCCAAATGAATCTTGGTAAGAGACGGTCGCGGACTGCGGCCCTCGAAAAGCGCTGCGGCGTCGACGCCGACGATGTAGGCATTTTCCTCAACATTCGGCGCGCGCAACGCGAAAAACAGCCGCCCGTTCGCCGCCGCCATCCCCTCGATGTCGACCCGATCCGTTTTACAGTTGCAGTCGCCCGGAACGACATAGGCGGCAAGTTCCGGAAGGTTAAGCATCGCGTCCCACAACCGCTCGCTGTGCGTAATTGTTTTGAGATGGCCGTTCTCGTCGGCGGAAAGCCGGTAAACTTTGCGGCTATCGGAGTTGTCGCAACATGTCTTGCGCTTGGCGGCGTGCGATCCGGCGACGTAAAAGTATAAATCGTCGACAGCCGCAGCTTCGGCGTCGAGCTCCTTTTCCACGCAGTCGAATTCGAAAGGCTTGCCGATATAGACAAGCCGCTCGCCTTTGATCCGCATAAAGGCGCCCTGGCGGCCCTCATCGACCGCGAGCGCGCATATGCCGTTCCTTGCGCAAGCAAAGCCGCTGAAGGCTTCATTCGCTCTCTTCGCGTCAAGTTGGTGTTTCTCAACATCCCACGGGGTTTGCGACTCGGGCGGGAAGCGGTCTGCGGCGAAAGCGACCGAACAAAACCAAGCAATGCAAGCAGCAATTGCAAAAATAAGATCGACAGCGGCAATCATCGAAGTCTCCAATAAAAGATGAGAATTTGAGAGACCAATCTACGCCCAGGAAGTTATGTCGTCCACATGCGAGTGCGTGTCCCGCGTGGCGCTTAAGCCGTAACGCCGTTAGACTGGCGCCCATGAAACACGCCGCGCCCCCGCCCCCGACAAGCGCCGACGACAAGACGCCGGCGCGCGCGACGCCGATGATCGCGCAATATATCGAGATCAAGGCGGCGAACGCCGATTGCCTGCTGTTCTATCGCATGGGCGATTTCTACGAACTGTTTTTCGAGGACGCGCAGACGGCCTCACGCGCGCTCGGCATCATGCTCACGAAGCGCGGCAAGCATATGGGCGAAGACATTCCGATGTGCGGCGTCCCGGTGGAGCGCGCGAATGATTATCTGCAAAAGCTGATTGCGCTCGGACATCGCGTCGCCGTCTGCGAACAACTCGAAGACCCGGCCGAAGCACGAAAGCGCGGCGCGAAATCGGTGGTGCGGCGCGACGTCGTGCGGCTGGTCACGCCCGGCACGATCACCGAAGACGCCTTGCTCGATCCGGCGCGACAAAACGCTTTTCTGGCGATCGCGCGCTTGCGCGGCGATGACGGGCTTTGGCGATACGGACTCGCAAGCGTCGATATTTCGACCGGCGCCTTCACGCTCTGCGCGCGCGAAGAAGGCGCGCTTGGCGCCGAAATCGCCCGTCTGGAGCCGCGCGAGATCGTCGTCGCCGATGCATTGTGCAGGGACTCTTCGCTCTCCGCGCTGTTCGAGGCGGCGGGCGTCCCGGTCGCGCCGATCGGCCGCGATGTCGGCGGCGGCGCCGACGCGGCGCGACGCCTCATGGATTTTTACGGCGTGGCGACGCTCGACGGCTTTTGCGCCATGAGCGACGTCGAACTCGCCGCAGCCGCGACGGCGATTCTCTATGTCGAGCGCACGCAGAAGGGACAACGCCCGGCGCTCTCGCGTCCGACGAGCCTGCGCGAACTGACGACGCTCGACATCGACGCGGCGACGCGCGCCAATCTGGAATTGACCCGCACGCTGTCGGGCGCGCGCGAGGGCTCCTTGCTGTCGGTCGTCGATCTCACCGTCACGCCTGCCGGCGCGCGACTTCTCGCCGAGCGCATCGCCGCGCCTTTGACGGAGGCGCGATTGATCGCCGCGCGACTGGACGCCGTCGGCATTTTTCTCGAAAGGCTCGATCTGCGCGGCGCGCTTCGCGCCAAGCTGGCGCGCGTGCCGGATCTTTTCCGCGCCGTGTCGCGCCTTTCTCTTGAGCGCGGCGGTCCGCGCGATCTTGCCAGCGTCGGCGTCGCCCTTGAGGCGGCACGGGACATCGCCGTTCTTTTTGCGCAGCTTGATCCGCCATCGGAGATCGCGGCGGAAGCTCATACGCTTTCTCGCGCCGATGTCGCGCTCGCCGAAAATATCGCCGCTGCTTTGAGAGACAGTCCGCCGCTCGACAAGCGCAACGGCGATTTCATTCGCGAAGGTCGTGACTGCGAACTCGATGACGCGAGACGGCTTCGCGACGAGAGCCGCAAGGTGATCGCCGAACTGCAGGGGCGCTATGCCGCGCTCACCGGGACGAAGCTGAAAATCAAGCATAATAATTTTCTCGGCTTCTTTCTTGAGGTTCAGCCGGCGCATGGCGAAAAGCTGCTGCGGCCGCCGTTCGACGCGACCTTCGCGCATCGCCAGACCATGGCCGACGCGATGCGTTTCTCGACGCGCGAACTTGTCGAACTCGAAGCGAAAATCGCTTCGGCCGCCGATCGCGCCCTGGCGCGGGAATTGGCGATCTTCGACGCGCTGATCGCCGAAGTTTGCGCGAAGGCGGAAGAGCTGCAGCGGCTCGCCGAGGCTTTCGCGCGGCTCGACCTATATAGCGCGCTCGCGGAAGTCGCCGAGAAGCGCGGCTGGACGCGCCCCATAATCGACGCTTCGCTCGATTTCGACATTGTCGGCGGGCGCCATCCGGTCGTCGAAGCGTCGCTTCAATCGCAGGGCAAGGCCTTCGCCGCGAACGACTGTGATCTCGGCGGCGCCGAGGGCGGCCGGATCGCCGTCGTCACCGGGCCGAACATGGCCGGCAAATCGACCTATCTGCGCCAGAACGCGCTCATTGCGGTTCTCGCGCAGACGGGCTCTTACGTGCCCGCAACGTCGGCGCGCATCGGCGTCGTCGATCGACTGTTCTCTCGCGTCGGCGCCTCGGACGATCTCGCGCGCGGGCGCTCGACCTTCATGGTCGAGATGGTCGAAACCGCGGCAATTTTGAACTGCGCGACCCTGCGCTCGCTCGTCATTCTCGATGAGATCGGCCGCGGCACGGCGACATTCGACGGGCTGTCGATCGCCTGGGCGACGATCGAACATCTGCATGAGGTCAATCGCTCGCGGGCGATTTTCGCCACGCATTTTCACGAGCTGACGCAGCTTGCGAAAAGACTGCCGCGCCTTGTCAATCTGACAATGAAGGTGACCGATCATGCGGGCGACGTCGTGTTCCTGCATGAGGTGATCAAAGGCGCCGCTGACCGCTCCTATGGCGTGCATGTCGCGCAGCTGGCGGGCTTGCCCGCGAGCGTCGTCGCGCGCGCGCACGCCATTCTTGGTGAGTTGGAGGCGGCGGACCGGCGCGCCCCGGTCGAAACTTTGATCGACGATCTGCCGCTTTTTGCGCGCATCGCCGAGGCGCCGGCGCCTAAGGACGCGTTGCGCGACGCGCTCAAAGCGATCGATCCGGATCAGATGACGCCGCGCGAGGCGCTCGCGGCGCTTTACGAATTGAAGAAGAAACTCTGAAGGCGCTATTGCGCTTCAAGCAAAGCATGAACGCTGGTGACTAAGTCGCAGACCCCGACGCGTTCATCACGCACACTCCTTTCATGAGCCTCGTTGCGTTCTTTCGCGGCGCCTAATGCGTCGAACGAAGGCGCAAAGAATCGTCTACGCACCGTCGTCGCCCGCGGTCATCGCTTAAGCGTGTCCGTCTCTTAGTCGGACGGCGTCGACAAACTACTCTGACATCGGAGAACGGTCATGATTCTCGTGTTGATCTTCGTCGGCGTCGCTCTGGCGACCGCCGGCCTGCTCTCGCTGCTCGACGTGCAGTTCAATGTAAGCAAGGTGACGGCGGTCGCCGCCTTTGTCGGCGGAATGATCATGGTCGTCGGAGCTGAAGCCGGATTGATCGGCTCCAGTTCGTCCTTTTTCAAGGCGCAGCAGATCCAGACTTCGGCCTGCGAACTGGATGGCGAGTCTAGCTATCCCGACAACCGCCGCGTCGACCCGGATCACCTGATCCGCAAATACATTCTCGGCTGCATGGCGCATGCGGGCTATGCGTGGACGAGCGCGCATGAGCACTGCAAGGAAGCGCCGCTCGCAACCAATCCGCTGTGCTATCTGCCGACCGGGCTCTTCGACCGCGCGGTGACGAGAGTTCAGGTCGCCTTCGAATGATCGAAGTCCGTTTGAACGGCTATTCCCGGTCAGGCCTTCGGCCTGCCGGGAACGACGCGGTTCGTCAGGTCGTCATTGCGCAGCGGGCGGGAAGCGATTCCGACGCCCTAGGGCGCGCTTCTGGCGCTTCGCCCCCGGCGCGCGATGACGAACCTTGCGACAATGCTGATTACGCCGCCTTGCCGAGCTTCGTCGCTTCCGCGACCTCGTTGATCTTGCCAGTCTTCACATCATAGATATAGCCGTAGATCGGGATGTTCTTTGGCGTTAGCGGATGCGAGCGGATTCGCGCTACGTCCTGCGCGACGCTTTCCTCCTGATTCTTGATCGTGTGCCATTTGATGAAATGGCCGGCCGCGCAGCCGCCGCCATGTTGCGGGTTGGACCAGTTCTTGCCGTCGAAACTCGCCGTCGCGAGACTGTCGTCCAGCAGGTCGCTCATGATCTCGTCGCAAAAGAGTTCCATGCCGCAATTGGTGTGGTGAATGACAAACCACTCCTTAGTGCCGAGCAGCTTGTGCGAAATGATGAGCGAACGAATCGCGTCATCTGACGCGCGGCCGCCGGCGTTGCGGATGACATGCGCGTCGCCTTCCGACAGGCCGGCGTATTTCGCGGGATCGAGACGCGCATCCATGCAGGTCAGGATCGCGAAACCGCGCGCGGGAGGCAGCGCGAGCTCGCTCTTCTTTCCGAAATTCGCGGCATAAGCATTGTTCGCGGCGACAACTTCGTTGACGATCTGGCTTGCCATGTCTCTCTCCCTCGTTGCGCTGGTTGCGTCGAAGCTTCTTTGACCTTGCTCAACATTGGAGCGCTTCAGCATGCTTTTCAAGCAGAGAAGGCGCGCGATCTTCGTGACATAGTCGCTTGACGATCAGCGATATATATTTTGGGGACGGTGCCGCTGATACTGTATAACGTTCGCGCAGACGCGCTCGCTCGATAAGGAGATGGTTGTCACGAATGTCCGGTCCTGCTGATTTCTTTCCCGGTTTTGCTTCGCATTGGATCGATGCGCCGGCTGGAAAAATTTTCGCCCGCGTCCATGGCGAAGGCCGACCGCTCGTGCTGTTGCACGGGTTCGGCGAGACACATGTCGCCTGGCGTAAGATTGCGCCGTCGCTCGCCAAACGCTTCACGGTCGTTGCGATGGATCTGCGCGGCTATGGCTGGTCGTCCGTCCCGGCGAGCGAGAAAGGCGAGACTTACGCCAAGCGAGAAATGGCCGGCGACGTCGTGGCGGTGATGGAGTCGCTCGGCCATGTGCGCTTCGCGCTCGTCGGCCACGACAGGGGCGCGCGCGTCGGCCAGCGCCTGGCGCTCGATCAACCAGGCCGCCTCGATAGAATTGCGCTCGTCAATATCGCGCCGATCGACGATGATTTCGGCGAAGGCGATTTGCAGCGCATCGGACGCGCGCGTTTCCTTGCGGCCGAGGCGCCGAAGCCCGAAGAGCTGATTGGGCTCGATCCCGCCGGCTTTCTCGACGATGCGCTGACGAATGCGACGAAGGCGAAGTCGCGGGAGGCGTTCGGCGCCAACGCGCTCGCCGCCTATCGCCAGGCGTTCAACGATCCGGCGCGGATTCACGCCTTCTGCGAGGATTTTCGCGCCGGGGCGACCATCGATCGCGAGCATCTCGAAGCCGACAGAGCTGAGGGGAAGAAGCTCGCCATGCCGACGCTCATCATCGCGGGCGACGCGACTTTCCCGAAGACCGATCCCTCGCTCATCGCCGCATGGCGCGAATGGCGCGACGACGCGATCGAGGCGCGGGTCGACTGCGGACTTTTTCCGATGGAGGAAGCGCCTGAGGAGACGCTCGCCGTCTTGGAGGCGTTTCTGTGAGCCTCTATCGCGGCAAGACCGTCGCGCTCGCGCTGGGCGGCGGCGGCGCGCGCGGACTTGCGCATATATGCGTGCTGGAAGCGCTTGACGACTTGGGCGTGCGGCCCGTCGCCATCGCCGGCGCCTCGATCGGCGCCATCATCGGCGCCGCCTATGCGGCGGGTTTTTCGGGCGCGGAACTGCGAGTCCATGCCCAGGCCATTCTCAAGAACCGCATCGGACTGGCCCGTCGGCTGCTTCATGCTAGGGCGCGCGGACGAAAGCGGCTGCTTGCCCGAGTGGCGCATCCACTCTTGTTCGATGGCGAACGCTTTCTCCAGGCGTTTTGGCCTCATGGCATGCCGGAGCGCTTCGAAGATTTGAACATTCCGCTGCAAGTCGTCGCGACCGACTTTCGCCGTCGCATCGAGGCCGTTTTCGCGACAGGCCCTCTGCGTCCCGCCATCGCTGGGTCAATGGCGATACCGGGCATTGTGCGCGCCGCTCAACGCGATCACGGCTATTTCGTCGATGGCGGACTGGTCAATCCGCTGCCCTATGATCATCTCTGGGGCCTTGCCGACATTGTCATCGCCGTCGACGTTTCCGGCAATTTCGGCGTCGAGACCGGCAAGGGGGCGCCCTCCGCCTTCGAGACGATGATCGTTGCAAGCCAGATCATGATGAACGCGATCAGCTCGCGCATGATCGCGGAGCGGCCGCCCGACGTGCTGATTCGGCCCGAAGTGCATCAATATCTCGCGCTCGACCTGTTCAAGGCGTCGCGCATTTTCGCCGCCGGCGACGCCTGCCGCGACACGTTGCGCAATGGGCTGGCGCAGGCGGCGCTGCGGCTTGAGGCTCGGAGCAGGATCGTTTGAAGCGGATCGCAGATGCGATCCGCTTCAAACGTGAATCCTGCTGCAGCGCGCTCTAGCGCCGCGCCTGAAAGAAGTCGCGCAGGAGCTGCGCGGCCTCGCTCTCGCGAATGCCGCCATAGAGTTCAGGCCGATGATGGCAGGTCGGCTGCGAAAAGAACCGCGGACCGTGCTCCACCGCGCCGCCCTTCGGATCGCTCGCCGCATAATAGAGCCGCCGGATGCGCGCAAGGCTGATCGCCGCCGCGCACATCGCGCAGGGTTCGAGCGTCACGTAGAGATCGCAGTCGACGAGGCGCTCGGAGCCGATCGCGGCGCAGGCTTGGCGAATGACCAGCATTTCGGCATGCGCCGTCGGATCGCGATCGCGCAGCGTGCGATTGCCTGCGACGGCGATCACCTCGCCATTGCGCGCGAGCGCCGCGCCGACCGGGACTTCGCCCGCGGCGGCGGCGGCGCGCGCCTCATCGAAAGCGGCGCTGAAAGGGTCGGTCATGGGCTGACCGGCTTGCTCGCGACAAGCGTGATCAAATGATCGTCATTGGGCTTTTGCTTTCTTGGTGTCTCGTTGCGCCACGATGCAACTACCACCCCCTTCGCTGCCAATTCCACGCAAATGTCTTTCACGTTCGTCTCTCGCAGCATATGTGTGAGAAGAACGTTCTCGCAGAGTTCAGAAAATCGGACCGAACCACGTCGGCTGAGATAGTCAACAATCCATCTTCGCGCAGCTTCACGATTCTCGTTCACGACATCATCAATCGAGCCCGTTTCGGGAAGCTCGCCGGCAAGAAATAGACTTCCTTGGCCAGTTTTTGCCTGTCTGTTGGCGTGTTTTGCTTCAAGCCGTTGCTTTTCATGCGCGCGCAAGGCTTCAAATTCAACCTGACGAAACGCCTTCAGGCCAGCTGAACTTCGTGTGCCATATGCGAGCGCGAAATGCGGACGGTTCGCTGTAGCTTTATCAATACGGGTCGACAGAACGTATTTAAACCGCCCAGCTTTTTGAAGATTTTCCTTGAACAGCATTTCCGCAGCAAGTCCAAGGGGTAGGCTCCTATCGAGCCGGTCTTTCCAATTTGGTCCGCCCAGGATTGAATCAAAAGACGAGATGATTTTCGGATCCTCGCTCCCAATGAATCGATTCACATGATCGTACATGAAATTGACGAGCACTTCTCCCGGATGGTGGCGTAAAACGGGGGCGATCTTATTTAGGTCGTATCCCGTCCATCCAGTTGGATCGATGAAAGTCAAAGCAAATGAATCGCCTATGAATTTCTTGATCTGAGGAATTGCTTCCTCAAATTTGCCGCCATATGATCTAACATGAAAGCCATTGCTGGGATCGTCGTGAGCTGAAACTGCGGTCCTCAGGTGCTAGAGCTGGCCTCGCAAATTCGGACAGTAGCTTGAGTGGATTTTCTGCCTGACGGCGGCGAGGATTCTCGCCGCGAATCAGGAGCATTTGATGACGAAGCGAAGCCGCCGGACGCATT
>JALHNQ010000056.1 GCA_022843405.1 Methylocystis sp. | reverse complement strand
GTGCGCGTCAGCAAAGTCGGCGACAAGATCATTTTGGAGCCGTTGGAAAAGCCGCCCTTCGACGTCGAGGCGTGGCGTGCAAAGCTCGACACCTATCTCGACGTGGACTTTCCGGAGTTCCCGGCCGAACCTCCGCTCGAACCCGATGACCAAGTCACTTTCGATTGAGGCGGCGCATGTTTTGTCTCGATACGAATGTGATCATAGGCGTAATGACTCGGCGCGCGCCTCACCTCGACGAGCGGCTGAGAGCTGAGCTGTCTTACGGATCGCGCTTGCTCGTCCCCGCGCCGGTCCTTGCCGAGCTTCGCTACGGCGCAGCGAAAAGCGTGGCGCCCGAGAGGAATCATGCGCGACTCGACGACTTCCTCTCGGCCGTTCCCGAAATCGCGGCTTTCGACGCTGATGACGCGCGCGCCGCAGGCGACATTCGCGCTTATCTTGAAGGTCATGGAAAACCGATCGGCCCCTATGACGTTTTGATCGCCGCACAAGCGCGCCGGCGCGGCGCCGTTCTCGTCACCGCTAACCGCCGCGAGTTCGATCGCGTGCCGGGCCTGATGGTGACGGACTGGAACGATCGATGAGGCGGCTACTGGCGACTGCTCGTCACGCCGCTTGCGTCGCCTCAACGCAAGCCTCGGCATAGGCCCAATCGAGCCATTTGGTCAGAAGCGCTATGTCGGCGGTTTCCACCGTCGCGCCGCACCAGATGCGAAAGCCCGGCAGCGCGTCGCGATAGGCGCCAAAATCATAGCCGGCGCCCTCCCCTTCGATCATTGTGACCATCTTTTTCGCGAGCGTCGCCTGCGTATCGGCGCCTGTCGCGGCGCACTCTCCGGAAAAGACGAGGCAGACGCTGGTGTTGGAGCGTATCGCCGGATCCTTGGCGAGGAAGTCGATCCAGGGCGTCCTTTCCACCCAATTCGCCACGGCCTGCGCATTGGCGTTGCAGCGCGCGAACAGCGCCGCGAGCCCGCCGATCGATTTCGCCCATGAAAGCGCGTCGAGATAATCTTCGACCGCAAGGAGCGAGGGCGTGTTGATCGTCTCGCCCTGGAAAATCCCCTCGATCAGCTTGCTCTTTTTGGTCAATCTGAAAATCTTCGGCATAGGCCAGGGCGGCGCATAGCTCTCCAGTCGCTCAACGGCGCGCGGCGAGAGAATGAGCATGCCATGCGCGGCCTCGCCGCCCAGCACTTTCTGCCAGCTATAGGTCGTCACATCGAGCTTAGTGAAATCCAAGGGCTGGGCGAAAGCCGCCGACGTCGCATCGCAAATCGTCAGGCCTTTGCGGTCCGAGGCGATGAAGTCGGCGTTCGCCACGCGCACGCCCGAGGTCGTGCCGTTCCAAGCGAAGACCAAATCATTGTCGAAATTGATCTGCGCGAGATCGGGCAGTTCCCCGTAGGGCGCGACAAGACTTCGCGCCTTCTCGATCTTCAACTGGTTGAGGACGTCATTGACCCAGTCTTTCGAGAAGCTCTCCCAGGCGACGACGTCGACGCCGCGCGGGCCGAGCAGCGACCAGAGCGCGATCTCCACGGCGCCGGTGTCCGACGCCGGCACGATTCCGATGCGGTAATCGGCGGGAACGCGCAGAATCTCCCGCGTCAGCGCGATCGCTTGCGACAGCTTCGCCTTGCCGGCCTGCGAGCGGTGCGAGCGGCCGAGCGCCGCCCCGGCGAGATTTTCCAGCGCCCATCCGGGACGCTTGGCGCAGGGGCCGGATGAAAAGCAGGGATTCCCTGGCTTCGCGCCGGGTTTGGCGATTTTGTCGGCGGCCATGACGGGTCCTTAGCGGCGTTTCTCTCGATCGCGCTAAGCGCGCGCGGCTTCCTGCGGCGTCTTGGCCCTGATCGCCAGAGCGTGAACCCGATCGGCCAGTTCCTCGGCAAGGAGCGCATTGACCAGACGATGCCGCTCGATCAAGCTCTTGCCCTCGAAAGCCGCGCTCACCACCTCGACGGTGAAATGGGTTTCGCCGTCGGGATGGTGATGCCCATGCCCGGCGTGGTGGTGAGAGTCGTCGATCACGTTGAGCGCCGCGGGCGCAAGGCCTACGGTGAGTTTTTGGGCAATGCGCGTCTTGACGACGCCTTTACTCTGATCCGTCATTTTTCATCTCCCGGTCGGCGCCTTATGTGCATATCGGGCGCCGGTTGCGCTTGCGGCGGGCAGCGACGCCATCATAATGGAATGACATGAACCTGAATTCGCCCCTGTTCGATCGCATCCGGACGCAGCGCGAGCCGCGCGAAACGCCGCGCGAGAGCGTGATCCGCTGCGATTCGCCGGGCTGCACGGCCGAGGGCGCCTATCGCGCGCCGATGGGCCGGCTGCGCGAAGGGCAATATTTCTGCTTCTGTCTCGAACATGTTCGGGAATACAACGCAACCTACAATTATTTTAACGGCATGGATGACGCTTCGGTCGCCCGTTACGTGAAGGACGCGACGGTTGGACACCGCCCGACCTGGTCGATGGGGACGCGGCGCGGACAGGCCGGCTTTCGCGAAGACCCGATGGCGGCGGTCGATCCGCTCAGCGCTTATCGCCAGCGCTTCCGCCGCCCGCCGCCCGCCGCCCCGCGCCGCGGCCCGCATCATTCGCCGGTGACGATCCGGGCGTTCATCGCCATGGGGCTCGAGGAAACGGCGGATAAGGAGGCGATCCGCGCCCGCTACAAGGAACTCGTCAAGCGCCACCATCCCGACGCCAATGGCGGCGACCGCTCGCGCGAGGAAAAATTGCGGGAAATCATCCATGCCTATAAGACGCTGAGGGCCGCCCGACTGGTCTGAGCGCGCATCGGGCAGGGCTTTTTCGCCAAGCGAAATTGGACCCGGCGCTGCCACGGGTCGCGCGGTTTCGGCGCAACGAAAGGACGCATCTTGGTCGTAGTAGAACACGCCGCAACGGGTCTCGACAGCCTGCCGGACATGAAAATCTCGGTGCGTCAGGTGTTCGGAATCGACTCCGACATGGAGGTTCCGGCCTTTTCCGAGCGCAACGAGCATGTGCCGGACCTTGACCCCGACTATCTCTTCGATCGGCAGACGACGCTCGCCGTTCTCGCCGGCTTCGCCAAGAACCGGCGGGTGATGGTGACCGGCTATCACGGCACCGGAAAATCGACCCATATCGAGCAGGTGGCGGCGCGGCTCAACTGGCCCTTCGTGCGGGTCAATCTCGACAGCCACATTTCGCGCATCGACCTCGTCGGCAAGGACGCCATCGTCCTGAAAGAGGGCAAGCAGGTCACCGAGTTTCGCGACGGCATCCTGCCCTGGGCGGTTCAGCACAATATCGCGCTGTGCTTCGACGAATATGACGCGGGGCGCCCCGACGTGATGTTCGTCATCCAGCGGGTGCTCGAAGTCTCCGGCCGCCTCACGCTGCTTGACCAGAACCGGGTCATCCGGCCGCATCCGGCGTTCCGCCTGTTCGCCACCGCCAATACGGTGGGGCTCGGCGACACGTCCGGCCTCTACCACGGCACGCAGCAGATCAATCAGGCGCAGATGGACCGCTGGTCGATCGTCGCGACGCTGAATTATCTGCCGCATGACGCCGAAACCAATATCGTGCTCGCCAAGGTGAAATCCTATGGCGCGTCGAAGGAAGGCCGCGACATCGCCAATAAAATGGTGCGCGTCGCGGATCTCACCCGCAACGCCTTCATGGCCGGCGATCTCTCGACGGTGATGAGCCCGCGCACGGTGATCACCTGGGCGGAGAACGCCGAGATTTTCGGCGACATCGGCTTCGCCTTCCGGATGACGTTTTTGAACAAATGCGACGAGCTGGAGCGCCCGCTCGTCGCCGAGTTCTACCAGCGCTGCTTCGGCAAGGAACTGCCGGAAAGCGCGGTGAATGTGGTGATGACATAGAGAGGCGGGCTTGGCCCCCTCCCTCACCCTCCCCCGCTTCGCAAACCGGGTGCTCCCGGTTTGCGCATCGACGCCGAAGTCGGCAACAGCCGACTTCGGATGGGAGAGGGGGCGCGGACGTTACGCGCAATCTCTTAAACGCGCAATCTTCTCCCTCTCCCGCGAAGCGGGGGAGGGCCGGGATGGGGGCATGACGGCACGCAACCGAGCAGCCGCTTCGGCCATCCGGCTCACTTGCCGCAGTGCTCCGCTATCTGCGCGTCGAGCCAGGCTAGGTCAGTCGTATAGACATGTACATCTGGAGCCTGGCGGGCGAGCGCCGTGATCATGTCGCGCGCTTCTGTGAAATGGTTGCAAGCGGCGGCGCCCGCCTCCCGCGCCGCTTCGACCTGCCCGAGCTTTGACAGGCTGACCGCGACATCCCGCGCTCGCTCGGCATGGCTGGGGTCGGCGGCCATCAGGCGGCGGCGGATGTCCAGCCCTTCGCGATAATGTTTGAGCGCGCCTTCGAGATCGTTTCTCAAACGCAGAACGTTGCCGATCTTGTTAACGCTCACCGACACGTCGCGCGCCCGCTCGGCATGGCTGGGGTCGGCGGCCATCAGCCGGCGGCGGATGGCCAGCCCTTCGCGATAATGTTTGAGCGCGCCTTCGAGATCGTTGCGCGAAACCAGAACGTCGCCGATCTTGTTAACGCTCACCGATACGTCGCGCGCCCGCTCGGCATGGCTGGCGTCGGCGTCCATCAGCCGGCGGCCGATGGCCAGCCCTTCACGATAATGTTTGAGCGCGCCTTCGAGATCGTTGCGCGAAAGCAGAACGTCGCCGATCTTGTTAACGCTTACCGACACGTCGCGCGCCCGTTCGGCGTGGCTGGGGTCGGCGGCCATCAGGCGGCGGCCGATGGCCAGCCCTTCGTGATAATATTTGAGCGCGCCTTCGAGATCGTTGCGCGAAACCAGAACGTCGCCGATCTTGTTAACGCTCACACATACGTCGCGCGCCCGCTCGGCATGGCTGGGGTCGGCGGCCATCAGCCGGCGGCTGATGTCCAGCCCTTCGCGATAATGTTTGAGCGCGCCTTCGAGATCGTTGCGCGAAACCAGAACGTCGCCGATATTGCTAACACTCACACATATGTCGCGCGCCCGTTCGGCATGGCTGGGATCAGCGGCCATCAGGCGACGGCCGATGGCCAGCCCTTCACGATAATGTTTGAGCGCGCCTTCGAGATCGTTGCGCGAAACCAGAACGTCGCCGATCTTGTTAACGCTCACCGACACGTCGCGCGCCCGCTCGGCATGGCTGGGGTCGGCGGCCATCAGCCGGCGGCTGATGTCTAACCCTTCGAGATAATTATTCAGCGCGCCTTCGAGATCGCTTCGTGAAAGCAGAACATCGCCGATCTTGCTAACGCTCACAAATACGTCGCGCGCCCGCTCGGCATGGCTGGGGTGGGTGGCCATCAGCCAGCGGCCGATGGCCAGCCCTTCACGATAATTGTTCAGCGCACCTTCGAGATCGTTGCGCGAAACCAGAACGTCGCCGATCCTCTCAAGGCTCACCGACACGTCGCGCGCCCGCTCGGCATGGCTGGGGTCGGCGTCCATCAGCCGGCGGCTGATGTCCAGCCCTTCGCGATAATTTTTGAGCGCGCCTTCGAGATCGTTGCGCGAACGTAGAAACTCGCCGATCCGATCGAGGAACAGGCCGGCATTCGGCTCGTCGTTTGCGGCGCGCGTCGCGGCGAGGCCGGCGCTGTAGGCCGCCAGCGCGTCTCCAGTTGTGCCCGATATGCTTTCCAGATCACCCAGTTCGAGCAGCGGCCAGGCATTTGTCGGATCGAGCTTTACGATTTCGCGGAATGTTTGTTTCGCGGCGGCGTAATCGAATGTCGCCTTCTGAATGCGTGCGATCTCGCTCAGGCGCACGAGCCGGCGCGCGGCGAGCCGCTGCGCCTCCTTTTTGTCCGCCTCGTCATCCTCGTAAAGCAGGCTCAACGCGTCCGCGGTGCGTAACTGTTTCAACAACTCGCGCGCTTTAGCGATGACGTCGTCGAGATCGCCGCCGAGATCGGTCTTCTGCCCCGCCTCGGCCGATAGGGCGAGGATTCGCCCAACCGCCCATTCCGCCTTTTCGCGCATCTCGTCGAGCGAAAGGTTCATTTGCCCGAGCTTCTCGAACAACGGCTTCAGCGCCTCGGGCGGCGCGCCCTTTGCGCGAACGATCTCTTTTCGGAGTTTTTTTATTTCGTCGAAGGAGCGCTCGTGAAGTTCCTCGTTCCATATCGCCGCCTTTTGGACTTCCTCTCCCGGATCGGGCGGCGGCGCGGCGGCGCGCGTGAGAAAGGCGCGGATGCGCGTGTATATCTCGTCCTTTTCGTCCTTCGGCTTGGCGATCCCTTTATGGTCCACGCCCTCAATTGCGATCGCTTCGAATCCATAAACGCTGGGATCGCCGCTGTCGGGCTTGACGATGACGCCGAGATTGACCGGCGGCAACGGAACGCCCCATTTCCTTATGCGGATAATCAGCGGCTCGCGCTCGGTGAGAATCAGATGGTCGATTTTCTGATTGGCCACGATCTTCCGATAATCTTGCGTGAGCGTCCGCAGGTTTGGATCATTGTCCGAAAGCGCGCCGGTCTCTTCGATTGGACGCGCGATCGCTCGAAGCCAGTTCGCGACGCGTCCCAGATCGGCGCCTGTATGCGGCGTCGCGAGAAAAGCCACCTTGCGCACACGCTGCAAGAAGCTTTTGGCGTTGGCGCTGGACTTCTCGCCGATATCGGCGTCACGCATCATCATTTTGATGATGAGGCCGCCGAGGCTGTGGCCAATGAGAAAGAGTTCCCCCTTCGCAAGGCGCGGCTCGTCATAGAGCTGCGTGAGGATCGCTTTGGCGTGATCGGCGGGATGCATGCCGCAGCTTCGCCGCCATCGGGAAGCCGGCCCATTATAGCCGGCAAGCCAAACGGAGAGCCCGTCGATCTCTTCGGCCAGCCACGCCGGCCAAACCGCCGACCCACTGGTCCAGGTTTCGTAAGGGTCGCCGCCAAGTCCGTGGATGAAGACGGCGCTCGCGTTATGGGCGCCGCGCGCGGGCGCCAGTAGGTGAAATTCAGCCACAGACAAATCCATTAAGAAATCGGTTCCCAAACCGTAGTCTTGCCCGGTTCGGCGCGCAAGCGAGCGGAACGAAAATTGCTTGCGTCGGCGTGAATCCATATGACGCGAGGCCCTTATGCCGCTTTACGCCTATGTTTGCGACGCCTGCGCGGCGGAATTCGAACTGCTGGTGCGCGGATCGGACGTTCCAGCCTGTCCCGCCTGTGGAAGCGAGAACTTGCAACAGCAGGTTTGCCGCATCTCCAAGGAAATCAAATATCCCGCCATTGCCAAGTCCTGGCGCCGGCGCGCGGCGGCGGAAGGCGATCTGTCGAACTTCAGCAAGGCCGAACGGAAGTTGTAAGGAATCGCGCAATCCTTGCTTTGAGGTCTGACATTGCGCGCCAGCCGCGCCGCCCGATCTTTGCGCAATTTTAAGCGACTTGAATTACCGTGGCTTGGACGCGTTTAGGGCGCTTCGCTCGATCGTCGGCGCGCGCTCCGCGCGTTGGCCTATTTTTCTGACGCCGAAACCGCCCGCCGAGCGGAGATCGCTAAAGCGCCCAATAATCGCCCCGGACCGGGTAGAGGATCCCGACATGCGGATCGGAAGATTTTTCGCCATATCCATGATGGCGCTTCTCATCGGCGCCTGCGCCTCGACGGGCGAACAGCGCGCCGCCGATGAAATTCGCTGCCGCGGCTATGGCTTTCGCAAGGGCACGGACGCCTTCTCGAAATGCCTGCTCGACGTCGATCTCAATCGCGACGCCGACCGCCGCGCCAGCCTCAACTACCCCTATGGTTGGGGGCCGGGACTGTACGGCGGACGCCCCTGGAGATATTGGTAAGGCGTCGGCGCGGCGCCTCGCGTGAGGCTTTTGCTTCCGGCGCCCGCGCGAATTGGTCTATATAGTCTCCATGCCGCCCGCGCCGACCAACCGCCGTCCCGCCTCGCCCAAAGAGGCGCCGCAGGAGCCGTTCAAGCGCGCCGTCGCCGGAGCGATGCGCGCCATGGCCCGTGCGCCGGCGCTCGACGTGATTTTCGCGCCCGAACGGCCCTCGCTCATCGCCGGCAATGACGGCGCCAAGGCGCGGCTGACCGAGCCGCCGCGCAAGCTGAACCTGAAAGACGCGGCGATCCTGCGCGGCCAGGCGGATTCGCTGGCGCTGCGTCTCGCCTGCCATGACGACGCGCTGCATCGCCGCTATGCGCCCGAGCCCCCGGACGCCCGCGCCGCCTTCGACGCGATGGAGCAGGCGCGCTGCGAGTCGGTCGGGGCGATGCGGATGCCGGGCGTCGCCGCCAATATCGGCGCGATGCTCGACGACCGCTATCAGCGCAGCCACGCCGCCGAGATTGCAAGCCGCGAGGACGCGCCGCTCGAAGATGCGCTGGCGCTGCTCGCCCGCCAGCGCCTGACCGGGCTCGCGCCGCCGCCGCATGGTCAGAAAATCGTCGAGATGTGGCGCGATTCCATCGAGCAGCGCGCCGGCGCCGATCTCGACCGCCTCTCCGGCGCGGTCGAAGACCAGAAGCTGTTCGCCCAGATCGTGCGCGAACTGCTCTCCCATCTCGACATGGCAAGCGGCGAAGCGCCGGACGAGACCAGGTCCGACGAGGACAGCGAGGAGGCGCCGCAAAATCCCGACCAGAACGAGAATGACGATAGGGACGACGAAGAGTCAAAAAGCTCTGCCGACATGGATACGGCGCTCGCCGCCGAGGACGCCGAGCAGGAAGGCGAAAGCGACTCGGCGGACGCGCCCTATGGCGAGACCGAGCGCGAGGCCGACGCCGGGGACGCGGAGGAAGCCGCCGAGGCGCGCCGGCCGGCGACCAACGCCGCCGAGCGCGCCGGCGCGGAATATCTCGCCTACACCACGCGCTTCGACGAGACCATCCGCGCCGAGGAGCTCTGCGACGCCGAGGAGCTCGACCGGCTGCGGGCCTATCTCGACAAGCAGCTCCTGCATCTGTCGTCGGTGGTCGGGCGGCTGGCGAACCGGCTGCAGCGCCGGCTGATGGCGCAGCAGAGCCGTTCCTGGGAGTTCGATCTCGAAGAGGGCATGCTCGACCCGGCGCGCCTGCCCCGAATCATCATCGATCCCCAGCAGCCTCTATCCTTCAAGCGCGAAAAGGACATGGATTTTCGCGATACGGTGGTGACGCTGCTCTTAGACAATTCCGGCTCGATGCGCGGGCGCCCGATCACTGTCGCCGCGACCTGCGCCGACATTCTGGCGCGCACGCTGGAGCGCTGCGGCGTCAAGGTCGAGATATTGGGCTTCACCACCCGCGCCTGGAAAGGCGGCCAGTCCCGCGAGGCCTGGATCGCCGAGGGCAAGAAACCTAATCCAGGCCGTCTCAACGACATCCGCCACATCATCTACAAGGCCGCCGACGCGCCCTGGCGGCGCGCCCGGCGCAACCTCGGGCTGATGATGCGCGAAGGGCTCCTAAAGGAGAATATCGACGGCGAGGCGCTGGACTGGGCGCATCGCCGCCTACTGGCGCGTTCCGAGCAGCGGCGCATTTTGATGATGATTTCGGACGGCGCCCCGGTCGATGATTCGACGCTGTCGGTCAATCCCGGCAATTATCTTGAGCGCCACCTGCGCCAAATCATTCACGAAATCGAGACCAAGTCGCCGGTGGAGCTCATCGCCATCGGCATCGGCCATGACGTGACCCGCTATTACCGGCGCGCGGTGACCATCGTCGACGCCGAGGAGCTGGGCGGCGCGATGACCGAGAAGCTCGCCGAACTCTTCAGCGAAAGCGCCGCCCCCGCGCCCCCGCCGAGCCAGCGTCTGTCGCGTCCGCCGCTCGCCGCCGCCCGGCGTTAACCGTCAGCGCTTCGTCTTAACTTTTTTGCAACGATTCCACGCGTCGCGCGTTTCCCTTGAGCGTCGGTTGAACTTTAGGGGATCGTGATGGCGTTTATTCAGTGGCGAGACAATGCACCTCGGAGAGAGGCAAGCGAAACTGAGCGGTTCATGTGCGTGTCGGCCGTGGTCGCGCTCGCTTGGATGCCCTTCGCGCTATGCGCCGCGCTGACGATCTGGGGCTCGTAAGCCCGCCTGTCGGTCGCCGAAACCATCCCTGACATCCGCGTTGGCCGGGAGGCCGTGCGACGCCGTGAAAGGCGCGCACGGACGGCCGACGCGCTGTCATTCCTGGTAGGCCGCAGGCCAGACCGGGAGTCTTGATTCGATCCAGCAGCGCGGTCACGCTCGGGATTGCCGATGGCGCGCCAAGCGCGCGTCGGTCAGGACCCGCGAGCGGGTCAACATTCACGCAGGCCGCTTCCGCCACTTCTATCCTATTCTGTCGGCGACCATTCGCGCCTATAAGGCTTGAGGACTTTTAGTCCGCCGCAACTCTTCATCCTGGACGGCCCATGCGCCTCGCCGCGCTTCTAAAATCGATGTTCTTTTTCGTCGCGATGGCGCTGGCGCTTTCAAGCTGCGGCGTGAATTATCATGTCAATCCGGGCCCGCGCTCATGGCCCGCCGCGCCGAGCGCTCCCGACAAGTAAGTCGCGCCACGCGGGAGAGCTTATGGCCACGGTTCGACTGCTCGCCGATGAAGAACTGTCGCCCGAGGCGAGCGCCGTCTTCGCCGACATTCGCGCGACGCGCAAAAGCGACTTCGTGAACAACTTCTGGCGCGCGCTCGCGCATGATCCGGCGACGCTGAAGCGCACCTGGGAGAGCGTGAAGCAGGTGATGGGTCCGGGCGTGCTGGAGCCGAAGGTCAAGGAGATGATCTATATCGCCGTCTCGATCGCCCACGCCTGTCCCTATTGCATCCATTCGCATACCGCCAACGCCCGCGCGAAGGGCATGAGCGAAGAGGAATATCGCGAAGTGCTGGCGATCGTCGGCATGGCGTCGGAGACCAACCGTCTCGTCACCGCGCTCGGTGTGCCGATTGATGAGGAGTATCAGGTGGGGTGAGGGTCGCGCCTCCTATTCCAATATCGCCGCGAGCTTCGCCAGGGCCTCTTCGACAATTTCGGGCGGCGCGGCTTCGAGTTTGCGGGCGCGGCGCGCGCCAAGATCGAGCGCACGGGGCTGGTCGCAACGGATGACGCCGGTCGTCTGCGTCCCGGCGCCGATCAGCGAAACCGCGAAACCTGCGGTGCGGGCGAAATTGCCGCCGCTGGTGATAGGCAGCACGATCGGCGTTTTCGTCAGCCGGTTGAAGGCGCCAGGCGAAACCACCAGAACCGGCCGCGCGCCCTGCTGCTCATGGCCCGACGTCGGATCGAGCGAAACGAGATAGATGTCGCCGCGCTCCATGCGCAAATCCCGAAAAAGTGTGAAGCGGTTTTTCGATAAGGATTTGCGCTAAATCAGCTCGGACCCTTGCGGCCTGTCGTCGAGCCAGGCGCGGTCTTCTACAGACGGCTCGGCCGAGGCGTCGCATTGCGCCAGAAGCTCGTCGAGCTTGTAGCGGGGCTTGGCCGACGGCTCGATGATGAGCCGGCCATGTTCGACCGAAACGCCCACCGTCGCGCCGGCGCGCAGTTTCAGAAGGTCGAGAATCGCCGGCGGCACCGCCAGCATGACCGAGCCGCCGACTTTGCGCAGAGAGGTGGTGTGCATGATGGGTCTCGATTGAAGTTATATTTGAATATAACTCATGCGTTGCCGGCCGCAAGCCGCGCGGCGTTCTCGCAACGCCTCGGCGTGGATGGCCGGGACAAGCCCGGCCATGACACGGGGGAGCGCGTGTGGAAAACGCCACCAAGCAGTCCTCATCCTGAGGAGGCTGCGCAGGAGGCGTCTCGAAGGGCGAGGGCTGCGGCGACGAGAAATTCTCGCCGCTGGAGACGCCCCTCGTCCTTCGAGACGCGTGCTTCGCACGCTCCTCAGGATGAGGGGCTTGGGTTGCTTGATGCTTTGTTCGTTTTCGATATCAATCTTTTGTCGAATATAGACGCTTGGGACTGGCTTCTTTTGAAAAATAGTATTCATCAGGTAAGCGCGTTGTGGTCCGGACCAAACGGATCGGCGCTGATACCAAGGATTGATGTCCAACAACTTGGAATTGTAGAATCCTAGCAAGTCGGAGATGATTAACGATTCATAGTCGACTCGTTCCATGGCAGCCCTCTACTCTAGTCCATCACGCTCCGATCACACCAACCGGCTCTGCGCCTTCGCCGCGGCGATAAAACTCGCGAACAGCGGATGCGGCTCGAAGGGGCGCGATTTCAATTCGGGGTGATATTGCACACCGATGAACCAGGGGTGCTCGGGAATCTCGACCGTCTCGGGCAATAGGCCGTCGGGCGACGAGCCGGCGAATAACAGCCCGCAATTCTCCAGGCGCTCGCGATAGGCGAAATTCACCTCATAGCGATGGCGGTGGCGCTCGGAGATTTCGCTCGCGCCGTAAATCCCCGCGATGCGCGAACCCGGCTTCAACAGCGCCGGATAGGCGCCAAGCCGCATGGTGCCGCCCAGACCCTCGCCGACGCCGCGTTTCTCCAGCTCATTGCCCTTGAGCCATTCGGTCATCAGGCCGACGACCGGCTCCGCGCAGGGGCCGAACTCGGTCGAATTGGCCTTGTCGATTCCAGCGAGCGCGCGGGCGGCCTCGATCACCGCCATCTGCATGCCAAAACAGATGCCGAAATAGGGCACGCCGCGCTCGCGGGCGAAACGCGCCGCGAGAATCTTGCCCTCGGCCCCACGCTGGCCAAAGCCGCCGGGAACGAGAATGCCGTGCACATGTTCAAGATGCGCGGCCGGATCGGCGGTTTCGAAAATCTCCGATTCGATCCAGTCGAGATTGACCTTGACGCGATTGGCGAGCCCGCCATGCGCCAAGGCCTCGATGAGGCTCTTATAGGCGTCCTTCATCTCGGTGTATTTGCCCACCACCGCGATGGTGATTTCGCCTTCCGGATTGTTGATGCGCTGCGTCACCGCGTTCCAGCGGCTCATGTCGGGCTTTGGCGCCGGTTCGATCCCGAAGGCGGCGAGCACCTGCGCGTCCAGCCCCGCCGAGTGATAGGCGCGCGGCACGTCATAGATATTGGGCGCGTCGCGCGCCTCGATCACCGCCTGTTCGCGCACATTGCAGAAGAGGCCGAGCTTGCGGCGCTCCTCGCGCGGAATCTCGCGGTCGGTGCGGCAGAGCAGAATATCGGGCTGAATGCCGATCGAGCGCAGTTCCTTTACCGAATGCTGCGTCGGCTTGGTCTTCAACTCGCCGGCGCTCGGAATGTAAGGCAGGAGCGTGAGATGGATATAAATGCAGTGATGCGGCGGCAGATCGTTCTTGAGCTGGCGGATCGCCTCGAAGAACGGCAGTCCTTCGATGTCGCCGACCGTGCCGCCGATCTCGATCAGCGCGAAATCGACATTCTCATTGCCCTCCAGCACGAACTCCTTAATGGCGTTCGTGACATGAGGAATGACCTGGATCGTCGCGCCGAGATAATCGCCGCGGCGCTCCTTCGAGATGATGTCCTGATAGATGCGGCCGGTGGTGACATTGTCCTGCCGCGTCGCCGGCCGGCCGGTGAAGCGCTCGTAATGTCCCAGATCGAGATCGGTCTCGGCGCCGTCGTCGGTGACGAAGACCTCGCCGTGCTGATAGGGCGACATCGTGCCCGGATCGATGTTGAGATAGGGGTCGAGCTTGCGCAGCCGCACCGTATAGCCGCGCGCCTGCAACAGCGCGCCGAGCACCGCCGACGCCAAGCCCTTGCCAAGTGAGGAGACCACGCCGCCGGTGATGAAGATGTACCGCGCCATGGGGCTTAACGCCTAACGCCTTTCAAGCGATTCTGATAGCGAATTTTATTGGGCCGGGGGCCGTCGCCCCCAGCCGAAATTGTGCGAAGCGGATTTAGCCGCGCTTTATTGGGTCGGCGCCTTCCAGATCGTCGGCGGCGCCGACTTGTTTTCCGGCTCCGCGGGCTTTGTTTCGGGAGCAGCGGGTTTGGCCTCCGAAGCGGCGGGCTTCGACTCCGCAGGCTTCGACTCCAGCGCCGCAGGGGCCTCGGTCTTCGGCGCCTCCCACTTCAAGCCGTCAGTCTTCGAGGCGTCAGGCTTCGGCGCTTCGGCGGCTGGCGCGACGGGCTTTGGGGCTTCCGCGGCTGGAGCCGACGCGGCCGGGGCCTCCGTCTTCGGCGCTTCCCACTTCAAGCCGTCAGTCTTCGAGGCGTCAGGCTTTGGCGCTTCGGCGGCCGGCGGCGCGGCGGGCGCAACCGCTTCAGGCTTAGTAGCTTCGGGCTTGGGCGCTTCCGCCTTCGGGGCCTCGGCGGGCTTCGGGAATTCAGCGGCTGGCGCTTGCTGCGGAGCCGGCGGCTCCTGAACTGGCGCCTGCGCGGCGGGGGGCGCTGCTGCCGGCGGAGTCGCGGGCGGCGGAGTCGTCGCTGCGGGCGGACTGGCGGCCGGCGGGGTCGTCGCGGCCGGCGGCGCCTCTGTGGGCCCGCCCTGCTGACGCTTCTGCTGGGCGCGCTGAAGCTGGTCGAAAATGCTGTCCTTGCCGGGCTCGGGCTCTTTCTCGGGCGCGCCCTTCTCGCCCTTGCCCTCGGTCTTGGGAAGCTCCTTGAGCTTGATCGTTCCCTGTTCGAGCGATTTGGTCCAATCCTCGCCGCCCGCGCTGCGGCGCTCCCAAGCCGGCAGGACGGTCAGCGCGATGCTGGTGATAAAGAATATCGTCGCGAGAATGCCCGTGGCGCGGGTGAGCGCATTGGCCTGGCCGCGGCCGGTGAAAACGCCGCTGCCGCCGCCCATGCCGAGCGCGCCGCCCTCAGACTTTTGATAAAGCACGAGAATGACGAGCGCCGTCACCACCATCAGGTGGATCGCGATAATGACCTGCTGCATGTGAACCCTTCCAGCCGCGCCGCAGCCCGAACTCGGCGCGCAACCCTTTGGGCGGCGTTCTACACCAAGCGCCGGACGCACGGAAGGGGCGAAAGGCGGGGCAAGCGGCGGGCTGAAACGAAAGCTCGCGAGGCTAACGGCTTGCGATCAAGCCGAGTCTCGCACGCCGCTCAATAAAAGTTGCCGTCCTGGCCTTTCCACTTCGAGCCCTCTTCGTCGAAGCGCGTCTCGTCACTGAACTGGATGACCTTACCGGGCTCGATATATTGCTTGTCCTTGATCATCTGGTTCTGGATCGTCGTCGAATAATAGCTCGTATTGTCCGAGCAGCCGGGTTTCGGCGCGCCGCCCTCGGGCTTGCATTCGAGATTGGCGCCGTTGGGGAAGCGCACGCTTGCGGTGTAATAGAATTCATAGCCGGCATGGCCGGCGCCTTCCACGTCGAGCGGCCAGAATCGCGTGATCTCGAATTTTTCGATCACCGCGTCCTTGTCGAATTTCTTCTTGACGAGATTTTCGAAGACCTTCTTTGCGTGCTCGGGCTTGGGCTCGCAATTGACGAGGCAGAAGGCTTTGGCGGGCGCCGCGGCGGCGAGCGCGCCGAACAGGCCCAGCGCCGCGATATGCATGATGGTCTTGTAGCTCTTCATCTTTGCGTCTCCCAACTGCGCAGAGCTGCGCATCGCTTCCCGCCGACGTCGTTCGTTGAATTGACGCGTCTCGCGCGAAGCCCCCTTGCGTTTGACATTATTCAAGCTGCACGGCTTCACGAGAGCTCGCAAGGCCGACGCGTCGCGCGAATTGTCGCACGACCAAGGGAAATTTTACGCGGTTGCGTTGCCTTGTCGCGCGCTTTATTGACGGCCCGAGTTTTCACGCCGACGACGAGGCATTCATGGCGACATACAAGCTCCTGCTCCTGCCGGGCGACGGCATCGGTCCGGAGATTTCCGCCGAAGCCGAGAAGGTTCTCGCCCTTTTGAACGCGGCGGGCGTCGCGAGCTTCGAGGTCGAGCGCGGACTCGTCGGCGGCGCGGCCTATGACGCGCATAAGCAAGCGATCAGCGAAGCGGATATGAAGCGCGCGCATGAGGCCGACGCCGTGCTGCTCGCCGCCGTCGGCGGGCCAAAATGGAACGGCGTGCCTTACGATCTGCGCCCCGAAGCCGGGCTCCTGCGCCTGCGCAAGGAACTGGGCCTTTTCGCCAATCTGCGCCCGGCGATCTGCTATCCGGCGCTCGCCGACGCCTCGTCGTTGAAACGCGACATCGTCGACGGTCTCGACATCATGATCGTGCGCGAATTGACCGGCGGCGTTTATTTTGGCGAGCCCAAGGAGATCACCGATCTCGGCAATGGCCAGAAACGCGCCGTCGATACGCAGGTTTATGAAACCTACGAGATTGAGCGCATCGGCAGGGTCGCCTTCGAACTCGCGCGCAAGCGCAATAACAAGGTGACCTCTTCCGAAAAGTCGAATGTGATGAAGTCGGGCTATCTGTGGCGCGAAGTGATCACCGCGCTGCACCAGCGCGAATATTCGGACGTGACGCTCGAACATATGCTCGCCGACGCGCTGGCGATGCAGCTCGTGCGCTGGCCCAAACAGTTCGACGTCGTCGTCACCGACAATCTCTTCGGCGACATGCTGTCCGACGAAGCCGCGATGCTCACCGGCTCGCTCGGCATGTTGCCCTCCGCCTCGCTGGGGGCAGCGGATGAAAAGGGCAAGCGCCATGCGATGTATGAGCCCTGCCATGGCTCGGCGCCCGATATCGCCGGCAAGGGGATCGCCAATCCGATCGCCATGATCGGTTCGCTCGGCATGGCTCTGCGTTACAGCTTCGATCTACCGAAAGCCGCCGACGCCATCGACGCGGCGATCGCGAATGTGCTGGCTAAGGGGCTGCGCACCGCCGACATCAAGGGCGACGCGCCCTCGACCGTCTCAACAAAGGAGATGGGCGACGCGATCGTGACGGAGCTGAAGAAGACGCTGTCCTAAGAACTCCGCGCGTCACTTCCCATGCACCATGCCGAGGAATTCCTCGCGGGTGCGCGGATCGTCGCGGATCACGCCGAGCAGCCGGCTTGTCGTCAAGAGCGAGCCGGTCGTATTGACTCCGCGCAGCGTCATGCAGCTGTGCTCCGCCTCGATGACGACGCCGACGCCGGCCGGCTCCAGAATGTCCTGGATCGCTTCGGCGATTTCGGCGGTGAGCTTCTCCTGAATCTGCAGGCGGCGGGCGAAGCCATGCACGACGCGGGCGAGCTTTGAGATGCCGACCACGCGATTGTTGGGCAGATAGCCGACATGCGCGCGGCCCGTCACCGGCAACATGTGATGTTCGCAGAAGCTGACGACGCGAATGTCCTTGAGCACGACGAGTTCGTCATAGCCGCCGACCTCGTCGAAGGTGCGCTTGAGATAGTCGCGCGGATCGACGTCATAGCCGGAGAAAAGCTCGCGGTAGGAACGCGCCACACGCTCCGGCGTGTCGATCAACCCCTCGCGTGTGGGGTCGTCGCCCGCCCATTCGATGAGAACGCGCACGGCCGCTTCGGCGTCAGCTTGGGTAGGTTTGGCCATGGCTGCAGCTCTCCAGGATCATTGATGCACGCCGCTCAACCGTCTGGATAAAGTCACAGGCCAAAGCGTTTGGCAAAGACCACAGCCGGCCTATTCCTCAAATGAAAAACGCCGGCGCATGAAGCGCCGGCGTTTCAACTGGCCGCGTCGGGGATCAGCGAGCGATGCCGATCGCCGATCCGACCGCATTGACCGAGCGCTTGACGAAGCCGAATGGCCCGTCGCTCGCTGGCGGCGCAGGCGGAGGCGGCGGAGGCGCGGGTTCCGGCGCAGCGGCCGCGACCGGCTGCACGGGAGCCGGACGGCTGGCGACCGGCTTCGCCGGCTTCTTCGGCTTCGCAACTTTTACCGGCGGCGCAGGCTTCGGCGCCCGGGTCGTCTCAGCCGCGGCGGTCGGGGGCTCCGAAGCGGGCGCCGAGGGCGCCGCCGCCTGCGGCGGCTCCGGC
>JALHNQ010000055.1 GCA_022843405.1 Methylocystis sp. | reverse complement strand
TCGCGGCGCGCGCGGCGTCGGCGGCGCGGCGCATGAGTTCGTCGATAAGCGCTTCGTCTTCCAGCGGGCGAAGCGGCGCCAGTCCGTCGCCCTCGACGCGAAACAGCCGGGCGTAGGCTGGACCGCCCGGATCGACCGGCGTGACGCCGAGGTCACCCGGCCCTGCGGCAGGGCAGACGAGACCGACGTCATCGCCAAGCGCCGCGGCGTAAAATTCGATCTCGACGGTTTCGCCCATGCCGGGCGCGCTTTTCTCGCGGCCGCGGCGCAGGGCGACGCCGTCGGCCTCCGCCTCCTCGGGATCGATGAGCAGCGACAGAAGATTGGCTACGACGATCGGCTCCGCGGATTCCACAGCGTCAGGATATTCGTGAGGCTCTCCCGTCGCCTGTCGCAGATCCTCGGCGGTGAGCGCATCGACGGCGGGTTCTCCCGCCGCCCGCTGATCCAGGGTCCAGCCCTTAAGCCGCCGGCGCTGATTCATCGCCAGCGCCACGCTGCATCGCCCGAGCAATGTGGCGCTCTCTTCGATCGAATCGGGAATGCGCAGGCGAAGGATGATTCGCGGCGAACCTGACTCGCGTAGCCAGTGCTCCATGATCGCGAACGGCGCCTCGCGCGCGTCGCCAGCCGCCGAGGTCTCGAAAGGCGTCGCCTCCAGGACCAGTCTGCTCTGATAGGCGGGGAAAACGCGGCGCGCCGGCGCGAGCCGAATGACGACGGCGTTATCGTCGCGTTCGACGGCGCGGCGCTGGCCGATCGCCCAGACCAATCTTGCGCCCGCCGCCGCGGTTTGCTCGCGCGACAGCCTTTCGACGTCGCCGCGCGCCGGAAACGCCGTCAGCCGAAACGCGACCGGGTCGGCGCCGCCGGCATCCGGCAGCATTGTCAGGAGCAAGCGCCAATCCGCGCCTTGCGGCAGATCGCGCTCAGCGGCGAGCGCCAAGGTGAGTTCGACGCCGTCGCCGGCGGTCAGCCGGACAAATCGGTGATCCGCCGGGAGGTCGATGACGATGATGCGCGAGCGCCAGCGCGCGGCGTCGATGACGTCGACGAGGGCGGGCGCGCTGGCAAAGCGTTCGTCGCGCGCCGAGAAGACCATGAGTTCCGGACGAACCGCTGACGCGGTCGCGCGATCGGCCCCGTCGAACCAGCCAATGGCTAGTCTGCGGCGCCCATCCCAGAAATAATCGAACTGCTCCCTCCACATCGACGGCCGCGTCCAAGGGTTGGCATGGCGGCGCCGCCATGCGAAGCTGAAGTCAAAGGCAGCATATCCGCCCGGGCAGCCGTCGCGCAATTCACCGGCGAAGGGCACGAGGCGCGCCGTCTCGTCCGCGGCCCGCCAGATCCGCGAGCAACGACATGACGTTGTTCCGCCACATAGTGGGCGTAAGGGGCGAGCGCCGCCGTCGCACGGAGGCTGGCCAGGTATTTACGGCGCAGCAATGGGTAATACGGGGCTTTAATGAAAATATTGATCACCGGGGGCGCGGGGTTCATCGGCTCGGCGGTTGCGCGAGCGAGCATCCGCAAGGGCGTTGATCAGATTCTCGTCCTCGACAAGTTGACCTATGCGGGAAATCTCGCCTCGCTGCGGCCGGTCGCCGACAGTCCGAATTTTTCTTTTCTGCAGGCCGATATCTGCGACGCCGGCGCGGTCGCGGTCGCTTTCGCCGAGTTTCAGCCTGACGTCGTCATGCATCTCGCCGCCGAGAGCCATGTCGATCGCTCGATCGACGGACCGGCCGCCTTCATCGAAACCAATGTCGTCGGCACCTTTGTGATGTTGCGTGCGGCGCTCGACTATTGGCGCGGGCTTGATCGCGTCCGCGCCCGCGACTTCCGCTTCATGCATATCTCCACAGATGAAGTGTTCGGCGCGCTCGGCGCGGAAGGCCTGTTCCGCGAAGACACGCCCTATGCGCCGACCTCGCCCTATTCGGCGTCGAAGGCCGGCTCGGACCATCTTGTTCGCGCCTGGCGCCATACTTACGGCCTTCCGACGATCGTCACCAATTGCTCGAATAACTACGGCCCCTATCACTTTCCGGAAAAGCTCATTCCGCTCGCCATCATCAACGCGATCGAGGAGAAGCCGCTGCCGGTCTATGGCCGCGGCGAGAATGTGCGCGACTGGCTCTATGTCGAGGATCACGCCGCGGCGCTGATGTGCGTGGCGCGCGAAGGCCAGGTCGGCGAATCCTATAATGTCGGCGGACGCAATGAATGGCGCAACATCGACGTGGTCGAAGCGATCTGCGACCTGATGGACGAATTCCGCCCGCGGCAGGCCGGACCGCATCGCGGCCTGATCGCCTTTGTCGCCGATCGGCCGGGACATGATTTGCGCTATGCGATCGACGCCTCGAAGATCGAGCGCGAGCTCGGATGGCGGCCGGACGAGCGGTTCGAAACCGGCCTTCGCAAGACCGTGCGCTGGTATCTGGACAATCCCGACTGGTGGCAGGCGATCCGTTCGGGCACATATCGCGGCGAACGCCTCGGCGTGATCGCCGAACAAGAAGCAGCCGTCGCCTGACGCGATTGGGGAAACGGTTTGTTCGAAGATCTGGAGCTTTCGGGGCTGAAGCTGGTTACGCCCAAAAAATTCGGCGACGGACGCGGTTTTTTTTGCGAAACGCACAATGAAAAGACCTGGGCGAACGCCGGACTGAATTTCGACTTCGTCCAGGATAATCATTCGCTGTCGCGCGACGTCGGCACGGTGCGCGGATTGCATTTCCAAACGGCGCCCTTCGCGCAGGACAAGCTCGTTCGCGTGATCAGCGGCGCCATACTCGACATCGCCGTCGATCTGCGGCGGTCGTCGCCGACGTTCGGACGTCACCTCGTCGTCGAGCTTTCGAAAGAGAACTGGCGCCAGCTGTTCATTCCCATCGGATTCGCGCATGGCTTCGTCACGCTCGAGCCTGACACGGAAGTCATCTACAAGGTGACGAACTTTTATTCGCCGCAGCATGATTGCGGCGTCGCCTGGGACGACCCGGACATCGGCGTCGCCTGGCCGGTCGCCGCCGAAAGCGCCGTGCTGTCCGACAAGGATCGCAAATGGCCTCGGCTGCGCGACCTGCCGGAGGTTTTCGCTTAAGTGGGCAAGTTGAAGCGCATCGCGGTCACCGGACTGACCGGCCAGGTCGTCAGCTCGCTTATCGAACGGGCGCCGAACGGCGTCGAAATGCTCGCGCTCGGCCGTCCCCGTTTCGATCTTTCCTCACGTGACATGGTTCTTGCCTCGCTACGCAGCGTGCGCTGCGACGCCATCGTCAACGCCGCCGCTTACACGCAAGTCGACAAGGCGGAAAGCGAGCCGGACGTGGCGATGAACGTCAACGGCGCGGGCGCAGGCTATGTCGCCGAGACGGCGTCCGAGCTGAACGTGCCATTGCTGCATCTTTCGACTGACTATGTCTTCGACGGGCAGAGCGATCGCCCCTATCGCGAAGACGACGCGCCGTGCCCGGCCGGCGCCTATGGACGTTCCAAGCTTGAGGGCGAAAAGCAGATCGCGGCGCGCTGCGACAATTGCGTCATCTTGCGCACCGCCTGGGTCTACAGCCCATTTGGGGCCAATTTCGTCAAGACGATGCTGCGTCTCGGCGAGACGCGAGATGAAATCGGCGTCGTCGCCGACCAGATCGGCAATCCGACGAGCGCGCTCGACATCGCCGACGCGCTGCTCGCGATCGCCGAACGACTTGTCGACGACTCAGATGCCCGCCTGCGCGGCGTCTTCCATTTGACCGGCCAGGGCGAAGCGAGCTGGGCCGATATGGCGGAAGCGATCTTTTCAGGCGCGGCGGCGCGGGGCCGCAAGCCCGTCCGCGTCAAGCGCATCGCCACCGCAGACTATCCGACGCCGGCGCGCCGGCCGGCGAATTCCCGGCTCGACAACGCCAAGCTTAAAGCCAACTACGGGATCGCGCTGCCGAATTGGCGCGATTCTCTGGACGCCTGCGTCGCCCGATTAATTCCACACTGAACAGGACCCCCATGCGCGGCATCATTCTCGCCGGAGGCAGCGGCACAAGGCTGCATCCGATGACGCTCGTCACGTCCAAGCAATTGCTCCCCGTCTACGACAAGCCGATGATCTATTATCCGCTCAGCACGCTAATGCTGGCCGGCGTGCGCGAAATCCTGATCATCACCACGCCGGAGGATCTACTGTCCTTCAAGCGGCTGCTCGGCAGCGGCGCGCAATGGGGACTGTCGTTGTCTTACGCCGTACAGCCTCGGCCGGAGGGGTTGGCTCAGGCCTATCTCATCGGCGCCGATTTCGTTGACGGCGCGCCGTCGGTGCTCATTCTCGGCGACAATATTTTTTATGGCCATGGCCTGCCCGACTTGCTGAGCGAATCGTCGCGCAGCGCCGCCACGGTGTTCGCCTACCACGTGCGCGATCCGGAGCGATACGGCGTGGTCGAATTCGATTCAGAGGGCCACGCGATTTCGATCGAAGAAAAGCCGCCGCAGCCCCGATCGAATTGGGCGGTGACCGGCCTCTATTTTTACGACCAACGCGCATCGCAGTTCGCGGCGCAACTTAAGCCTTCCCCGCGCGGCGAATTGGAGATCACCGATCTCAACCGCGTCTATCTGGAGCTCGGCGAATTGCAGGTCGCTCGATTGGGCCGCGGATTCGCCTGGCTCGACACCGGCACGCCGGAGGCGTTGATTGAAGCGGGCGAATATGTGCGCGCGATCGAACAGCGCCAGGGCCAGCGCGTCGCCTGCCTTGAAGAGATTGCTTTCCGGGCAGGCTGGATCGACTCCGCGCAGGCGCGCGCGGCGGCGTCAAAACTCTCCAAGAGCGGCTATGGTCAATATATTTCGCAGGTGCTCGCAGAGATCGAACGAGAGTTCTCGTCCGTCGACGGGAGCGGCGAAGCTACGGCGCGGCGCAGCTCAGAGGCGACAGCGGCGGGATCGAACAGACGCGCTGCGTCAGCAGACGGCGCTGCGTGACGTTGGCGCGCGACGATTGCGCCGACGAAAGGCTCCATGCGCCTAACGCTGTCCTCGATCGAATCGGCAAGCGATGCCGGATCGAGCCGGGCGGGTACGACAATGTTGTCGAACCGGCGGCGCAAATCCTTTCCGGCGAAAGTATTGGAGATTGTCGCAAGACCCGCTTCCGCCATTTCGAGCGGCGGATAGCTCGGGTGGGAAGAGATCATCAGCGAAACGCCGACGAGCGCGCGATTGAGATAGTCGGCGTAGTCTTCGAGACGGGCTTTCCCGCCGACGGTCGCATTCTGCACCGGATAGATGAGCGAATCGGGAAAATCCTCGCCCAGAAAAACGATGCTCCAGCGGCTCGAGCGAATCGGATCCCGCTGTTGCCAAATGACCAGCGCCGCGCAAATCAGTTCGAAAGCGTTGCGCGCCACGGCGGGGCGACCGTAAACCAGCATGATCGGCTCTCGCGGAACGCTCGCGAGCCGCTCATGAATGCGTTCGTTTAGCTCATAGGGAACATAATAGGCGTGACGGAAGCGATATTTCTCGGTCATGACCGAGAATAGCTCTTCGGAATTGACGATCGCGATCGTCTGATCGCCGCAATGATAGGTCGCCTCCGCAAGACAGGATTTCGCGCCGCGGCCGTAGAAGTTCGGCTCGTCGTCCTGAATGAGATAGACGAACGGCCGCGCGCCGCCGAAATAGCGCGCTCGGTCGCGTTCCATGGCGAGGGCGAATTCGGCGGTCCACCAGGCGGTGGCCAAAAAAATGTCGTTGGCGCGCAGGTTCAGTCTGCCGCCCTCCCGCTCATTTGCGTCGACCAGAGCCGCCGTCTCAACGTCGAGGCTCGCCGCGTAAGGAACCGGCGCATAGGCGGACAGCGCCGCATAGGCGTCGGGTTCGATATCCGCGTCGGTCACGACGATGCGCGCGTCGAAGGCGTCGCCGAGTTCGGTCAGAAGCCTCGAAAAGAGCTTCATCGCGGTCGCAATCCCGCCAAACGTCTGCTGCGGATTGACGGTCGGAGTCAGCAGCGTCAGGCGCGGCCGCTCGTTGCGCGAGGGATAGGAGAGGAGCGGCCGCGTCTCGGCGATCAATGTCGCGAAGGGATGGAAATTGGAGTCGACGTAGGCGAGCGAGGGTTGGAAGACTTTGAGCCGATGCTTGGCGACGTCTTCGGGGCGATGCACGGCCAGCAATGTGTGACCCATCGGATAGAGGTCGCGTTGCGCGACTTTGAGCCATTCGAAGCCGCGCGATTCGGCGATCATCAGCACAGATCGTTCGATGGCGTGGGCGAGGGTGCCGTCGACCTGGCCGCTCTCTTGCGGAAAGTCGTCAAAGTCGATGTCGAGGTCGAGCAACGGACGAAACGCGGCGGTTCTTCCCCAGAACATCGAGCCGGAAGGAAATTCAAGCGTGAGATTCTTGTCGATCTCGACGTTGATCCGCTTCAAAAGGTTTCGCGCCAGATCGTAGTCGTAGCCCCAATTCAATATGCCGCGCAGTTCGAAAAGATGCTGGGGAAACACGACGCCGAGCCTTGGATCGTCGAAAAGCGATAGAATTGAGCAGGCGATCGCCTCGGACCCGAGCAGATTGTCGAGGAGATAGTCGCGCCAGCGCGCCAACGCCTCGCCGCCATGCGGCGAGCGCTTGGTATGGAGGTGGATAAAGAGTTCGTAATCGGCATAGACGTCGCGAAAGCCGAAAAATTTGGCGGCGATGTCGCGCCCGCGATTCGGACAGACCCGCGACAAGACCTTACCCTTGCGCCAGTCGGCGCAGACTTCGTCGACCGCTCGTTTCTTTTCCTCGGTGTCCGTCGAGACGCAAAGATCCAGCGGGCCGGGAACGTTCCGCAGCTTTTCGAGAACGAGCGGCAGCACGTCGGGATAGAAGGCATGGACGATGGCCACGATCGCGCGCGCGCGCGCGGGAGAGGCGGCATAGGCGAAGGGCGTTTCGAGCGCGAAATCCATCTCATTGACCGGGCGGCGGGACGGAACCACCCCGTCCGGCTTGGTCAGTTGGTAGGTGTAATAATAGCTAATCGCCGCCTGCCGCAGCGGGTCGTTGATCGGATTGCGCCGCCGGCCCAGCGGCGGATCATATTGCGCGGCGATCTGGCGCAATACCGCGCCAAAGGCGGCGCGCAAGCCCTGGTCGCGCACGAAGCGGGGACCGTCCCGCAAGAGATCGCGCGGCGCAAGGAACACGCCGACCGGCGAGTCGATGAGTTTCGCCAATTCGCGCATCGCGGCGCCGTAAAGCGCTACGCCGCCCCGCGTCGTCAGGATAATATAGCCATTGCGCAGATGACGGCGGGCCCATTGGAGGCGGCTTTCCGATTTCTTAGTCATCATGGACGCCTTCCATTTGAGCTTCGGCGATCGAATGGCGTTGAAAATATAGGAATTTCAACTGCCGGGACCTGAACAATGCCGATTGCTTCGCCATGACTTAGCCAGAAATCCGGCGTAACGAAACCCTGCGCGCGCCGGGGGCTGCGCCTGGGGAAAGGCGCCGGAAACGACCGGCCGCCGCTCGGGACTCATGATCAAACTCGACAATGTCTTCAAATATTATCGCTCGAGCGGCCACAAGAAGGTCGTGCTCGATCACGTCAGCCTCGATTTCTCGGCTGGCCGCAGCTATGGAATTTTAGGCGTCAATGGCGCCGGCAAATCGACCCTGATGCGCCTGCTGGCGGGCACTGAGCTGCCCAACGGCGGCCGGATCAAGCGCTCGTCGCGCGTGTCTTGGCCGCTGGGATTTTCCGGCGGGCTGCACCCGATGCTCAGCGGACGCGAAAACGTGAAATTCGTCGCGCGAGTCTACGGACAGGACGCGCGCAAGATCATCAACTTCGTCGAGGATTTCGCCGAGATCGGCGCCTATATCGACGCGCCGATACGCACCTATTCATCTGGCATGCTGGCGCGCCTCGCCTTCGGCCTTTCGCTGTCGATCGATTTCGAGTGCTATCTCATCGACGAGGTCACCGCTGTCGGCGACGCGCGCTTTGCGGCTCGGTGCCAAGACGAATTCTCCAAGCGCCGGCGTACCGCGGACGTAATCATGGTGTCGCACGCCATGACGACTATTCAGCAATATTGCGATCGCGGCATGGTGTTGGCGGGAGGACAGATACACGTTTTCTCCAAGGTCGACGAAGCGATCGAACTTTATAAGAAGCTCAATGCCTGAAACCATTCACGCGCAACAGTCGAAGCTCTCGCTCAGCTTCGTTGCCCCCGAACGAGCGCCGCTGAGCCCCCAGGACGCGGGCCTGAAGGCGAAGTCGATCGCTCAGGCGCTGCGTCGGGCGGCGAACAAGTCGCGCGGGCCGGTGAGAGTCATCACCGGGGGCGGCGGCTTTCAGGCGCGCCGCGGCGACCGCGCCTTCCGTCTCGGCGTCCTCGCCAGCTTCGCGGCCTTTGTGATCGCCCCGTTCCTCGTCGCCTCGGTCTATTGGGGACTGATCGCCAGCAAGCAATATGTGACCGAGACCAAATTCGCCTTGCGCGCAGGAGAAGCGTCGAGCCTTGACCTGCTGAGCGGCGGCGGCGTCGGGTCGCAGGCCTCTCAGCAGATGCAGGACGCGCAGGTCCTCGTCAATTTCATCCGCAGCCGCTCGATGGTTGAAGCGCTCGACAGGAAGATCGGCTTGCGCGCGATGTTTTCCCGGCCCGGCGTCGATTATTTTTCGAGCTTCGATCCGGATGATCCCGTCGAGGAGTTGGAAAAATATTGGAAACGGCGAATCGACGCCAGCATCGACCTGATGTCAGGCATCATCTCCGTTCATGTTCGGGCCTTCACGCCGCAAGATTCGCTGGAGATCTCGCAGAATGTCGCCGAACTTTCCGAACGTCTGGTTAATGAAATGTCAACGCGCTCGCGGCGGGATGCACTGGCGCAGGCGCGCACCGAACTGACGCGCGCCGAACAGCAGTTGAAGAATACGACAGGCGCCATGCGCGATGCGCGCAACGCCGAGGGCGTGCTCGACGCGCCGGCCGCGGCGGAGGCGATCAGCAAGGTCATTACCTCGTTGCAGGTTGAGCTGTCGCGGACGCAGGAAGACCTCGCGCTGCATAGCGACGCAGAGACCACCGACTCGCCTCAGGCGCGGCTGCTCAACGCACGCGTTCAGAGCCTCAAGAGCCAAATTGACGACTATTCGACGCAGATCGCAAGCGACGGCGATAAGGGAACGGGCTCTCTCGCGCAGCGCGCCGGCGTCCTTTCGCGGCATCAGATCGAACTATCTCTCGCTCAGCAAAGATATGCGCTCGCCGCGTCAGCGTTTGAAAACGCGCGCGTCGATCTGGAAACGCAGCGCGCCTATCTGATCTCCTTCCTTCGCCCGACGCTCGCAGAAAAGTCTCTCTATCCGCGGCGCTGGATCGAATGGGCGATTATTGTCGCTCCGACGACAATCGGCTGGCTGGCGCTCATCGCCGTGGCCTTCCTCGTTCGCGATCATATGGCGAAGTAGCTCGCGAAGTCCGGTCCGAAGCGCGCATCGGCTGCGCTCAATTGCTCGATTGGAGTGTTCGTGTTCTTCCATATTGACCATGACAAGGGCGGCGCGATTAGCGGCTGGCTCGCGCCGGACAACCCTTCCGCGGTTCCAAAAATCCTGGTGCGCAGGCCGGGAGAGGAAGACATTGAAATCCTAGCCACCATCGAGCGTCCGGACGTGCGCAACCTTGGCGTTCACGTCACCGGCCTCGTTGGCTTTATCGTCGACGACACGATCGTCAAAGGTCTGCCCGACGTTGGGGATATTGAACTTCTCGAAGCCGACACTGGAATTCTGATCTATCGGCGATTCAAGGAGGGAAAGCACATCGAGCGCAAATTTTTTCTATTCGACAGTTCAATTCGCCCCATCGAAAAATTGGGCGGTCGATCGAGAAATCTGTTCACGCTCACCTATCCGTCGACGGAGCGCTACGCCTTCGAGACGATGCTCGTGCTGATCAACAATAATTTCAACAAGTCGATTTTCATGTCGGGGCGTTCGAGCTTCCCGCGCTACTCGCATTTTCTTTCCAACGCGCAGTTCATGACAGCGGCGCTGCTGAACGACCCGTTCGAGGAGCTGGCGCAGCGGCTGGTGATCCTCAGCCTGATCCAGAAGTCGGATTCGACTCATATGTTGCCGCTGCTCTTCACCGGGTTGACGGCGCTCACCAATTTCGCGCGCGACCTGCCGGTCGAAGATTCGAAAGGGATGCTTGCGAAATTCCGCAATCTGACCGACGAGGAGCGCGAGGCGCTCACCAGCCCGATGACGCGAATGTTCGGCTGCATCCCGGGCGAGGCGCCGGAGCGCCGCCATGTCACGGCTGCGCTCGAAAACCTCGCATCGATGGATCTTGTCGGCGTGCGCGGCCGCTTTCGCGATTTCAGCGCCCTGCTCGCAGGGATCCTCGGCCATGATCTCGCCGGAGACTATGAGCCGGTCGTGCACCCTTCGATCGGCGCGCTCGCCGATCGATTGTCGCGCATCAGCCTTGTCGCCGATCTGCTCGAGGACGATTTGGCGCTATATTCATTCGCCGAGGAGTCGATCGTGTCGGCGCTTTCCGACGACGGCGATGTCGTCACGCGCGACACTCAAACCATGTGATCTTCGATGCTTGCGTAGATCAGCGAGATCGCCGCCCAGGCGACGAGCAGTGCGCAGAACAGCAGCACCGTGTTGACGACAACCTTCGGATAGGTCGCCGATTCCGGCAGCGTCGGCTCGACGACGGTGATGAGATAGAGCTGCTGCTTTTCAAGCTCCTGTCGCGCCCGATCATAGGAGGTCTGGGCGATCGAGTAGAGCTTTTCAGCGAATTGCTCGTCGAGCTTCAAGCGCTCGTAGGACGCGATTTGCGCGGACACTGTGTCGGAGCCTTCGGCGCCCGCAAGCTTCTTCTTAAGCTCCGCGAGCTGCTGGTCGATCGCCGCGAGACGCGTGCGTTGCAGGCGTTGGCTGGGCGCGTCGCTGTCGAGCGATGAAGAAAAGGTCGAAAGCGCGTTGACGAGATCGATGCGCTCCAGAGTGAGCTTTCCCATCTGTTCGCCGATGCTTGCGGCGCGCGAGCCGGGATCAATGATCACGTTCTTATTACGAAATTGGAGCGTCTTCTCGCGCGCCTCGGCAAGCGCATGACGCGAAAGCGTGACTTCGAGCTCGGCGCGGCTCAAGGCGTCGCGGCGATTGCGCAGCGTGATCTTATTGACCAGCTGTTCGCTGAGCCTGACAATGTCGCGCGCGACATCGAGCGCATCCTTGGGCAGGAAAGCGTCGGTGCGCACGGTCAAAATCCCGGCCAGGGTGTCGACGCTGGCCGTAATATGGCTCAGCCAATATTTCCAGACGTCTTCCGCATTGGCGTTTTTGCCGAGCCGCGAGAAATAATCGATGCCGGAGCGCGCAAACTTCTTTTCCATGTAATCGCGGCCGCCGAGATCGGCGACGATCGCGCGGCTTTTCACGTAATTGAGGACGATGAACGCGTCTTGCGAGGAGGCGTCGGCGCCGCCCCCCGTAAATTTGCTGATCATCGACGCCGCGTCGGTCCCCGTTTTATTTTCATGTTGGGAGCGTACGGTCAGCCGTGTCTCGGCGACATAGCGTTGGGACTGCCAGAAACAGGCGTATAGCCAGAACAGAAAAGTCGGCAGAACTACGACGTAGATAAAGCTGCGTCCAACAATTCCGCCGCTTGCGCCCGCCCCAGCGGTCGAAATCGTTTCCGCCACGCCTTCGAGGCTTTGGCGAAGCAGCGTCGGCAGCCGGCTCGCGGCGTCCTTCGACGTTAGCGGAGCGAGAATCTCGATCGCCTTTGTCGACGAGAAGCGCGCCGCATTCTGCGCGGCGGCGATGACTTCAGACAGTTTACGCGGTCTCGGAGCCCGATGCGTCCTCATCTACCCTCAAGTCGCTGACCTGGTTCATGCGCTCACTCACGCCGCGGTTCGACGGAATCGCCTAAAGGCTGATAACGTAAACAATCTCAATAGCTTAGAGCGAATACTGCGCGAAGGGCCGGGTTCCACTTTTTCGCGAGCCGCGCTCCAGGCATGCCAACTGAGGCTGAATCGATTAAGCGCATCGACGGATCGGTCTTCCCTGGCGGCCCGATCGCGAGGGCGGAGAAGACAATTTTTTCGGCACCGCAAATTAAGCGGGTCGAGGTTCTGGCGCAAGCGTCTAACGTCACGGTAAGGCTTCGGCCGGGGCGTAGAGCGACAGGCCCGGATGGAAATGCGGATCGTCGCGAACGACGGCGCGCCAGCGCGCGTAGAACGCGCAGCGTTCCCTATGGTGGACGCGCTGTAGACGGAGCGAGCCGCCTTTGCGGCTTGCCGACTGACGATGGGTCAAAATGGCCTGCGTGTTGCAGATCGAGCGCCAGCCTCGCGCGTTTAAGCGCAGGCACAAGTCGACATCGTTCAGTTCGATAGGAAGGTCGACTTCGTCGAAGCCGCCGACCGCATCAAATTTGCCTCGCTCGACCATCATGCAGGCGCCGGTCACCGCGGAAACCTCGTGCGGACAGACATTGCGGTTCATCCAGCCGCGGTCGCTTTCGCTGACGCCGGCGCCGAAATGGCCTGCGACGCCGCCCATGCCCAGCAAGACGCCGGCGTGCTGCACGCGGCCGCGAGGATAGAGGAGCTTGGCGCCGACGGCCCCGACGGCAGGCGCAACCGCGAAATAGAGCAGCCGTTCGATCCAGTCCGGCGTCACGATTTCTGTGTCGTTATTGAGGAAAACCAGGAAATCGCCACGCGCCGTCCGCGCGCCGGCGTTGCAAAGCGCGGAAAAATTGAAGGGTCCCTGCGTGTGCAGGACCTTGAGCCGGGCGTCTTTCGCCTGCAGCGCCCGAAGCAACGCATGTGTGCGCGGCTCGACGCTGTCATTGTCGACGACCACAGCCTCAAATTGCGGGTACAGACTCCTGCCCAGCAGGCTGTCGAGACAGGGCGCCAGCAGATCGACGCGGTCGCGCGTCGGGACGACGACGGTCACTGCCGGGGTCCCGTCGCGGAAGACGGCGTCGATCGTCGTGCGCCGCGCTTTCGCCGCGCGCGCAAGGCGAAAGAGGGGCCGGCGCAGCGCGCCGACTTCGTCCTGTTGCGCGGCTGACAACAGCGCATCGATCAGTTCGTCGGGGCCGGCCTCCCGCCAGTCGGGACGATCCGCCAATAGCCTTGCGCGAAAACAGGCGGCGCGGCCAACGTAATTTTCGAAGCGATGAAGCGTCGCGCTCCAGCCGGGTTTATAGAGAGGTCGCAAAGCGTCGCCTTCGCCGACCGTCTCATCGGCATAGGCGATGGCATGTTGCGGATGGCGGGCGAAATGCTCGACAAGATGGCCGCAGGCGTAAGGCTCCAGCCGATCTCCGGCGACGAGCGGCAGGACGAGATCGCGCGCGTCGATCCGGGCGTCGCCCGCCGTTGTGAAGAAAGCGCAATTCGAATAGGTCTGCGCCGCCAGGCTCGCGCGCGTTGATTCAATATCCTGCGGCGCCGCGCCGCGCTCATCGACAAGCGCGACCACTCTCGGCCCGTTCGTCCAATCGGTCCGGGGTCGATCGAAGGCGGGGTCGAACTCTCGGATTCGCGCGGCGCGCCAAGCAGGATAGGCGGACATCGGCGCGGCGCCGAACGCCCAGCGCCAGTTAAGCTCCGCTTCCTCGGTCAATCCGACCATGCCGGCGGAAAGCGCGAAGAAGAGGCGCTTGGGCGCCGCCGCCGCTTTGCGCAGCGCCTCGAGCCGACTAACCGGCCGCGCGCTCAATATGCGGAAGTTAAAAGGACCAGGACGATGCGTCGGACTTATCCAGATTTCCGTCGTTTCGCGCGGAACGCGCCCGATCCACACGCCCGCGCCTTCACAGGGCCCGGGAAGAATAGTCTCCTTGAAGCTCTCGCCCTGCCAGAATCGCAGGATTGGCCGCGCCGGCTCGTCGTAAAAGCTAGCCGTATAGCAAAGCTCGATAACCCCGCCGCGCGAAATCCCCTGCAACGCGCTAATGCGCAGCCATGGTTCCTGCGACAGCGCGAGGAATCCTTCCTCGTCGCGACGAACGTCGCGCGCGGCCTCCAAGGACAGGGGGTCGCTGACGGCGTCCGAAGGCGGCAAATTCAGCGCCTCGTCCTGGCGCATGCGCGCGAGCGAAATCGAATAGGGTCGACGACGATCGCCGTCGGAGAAAATCGCGTTCTGATAATGATCTCCACAATGTCGCATTGCGGTCGCGCCCGAACGACGGCGATCGACGAGCAGCGTCAGACTCGCCGGAACCTATGGGCGCTTCGACGCGAGGTCAACATGCGCGCTTGCGCGAAGTTCTCGCAAAGCTGGGCCGGGACTGCGCCGTCGGCGGCCTGCGCCGGGGCGCGAGCGCTGCGCAGCTACGGTTTTTCTTGATTTTCCGAGTTTCTCCTGCCATATAAGGCCCAACTTCATCTCATAACGATCATTCTCGGATGATCGCCGATTGAGAGTGGGGCCCTCCGGGGACCCGCTCTTTTTGTTTTGATCGGCAGCGAGCTTAAAGGGCAAAGCTTGACGCAAGACATCGCCGCCATCGCGACCCTCGACGAACCGCGTCTCGTCACCGAGACCGGCGTCGCCGCGCGCGTCGCGCATCTGGCTGAGCCGGTGCTGGCGCAACTGGGCTACCGGGTCGTTCGCGTCCGGCTCTTGCAGCAGAACGGACAGACTCTGCAGATCATGGCGGAGCGGCCGGACGGAACGATGACGATCGACGATTGCGAGGCGGCAAGCCAGGCGCTGTCGCCGGAACTCGACGTCGCCGATCTGATCGCCAATGAGTATCGATTGGAGATTTCATCGCCCGGCGTCGACCGTCAGCTCGCGCGCCTGTCCGATATTCTGCGCGCCGTGGGACACGAAGCGAAGATCGAGCTAACGCATCCGCTCGCAAGCGGGCGAAAGCGCTTTCGCGGAATCATTCACGGGGTCGAAGGCGAAGGCCATGGCGCGCTGCTCGCGCTTGAGCGCACCGACGCCCGCTCGGACGAGGACAAGGCCGTTTCGCTGCCGCTCGCCGATCTCGAAGAAGGACGGCTGGTGCTAACCGAGGCGTTGATCCGCGAGTCGCTGCGCGCCGGCAAGCATCAGCAGGCTGAAGACATGCCGGATGGGGCGGAAGCCGAGGAGCGCCCGCGTCGCGGACCGGGACGATTTCGCGGCCCCGCGCAACACAAACAAAAACCGCTGGCTCCCGCCGGCGTTCAAACCCAATTCAAGAAGGTCGGCGGCAAACCAAAGCCCTCCGGCCGTTCGAGGGGAGAGTGACGATGGCCGTCAGCGCCAACCGACTTGAGATATTGCAGATCGCCGACGCCGTTGCGCGCGAAAAATCGATCGACCGATCGATCGTCATCGCGTCGATGGAGGACGCGCTGCAGAAGGCGGCGCGCTCGCGCTACGGCCAAGAGACCGAAGTGCGCGCCGAGATCAACGCCAAGACCGGCGAAGTTCGATTCTCGCGGCTGCTGCTTGTCGTCGAAGAGGTCGAAAACGACGCGACGCAGATTTCGCTCGCCGACGCCCGCAAACGCAACCCGGCGGCGCAGGCCGGCGACTGGATTTCGGAAACATTGCCCCCCTTCGACTTCGGCCGCATCGCGGCGCAGTCGGCCAAGCAGATCATCGTGCAGAAGGTGCGCGAGGCCGAGCGCGACCGCCAATATGAAGAATACAAGGATCGCATCGGCGAAATCGTCAATGGCGTGGTGAAGCGCGTCGAATATGGCAATGTGATCATCGACCTTGGCCGCGGCGAAGCGATCATCCGCCGCGATGAAATGATCCCGCGCGAAATGTTCCGGCCCGGCGATCGCGCGCGCGCCTATGTTTACGACGTGCGCCGCGAGCAGCGCGGTCCGCAGATTTTCCTCTCGCGCACCCATCCGCAATTCATGGCGAAACTGTTCAAGCAGGAAGTGCCGGAGATCTATGACGGCGTCATCGAGGTGAAGTCGGTGGCCCGCGATCCCGGCTCGCGCGCCAAGATCGCCGTGGTGTCGCGCGATTCTTCGATCGACCCGGTCGGCGCCTGCGTCGGCATGCGCGGCTCCCGCGTGCAGGCCGTCGTCGGCGAGCTGCAGGGTGAGCGCATCGACATCATTCCCTGGTCGGCGGACGCCGCGACCTTCATCGTCAATGCGCTGCAGCCCGCGGAAGTGGTCAAGGTCGTCCTCGACGAAGACAGTTCGCGCATCGAGGTGGTGGTGCCGGACGATCAGCTGTCGCTCGCGATCGGCCGCCGCGGCCAGAATGTGCGCCTCGCCTCGCAGCTCACCGGCTGGGACATCGACATTCTGACCGAGGCCGAAGAGTCGGAGCGCCGGCAGAGGGAATTCATCGAGCGCACGAAAGTGTTCATGGGCGCGATCGACGTCGACGAAGTTGTGGGTCGTCTGCTGGCCTCGGAGGGTTTTCGCTCGGTCGAGGAGCTCGCTTATGTCGAGCTTTCCGAACTCGCGTCGATCGAAGGCTTCGACGAGGAGACGGCGCGCGAAATTCAAAACCGCGCGAAGAATTATCTCGAGCGCATCGAGGCCGAGAATGAAGCGCGCCGAACAGAGCTTGGCGTCGCCGACGAATTGCGCGAGATCGACGGCCTGACGACCGCGATGATGGTGCGGCTCGGCGAAAACGACGTGAGAACGATCGAGGATTTCGCCGGCTGCGTGCCGGACGACCTTGTCGGCTGGAGCGAAAAGAAGGATGGCGAAACGGTCAAGCACGAGGGGTTTTTCGAGGGCATCGACCTGTCGCGTGAAGAAGCCGAATCGATGATCATGACGGCGCGGGTGCGCGCTGGCTGGATCGAGGAGCCCATTGCGGCGGCCGAGGTCGAAGCTGAAGCTCAGGCGGAAGGCGAAGAGCGGATTTGATCGAAGCAATGACGCGCGAGCCGCATGTTTCGGAGAGGACTTGCATCGTGACGCGCCAGCGTGGCGCGCCCGAGGCGATGATCCGCTTCGTGCGCGGACCTGACGGCGCGCTCGCGCCCGACATTGCAGCGCGCCTGCCTGGCCGCGGCGTCTGGGTGACGGCCCGCGCCGACCTCGTCGCGCAGGCGGCCCGCAAGCATTTGTTCGCGCGCTCTCTGAAAACGCGCGTCGACGCCGAACCGCAGCTTAGCGAAGACGTCGACCGGTTGCTCGAAGCCGATTGCCTGCGGATGCTGTCGCTCGCCAACAAGGCGGGCGCCGTCATGGCGGGCTTCGGCAAGGTCGCCGACGCCCTCGCGCAAGGCGCCGTCGGCGCGCTGATCGAAGCGCGCGACGGCGGCGACGACGGCAAGCGGAAGCTTGCCCAAGCGGCGCGGCGCGCAGAATCCGCAGCGCCCGTCGTCGGCCTATTTTCGTCGCTGCAATTGGATTTGGCGTTGGGCCGCACAAATGTGATACATGCTGCCCTCGCCGAGGGCGGGGCGAGCGCGGCTTTTATCGCGCGGTGCCGTCGACTTGCAGCCTATCGGGGCGTAAGCATCGACGGCGCGGCGGCGTCGGGCGAAGACATCGAAGCGAAGCCGAACGGCTGCGCGCCAGAAGGTTAACGGGTCGAGCGACCCAGGATTGGGATCTGGATGAGCGAAGGCGAGAACAGCGGCGACAAAACTCTGACCGTCGCGCCGACGAAGACGTTGCACCTGAAGCAGCGACCGGTCGAGCACGGCATGGTCCGTCAGAGCTTCTCCCACGGCCGTTCGAAAGTGGTCGTGGTCGAGAAGGTGAAGCGCCGCGCCCCCGGGCACGCCGAAACGGCGAAACCCGCAGCCGCGCCTGCGCCGGCCGCCGCTCCGGCCACGCCGCCAAAGGCTGCGCCGAAATCCGAGGCTCCGCGTCCGGCGCCGCGCTCCGGCCCCGGCGTCG
>JALHNQ010000054.1 GCA_022843405.1 Methylocystis sp. | reverse complement strand
ATCCCGACGCCGATCACCATGGACGAGCTCGAAGACATGCTCATGGAGCACGGCATCATGAAGGCGGTCGACGAAAGCCAGATCGGCAAGACCGCCTCGGAACTCGCCGCCATCGCGTAATCGACATAACGCTGCGCCGGCCTTCTCCAAAGGAAGGCCGGCGCGTACTTTGGATCGTGCCGTGAACATACGCGTGATCCCGGATTGTGAAGTCGCCAAGACGCCGATCGGTCTGGCCGAGCGTGAGCCTGTCGATCCGACGGATGTTTATCGTCGACTCACGGGCTTTGCGCCGCTCGCAGCCAGTATCGACGCCGATGCGGATTTCGATCGACACATATTTGCCTGCATCATTTCCGTCGCTGCGTCCGAAGCGGGCGCTTTGACCGAAGGTTTGGGATTGAGCCCGGAAAATCTCGAAGCGCTGATCTCCAAATTTTTCGGCGCTCACCTTTCTTTGCCGCCGGAAGATAGACCAACCGCCGGCGCGTCCGATCTCGAAGAATCTGAAATGGTCCGGGAAATTCTTCTCGAAAATCTGTCGCCGCGAAACCCTGAAGGAGAATGGCTGGCGGCGATGATCGCTCGGAGAGCGCTTGAGCCGAACCATCTCTGGGAGGATCTTGGTTTACGAAATCGGTCCGAACTGACGCGGCTGATGGAAAGGCGTTTTGCTTCGCTCGCGGCGCGCAACGAAAAGAACATGCGTTGGAAGCGTTTCATCTACCGCTTGATGTGCGAGAATGACGGCTTCGTGATGTGCGCCACGCCGATCTGCTCGAATTGCGCCGATTATCGCGGCTGCTTTGGCGAAGAAGAGGGAATCAGCCGCCTAAGTTCCGATCGGTCGCGCAAAAGCATGCCCGGCGCTTGAATGCGTCGCTCCCGTCGAGACGGTTTTCTGTAAACTTTCGAACAATGCTCATCATTCATTTGTCGCGTGGCGACGGCGGCGCGGGTTTTGCGCTCAAGCGCCGGTGGCATGTGGCTTGCTTCGATCATGTGGCAAACGCTGATCGTTGAGGCTCTACGATGATCGTCCTTTCTGAAGCCGCCGTCGCCGCCGTCAAGGATGCGATGATGAAGGCTGGGCAGCTTGAAGGCGGGCTGAGAATCGCTGTGAAGGAAGGCGGTTGCGCCGGCTACCAATATGTCGTCGATCTCGATGTAGAGCAGCGCGCTGACGACATCGTCGTGGAAGCCGACGGGGCCCGCGTTCTAATTGATCCCGGGTCGGTTCCGCGACTGCAAGGAATGACGCTTGGTTATAGGCGCGGCCTTGAGGGTGAAAGGTTCACCTTTGAAAACCCCAACGCCTCATCGACCTGCGGCTGTCAGAAGTCGTTCGCTTGAGCGACACATGAGAATGTATTCGAACAGAGCGCGCCGTCATCGCGCGCTACGCCGGGAGCAGGCCTTTTACGGCTGAACGACACCATGTCCATGTCTTCTCGCTTCTCGACAATAGCGGCGTCCTTCAACTTACAGGCGCGCACAGAAAAGGTCGTGTTGAACGACACAACGTTGCGTGACGGCGAGCAGGCCCCCGGCGTCGCTTTCACTGGCCAGGAGAAAGTCGATATCGCAAGAGCGCTAGCGCAGGCCGGCGTGACTGAGCTTGAGGCGGGCACGCCAGCCATGGGCGCGGAAGAGATCGCCGCCATTCGATCGATCATCGAAGCGCAGTTGCCGCTGTGCGCCATTGCATGGTGCAGGATGCGGCAAGAAGACGTCGACGCCGCCATTGCATCCGGCGTTACGATGGTCAACCTCTCGGTCCCGGCGTCGGATCGGCAAATCGCGGCGAAATTGCGCGGCGGTCGGAACCGCGCGAAAGAACTTACGGCGCGCATCGTCGATTATGCGCGCGGTCGTGGACTGGACGTAGCGGTAGGCGGCGAGGATTCCTCGAGAGCCGATCCGAACTTCCTGATCGAGCTCATGAGCGTCGCCCGCGCAGCCGGGGCCAAGCGCTTTCGCGTCGCCGACACTTTGAGCGTGCTCGATCCTTTCTCTACCTTCGAGCTTATCTCCAGTCTGCGGCGCGAGACCGACATGGAGATCGAAATCCATTGTCATGACGATCTCGGACTTGCCACGGCAAATACGCTTGCCGGCGTCAGGGCGGGCGCGACGCACGCCTCCGTCACCGTCATCGGGCTTGGCGAGCGCGCGGGCAATGCGCCGCTCGAGGAAGTCGCCGTCGCGGCGGCGCAGCTCTACGGCATTGAGGCCGGCGTTGTGCTGACGGAACTGCAGCGTGTCGCCGAGCTTGTAGCGACGGCGGCGGGCCGGCCGATTCCGGTCAATAAATCCATCGTCGGCGATCACGCCTTTACGCATGAGTCCGGCATCCACGTCGACGGCCTGATCAAAGACCGGCGAACGTACGAATCGCTCGATCCGGGCTTGCTTGGCCGCGCGCATAGCATCGTGATCGGCAAGCACTCCGGTTCGGCGGCGGTCGCCTCCATGCTCGACGTCATGCGGCTGCCCTTCAATGCAGGAGAGATCGCGCGAATTGTCGCGCGCGTGCGCGCGCACGCGCTCCACCGTAAGGGACCCGTCAGCAACGATGTCCTGAAGGACATTTGGCAGGATGTTAGACGGCAGTCGGAACTGAGAATGTCGTGAGGCGCAAGATGTCACAGGTCGCACATGCGGGCTCCCACGATCCGGTCGCCACGAGGGTCGCGAATTCGCCGAATGTCTGGCGGCTGATCTGCGAGGACGTCGCTTGCGTCAAGACGCGCGACCCTGCAGCCAGAGGCAAACTCGAAACACTGCTCACCTATCCCGGCATACATGCGATCATTTGGCATCGAGTCGCGAACTGGCTCTGGCTGCATGATCATCGGTTTTCCGCACGACTGGTGTCATGGTTGTGTCGGTTCTTGACCAATATCGACATTCATCCGGGCGCGACGATCGGACGGCGCTTCTTCATCGATCATGGCGCCGGAGTCGTTATCGGCGAGACGGCCATCGTCGGCGACGATGTGACGATCTATCACGGCGTCACGCTCGGCGGCGTGTCCTGGTCTCCGGGGCGGCGTCACCCGACGCTGGAGGATGGCGTGATCGTCGGCGCTGGCGCGAAGATACTTGGACCGATCACGGTGGGCCGAAATGCTCGGATCGGCGCGAATTCCGTCGTTATCGAGACCGTAACGCGCGATGCGACGGTTGTCGGCATTCCGGCGAAGACGGTGCATCGCGACGTCGTGCGACACACGTTCGGCGGCCGCATCAATCTCAACCACCATCTGATCCCGGACCCGGTTGGCGAAGCCTTCGCCGCTCTGGTCGACCGCGTCGAATTTCTCGAAGCGCGTCTCGCCAATTTGCAGTTGAAGGTAAAGGGCGGCGCCCAGACCGGAGCGGCGCACGCCGAACGGGCGCCCTCCGCCGACCCCCCACGAATTATCTGAAGGAGAATGAGCATGGCCGTTGTTCCAGGCGTTATCGAACAGCTTCAAAACACCTCTTGCGCCGAGGATTTCTTCACCCTGCTCGGGGTCAACTACGATCCCAAGGTCGTGAATGTCGCGCGGCTCCATATTTTGCGGCGCATGGGCGAATATCTTTTCAAGGAAGATTTCTCCAGCTTCACGAATGAAGAGGCGGCCCTGCGTTGCAAGACTTTTCTCGAACAGGCCTATCTCGACTTCACCAAGTCGTCGCCCATCGAGGAGCGCTTGTTCAAGGTGCACAAGGACGCCGTGAAGCCCGCGCAAACGCCGGCGCTTGTGCAACTCGGCGTCTCGAAGTGAGCCGCACCGGCGAGGAATGAAGCGATGCACATCGTCGTATGCATGAAGCAGGTTCCCGACTCGGCGCAGATTCGCGTTCATCCCGTGACGAACACGATCATGCGCCAGGGCGTGCCGACAATCATCAATCCATATGACCTCTTCGCGATCGAAGAGGCGCTTCGGCTGCGCGATCAGTTTGGCGGCGAGGTCACTGTTCTGACGATGGGGCCTCCTTCGGCGGAAGACAGTCTTCGCAAAGCGCTCTCGTTCGGCGTCGACCGGGCCGTGCTGCTGACCGATCGCTTCTTCGCCGGCGCCGACACGCTGGCGACGACCTACGCGCTCGCGACGGCGCTGAGAAAGATCGGCGCCGAGTTCGGCGCTCCCGATATTGTCTTTACCGGGAAGCAGACGATTGACGGAGATACCGCTCAGGTCGGGCCAGGCGTCGCGAAACGGCTGGGCTTCATTCAACTGACCTATGTCTCGCGAATCAATTCAGTCGACGTCGACAAGCGCCTGATCGAAGTGGAGCGGCGCGCTGAAGGCGGCGTGCAACAGCTGCAAAGCCGTTTGCCATGCCTGATCACGATCCTCGAAGGCGTGAATGAAATTCGCGTTGGCTCCTTGACCGACGCGCTTAAGGCGGCGCGCGCGAAGCTCGTCCGATGGAGCGCGCAGGATGCGGGAGTCGAGGACATCACAAAATGCGGCCTGCGCGGATCGCCGACGATCGTCAAGAAGGTCTTCGCGCCGCAGCCGCGCGCGAAAAAGGCCGAATTCATCGAATTGGGCGACAAGCCGGGGGAAGCGTTGGTTGAGGCGCTGTTCCAGCGACAGACGAATTTGGAGAGCGCGTTGGAGAAGCTCGCACGCGGTTATTGACGATCGCAGCCGGAGAACGAAATGAGTAACGCACCCAAGGCCCCTGCAGCGGCAGGCCGCGCAACGACGAAGAAGGAGCTGCCGGAACATCTTAAAAGTTACAAACATGTGTGGGTCTTCGTCGAACAGGAGCGTGGCCAAGCGCATCCCGTCTCCTGGGAGCTGATGGGCGCTGGACGCACGCTCGCCAACAAGCTCGGCGTCGATCTGGCGGCGGTCGTCATCGGCGCGAAGAATGAACAAACCCAGAGCGTTCTCCATGAAGCCTTCTGCTACGGAGCGGACCTCGCCTATCTCGTCGCAGACGATCTGCTCAAAGACTATCGTAACGAAAGCTATACGAAGGCGCTGACCGATCTCGTCAATCTTTACAAGCCTGAAATACTCCTGCTTGGCGCGACGACGCTTGGACGCGACCTCGCCGGCTCAGTGGCGACGACCTTGCTGACCGGGCTTACCGCCGATTGCACGGAGCTCGACGTCGACGCGGAAGGATCGCTTGCCGCGACGAGGCCAACATTCGGCGGTTCGCTGCTTTGCACGATCTTCACGCTGAACTATCGGCCGCAAATGGCGACGGTGCGTCCGCGCGTCATGCCGATGCCGGATCGCGTTGAAAAGCTCGTTGGCCGCGTCATCGAACATCCGTTGGGTCTCGTCGAAGACGACATTGTTACAAAGGTGCTCGCCTTTTTGCCGGATCGCGAGTCGTCGAAATCCAACCTCGCTTTTGCGGATGTCGTCGTCGCCGGCGGCGTCGGCTTGGGCTCTCCGGAAAACTTCCAACTTGTGCGCCAGTTGGCGAGCGTGCTGGGCGCCGAATATGGATGTTCGCGCCCGCTGGTTCAAAAGGGCTGGGTGAGTTCCGATCGCCAGATCGGCCAGACCGGAAAAACAATTCGCCCGAAGCTTTACATCGCCGCAGGAATATCAGGCGCGATTCAGCACCGGGTGGGCGTCGAGGGCGCGGATTACATTCTTGCGATCAACACCGATAAGAACGCGCCAATCTTCGATTTCGCGCATCTTGGCGTGGTGAGCGACGCGGTACGGCTTTTGCCTGCCCTCACTGAAGCATTCTCCAAGCGACTGTCGCCGCATCAACGCGACCGCTTGGCGAGCTGACGGAGCGAATCATGATCGAGGAGAGATTTGACGCGATCGTGGTCGGCGCGGGAATGGCTGGCAATGCGGCGGCGCTGACCCTGGCGCAGCGCGGACTCAAAGTGCTTCAGTTGGAGCGCGGCGAATATTCCGGCTCGAAAAACGTTCAAGGCGCCATTCTCTACGCGGATATGTTGGAGAAGCTTATCCCGGACTTTCGTGAAGACGCGCCGCTCGAACGCCATTTGATCGAGCAGCGGTTCTGGATGATGGACGACAACTCCCACACAGGCCTGCACTATCGCTCCGACGATTTTAACGAGGAGAAACCCAACCGTTACACGATCATACGGGCGCAATTCGACAAATGGTTCTCGAAAAAAGTCCAGGAGGCGGGCGCCGTCGTGCTGTGCGAGACGACGGTGACCGAATTGCTCCAGGATGCGCGCGGCAAGGTCATCGGCGTCCGAACGGATCGCAAGAATGGACAGGTGGGCACCGACGTCGTGGTGCTGGCGGAAGGCGTCAATGGTTTGCTCGGCACACGTGCGGGACTGAGAAATCGGCCAGACCCGAGCAAGGTCGCGCTTGCCGTGAAGGAGATGCATTTCCTTCCCCAGGAAACGCTTGAGGCGCGCTTCAATTTGAAGGGCGACGAAGGCGCCGTGATCGAAGCGGTCGGCACGATTTCCGAAGGCATGACCGGGATGGGCTTCATCTACACAAATAGGGAATCGATCTCGCTCGGCATTGGCTGCCTCGTTTCAGACTTCGAGCGGACCGGACAGACGCCCTACGGCCTGCTTGAGAAGTTCAAGTCGCATCCTTCAGTGAAGGGTCTGATCGAAGGGTCGGAGGTGAAGGAATATGCCGCGCATCTCATTCCGGAGGGCGGCTACAAGGCGATCCCGCAGCTCTTTGGCGATGGTTGGGTCGTGGTCGGCGACGCGGCGCAGCTCAACAACGCCGTGCATCGCGAAGGCTCCAATCTCGCAATGACCTCCGGCCGGCTGGCCGCGGAGACGATTTTCCAGATCAAGTCGCGGCGCGATCCGATGACGAAGGAAAATCTCGCGCTCTACCGGAAGATGCTCGAAGACTCCTTCGTGATGAAGGACCTCAAGAAATACCGCAACATGCCGGAATTGTTGCACATCCGCGCGCAGAACTTCTTCCTCACCTACCCGCAGCTGGTATCCAAGGCGATGAAGGAGTTTGTTCGCGTTGACGGCGTAACCAAAGCCGAGAAGGAGAAGGCCACGCTGCGCTCCTTCCTGGCCGCACGGTCAATCAAAGGGATCATCGGCGACGCATTCAACTTCGCGCGCGCATGGCGATAAGAGCGCTGCAACATAGCGAAAGGAGACGAAAATGGCTCAGGCGGCGTCCAGAGTAGAGGACAAGCTCTATCTCAATCGATATCTCGTCGACGCGGGCCGAGCCCATATCAAGGTGCGGCCGCACGCCACTCCGTCGGCGCAGCTGCTCAGCCTGCTGAAACTCTGCCCGGCTCATTGCTACGAGATGAACTCGGCGGGACAGGTCGAAATTACCACTGACGGTTGCGTTGAATGCGGCACATGCCGAGTCATCGCCGAGCCCAGCGGCGATATCGAGTGGAACTATCCGCGCGGCGGATATGGCGTGTTGTTCAAATTCGGGTGAGAGGCGCCGCCTTGAAGTTCTACATGACGCCTGGCTCCTGCTCGACCGGCATACATATCCTGCTTGAGGAGGTCGGGCTGATCTTTGAGGCCCACATCGTCAACTTGATGAAGGGCGATCACCTCAAGAGCGACTATCTCGCCATCAACCCCAGCGGGACGATACCGACGCTGCTGCTTGATGACGGGGCCGCGCTCACGGATTTCGTGACGATCGCGCGCTGGTTGGCGGAAAACTATCCAAAGCGCCGACTTTTGCCGCAAGACGACGCCGCGCGTGAAGAAGCGCTCAAGTGGATGAATTTCTGCGTCGGCCGGATTCACGGCGATGGGTTCCGGCGCGTCTTTACGCCCGAACGCTATGCGGACCCGTCACAGGACATCGAGGCGATCAAGGCCGAGGGGCGTGAAATCGTCATCACCGCGCTCGCGACCGCGGATCGTCATCTCATGGGCAAGGACTATATCGTCGGCGACTTTTCAATCGCGGACGCAGCGCTTTTTTATGTTGAATTCTGGGCCGACAAGACGGGCATGCCGCTGCCGGAAAATTGCCGCGCCCATTACGCCCGCATGAAAACAAGACCCAGTGTGCGGCAGGTCCTGGCGGAAGAAGGCTACCGCGTTTAGTCTCGGATGAGGCGCATTAAGCGCGCCGTCATGGGAAAGGGCGATTCTCTCAGGGCCGAGCCGGCACAGTCGGCTGATGTCTCTGATCGTGCGGGTTTTGCGGATCGTTTCTCATCCAGTCGGCGAGTTTCGCCAAATCCTCGCCGATCCGCCCGCGCGCATCCGCGTCCGCGATTGCCTCTTCCAGCGCGGCGTTCATGCAGAGCAGCCAGGCGTCCCGCTCAGCCGGTCCGATGCGTAGATGACCATGACGCATACGCAGCCGTGGGTGCCCCTTTTTCGCCGAATAATTCTTAGGTCCGCCCAGCCATTCGGCAAGATAGGTTTTCAGGACCGCGCGCGTCGCCGTCAGGTCCTCGGCGTGCATCGCGCGAATCTCGCGCGCCTGCGGAAAATTGTCCATATTCCGGTAAAATGCGTCGACCAGTCGATCGACGGTTTCGAAGCCTCCGATCCGCTCATAAAGTGTCGTCGGATTGTCGAGCATAACGTCGTTTCCGATCCTTGGCCGCTAGTGCGCCGTCATGGTCATTGGCGCCGGTTGAAGGGAAACAATGCCGATGTAGATCGCTCGTAACGTAGCTTCGGCGATTGTGCGTCCGGTTTCGTCCGAACCCGTCCATCTTGCGGCGCTTCCGCGTGGATCGATTTCAACAAGCTTCACGCCGCTCGGGATCGCGAGGCCGTCGCGCGCGAGCCCCCGCAACCTGCCGTCCATGGGCGCGGCGACGGGTAGCCCGTCCAAGCGCCCAATGACGTAACCCTTGAATATCCGCGATCCGATATCGAGAGGCGTCCGCCATATTCCCGAGCGCGCCGAGTAAATGAAGCGCTCTCGGCCTATGCCGCCCAGAAAACGCGGCACGCCGTCGGCTGGCTGCGTGGCGCCGGCTTCGAGCAACTCGCCGGCTTGGTCGGGATGGGTTTCGATCGCGATGTCGCAGTTGAAGCCCGCCACGAAATTCGGCCCGAGCCCGATCGACAGAGCGACAATCTTGCGCAGAATCGGCGTGACGCAATGCTTTTGGATGCGCGCATCGATCAAAATGTCCGGCATGCGCAGCGGGAGCAGATCAGAAAACTGCAGTGCGGTGACAGGGATGGCGCTTTTGTCGGCAAGCGCTTCGGCAATCTCAAGGACTGTGCCGGCGCGCCGGCCGCGCATCCCGTCAATTTCGACCTGATCCTCGAACAGCGCATCATAAAAGGCCATTCCGCGCCGGATAACCGGCGGAAAGGGGTCGTGGCTCATGACGACCCGATATCCCTCACGCTTCAAGCGCACGGCGATGGCGGAGGCGATTTCATTCGTGCCGAGGATCAGCACGAAGGGCGCGGTCCGATCCGCGAGGAATTGAACTAAAAAAGACCCCGACATCGCCCCTCCGGTCAGGGACTGCGCTAGCAATATACGGGCCGCCTAAAGGTTGACATAGACGAATTTGTCGGCCTTGCGATCTGGATAATTCTCCCGCAGCGCCTTCGAGATTTTGGCGACAAAAACCTTGTCGGCGGCCGCGGACGGACCGACGAAATCGCTCCCCTGCATCCAGGTCTCGAAATAGCAGTGCAGAGTTTCGTCATAGTCCGGACCGGTCGGATCGGCCGTCTTGTCCGCAAGCCCCGCGACGCCCTGAAGGCTCACCTCCAATCGCCAATCCCGATCGTCCTCGACCGCAGCGAGAAGGCGCGCCAGATCCGTGTCGGCCCAATCCGAATTCAAGTCAATCGACATTCCACTCACTGCTGTCTGCTGTCATGCGCTGAAACTGCGCGAGCAATTTGAAGGCCAGTTGGATTTATTCGACATCGGATTTTTTTGATGCGCAGATCGCCAATGATCACGGGGCTGCGAAGATGGGCGCGACGCCTTCCGCGTCGACATAGATAACGCCGGCGTCGACTTTCACAGGATATTCGGCAAGCGCCGTCGCGTGCGGGTGCGAAGGTTCGCCCGTATGCATGTTCCACGACCAGCGGTGAATCGGACAAACGAGATCGAGCCCATCGAACTCCGCATCAGCGAGCGGCGCATTCGTGTGAGGACAAACGCCCTGAAAGGCTTTGATAACGCCATTTTCCGGCCAGACGAGAACGATGAGCTGCGTACTGGCCACAGCAATGCGGAAATCGCCCTCAGCTATCGTTTCTTCCTTGCATATCCGCTCATACATGTCCGGTCACATCTCGCACGGGGCTCTACGCCACGATGGTCTGGCTGCGAAGTTGCATGTCGGACGACCATCCTTGTCAAGAAGTATTCGCAAGATCGGCGCCGGAGGATCTCGATCATGCATGACATGAACGTGGAAGCATTGCGGGCGAATTCGAGCGGCGAGTTGGCGCAGCTCTTTGCGCCATGCGCGCTTGCCGCTTGTCTTCATGTGCAGAAGGCGACCGAGCCGCAGCCGTCGACGCCGGCATGACGTCTCCTACGTCCGTCCTTGAAGCGATGCGCGAGGAACCGGGCTGCGTCAATGCAGTCCCGGCCGAGCCGATGCGGTTGGGCTTTCAGCTTCTTGTTTTGCGTTGCTACGTCAACGACGGCGCACCGCCTTCCTTTGCATGGATCGGCCAGCGCATTTTCCGCACGCCCGAGCGCGCGAGTCGTCATGGACTCCATTTCGGCCTCGCCTTCCGACCGGACGTCATGAGCTGGCTGAGTGAACGACTTGGACGTCCGTCCATCGTTGACGAGGAGCGCCCGCGCCGCAATCCGCGCTGGCCGAAGACCAGCTGGCGTTGCGTCGAACGCCGCTGGCCCGATGCGGTCATCTCCATGGAATGGCTTGCTGAAACTCTCTTCGCCTCCCAGGACGACGCCGACGCTTTCTGCGAAGAGTGGCGTAAGCAACTTGCGGGCGAATTTGACGATTAGAGTTTCCGGCCAGCGCCGCCAAGTGCCTCGGACAGTGCTTCGGGCGAATCAGCTGGCTCTATCTTGATATGCGCCGTCTCTCTTCCGGATAGGCCGGGAGTGTGAGCAGCCGCGGATCTTCGACCGCTTGACCGACCGTAAAGTGGTAGAGATTTTGGAAGTCGAACTGGTCTTTGGAGAAGCCAAGCAACGCATGGACTTCATCGTCGAAGAAGCAGCCGATCCCCGTTCCATCGAGGCCCGCCGCTGTCGCCCATAGATAGAGCGCCTGACCGATCAGTCCGGCTTCCCAATGGAGACGGCGATAGGCGAAATCGCCTTCCGCCGCCAGCGCGCGATCGAAATCGGCGATCATCGCGACGGCGAAGCAGCCCTTGCCCGCAATGGGCTGCAGACAGGAGAGCCTGGTCACTTCCTTCTCGACGGAGCCAGCGCGAAGCCGCTTGAGCGTCACGCCGCCAAGATCGGTGGCGGTCATCGCGTCAAGAGTAATCGCGGCGCGCAGCCGACGACCAAGATTTTCGTCGCGCTCGAGCAGGTAAAGTCCCGGCTCTACGCCCTCGACCCTATGCACGAAGAGCAAAAGCGCAATTCCCGGCGGCCAGGGCGAAGCGGCGACCAGCGGCTCGGCGCCGGGAAGAGTTGCCAGTAGCATGTCGCGAAATACATCGCGCGGAAGGGTCGCGACCCCGTCCATGCGTTGAGCGCTTCGTCGTCGTCGCACGACACTTCCGATCGGCAGCGACGCGAACGTCGCCTCAAGACAATGGTTCGGGCGTTCTGGAGGCTTCGACGTTGCGCCTTTTACGCATTGGCGCAGCGCGAGATCGACGACGGGCCAGGCGTCATGATCTTCGCTCAGACGATTGGCCGCGCCATGCCATTCGCGGGGCGCCGCAAGGATGAGGTCGAGAGTCTCAGGCGCTTCGCCGACATCGAATGCGATCCAGATCAGAAGGTCGGGATGTTCGCCTTCGCGGCGATGCGCGGAGTCGGCGCGATCGAGACCGACAAGCCGCGCAATCTCTTCATCCGACGGCGTCGCGAGAAGCCTAGCGCTCCAGCCAAGCGCCGCGGCGGCTTGTGCAGCAGCGCCAATGGCATGTCCTGCGTCAAGCTGACAATAGCGATAGGCGCGCTCGCCATATTTCCAGCTCTCTCGCCAAGGGATCGAAGTCAGCGCAAGGAGGAATCCGCCTTGGGGCAGAATCCGCGTCTCGGCAAAACGGGCACGTTCTTCGAGCGCATGCCCTTCCGGCGCATAATGATAGAGCCCAGCCGTTGCGCCAAGACCGTCGAGCGCGTCGATCACCGCATATGCTTCGGTCGGATGTAAATTTCCAGACGAGGGATTGTTGCGCAGCGCCCAAGTCGAGCCTTTGAAGCTTTTCCACGCGCTGAGCCCAAAGGCGAGTTCAAAAAAGAGACCGAGCGCGTCGCAATCGAATATCGCTGGCGCGCGCCCCGGTCCGGGAAAGGGCGGCGTTGGTTCGGCGTCCAGCAGCGGCAGGTCGATGCGGCGCGCACCCTCAAAGCGGCGAAAGGGACAAGGCTGCGACGTCCAGTCGAGAAAGGCCGGGCCGAGCGCATAGCGGGTCGGCGCATGTTTCGTGCGTCGATGGTAGCCACGAATGTCTTGCGGCGCCGTCTCAGTCGGGTCCGGTTCAAACGGACGCAACAGCGCCGTGACGTCGGCATCGAGTTCACTTTGAGCCATTGCCTTCTCCGCGATCGCAGACGACGCCCATTCAAGAAAGGCGCCCATTTTGCTGAGGACATCTAGCGTATGGACATTGGGCTCGAAGGCGATGGATGGAGGCGGCGGAGGAAGGCAAGCGGCGCATCGCTTCACGGTGTCCGTCGTGGCGCACAGGGCTTTTGGCGGATTGGTGACGTTGGCGGTCGACAATCAGCCGCTACGCAGACTGACACGCGAGGAGTCGCTCGTTCTTGGACGCGCGCTCGCAGCGACGGTCGCGGGCGCGAGCGTCGAAGAGCGAATTTATATGAGCCCGATCGCGAGCGATCAGGATTTTGACGCGGCGGTTGACAGAGAAGGCATTGTCCTGATCTCGAACGCCGGCGAGAAAGCGAGGTTCGACTGGAGCGCGGTGGTCGACCTTGCGGGGCGTCTCGCTAGAGAGGCTTCGACTGCATCGAAGGATTGAAGGATCTTGCCGGATCGAGGGCGCGGGCGCGCGCAGCGTCGTCGTATGCTGGACGGCGGCGGCGCGTGCGACAACTCGCGAAGATCGTCACTGCCAGAAGGCAGGACTTCCGGCGCCCTCGCCAGTCAGGACGCTTATCTTGTTCTTGATCGAGAGCCAAAGGTCGCGCTGGCCGAGCTTGCCGCCAATTTCGAAACTCTCGACCATCTGGTCGGCAAAGTCGACCGCGTCGTCGCCATATTGCTCGGCGATGATCCAGGCGGCGCGCCACAATTGCTCTTGTGTTGTGAGCTTGACTTCAATCATCGGCCCATCCCTATAAATCCAGGACGATCTGGTTGGACTTTCCGCGCGAAACGCAGGCGAGGAAATAGCCCTCGGCGCGCTGCTCGGCCGTCAGACGCTTGTCCCGATGGTCGATTTCGCCTTCGAGCGCTTTGACCTTGCATGTGCCGCACACGCCCTGTTCGCATGATGTCGGGATTTTGACGCCGCTTTCTTCGAGAAAGGCCGAGACGGTCTTGTCGCCCGGGATTTTGTAGATCGCGCCCGTGCTCGCGATTTTCACCTCGAACACCGTATCGAGCACCGGCGCCGCCAACTTGGCGGTGAAGCGCTCAATATGGATGCGCTCCTCGCTCCACCCCTTTTGCTTGGCCAGATTGACGATCGGATCCATCCACCAATCGGCGCCGCTGATGAAGAGCTGCGTGTCGTCCGGACGATCCGACAGCACGGCGGCCGCGTCGAGCAACTGATTCTGCTGACTCGCCTCGAAATAGAAATTTGTGTCCGCCGTGAAATTGGACGCCGTGATCAGCGGTTCAAATGCGTGGGGAGACATGAGCGCGTAGACATAATGCAGCTCGAAAGGCGTGCCGCGCGCGCTGAGATGATCGGCGATGCTGAGGATCGGCGTCACGCCAATTCCCCTCGCAAGCAAAATGGCGCGCGCCGCGTTCTTTGGCACGCGGAAGCGGTTGCGGGGCAGACTAACCGTTAGCGTGTCGCCGACGTTCACCGCATCATGCAGCGCAACTGAGCCGCCTCGGCTGTTGGCGTCTTTCCAGACGCCGATCACGTAGCGGTTGCGCTCGGATGCGCTGTTGCACAGCGAATATTGGCGCACGAAACCGCCCGGGATTGTCACATCGACATGCGCACCGGGCGAGAAGGGCGGCAGATCGCCGCCCTCGGCGTCAACGAGTTCGAAGGACATGATATTATGGGCTTCAACGACTTTCTTCGTCACAAGAACCGAGCGCGAGGCCTCTTCCTGCATATCCGTCCTCCAGACTGTTCAACGAACGGTACGTGATGAATGCAATTTACAGACCGGGAAGAGCGACGCTGCCGAGATTAGGCGAGTTCACGCGCCCGCTTTCCCCTGATCAGGCGCTTCCGAACAGCTCCAGCAGCGCGTCGCGCGCTTCGGCGATGCGGCGATATTGCACGTCGCTGCCTCCAGCGTCGGGATGCGCCGTCTTGGCCAATTTGCGGAAGGCGGCGTTGATCTGCAAAGGGTCGAGCCCTCCTTCCAGCGGCAGGTCCAGCGTCTCGCGATGTTCGAGACCGTCGTCTCCGCTCATCCTGAGAAGCAAAGCGCGGCGCTTCTCTCGCGCCGCGACACGCAGCTCGACCTGATCTTCCTGCCATCTCTGGCGCGACATGATCAAACACTCGCCAAAGGCAATGCGTCCCTCCGCTTCAAGCGCGTCGAGGCTGAAGGGACCGACAATCGCATAGGGCGGCGCGAGGAAGGCGTCCCTGCGACCTTCGACATTCTCGATCCGGTCGATCGCCGCCATGTCGAGAATTCCCATGGAGCCATTCCAGATGACCCATTCCTCGCCGCGAGCCATTCGGTCATTTCCCAAGATGAATCTTTTGTCGCACGAAGGGGCCATCAGCGACCGCGCGCCGACCGCTCCATGCATGTTCGCAGCCAAAGTCTACGGACCGATCGCCAGCCGATCGCTCGGCAAACCAATTGCATGAATGCTGCCGGAGCAAACCGCGCATGAACATGACCGTCCAAAAGTCCGACGCCCAAACGCCAGGGCCCGTCCCGCCCGCCCTCAAGCGCTTCATCTGGGACATTCAGTCGATGGTTGAGCTGGCGGATAGCGAGAGGGAGATTCTCGTGATCGGCCGCGATCTCATGGCGCGCCTCGTCGCGAACGACGATTGGCTGCCAGAGGCATTTTCGGCGCAGGACCCTGCCGGCGGCGCTCAATATCAACTCTATCGAGATGGGCTGGAACGCTTCTCGGTCGTCAGCACAGTTTTGCCCGCAGGATCGCGACTGCTGATCGATCAGCCAAATCTTTGGGAGATCGTCGGCACCTTACGCGGGGGCGTTTCGCGGCGAATTCATGATCTTTCCGCCGCACGCAGAACAGCGGAGCCCCAAGCGCTGCGCGCCGGTGGAGTCGACGTGAGCGCTTCGCAGGCCGGCCGCGTGGTCGAAGTTTCCAACGCCTTGACGGATCACGTCTCGATTGGCGTCCATGTCTATGGCGGCGACGTCACGAAGTTGAACGCGCGCCGAATTGGCCGCGCAAGCGATGACGGGCGACTGTTAGGCTACGCCAACAGTCCGAACGCGCCGCCCTATGACATTCTGTCCATACAAACCAAAATCCTTGATTGAAACATTGACGAAAGGACGCGCACGCGCGTCTTGCCTCAAACGAACAGTTTTTGCGCTTTAATGAGCGCTTCCGCGAGGCGGTCGATCTCGTCGCGCGTATTATACATGGCGAAAGACGCGCGGCAGGTCGAAGTGACGCCCATATGGGTGAGCAGCGGCATGGCGCAATGGGTGCCGGCGCGCACCGCGACGCCGCTCCGGTCGATGACCGTGGCGATGTCATGGGCGTGCGCGGCTTTCATGTCGAAGGAGAGGATCGGGCCCTTCTCCGGCGCCTTTCCAAAAATGCGCAGGCCGTCGATCGCCGCGAGGCGCTCCATGGCGTAGGCGGTAAGCTCCGCCTCATAGGCGCGGATCGCATTGCGGCCGACGCTATCGATATAATCCAGCGCCGCGCCGAGCCCGACCGCTTGGGCGATCGGCGGGGTGCCGGCCTCGAAGCGCTGGGGCGGCGCGTTATAGGCGACAGTTTCGCGCGTCACGGTCTCGATCATCTCGCCGCCGCCCGCGTAGGGCGGCAAGCTCTCCAGCCATTTCCGCTTCCCGTAGAGCGCGCCGATCCCTGTCGGGCCATAGAGTTTGTGGCCGGTGACGATGTAAAAGTCGCAGTCGAGCGCCCGCACGTCGACATCGAGATGCACGGCGCCTTGTGAGCCGTCGACGCAGAGCGGAACGCCATGCGCATGCGCGATGCCCGCGATCTCGCCGATCGGCGTCGGCGCGCCAAGCACATTCGACATATGCGTCAGCGCGACGATTTTGGTTCGCGGCGTGAATAGTTTCTCAAACACGTCGAGATCGATCACGCCATTATCGTCCGGCTCGATCCATTTGATCGCTGCGCCCTTGCGTTCGCGAAAAAAATGCCAGGGCACGATGTTGGAGTGATGCTCCATCAGCGAGAGAATGATCTCGTCGCCCTCGCCAATGTGAGCAAGCCCGAAAGATGCGGCGACCAAGTTCAACGCTTCGGTCGCGCCGCGCGTGAAGATGATTTCGTCGGCGCTCTCGGCGTTCAGAAACCGCCGCACCGTCTCGCGCGCGCCTTCATAAGCCTCCGTCGCCGCATTGGCGAGATAATGCAGGCCGCGATGCACATTGGCGTATTCGTGCTCATAGAAATGGGTCAGCCGATCGATCACCGCGCGCGGCTTTTGCGCCGAGGCGGCGTTGTCGAGATAGGCCAGCGGCTTGCCATAGGGCGTTTCGCCGAGGATCGGAAAGTCGGCGCGGATTTTGGCGATATCGTAAGGCAACCGAACAGGCGCGTTCATCACGCCGCCCTCCCCGACATCCATTGCGACACACGTGCAGAGATAAAGCCGCGCAGCGCCTCATTCCCGAGCCCCTCGAAGGCCTCATTGGCGAAGCCCTCGATCAGCAGCGTCTCCGCTTCGCCGCGCGGAACGCCGCGCGCCATGAGATAAAAAAGCTGATCCTTGTCGAGCCGGCCGCAGGTCGCGCCATGGCCGCATTGCACGTCGTCGGCGAAGATTTCGAGTTCCGGCTTGTTATTCATCGTCGCGCCGTCCGAGAGCAGCACGGCTTTCGACTGCATGACGCCGTCGGTCTTCTGCGCGCCGGGGCGCACGATAATCTTGCCCTGAAAGACGCCGGCGCTGCTTCCATCGAGAATGTTGCGGAAACGCTCGCGGCTTTGGCCATTGGGCATGGCATGATCGACGACGAGCGTCACATCGGCGTGATCCCGTCCGCGCGTCAGCGTCGCGCCCTGCAAGGCGAGGCTCGCATGTTCGCCGTCGACGCGGACGAATATCTGCCGCCGCAGCAGCCCAGCGCCTTCAATAAGCGAAAAAGCGGACAGACTGGCGCTTTCGTCGAGATGCGCGACGAGGCTCATCACCCGCGTCTGCGTCTCGCATTGGCCCGTCGCATGGGTGAAAAGATCGAGCGTCGCGCCCGGCGCAAGCCGGATGATCAGCGCCTGATTGTCCTGCGACGGCACGTCGGTGAGCACGCCCGCGGTTTCGATGATCGTCGCGCGCGCGCCCTTGCCCATCACGACGAGCGAACGCGTGAAACTCGAGCGCGCCTCCTCCGACGATTGGATGCCGGCGACTTCGATCGGGCGCTGGATGGCTACGCCGTCAGCGATGCGCAATATGACTCCGTCCTGCATCAGCGCCGTATTGAGCGAGAGCGTCGCATCGTCCGTCCGCACATCGTCGCTGGCGAGGAGCGCCATGATCCCCGGAGTCCCCTGCGCCAAGGCCTCGCGCAACGGCTGAACCGTCGCGCCCGGAGGAAGCGCGGCAAGATCGGAAAGCTCCGGACGGAAGGCGCCGTCGAGCACCACGAGGCGGATAGAATCATGCGTGCGCGCAACTTCGACGCCGCCGCGCGCGATCGCGAGCGGCGCGGGCCGCGCGAGCGCCGCCTTGAGGTCCGTATAGTGCCAGCTTTCGACACGCCGGTTCGGCAGGCCCTTCGCCGCGAAGGTCTCCCACGCCGCCGTCCGCAGGCCAGCCGCGCCCTGCAGTTTCATTTCCTCATACATCGGGGCGAAGGCGTCGCCGGCTGACGCTGCGAACTGCGCCATCGCTCAAGCCGCCTCTTCGGAGAGATAATCCTGATAGCCGTGTTTCTCGAGTTCCAACGCCAGTTCAGGCCCGCCCGAGCGCTGGATGATTCCTTGCGCCATCACATGCACCGTATCGGGTTTGATATAGTCGAGCAGCCGCTGATAATGGGTGATGACCAGGAAAGCGCGATCGGGCGCGCGCAGCGAATTGACGCCTTCGGACACGACTCGAAGCGCATCGATGTCGAGGCCTGAGTCGGTTTCGTCGAGAATGCCAATCCTGGGCTGCAGCAGCGCCATCTGCAGAATGTCCATGCGCTTCTTTTCGCCGCCCGAGAAGCCGGAGTTCAACGGCCGCTTCAACATCTCCTGGGAAACGCCGAGCTTCGCCGCCGCGTCCTTGACGCGCTTCATGAAGTCAGGCGTCGCCAACTCCTCTTCCCCGCGCGCGCGCCGCTGCGCATTCATCGCGGCTTTGAGAAAGATCATCGTGGCGACGCCGGGGATTTCGACCGGATATTGGAAGGCGAGAAACACGCCCTTGGCCGCGCGCTCATGTGGCTCGAGATCAAGAATATTCTCGCCGTCGAGCAGCACTTCGCCTTCGGTGATCTCATAGCCCTCGCGGCCCGAGATCACATAGGAAAGGGTCGACTTGCCCGTCCCGTTCGGCCCCATGATCGCCGCCACTTCGCCAGGCTTTACGGTGAGCGTCAGGCCTTTGAGAATCTCGCGGTCGCCGACCGAAACATGGAGGTTTCTTATTTCGAGCATCGTCATCAGCCCACGCTCCCTTCGAGCGAGATCGAAATCAGCTTTTGCGCTTCGACCGCGAATTCCATCGGCAGCTGCTGCAGCACGTCGCGCACGAAGCCGTTGACGATCAGCGCCGTCGCCTCTTCCGCCGACAGCCCGCGCTGCAT
>JALHNQ010000053.1 GCA_022843405.1 Methylocystis sp. | reverse complement strand
ACACTGCGACGAAGGAAGCGATCGCGCGCGCCGTCAAGGGCGAGCCGAAGGCCTCGGAAGTCGTCGCCAAGCGCAACGAAGCCAAGCACCCCTTCGCGCCGAACTGAGACCGCGCGACGTTTTCGAGTTTGAAGGGGGGCCGCGCGGCTCCCCTTTTTCTTTCGGCGGGCGCATGACAGCGACGATCGGCTGGGACATCGGCGGCGCACACGTCAAGGCCGCGCGGGCCGAGAACGGCCGCCTGACGGCGGTCGTTCAACGCGTCTGCGCGCCGCATGAAGGCGTCGGCAGCCTCGAGCGGGCGTTGCGTGAGGCGCGCGCGGTCGTCGGCGACGCCGAGCGTCATCGCATGACGATGACCGCAGAACTCTCTGACGCCTTCGAAAGCCGGGCGCGCGGGGTCGTCGCGGTCGCCGCGATCGCCGCGCGCGAAATCGGCGTCGGCGACGTTCTTTTCTATGCGGGCGAACGCGGCTTCATCACGCGCGACGACATTGGCGGGAATATTAACGCCATCGCTTCAGCCAATTGGCGCGCCTCCGCCGAACTCGTCGCGCGCCATTGCGACGATGCGCTGTTCGTCGACATCGGCTCCACCACGACGGACCTGACGCCGATCAGCGCCGGCCGTGTCGCGGCGCTTGGCGCAAGCGACGCCGAGCGCCTCACTTGCGGCGAACTCGCCTATGCCGGATTTTCGCGCGGCGCGCCTCAGACTTACGCGACGCGCGCGCCGGTCGCCGGACAATGGACGCCGCTCGTCAATGAAGCCTTCGCGTCGATGGCCGATGTGCGGCGCGTGCTTGGCGATATCCTAGAGGGAGAATCGGACGCCGATCTTTCGCCGACGGCCGACGGGCGGGCCAAGACGGTCGCTGCTTCGCGGGCGCGGCTTGCGCGTCTCGCCGGGCGCGACGCCGCGGAACTCAATGACGCGCAGCTGCGCGCCTTCGCCGAATTTCTCGCGCGCGCGCAATTGCGCGCGATCGAAGATCAGATTGCGCTGCTCCAATCGCGTGATGCGGTCGAATTCGACACGCCGATCGTCGGCGCCGGCGTCGGCCGCAAGCTCGCTGCGCGATTAGCTCAGGCGCAAGGCCGAGCATTTATCGATTTCGCCGATCTGATCGCCGCGCCGCCGGCCTTGGCCGCGAAGGCGGCGAATTGCGCGCCGGCTACGGCGCTCGCGCTGCTCTAGATCGCATTCATGAATCTTCGATTCATGAATGCGATCTCGTTTTTTGAACTGACGCATTTTCTACGCCGAACCGGCATCCACTTCGGCGGAAAATGCTCTAGCGCTGATTATCGGATCGTGAAGGGCGCGATCACGTCCATCGAGAAGAGACCCTGCGTGCGCTTGGGGCCGTTCGGTCCAAAGAACGGCGCCGCATCATTCACCGCTGACTCCCATCGAAATTCGGGTCTCAGGATCAGTCCTGAAAATAACGGGAACGCTGTCAGCTTTTGTGAAAAGGTGACGCCGGCGGTGATTGCAAGATAGCTTGTTCCCTGTCCCGGAGGCTGCACGATGACTGAGGGGGCAGGGAATCCATGTTCGGAGTTGACGCTGTCGAAATAACCGGGATAGGCGGCGGCGAAGAAATTTTTGGCGTCGCGCCAAAACTCGACGCGCGCGCCGAGTTTGATCGAATCGTCGATCTTGTATGTCGCATATTGCGCGATCCCATATGCATTGGCGCCGCGAGGATGCTGCGGGAGGAGAGAAGTATTGAAGCCAAAGCCGTTGGGGAGAGCGTTGAACGCGTCAAATATGCTTCCGAAAATCGAAACCGGGTTATTGCCGGTCGCGCGAAAGTAGGTGATGTCGGACGCGAAGCTCAACTTTTCCGTCGCGTTCCAGGTCGTGGTCAGATTGTTGTACAAGGTCCATGCGTTGTTCGGATTGCAGGCGCAAGCGGCAGGAACGCCGCCGATGACGCCGTCCGGCCAACCGACCAATAAAGGGTCTTTCACATTCGGATTTTCCGGTCCGGAATGCGTAATCGCGAGGATCGACAGATCGCCGTCTAAGAGGTTCAGGCCAAAGCCGGCGTGAATGGAAGGCGAATTGTTGTTATCGCCCGGCCAGCCGATCGATGTGTCGACGCCGGTGACGATGCCTGCGTAAAGATCGAGCCAGTCCGCTGCATGGACGATCGACATGACGCCCGTGTCGACGAAGGGGCCGGCATTCGAACTGAGAGAGCGCGTATAGAAAATATTGTCCTTCGAGGTGAGCATTTCGAAACCGTTGTAGCTTGTGAATTGGCCGACAGTGATGTCGACGCCGCCCTTCGTCAGGATTGGAAGATGTACCTGAAGATTCGCCTCGACGATCGAAAGCTGCGTGCGATCGTGAATGAGATATTCGGTTTGGCCTAGGAACTGAGTGTAACGAGCGTCCGTGCCGAGCATTCCGATGAAGGCTAGTCCAAAGTCTAGGTCGGCCGCCTTCTTGTCGAGCGGCCGCTCGACGTTCAGAATCGCTTGATTGAACTGGGGCCAGTTGGCGCGATCCGTATCAAGATGCCCGAAATTGATTTTGTTGTATGGGAGAGCGAAGTTGATGGCGACGCCTCCGGAAAAATATCCGTCGATCGCAAGGCTATCGAGCCAGTTCTTAGAAACCGGCGACTTCTTTGGGGCGTCGCCGCAAACGGCCTGCGACGCCGAAAGAAGAAACGCCGCCATGGCCACAATTCGTTTCATCTCGCGCCTCTAAGGCGGATGCCTTCGAGTTGAAAGGAACGCTAAATCCACAATCGTTAACGCGTCGCGGGAACCTTCGCCCGGTCCTTATACCCCTCAATTTTCGCCATCACCATGTCCCAGGCCTCGCGCTCGGCTTCGCCGGCGGTCTTATCGATCGCGATCTGGAGATAAGCGATCTCGCTTTCGATCTTTTCGCGGGACAGCATGTCGAGCCTGGTCGCGAGAATCGCGGCTTCGAGCACTGCTGCGCGTGCGCGGTTCATGCCCAGGAACGGGCGATGAGATTCAATCCGCCTCACCTTGCAGAAAAAGCGCGGCCGCAATTCATGCTCCTCGACGCGCTCCACAATGAGTTCGGCGTGCGCCAACGCCGCGGAAAGACGCGGCGCCGGCCAATCCTCAATGTCAGTCAGCGGCCAGTTGCGCCGCCCGGCGACGAGGCCCGCGAAGACGCGCGCATCGTCGGTGAAGCTCGCGGTCAGTTGCGGATTTTGCGTGAGATTATACAGGGTCGACGACGGGCGAAACGGCGCGGCGATCCAATAGTCCTGTTCCTCGATCAATCCGAGCGGCGCGATATGCGGGCGCCCTTCCGGCGACAGCGTCGTGACGACGCATTCATGTATCAGAGGCATCTTTCGCAGGTCCTTCGCCCGCCTTGCGCATGGTGTGGCCCATTTCCTTGAAGCGGGTCGCGTCTTCTTGGTTGATGTCCGTCGCCACGCCGAAGTCGAGCGGCTCGTCCTGACGATAGCGCTTGCCAAGCCTGTAGGCGAGTTCGGCCTTCGTCAATTCCGCGCCAAGGTAAAAGGCGTGGGCGCCGTCATGTTCGACGGCAAGATGCGGAAATAGCGCCATGGCGTCGGCGGCGACATGGTGGAAGCCTTTCGCATAGATATGCACGCCATCCCGCGTCGTCTCGATGCGGAAATTCGTATCGCGCAGTTCGCGCGCAAGCTCGGCGATCTCTTCGGGCGTCGCCGCGTAAGGCTTGCGGTCGTGGATCTGCAGCAGCGCGTCGCTGTAGCCTTTCGGGAGCGCGCGATCCGCGCGCGCCGCAAACATCAGTCGTCTCGCCGCGTCGTGCTCCTGCAGCGTGCGCCGCGTATGGGGCGAAACCTGCACCGTGAGCAAATAGCGGATGTCGAGTTCTGAACATATGCCGAGCATCGCCGCGGTCACGCCGGCGGAGTCCGCGTCGGTCAGTTCGGTGAGATTGCCCGTGCCCATCATGATCTCGGCGTCAGGCTCGCGGGCGCGCAGTTCCACATAGCGCGCGATCGATGCGGCGAAGCCGAAATGAATCGGATCAAGAATCGGATCGAGAATGGCGCTAATGCCGCGATCGCGCGCGCGCCGCGCGGCGCGCTGCAGCGAATCGAGATCGCCATGCGGCCGCGGCGTCAGAATCGGAATGATGGGCGATCTGTCCGGCAGGATCGAAAGCGTTTCTTCATCGAGGCTGAGAAGGTGATCGACGCCGCTCTTCGCGGCGCGTTCAAGCTCGGCGACATTGGCCGAGTCGACGCTGACCCTCAGTCCTTCGGCCTTAAGGGCCGCAATCGCTTCCTCCAGATGAGCGAAAGGCGTGTCCGGCAGGCAGCCAAGATCGATGACGTCGGCGCCATTGGCGACGAGTTCATGTGATTTGAACAGGATATCGGCGACGCTCATCTTCGAGGCGTCGACGATCTCGGCGAATATCCGCATGTCGTAGCGCGAGAGATCGGGCGTCGCGCCGCCGCGACCTAAATAGGCGGGCAGATCGGCGATCTCTTCCGGCCCCCGTTCGAAGGCGACGCCGAAATCCCCGCTGAGCGCGGTAAGATCGGCGCGGCAGCGGCCGGGCAGGATCACGCGATCCGCATGCACCGGCCGTGGCAGCCGCCGCTGGATGATTTCCTGGGTCATCAGCGCCGCGACCTTGACGCCGATGTCGTGAATGCGCCAGTCCTGCGCCGCTTCGCCGAAGCTCGCGACCATGCGCTCCAGTCGCGGCAAAGCGAGGTGGCCGGTCAGGAACAGCAGACGCTCGCTCATGCGGAGCTTTCGTTTAAGGTTGCGGCTCGACTTCGCGGCGGCGGCGCTCCACCGCCTCCTGCAGCGCCGCAAGGCTCTCGACGACCTGCGTCGCTTCGAAGGATTTGAGCGCGTCGGTGTTCTGCAGATCGATCCGGCGCGGATAGACCATCACCATGCCCTTTGGCGCGCGCGTTTCCAGTTCGGGCGCGGTGTCGCAGGCGAAGACGATCGACGGCACGCGGCATTTGCCGGCCTGTGCGAAGACATTGGTCGCGAGATTGTCGGAAATGCCGACGACGCATTTCGCCACCGTATTCGAGGTCGCGGGCGCGAGAACCAGCGTGTGGTAGAAATTGTAATAGAAATTGCCGACCGGCGCGGCGCTTGCCGTCGTGTCCTTGAAGATGCGAACCGTCTCGGGCAGCGCCAGATCATGCTTATACATGCGCACGACTTCCGCCGCCGCCTTGCTGACGAAGAGATCGACGTGATCGAGCGTGCGGATCATGTCGAGACATTCGGTGAAGAAATGTCCCGATCCGGTGAGCGCCCAACCCCAGCGCGGCGTGACGACTTTCTTTTTGGTCATTAGGCGGACTTCCGGGTTGGAAAAATTGCGACGGCTGCGCCTGGCGGCGCGCCATCGGCGAGACGCGCCGCGGCGTGCGGGAGAGACGAAGGGCCGGCGATGAAGAGCGGCGTCCCATCGAGATAATCCGGAAGCGCCGGATCGACAACGCCTCTGCGGATAATCTCGCTCAGCGGCGCGCCGTCGCCGACATCGACGCTTTTGATCAGCAGCAGCGCCCGGGCGCCGGTTTTCCTTGCAAGCCAGGCGGCGAGGCTGTCGGAGGTGACGTCCCAACCGGGCGCAATGTCTTGAGCGTCGGCGACCATCGCGCCTGCGCGCCAGAGAGCGACGCGCCTCTGGGCATGGGCCGCTTCGATCGCGTCAAACGAGGCGGCGAGCGCCAGCGCCGAGTCGCGGCTTGCGAGCGCCAAGGCGTATTGCTCCATCGCCAGAACCGCCATGGCGTGGGCGGTCTCATCGTCGTAGCGCATCGCCGGCTGCGCGGCGCGCACCGCGTCGGCGAAAGGTCCGCCGCCAGGCACGAGCGTCAGCGGCAGGCGACAGGCTTTCAGCGCCGCGAGCCAATCGGCGAGCGCCGGCGAGGCGTGAAGGCTGCCGCCAAGTTTAACGACGAGCGGCGCGCTATTTGACGGCATCGATGCGCATCGGCGCCGTCTGCAGGCGACGCGCCTCCTCATGGGCGCGGGCGCGCCTTATCCTCACACCGACAGCGCCGGGCGCGACGTCGAGCTTTTCGACCTGCACGGTCACCGATCGCACGCGCTCATGCAGCAGCACGCTTTCGGCGAGGCGCTCGGCGATCGTCTCGACCAGCTCGATATGGCCGCCGGCGAGGATCATTTTGATCGCGTCCATGATCACGTCGTAGGAAAAGATCGAGCGCATATCGTCGGAGCCGTTGACGCGCGTCACTTCGGCTTCGACGTTGAAGCGCACGCGCTGCGTATGGCCGTGCTCATGGGCGTAAGCGCCGATCTCGACCGGCGCGACATAATCCTTGAGAAACACGCAGTCGGTGTCGTTGGCGCCCGGCGGTTCGACATAGCCGCGGCCAAGGAAGGCCCATTCGGCGTGAAACCCGACCTGCGCGTCTCGGGCTAAGGGGATCAGATCGCGGATCAGAGTCGTGGCTCTGGCGTCGATCGCGGCGCGGCGTTCGCCGTGAAGACAGAGCGCGCCGCGAAAGCCGAGCACGTCCGCGCCGGCGACGAGCAGGCGCGGCACGTCGGGAGATTCCAATGCGCCGGCAAGTCCGGAAGCGAGCCCGAGATTGCGGCAGCGCGCGACGAATTCGGACAGGGCGCCGACGCCCATATAGTCGAGCAGCCGGCCTTTCCCCTTATGCGCTGTATCCAGCATCGCGCCGTGAAAGCCGGCGCCGGCCAGCGGCTCGAGAATGTCGAACTCGGGCCCGAGATCGGCGAAGAGCACGGCGACGAGCCGCGTTCGCGCGGTCAGCGGCGCCAGCGCGTCGATGATCTCGACGGCGTCGGGCGTCGCCGGCAAAGCGAATTTCACATAGTCGACGCCTGCGGCGACGACCTCCTCGAAAGCGCGCAGCGCATGCGCGACATCGTGGGGAAGCTCGACGACGGCGCTGACCGGCCGGCGGCCGTCGACGAAGCTGACGATCTCGGCGACCGCATTCAGCGGCAGAGCGCCAAGCGCGCCGCGCGAGGGGGCCTTGCAGTCGATGATGTCGGCGCCGCGCGAGAGGGCGATTTCCGCCTCCTCGCGGGAGAGAACGCTCGCCAGCATCAAGGTCATGAGTTCTTGGCTCCGGTTGGGAAAAACGGCCCTTTGCGCCTGTCTCTTATAGTCCAGTCACGGCGCGGCGTCGCGGCGCGCGCCCGACGGTTGCTCGACAACCCCAGGCCCGTCGTCTCACTTCTCCCCGCGAGCGGGAAGAAGAGGCGGCTGGCGCCGCGCGAAAAAATCATGCGTTCGCCGAGTCGCAAGAACGCTATGCCGTTATCCCCTCTCCCCGCTTGCGGGGAGAGGTAAGGTGAGGGGCTTGGGGCGCTTGGCGCAGCGGCAGCGGCGAGCATGGCTCTATTCCACCAGCGAGCCATTGGCGGCGAGTACCGAGGCTGCGAGATAGAGCGAGCCGGCGATGAGCACGCGCGGCGGCGCGTCGAAGCTGCGCGCCGAGAGGAGGGCTAACGCCTCTTCGGCGCCCCCTGCGGCGGCGGCGGGAATGCCTTCCGCCCGCGCCAGGGCCGCCACTTCTTCCGGCGGCCAGCTCTTATGCTCGCCCTCGACCGGCACGGCGACGACCTCGCGCGCCAGCCCGACGAAATGCTTCAAGAGCGCGCGAACGTCCTTGGTCGTCTGCGCGCCGCAGATCAGCGCCAGCGGACGCGGCGACTTGTCGTGAAACTCGGCCATCGCCTCGGCCAGGACGCGGCCGCCATCCTCATTATGGCCGCCGTCGAGCCAGACTTCCGCGCCCGGCGGCGCGAGATCCACGATGCGGCCGCGCGTGAGCCGCTGCAGCCGCGCCGGCCATTCGGCGCGCGTCAGCCCGGCCTCGATGGCAGCCGTTGGAATGTCCGGAGCAACGGCGCGCAGCGCGGCGATGGCGCCGGCGGCGTTCTCATGCTGATGGCGTCCGGCGAGACGCGGCAGCGGCAGATCGAGCAGGCCGCGCTCGTCCTCATAGACGAGGCGACCGTTCTCGTTGGAAATGTGAAAGTCCCGGCCCGCAATGAGAGGCGGCGCGCCGACGCGCCGCGCCTCCCGCTCCAGCGTCTTGGCGACCGGCTCTAACTGGAAGCCGATGATTGCCGGCGCATCCTTCTTCATGATGCCGGCCTTCTCATGCGCGATCTTTTCGACCGTATCGCCGAGAAATTCGAGGTGATCGAGGGAGATCGAGGTGATGATGGCGCATTTGGGCTGAGCGACGACATTGGTCGCGTCATAGCGCCCGCCAAGACCGGTTTCGAGCAGCAGCCAGTCGGCCGGCGCTTCGGCGAAAAGCAAAAAGGCCGCCGCCGTCGTGATTTCGAAGAAGGTGATCGGCTGTCCCGCATTGGCCTGCTCGCAGCGCTCGAGCGCCGCCTTCAGGCGCTCGTCGTCGACAAGCTTGCCGCCGCCGTCCGCGCCAAGCCGAATCCGCTCGTTGAAGCGAAGCAGGTGAGGGGATGTGTAAACATGAACGCGCTTGCCGGCGGCTTCGAGCATCGCGCGCAGAAAGGCGATCGTAGAACCTTTGCCGTTCGTGCCGGCGACGTGAATGACTGGCGGCAGGCTGAGGTCGGGGCGTCCGAGCGCGGCGAGCAGCCGCTCCGTCCGCCCCAGCGACAGATCGATCCTCTTCGGATGGAGCGTGAGCAGTCGCGATAGGATCGCGTCATGCTGATCCATTGCGGCTGCGCCCGTCAGGCGGCGGCGCGCCGCGGCGGCGATTTGGTCAAGAGACCGCACAGGCGCGCCAAAGTCTCGCGCATCTCCTGACGCGGCACCACCATGTCGACCATGCCGTGGTCGCGCAAATATTCGGCGCGCTGGAATCCTTCGGGAAGCTTCTCGCGGATCGTCTGCTCGATGACGCGCGCGCCGGCGAAGCCGATGATCGCGCCGGGTTCGGCGATCTGCACGTCGCCGAGCATGGCGTAGGACGCGGTCACGCCGCCCGTCGTTGGATTGGTCAGCACGACGATATAGGGCAGGCGCGCCTCGCGCAGCCGCTGCACGGCGATTGTCGTGCGCGGCATCTGCATGAGCGAGAACATCCCTTCCTGCATGCGCGCGCCGCCGGAGGCGGTGAAGATAATGAAAGGGGTGCGCTGGGCGAGCGCATGTTCGCAGCCGGCGACGATTGCCTCGCCCGCCGCCATGCCGAGCGAGCCGCCCAGGAATTCGAAATCCTGAACGGCGACGGTGACGGGCGCGCCCTCGAGATTTCCAAAGGCGAGAATCACCGCATCGGCCATGCCGGTCTTGACCCGATATTCCTTCAGCTTGTCGACATAGCGCTTGATGTCGCGAAACTTCAGCGGATCGAGCGGCGCTTCCGGCGTCGCAAGCAATTCGCATTCGCCGCCGTCGAACAGACTGGCGAGCCTGGCGCCGATCGGACAGCGCATGTGATAGCCCGAGCCGGGCACGACATAGAGATTCGCCTCGATGTCCTTATGGAAGACGAGCTGACCGCTTTCGGGACATTTCACCCAGAGATTTTCGGGCGCCTCGCGCTTGATCAGCGCCTTGATCTTCGGCGGGACGACGTTCGAATACCAGTTCATGACACGAGCCTCGACAGCCAACTCATTACGCCGCCGCGTTGGGGACGGGCGCCGCGCACGCCTTGCGAAATCGACGCGACGAGCCCGGTCACCGCGCTGACGCTCGACGGGCCGGCATGGCCTTCCGCATCGAGCGAAGTCTTGAGCGCTTCAACCAGCGCCGTGCCGACGACGACGCCGTCGGCGTTGCGGGCGATCTCGGCGGCGTTGTCCGCATTCTTGACGCCGAAGCCGACGGCGATCGGCAGCGCCGTATGTCGTTTGATGCGCGCGACCGCCTGACTGACGCCGGCATAGTCCGCGAGCGCCGCGCCGGTGATGCCGGTCAGCGAGACATAGTAGACGAAGCCGCTGGTGTTTTCGAGCACCTTGGGCAGCCGTCTGTCGTCGGTGGTCGGCGTCGCGAGGCGAATGAAATTCAGTCCCGCGCTGCGGGCGGGAATGCAGAGTTCGGCGTCTTCTTCGGGCGGCAGATCGACGACGATGAGGCCGTCGACGCCAGCGGCCTCAGCGTCGCGCAGGAAGGCGCCGACGCCGTAAACATAAATCGGATTGTAGTAGCCCATCAGCACGATCGGGGTGGCGTCGTCGCCGGCGCGAAAATCGGCGACGAGCTTCAGGGTCTTCTTGAGCGTGGTCCCGGCCTTCAGCGCCCGCAGGCCCGCGGCCTGGATCGCCGGCCCGTCCGCCATCGGATCGGTGAAGGGCATGCCGACCTCGATCACATCCGCCCCGGCGCTGGGGAGCGCTTTCAAAATGTCGAGCGACGTCGCGAGATCGGGGTCGCCCGCCATCACGAAGGTCACCAGGGCGGCGCGTCCCTCCTTCTTGAGGGCGGCGAAACGATCATCGATGCGGCTGGCCATAAGCGAGAGACGTCCTTGAGTAACGCGGTTATTCCTCTCCAAGCCGCTGAACCAGCCTTAAGAGGATTTCTGGCTTTTCGCGAGGCATGCAAGCCGCCGTTGCTTAGGGCCTGGGCGCCGTCCCGTCCACTGTTTTTGCGCGCGCTAAATCGTCACCTGCGCGCCCAATTCCACGACGCGGTCGGAGGGGATTGAGAAGAAGTCCGTGGCGTTGGCGGCCTGGCGAGTGAGCGCGACATAGAGCTTGTCCTGCCAGACGGGCATTTCGGAGGAGGGGCTTTCCTTGATCGAGCGCCGGCCCAGGAAGAAGCTCGTGGTCATGATGTCATATTTGAACCCGGCCTTGCGCATGGCGGCGAGCGCGGCCGGAACGCGTGGACTTTCCATGAAGCCGTAATGCAGCGTCGAGCGGTAGAAGTCGTCGGAGAGCTTCTCGATTTCAAAGCGCTTGCCCGGCGCGACGCGCGGCCGGTCTTCAGTCTTCACGCAGATCACCAGCACCCGCTCGTGCAGAACCTTATTATGCTTGAGATTGTGCATCAGCGCGGTTGGCGCGACAGCCGGATCGCTGGTCAGAAAGACCGCCGTGCCCGGCACGCGCGTCGGCTTCGACTTTTGCAGCATTGCGATGAGCTCCATCATTGGGATGGAGTTGCGATGGGTTTTCTCGGCGAGAAGACGCGTGCCGCGCGTCCATGTCCACATGATGATCATGACGCAGCCGCCGAGCGCGAGCGGCACCCAGCCGCCATCTTTGACCTTCATCAGATTGGCGGTGAGAAAGGCGAATTCGACGACGAGGAAGGAAGTGGCGAAGAGGATCGACGCGAACAGGGGCCAGCCCCATTTCCGCCAGGCGACGATGAACAGGAGCGATGTCGACAGCACCATCGTGCCGGTGACCGCGATGCCATAGGCGGAGGCAAGCGCCGACGAACTCTTAAAGGCGATGACAAGCAACAGCACGCCGATAAGCAGCAGCCTGTTGATCCGGCCGATATAGATTTGGCCCTCCTGCGAGGCCGACGTATGCGTGACCTCGAGGCGCGGAATGAGGCCAAGCTGAATGGCTTGCCGCGCCAGCGAGAAAGCCCCGGTGATGACCGCTTGCGCGGCGATCGTCGTCGCCAGCGTCGAAAGGATCACGAGGGGCAGAAGCGCCCATTCCGGCGCGAGCAGGAAGAACGGATTGCCGACGGCTTCAGGGCGCGACAACACGAGCGCGCCCTGGCCTAGATAGTTGAGCAGCAGCGCCGGCAACACGAAGCCGAGCCAGGCCGTCCTGATCGGCCCACGGCCGAAATGACCCATATCGGCGTAAAGCGCCTCAACGCCGGTAACGGCAAGAAAAACCGAGCCGAGCACCGCGAAGCCGAGCCAGCCGTGCGTCACCAGAAAGGCGATGCCCTGGCGCGGATCGAAACTGCGCAGCACCTGCGGCGCTTCGGGAATATGCATCGCGCCGAGCACGCCAATGCTGAGAAAAAAAACGATCATGATCGGCCCGAAAAAAGCCGCCACCCGCGCCGTTCCGTGACTTTGCACCCAGAACAAAGTGACGAGAATGAAAATGGTGATTGGAAGAACGAATTCGTTGAACCGATGGGTGACGAGTTCGAGTCCCTCGATCGCCGACATCACCGAAATCGCCGGCGTGATGATCGCCTCGCCGGCGAAGAGCGCCGCGCCCCCGACGCCGAGCATGAAGGCGACTTTCGTGCGACGTCCCATGGCGGTCTGCGCCAAGGCCATCAGCGAAAGGATGCCGCCCTCGCCGCGGTTGTCCGCGCGCAAGACGAAGATGACATATTTGATCGTCACCGTGAAAACGAGCGCGAAAATCAGAAGCGAAATCGCGCCGATGACGGACTCCTCCGTCAGAGCGTCATGCTCGACCTGATGCGCGAGCGATTCGCGCAAGGCATAGAGCGGGCTGGTGCCGATGTCGCCGTAGACGACGCCGATCGAGCCTACGATTAGACCGGCGACGCCGCCTCCTCGCTCGCGCCCCTCTCCCTGATGCGCGTGCGTCTGCGTCCCATCGCCGCCCGAGGCGGGGCCGGCGTCGGATCGCTGCGTCATGGGACATTTCCTTTGAAAGGACCCGCCGCGCCTGCCGTCGACGCTGTAGGTGGGCGCTCGCTCAGGCCGAGCACGGGGAGGCGCAACGGTTCTGCTCCTTCGGCGGGCTCAGCCGATACGGTGCGGCGATATACGCGGTTTCGCGCACAATGAGAAGTCGCCGCCCCTGCGCCATGTTGGCGGTTTAGCTGCTGGAGGACGCGCGTCGCTTTCAGAGCTATGCTCCACGTCAGCTTCTCGGGAGGCCTCATGTCCTCGTCCTCGACCGATCCCGGCCGGTTCGCCCAGGCGGCGGGCGCGCCTTCGCCAAGCGCCATTGTCACGGACGCGCAGGGGCTCGAGGCGGGCATGACGAGATTGCCGGACGGCGCGCCGGCCTATTTCGCCCGCCCCAAGAGCGGCGCGGATTTTCCGATTATTCTGGTGGCGCAGGAAATCTTCGGCCTGCACGAACATATCCGCGACATTGTGCGGCGCTTCGCCAAGCTCGGCTTTTTCGCCATCGCGCCCGACTACCTCATCCGCTACGGCGACCCGCAGAAAGCGCTGGATATAGAGGCGATTCGCGCCATCATCGCCAAGGCCCCCGACGCCGAAACGATGGCGGCGTTCGATCAGGCCCTCGCCTTCGCCGTGACGAGAGGCGGCGACGCCGGACGCGCGGCGATCACGGGATTTTGCTGGGGCGGCCGCATCGCCTGGCTTTATGCGGTCCATAATCCGCGCCTGCGCGCCTGCCTTCCCTGGTACGGCCGGCTCGACGGGCCGCATACGCCGGAGCAGCCACGCTGGCCGATCGACGTCGCCGATGAGCTTAAGACGCCGACGCTCGCCCTCTATGGCGGCGCCGATCCGAGCATTCCCGTCGAACTGATCGAGGCCATGCGCGAGCGTCTTGAGAAGGCGCGGGCTCCCGGAGAGATCATTGTCTATGACGGTGCCCCGCACGCCTTTTTCGCCGACTATCGCGAGAATTATCGGCCCGGTCCCGCCAGGGACGCCTGGACGCGGGCGCTCGCCTTCCTGAGGACGAACGGCGTGGGGTGGACCCGCGCTTAGCGTGGCGTCAGCGCGATGATGCGGGCCGGGCCGCCCGAGCCTTTTTCGATCTTCATCGGCAGGGCGATGACAATCGCGCCCGTCGGCGGCAGCTGGTCGAGATTGGTTAGATTTTCGAGACCGCCGATATTCGCGGCGCCGATGATTCTGTGCACCAGAAAGTCCTGCGACGGTCCGTTGTCGACGCTCGCCGTGTCGACGCCGAGGAAATTCGGACGGCGTTCCTTGGCGAGCCAGGCGGCGGCGTCCGGACCAAAGGACGGGAAATGGAGATGGGTCGCGTCGCCCGGCGTGTCGTCGCCCAGATACGCTTTCTTGTCGGGCCAGCGCGAACTCCAGCCGGTGCGCAGCAGCACGATGGCCTTGTCGGGAATGCGGCCATTTGCCGCCTCAAAGGCCGAAATGTCTTCGACCGTCAAGAGATAGTCCGGATTCGCCGCCGCCTTAGCCGACACATCGATCACGATCGCCGGGCCGACGAGGCGTTCGGTGGGAATATCGGAGTTCGTCCAGCGGCCTTCGGCGAAATGCATCGGCGCGTCGAGATGCGTCCCGCCGTGCTCGGGCGAACAAAAGGCGTTGGCGTAATAAAAGAAACCCGACGTCGTCGGCCCCTTGTGCAGAACCTTGAGCTCGAAGCCCGACGGCGAGGTCGGCCAATAGATGGTCTCGGCGTTAAAGGCGTGGCTGAGATCGACGACCTTGCTCGACGCAATATCGAGGCTTTGCGCCTGCGCCGGTTCGAATTGCGCGACGAAGCACATCAGACAAAGCAACAGGCTGGAGCGTAGGCAAGGTTTTCTCATATCGATGCTCTCCAGAACGCGCGCCCGCGCGGACGAATTAAAAATCGCTCGCGATTCCGCTCACTTCCCAGTCGCCGTAACGTGCGGGGTCAGGTCCGCCGCGACCGCCAAGCTCCTCAGGCGGCGCAGGACGTCGCGCGGCCTCGCGACGGCGCGCTTCCGCTTCCGCCAAGGCGCGCTGCGCGGCTGGCGCCAACTCCTCGCGCTGCTCTTTCGATCTTGTTTTGACTTCCGACTTCGACACGGCCCCTTCTCCATGCATTCGTCGCCCGTCGCGACTCCTATTGTGCTATGATTCGCCAAGGGAGAGGCCGTTTGGCGGACAGCGACAGTAGATCATTTTCCACTCGGGCCAAATCGCCGCGTGCGCCGGCGCGTCAAGCGTCGCGTCAAGGCTTCGTGCCCGCCGAGGCGGTGCGAGAGGCGGAAGCTGCGAAGATTCCCGGACTGCCGGCGCGACTCGCGGCCGCCAACATCATTGGCGACATCGTGCAGGGCGGCCACCGACTCGACGAGTGTTTCGCTGTGAACGCCGTTCCCTGCCGACTGTCCGGCCTCGAGGCGCGCGATGTGGCGCTCACGCGCTCGATCGTCACGGTCGCGCTGCGACGATTGGGCGTCATCCGCTACGCGCTCGGCGAACTCCTCGAAAAAGGACTGCCGCGTCAAGCTGCGCGCCTTGAATTTTTGCTCATCGCCGCCGCCGCGCAGATCCTGTTTCTTGACGCCGCCGATCACGCCGCCGTCGATCTTGCCGTGCGCGCCGTGCGCCTTGAACCGAAGACCGCCGCTTTCGGCGGCCTTGTCAACGGCGTGCTGCGCAATCTCGTGCGACGCCGCGAGGAATTCCTGGAGGTCGCCGCAAGCGGCGAGCATGATGCGCCGGCATGGCTGATGCAGCGATGGCGCAAGAATTACGGCGAAGAATCGGCGAGTAGGATCGCCGCCATGCATATGCTTGAGCCGCCTCTCGACCTTTCGGTGAAGGACGATCCGGAAGGGTGGGCGCAACGGCTGGATGGCGTCGCGCTGCCGACCGGCTCGGTGAGGCTGCGCACGCATGCGCCGATCGTCGATCTTCCGGGCTATGACGAAGGCGAATGGTGGGTGCAGGACGCGGCCGCCGCGCTGCCGGTTCGACTGCTCGCGCCAAAGCCAGATGAGCGCCTGCTCGACATGTGCGCCGCCCCGGGCGGCAAGACGGCGCAAATGGCGCTCACCCGCGCGCATGTCGTCGCGCTCGACCGTTCGGCGGAGCGGCTCAAAATGCTCGCCGCCAATCTGGCGCGGCTGCGATTGCACGCCGAAGTCGCCGTCGGCGACGCCGCCGCCTATCAGTCGCAGCCGTTCGACGCGATACTGATCGACGCGCCCTGTTCGGCGACCGGAACGATCCGGCGCCATCCGGACGTTCCCTGGACCAAGAAGCCAGGCGACATTGAAACGCTCGCGAGCTTGCAGACAAAGCTGCTCAATCGCGCCGCGCTGTTGACGCGCGCCGGCGGCCGCATCGTCTATTGCACCTGCTCTCTGGAGCCGGAAGAGGGCGAACAGCAGATCGCCGCATTTTTGCGCCGCAATCCGGATTTCCGCCGAACGCCGATCGAGCCTGGCGAAGGCGTGCCTGACGAATTCATCAACCGCGACGGCGATCTGCGGACCTTGCCGCACTACTGGCCGAACGAAAATCCGCGCCTTGCCGGCATCGACGGCTTCTTCGCCGCGCGGTTGCTGCGGTCGGCTTAACGCGTCCCGACGAGGGGCGCGAACTCCTTCACCACCTGCTCATAGACCGTACGCTTGAACGGCACGATCAGTTCGGGAAGCGCCGACAGTTCTTCCCAGCGCCAGGCGTCGAATTCCGGCTTATGCGATCCGCCTCCCGGCGCGTGAATGTCGATCTCACTGTCCTCGCCGGTGAAGCGCAGCGCGAACCACCGCTGGGTCTGCCCGATATATTTGCCGCTCCAGCGGTTGCCGGAGTCCGTGGGGAGGTCGTAACAGAGCCAGTCCGGCGCTTCGGCGAGCAGAGCCGCGCTCGATACGTTCGTCTCTTCATAGAGTTCGCGCAGCGCCGCTTCATAGGGCGTTTCGCCTTCGTCGATGCCGCCCTGCGGCATCTGCCAAAGATAGGGCGGGCGGGTCTGGTCGTGGGCGCCCTTGGCGCGCCGCCGGCCGATGAAGACGAGGCCCTGCGCATTGAGCAACAGGACGCCGACGCAGGGCCGATACAATCCGCGTTTGCTCATCGCCACGTCTCGCGGCGAGCGCCATATTGGCGCGCCTCGGCCATTGCTTTGGTCATCCGCTCCCCCCGGGGCGTCGGCGTTCGCCGCAAACTATCCCGCTATTCTTTGGCGTCAATCGTCGAACCGTTAGGCGCCGTGCGTCAGCGCCCCGTCGGCCTCCATCAGCTCGAGCAGCATGCCTTCCCGCAACCCTCGATCGGCGATGCGGGTCCGCTGCGCCGGGAAGAGCGCGCGAATCGCCTCGAAAATCGCGCAGCCGGCGAGCACGAGATCGGCCCGCTGCGGTCCGATGCAGCCATTGGCGACGCGCTCCTCGAAATTCATCGTCCGCAGCCGCATGATCGCCCGGCTCGCGTCATCGTCGCTCATCCACAGGCCGTCGACGCGCCAGCGGTCATAGCGTTCAAGCCCGAGATGAACGCCGGCCAGGGTGGTGACGGTGCCCGACGTGCCGAGCAGATGGAAGCGCGGACAGCGTCGCTCATTGGCCATCCGTTGCGCGAAGGGCGTGAGACTCTCTCGCGCCTGCTGCGCCATCGCCGCAAAAATCTTGGCCGAAACGCTGCGGCCGCCGAAATGCTCGGCGAGCGTCACCACGCCCAATTCGAGCGACGTCCAGGCGCGAAAGGCGTAGGCGCCATTTTCGCCGCGCCGTTCTCGGGCGAGCCAAACGAGTTCGGTGGAGCCGCCGCCAATGTCGAAGAGCAACACGCTTTCGGCGGCGGGATCGGCGAGCGCGCCGCAGCCGCGGGCGGCGAAGCGCGCCTCGGTTTCGCGGTCGATGATGTCGAGGCGCAGCCCGGTGCGTTCGTGCACGCGCTCGACGAATTCGTCGCCGTTGGCCGCGCTGCGGCACGCTTGGGTGGCGACCAGCCGCGTGCGGGTGACGCCGCGCGCGTCCATCTTTTCGCGGCAGATTTCGAGCGCGGCAATGGTGCGCTGGATCGCGTCCTCATTTATCCTGCCTGCCTTGCCGAGGCCCTCTCCGAGTCGCACGATGCGCGAAAAGGCGTCGACGATGCGCAGGCAGTCGTGATTGCGCCGTCGCGGCCGGCGCTCGGGGCGGGCGATCAGAAGCCGGCAATTGTTGGTGCCAAGGTCGAGCGCAGCGTAGGTTTGGCGCGCGCGGAAAGCTTCGGGCGTGACGCCAGCGCCAATCTGGAGCTCGCGCGCAGCCTGCGCCGACGCCGTCGAGGGTGGGCTGGTTTCCCTCACTCGATCCATTCCGCAATGCCGCTCCGTCTCGTCCCGCTCCCTCTCGCTCCGCGCCGCATCGCCGAATGCGAAACGACGATGATCGAAACGCCACGAAGCTGGCGTAAATTCCCTTCATGCCGGATCGTCGCGCCGCCTGCAAGGGTTCCGCAAGGCGGAGCAGGGCGGCCTATCCAGGTTGACGCGCTGCGGTAAGAAGCCCCGGCAGGAGGCGCGTCATGACGGCGGAACCCGCGGCGGCGCCGCAGATTGCCATTGACTTCCGGCTGTTGACACCGTCAGCGGCGCTCTCTAAGTCACCAGCGGTTCGCGCAAGCGCTACGCCGCGCCCTTGGGGGATAGTTCAACGGTAGAACAGCGGACTCTGACTCCGTTAATCTTGGTTCGAATCCAGGTCCCCCAGCCAACAAAATCAATAAGTTGGTAATGAGCAGTTCTGATTAGGCTCTAATTAGGCTCCCAAGCGGGCCGCTCGTAGGCTCTGATTCCAAGAGGTCGGCGGAACGTTATGTGTGGTTCGTCGCCCGCTCAAACAGCAGTCCTCAAGCACCTCGACAACAAGTGAAGCCCTCGGTAGCTTCGACCCCCATGTCCGTTTTCTTGATCACCCTTTTCTCGGTACTCTTCATGCTGTTCGGCGTGCTCGCCTATGGTGCGATCAATGACGGGCTGCGTTACCTGTTCACCGCCATTTCGGTGATCTGCTTCATTTGGGTATTGATCTTGGGCCTTCGCTTAGCAACTCAAAGCGATACCTCCGGTCAGACACAGGCGGCTATCGACGCGCCCAAGATCCTCTCCACCGAACCTATCGATGCAGCGCCCGTCCCTCCGAAGCCATCGCCGGTTGTGGTTCCCGCGACGCTGCCGCAGCTGGCTAACAAGGGGACTTCATTTCATTTGGAGTCGGGACAAAGCAGTCCGATCTTCCGCCTCCCGAGCGGCAAGAATGCCCATGTCTCCGTCTACGGCGGCGGTCTGACGGTCTATTCAGGTGGCGTCCTGAAACTCACCTGTGATCGGCGAGGCTTCACCATGTCCGGCCAGGGTGACGGCAACCAGTTCGTCGCCTGCGAGACGACCGTTGACGTGGTGATCGACGACATGAGCGACTGAAGCTTGTTTGTGAGGTTTTGCCCTTTCAATTATACACTCTGAGTGTTCTATATATCAAACTGCTTATTTTCGATAATTACATAAAAAACATTCAGAGCGTTTTAGTTGCTATCTCATTTCCGTCGAGCACAAGTATGAAGTCCGCCTGTTCCCCCGGATGGAGGTACTCGACATCCTCACGGCCCGTAACCGACCCGAGGCTAGGTGCAACCCTAGTAGTACCCGCGCTGGCCAATTGAGTGATGATTTCATTCGCCGCGAACATGCACTGCGTAAATTTTCCGGGATAGAAGATATCCAATCCATCTGCTATCGAAATATAGGAGTACTCTCTGGATGGAAAGGTCACGTTGACCTCTTCAGGAGGGCACGGAGTGTATTTCTGGCAAACGTAAAACCTCGCCCCTACGGGGCAGAATCGGGCGATTCCGGGAACAAAATCTGACAAAGCT
>JALHNQ010000052.1 GCA_022843405.1 Methylocystis sp. | reverse complement strand
CCGCATGGGCGTCGCGCCGGCCGCCAGCACGTAGCCGAGGCGGTCGAGGCTGGCATGCCCTTCTTCTCGATCTCGGGCTCCGACCTCGTCGAAATGTTCGTCGGCGTCGGCGCGTCGTGCGTGCGCGTCATTGCCGCCGCCAAGGCCGGCGGACAAACTCGGCACGGTCGCCTATGCCGATACGCACCAGGAACAGTTCCTCGGCTATTCGATCCCGCACCAGACGATCTCCGAAGCGACGTAGCAGACGATCGACGCCGAAGTGCGGCGGCTGGTGCAGGAGCCCTATGATGAGGCCAAGCGCATCTTGACCGAAAAATGCAGGCAGCTTGATACGCTCGCGAATGGGGTGCTCGAGTTCGGGACGCTGACGGGCGAGGAGATGAAGGTTCTACCCCAGGGCAGGCTTCCGCTGCGGGAGTCCATGGAAGTCAGGTCACCAGATGATAGGCGTCCAATAGTCGATCCAGTGACTCGAAACTGTGTCATTGTTGCTCATATCGTAACTGTATTTTTTTCCGAATCTCATCGTAGCAGGCTTAATGGCGGGGATGTGCTACCGGCCGTTCATCAGTTAATAAAGGAGCGCCCGAAGGCGCTCAGAAAAGATCAATCGAAGGGACGTCCTTCTCGTCCATTAAGAGGGCGAGCACGTGGAGCGCATCGGCGGTGATGTCCCCGAGGAACGATACGACATTGGTGACGCCGTTCTCGTAAGCCTTCAGCACCTGGAGCGGATCGCGCGCGACGCAGATCGTGTCGCCCTGCTCTAAACGGTGAGCACTGAAGATCGCCGTGTCCGGCCGGAAGCCGTTGGGGAAGATGAGCAACGGCGTCTCTTCCTTCACCGCGCGTCCGCAGTACGCGAGCAACGTCCCCGCCATATCGTGGATCGGAATCGCCAGTCTACCGCGCATGATGCCCTTCGGCGCAAAGCCCGCACCGAAATGCTCGCAGGTCTCCGCCCTCACTCCGAGAGCCTGCACTGCCTCATGAGAAGCTTGCAGATACTCCAGGGGCTTCAGCCCTTCCTTTCCGGAGAGGGGCTGGGGGGAACCGTCCGCAGGAGCCGTACTGTTGTCCCCGGACCGTTTGCCGGTGATCCCCGTGCGCGCGGCGATGAATTCCGCCGCCTCGCGCACAGAGCACTGCTTGACGTTCGCCACCAGTGAAAGCATGTCGCCGCCTGTGCCACACTTGCCGAAGCAATAGTAGAGACCCTTAGCCGGAGTGACGACGAAGGCTCTGTCACCACCCTCCTTGCAAATGGGGCAGACACCACGAAGCTGAGACTGATACCGCTTGAGTGTAAGCCCAACGAGCGGCAATACCTGCTCGATATTCACTCGCTCCTTTATTTCTGCAAATGACACTTGTGTCGTAGCCATTGCCTACTCCTTTCACACTATATTTATGCTCTACTTGTTAGTATAGAAAATAGACGTGGATGTACGATGAAGATGGAGGTTGCGCACATGCCGACGCAAAAGAGAAACGAAGACAAGCCGAAGGGCTCCCGCCCCGTGTACCACGCGCGGGCGAAGCAATCGCCGGACAATGAGTTCATGACGACGATCGGAGCTGCCTGGCGCTTCAATGACGGCGACGGGTTGGTTGTGCGGCTGAATTTCCTGCCGCTCGACGGACAGTTCATTCTCGTTCCGCCAAAAGAGCGGGACGAATAAATCCTGAGCCACACGCATGCGTGTGGCTTTTTAATTCGGTCGTACAAGCGAGAGGGGCTCATACCCGACGCGCTCCCATGAGGCGCGGAACATGTCGCCGATCGGCGCAGGCGCGTGCATAATCGTGGCGAGGTCGGGACGGCACGCGAACGCGAACATCGGCGTCTTGCCATTGCGGGCGATGGTGCGCAGCTCTTTCATGATGTTGCGCATGCGCGTCTCGTTCGTGGTGACAAAGAGTACAGTGAGATTGTCGATGCCGAGATGATCGTCAATGATGCCTGAGGCCACGACCTCGCGATAAGCGAGTATCTTTGCTCGGATGATTGGATCAATACTCTCGGTGCCCATGTCCACCTCCACCGCATAATACCGGCTACCGAGTGCGAACAGCGCGTCGGGCTCGATCCATTTCGTCACACCGGCGGTCTCTGGGACGGGAATGCGCAGCGGATTTCTGAGCGCACGTGTCGCCTCCGGCGCAGCTTGAATGATCTCAATGTGATTTATAAATCGCGTCGCTTCGTCATCACGCGTGCCGATCTCAATATCGAGCACGATATGGGACGCCATGTGATCATGCGTGAGACGGATGATCCGCGACGGCGTGGTGCTGTGGCCGCCGATACGCGCGTTGAATAGCCACTGCGCATTCGGGATGACGCCTTTTGCGATGAGCAGTTGCGCGGCGTCGGCCTCTATCCGATGAATCTCGTCGTGCGCCAGATAGTTCGCTAATTTCACATCTTGTCCCAAGCGGCCGAGCCACTGGCCTTCCGCGTGAAAGAGGGTAGTCAGTCGGTTACGCGTCTTCGTTGCGTATCGGCGATCAAACGCGACGATCTGCTTGGTCGTGAGCTGCGCATGACGGCTCAATGGTTCGAAAATGCCGTAGATGTCATTGCTGGTGATTTCCGTGCGTCGGCCGCTCGGCGTCGGAATGCAGCGTGAGCGATTTTTTCGTGTGAATGTGGGGTTCATACATGATGGTAAGGCGTAACTCTGCGACGGAGTAAACGTAACGTAAGTGAGCTGGCGCGCATCGACGCACAGCGATGTAACGCGGCGCTCCACTAAAAATTTTATAACGTGCCTCAGTTAATTTCTATGAACGCGTCATTCGCGGCGGCTTGCCTCAACAAAAAAGACGACCCATCGGTTGGGAGCGCCTACTGAGATTACAGACAGCTCTTGCACTACGTATGAGCGGTGTCGTGATCCGGGGGCGAGACTGCGGTATACTGTCTTCATATGAAGCGATTTCTGCTGTGGATCGGATTGAAGCAGACGCTGCATGAACGAGCACACAAGCCGCCCCTGGTCTCTGAGGGGGATATTTGGTGGGCGAGCATCGGCGAGAATGTCGGATCGGAAGTCAACGGAAAGAGCAATCTCTTCTCGCGACCGGTCATAATCTACCGAAAGCTCGCGCACGGCTTTTACTTTGTCGTGCCGACGACGACACAAGATCGGAAGGGGACATGGTTCGTTGGATTTCGCCAGCATGCCAAATCGATGGCGGCGTGCCTGCACCAAGCGCGGGCGATGGACTACCGTCGCCTGTCATCGAAACTTGGAACGATGGATGATGAGGATTTTGAGCGTGTGAAGATGGGGTTCAGGAAGCTGTACAAATGATATTCCCCGCCATTTCTGGCGGGGCCGCGGGAAAATCCCGAATGTGCGGTAAGTGTACCAAATCCTCGGAAATGCGCAACGGACGCTCATGCGTCTGGATCGCGACGCGGCCGTTTCGGCTGGGACTGACGCGGTGGGTCTTTTGTTGAGGCGTTCGGCGGCGCAGGTGGCTTTTCGGTCTTTTCGTCCGTGGAGGGCAAGGGGTCGGGATTCTCTGGCTCCGGATCGGCCGCGTACCGCGCCCGGTTGCGCTGAAGCACTTTCTGGTAGCTTGCCTCGCTCATCTTGGGTGCATCGCGTAAGGCAAAGAACGGGACAGTGATCGACACCGCATGGGGCGTGATGTTGCGAACGTAGCAGGCCCAGTTCGACGATTGCGAATCCCTTCCGCTCCGGTTGTCCTTCTTTTGTGAAAAAAGAAATTCCGGGGTGCTCTGGAAATCATTCGCCAATTGCCGGGCGTCCGCGTGGCTGATACCGCCACACATTTTTATGCTCGTGTTCGAAGCGACATGCGCCCGCATCGCGCCTTTCAGATCATCCATGAGCTGGTGCGCGAAGAGAACGCCGAGCTTGTATTTTCTCGCCTGCCGCAACAGTTTTTCGAGGTTTTCATCGAAATAGGACGCGGCTTCGTCGATGATGAGATACGCTTGGTTCCATTCGCGCTCGGGCACGGCGACGCGCTCGAAGACAGCGGCCATCGTCGAGGCGATCATGTAGCGTCCGAAGATAGGGGATGCATCCTTCAACATCGCATCGCTTGTATTAACGCAGACGACGCTCTTGCGCTGGATCGCTTCAAACATTGACAACTTGTTCTGCCGCGAAGCGAACATGCGTTCGAAGGCGGGCACGCGCACCACGTCATAGAGGCGTCGCGCCAGCGAGTTGCGCGTCTGTACGAAAGAAGTATTTTTGTAAAACTGCTTCTCGAAGAAGCCGCGCGCTGTCGGATCGAGCGCGGCGATGTGGTTGTAAAACTTGCTCTGCTCGGCGCGCTTCACGTCTTCTTCCAGGAAGTCGAGCAGTGTATGTATCGTCGCCGTGGGCTGCATGGAAAGCATGAGGCGCGATACATACGCGAAGGCGGTGCCCATTTGAGTCGAGAGTTCGGCCGCAAGCGACGCGAAAACGTAATTGAAGAGCTGGAGGACATCACCCTCGACGATCTCGCGCTCCGCACGCGAATAGCCGCTCGACCGCGTGTTATTAACAGCGAACATATTGAGCGCCGGGGGCGTGTCATCTTCTGGGTCTATGATGATGAGGCGATCAGCAAGTGAACCGGGCGTATCCGGATCGAAAAGGGAGAGGCGTTGAATCTGCCGTAGCAGCTGGTTCTGGCTGTCGATGATGATGAGCGCCGGCGGGTCAGGCTTTTTCAAGTCGCTCATGATGATATGGCTGAGGGTCTGCGTCTTGCCGTGACCGCTGCCTCCCAATAGATGCCAATGTTCGCCGCGCTGCGCCTCGGGAATGCCGAAGGGGAGTCGCGCCGATGAGAGCGCCGCTAGGGGTGTGCCCTTTAGAAAGGTGTCGACGATTTCGCGGGACGTGCCGTTGTATGTGGACGGCCGTACGAGCTTCGGCGAGACACGGCTCTCTTTGGTGAAAGGGAGACGCGACGCGGCGCAGCGGTTCTGATCGTATTGGTCGCGGAAGGTCGCGGATACCGGGTAGAGAGCTGCAGCGATCTGTTCGATGAACGTTCCCGCATCCGGTAACATGTCGATGAGCGAGACGGTGAATGCGCCTTCCTCTATCCCTGGCAACTCGTCGACGATTATCTGGAACGATCGCGCGACCGCATGTTCGAAGCGAGTGAAGGTATCCGGATCGGCGAGCTTGTTGATGTACTCCGCGAGACGATCGCGGTATCGTGCCGCTTCGATGCTCTCAGGGATCGGTGGGGGAGCGGGTATCGAACTGGTTTCAAAGCCTTCGGCCCTATACAGCTGCGTGGCGATCTCCGCGAGCGTACGCCGGATATGTTTGGGAGCACCCGCGACCAGGCGCTCAGCGAATGCCTCGGCGCTCGGCAAGCTCGATGCCGCCAGCATATTGCATGCCTGCTCATACAGGGCCGTGTTCTTTTTGTGCGCCTCCTGGCGCACCGTAGCCGGTGCGTTGCGGTGGTTGTCGCGGAAGACTCGGAAGATCATATCTCGTAGCTCGATGGATGACGCGTGGCGGCATTGCCGAGAATGTAGTTCTTGACCTTGGGCAATATTTCTTCGGCCAGCTCCACTTCGAAGAGACGCGCGGCAAGCGCCGTCGGAAAGACGCGGATGTGCGGACGCCGGTAGATCAGGTTGTTGATCGTGAAAACGAAGTTTGGAAAGTCGACTGCGTCTTCGGTCGTGTACGCTTCGTGCTGGCCAAGCGCGAACCGTTGCACGATCGTCTTCTCCTCGTCGGAAAAATCGATCTGAGCCGTGACGCGGTAGCGGGTCTCGCGGCCGAGCCACCCCTTACGCGCCACGACTTCATCATGGGAAACAGCGACGCGCATTTACGGAAGGTGCTCCCGCGTGCGTAGCTCGTCAAGCGTCCGGATCCCTATACTTCCTCCGTCGTCGCGCGCGAGCTGCCGGTTTTTTCGGGAAAAAGCTCGCAATCCGCTTCTCGACGATCTCGCGCGGCACCATGTAACGGGCGCGGGTATTGGCCACGATCCGCGCGAACTGGTCGCCGCCCTGAAGTGGCGGCAAGGTTTGCATGAGACGCGCTTCCTTCGGAACGCCGTGATACATGAGCCGTATCCAGGCCTTGAAGTTATCAGTCTGCGCCAGCGCCGTGCGATTCGCCATGCCGAGTTCATCGGCGAGAACCGCGGCATCCTGCGATCCCACTCGAAACGCGATGAGCGTGCCGGCGTTGCCAAACACGGCCTGCCGCAGGCTCTCAGGCAACTGGCCGACGTGCTGGTTCGCCGCCACCAATGAAAGCCTCCACTTGCGCGCCTCCGAGAGGATCGACACGAAGCTCTCGGTCGCGAAGTGTTGGAATTCGTCGACGTACAAGGTGAAGTCGCGACGCGCATCTTCAGTTGTGTCTTGGCGCGCCTCCGCCGCCTGGGAGAACGCGGCGATGAGTAACGCGCCTAAAAGATGCGCGGGTTCGGTGCCGAGGCTCCCTTTCGAGAGATTGACGATGAGCACCTTCCCCGTGTCCATGACGCGGCGTATGTCGATCGTGGATGAGTTTTGACACAGGATCGATCGGAGAATGGGATTCGAAAGGATAATGCCGATTTTGTTTTGTAGCGGGGAGATGGCCTCGCTGCGCAGGCGATTGTCGTATGCGGCGTATTCGGTGCGCCAATAGGCGCGAATGACCGGATCATCACAGCTCCGGATCAGCGCATCGCGATACTCGTCGTCGACGAGTAAGCGGGGGAGTCCGAGCAAGGTCTGATCCTTGCCGTCGAGCAACAGCCGCAGCGCGTTGGTGAAAATATATTCGAGGCGAGGCCCCCAGCTTTGCGCCCAGATGTTTTGAAATGCCGACACAATATTCGCTGCAGCGGTCGCACGCTTGCCTGGTGGGATATCTGACAGGGGATTGTAAGCGAAGGTGTGAGTCGGATCAGAGGGATCGAGATAGATCACATCGTTTCTCCGCCGCCGCGGGATCGCGGCGGCGATCATTTTGCTTGCATCGCCATGCGGATCGAGAAAGCAGAAGCCCCCGCCGCCCCTGAGGTCGGCGTGCATAAGATTGGTGAGCAGTCCGGTCTTGCCGGTACCGGTCTGACCGACGATGTAAACATGTCGGCGGCGGTCGGGCTGCGAAAGAGGCACGCCCTCGCCAGAGGCGAGTTCGCCGAGGATATATGAAAAATCCGTGTGCATAGGCCGGCCGCCGAGCCGTGCTTAGTGTTCGTGCGCCTGGTACGAGCTTCAGTCGGTGCCGGGGGTCGGGCTCTGTACGCGGTAGCGCGAGCAAAGAACTGCCCGTCGATTATTGTACGTGCCGGCTACTGTAAATACCGTGAATCGTCCGCGCCAGTTCGTCGTGCCGTGTGAACGGCCGACCCAATAGGCTTTCCCAAGCGCATGCCTGATAGGGTCGCGCGTGTGGCTTGCTGGCGTCCGATAGGAGACAGAAAGGCTATTGGGTCGGGCGTGATAACGCACGCGAACTGGCGCGGAATCAGGGCATTATCGTCCCCTGGTGGGGGAAACGGGATACCCCATGATTTACCCGTCAAAAGCCCCTATGAGCAGGGCATGAAAAGAGGCGCGGTTTGGACGCCGCGCCTCTTGCCCCTTTTCGGGGACTGCCCGTGTTAGGCGGCGATGGTGGGACTGGTGCCGTCGAAGAAACCGCTGATTTCTTTCCAACGCCACGCGACGCGTGAACCGGGTGCTTGCCGAACTTCTGTGGAGCCGGGAAGCGACCCGCTTTGATCATTCGCCACGTGTGCGCCCTGGAATAGGGCCAGCCGAGCTTCTTCAATGTTTTCCAATCCACCAGCATTCGCTCTTCGAACATCGTGATGTCCTCTAGTAAGAGGCATCGCGACGCCCAGAGATCGCTCGCTAGCGGGCGAGTAAACATAGCATGTCGCCGTGCGTTGGGCGAGATTGTCATGGGTGTACATAGTAGAACATTTGCCGGCGTGCGGGGCGGATTTTGATGCTTCGCGCCAGCTCTCACGAAGGAGAAGGGCTTCCGCTCAGCGCCACCAACGGACGCTTCGGGGACCGAGATAGCGGCGCAAAGTTGCAGCAGTGTTTCAACGCCCTAATCTAACTTAGGCCGTCGCTCCCAAAAATCAGGGAGCAGAAAATTTAGGGAGGGTGGCATGTATCCTGGGCCAGCCCAAATATATCGCTTCGTTTTCATGTCGAGCGCAATATCACTATCCGCCTGCGGCAGTGGAGAAAAAGATGAAGCGCTCGGACGTTTAATTACGGATTGCCAGATGTCGGCTCATTATGCGATGGCGGATTCGTCTCTAACGGACGAAAAGAAGCACGTTGCAATTGGAGGGTACGTTGAACGATGCTTGAAAGAAGGCGGGCTGCAACCACAGGCGGATGAGTCTTGCGTTGAAACTCCTCAATCAGCGGAAGACGGCAAGAGTTTTGTCAAGCCTCTCAAAAAATGTTGGAAATACAGCAAATCCGCTAACTGAAACCGTCTTCCTCCAATTATCATCGAGCGTGAGCGATTACGAATAGCCGGGATGGCGCAGGGTCAAAATCAGACCAAGGGCAACTGCGATGGCAGACTTGGCTCAAGTCTGAGGAATGATTTGGTCCAAGCGTATCTCCCACAGGTCGATTGCAGCGCGCATTTCGTCCATGTAGGCGTGGCGATTGTAGATCGCCGCGACGCCCGAGATCGTTCCGGAGGCATGGTTGAGGATGCGCTCGACGATATGCGGGGGGATGTTGAGGGCGGCGAGATTGGTCGCGAACGTTCGGCGAAGATCGTGAAGCGTCCAAGGTGAGACGCCGCCGCCTTCCGCTTCCACAATCTGATCCAGGCGCGCCTTCGACTTTGCCCAGCCTTGAAATGCTTGCTCGTGGTTGCGGCCGGGGAAGAGATAATCGCCTCGCTGTGGAAGGGTGTCGATAATCGCGACCGCCTTATTGCCGAGCGGAAACGTGTGCTCACGGTTGTTCTTCGTCAGCGAAGAGGGCAGGGTGACGAGCTTGTTGCGTCGGTCGATATAGTCCCATTTGAGCGCGCCGATCTCGCCGCGGCGCTGACCGGTCAGGATGCAAAGGCGCACAAGCGACTCGAAAGCTCCCAAGGTATCGCATGCCCTGTAGACGGCGCTCAATTCGGCAGGGGATAGGACTCGCGTTCGCGAGACGGTCTTGGCAGGGAGCCGCATGCCCTGCATCGGGCTGTGCGTCAGATAATGCCGGCGCACGCACCAATTGAAAAATGTTCGGACGGCCGTGAAGGCGTGATTGGCTTCGGTCGGCGTCTTGTGAAGCCGGTCGATGACTCGTGATATTTCCTGTGGCGCGATGTCGGCGACTTTCTTGTGGAACTTGAAATGTCGTTTGAGCAGCCGCTTGTTCTCTGAGACCGTGCGCGGTTTGGCGGTGTGTTCGCTCAAGGAGAGATAAAGCTCGACGGCCTCGTCAAAGGAAATCGAGGGAGCCTGCCGCTTGCCGAGCGTGAATTCGGCGAGAAGGCGCTTCGCCTCAGCCCGCGCGTCGGAAAGCGAAATGGCCGGATATCGGCCGATTGAGACACGTCGGCGCTCGCGGCCATGAATGAGGTAAAACGTCTTCGTCCCCCCTTGGGAGATGCGGACGCCAAATCCAGGAATGGCGGCGTCCCAATGCATGACCTGACCGCTCTCCGGAGGCTTCAGATTGCGCACCACCACATCCGTGAGGGCAAAACCGTGCATCGCACCGTTCATCTCTTTAGGCTCTCCCTAGGCTCTCAAAATCGCTGTGTTGCCAGGAAAATCTATGAGCAACGATGGTATCGATATAGCCTATGTAAATCAAGGGGTAGCTGGCAATAATGTGCCGGAGTGCAACGCCGCGAAAGCAGTGAAAACACGGACTCTGACTCCGTTAATCTTGGTTCGAATCCAGGTCCCCCAGCCAATAAAATCAATTCGTTACATAGTCACAGAACTCAGGAAAACCGTCGGTGAGCGTTCTCCATTAAATCGCCACGTCCGCCGGCTCAAATCATTCGAGGTCGAACGCCGACGCGCCTATGCCGTCACGCGATGCGTCAAGCGTGAAAATCGGTTCGACCAGAGGAATGCCGATGCAGCTTCTGCGGTCGCTGAAATGCCGGAAGTTGGGCAAAACCGGTTCTTACGTCCGCTGACTGAACGCCGCCAACTTCATAACCTGGAAATCACTCTCTGACGGAAACGAATCGAGAGAGCGGTCCAACAGGGGGATCAACATGCTTCGAGCGCGCCGATTCGCCGCATTCCTGCCTATCGCAGGCGCTTTTGTCGCCTTCCTTTTTCCATTGTCGGAAGCCCAGGCCCAGGTTGCATCCGGCGCCTGCGAAGACGCGGCCGAGGTTGCGGTATTGGCGTCGCCGGCGGCGCCCTGGAAGGGCGCGCCCTTGCGCGTTCTCGTCGCCGCGGAAAAACCGGTCGACGGCGAACTTTTGCTGGTTTCGCCCGATGGAAGCGTGGCGGCGAGATCGCGCCAACTGCGGGGCGGACCGCCCTATGTCTGGTTCGCCGAGGTCGCGTCGCCGGCCGCCGGCGCGTGGCGCGCGACGCTCTCGGGCGACGCCGCTTCGCCCCCTTGCGGCGCGATGACGAGGGAAATAGAGGTCGGCGCGCGCAAGTCATCTGCATCGCGTGCGACGGAAGGCGCCGTCTGGGCGGTGCGCGGCAAATGGGACCGCGCGACTGAAAATCTATATTCGGCGTGGATCGCCAAGCTGTTCGACGCGCCGCTCGAAGCGGAGCAGTCATGGAAGACGTGGCACGAGGTGCTGCGCAATCCCTCGCGCAATGTGCTGTTCAATCATCTCGGAACCGGCGAAGACAGCCTCACCCTATCGCTGAAGCCCGACTGCGCGGATTTCGTCTATTTCCTGCGCGCCTATTTCGCCTTCAAGATGGGCCTGCCGTTCGCCTATTCGAATTGCTCGCGCGGGGCCGGCGGCGCGGCGCCCCGATGTAATGAACGGTTCGACATTCTGCACCCTGAAGTGACCCGACCAGCGCCGCCGCCCGAGCAAGTTGCGGCGTCGGCCGCCGCCCCGCCGGCGTCCGCGCCCGCAGCGGCGCCTCCCCAGAATTTGCTGCAGCAGCTGTTCTCACAGCCTCAGCAGGTCCAGCCCGGCGCGTCGGCTGCGGCGGTCGCTCCCGCGAAACCGCCTGCCCCGAAGCGGCCGGCGGGCGTCGCCGGCTATTTTCGGGCTGTGGGCGACGTCGTTCATTCCGGTTCGGTGCGCGCTTCGGCAAACAGCGATAAGAGCGATTTTTACACCATCCCGCTCACGCGCGAGACCCTGCGTCCCGGAACGGCCTACGCCGATCCCTATGGGCACGTCATGATGCTCGTGCAGCGCGTTCCGCAGTCGGCGGACGCGGCGGGCGTCTTTCTTGCGGTCGACGCCGAGCCGGATGGCACTGTCACTCGCAAGCGGTTCTGGCGCGGCAATTTCCTGTTCGCGAACGAAGCGACGCTCGGCAGCCCCGGCTTCAAGCGCTTTCGGCCGGTTGTGCGGGACAACGGCGCGATGCGGGCGCTCACCAATTCGGAAATCGCCAAGAACCCGGAGTATGGCGATTTTTCGCTGGAACAAACGCAGCTCGGCGCCGAGGATTTCTACGACCGCATGGACGAGGTGATGTCGCCTGAGCCGCTCGATCCGACGCGCGCGATGGCGGCGGCGATTACGGCGCTTGAGGAGCAGGTGAAGACGCGCGCGACGGCGGTCGAAAACGGCCGAAAGTTCCAGAACGGCGGGCGCGGCGAAGCGTCGATGCCGGACGGAGCGGCGATCTTCGCGACCGCCGGCCCGTGGGAAGATTTCTCCACTCCGGCGCGCGATCTTCGCTTGCTGATCGCAATCGATGTGGTGCGCGGCTATCCCGATCGCGTCGCGCGGCGCAGCGAGCGCTATGCGATCCCGATGGGCCAAAGTGCGTCCAGTGTGAAGGCGCAACTGCAAAGCGCGCTGGCGAGCGAACTCGCGGCCCGCACATTCGCCTATACGCGCAGCGACGGCTCCGCCTGGACGCTCTCGCTCAAGGACGTGATCGACCGCGCCGAGGACCTTGAGATGGGCTACAATCCCAATGATTGCGTCGAACTGCGATGGGGCGCGCCGGAGGGTAGCGCCGAGGCGGCGACCTGCACGCGGCGTGCGCCGGCGGCCCAACGCGCCAAAATGACGGACTATCGCAATTGGTTCCGCGAGCGCCGCTGGCCGCACGCATAGTGGGCGCAACCATGCGTTTCGACGGTGGGAGTCGCCACCGTGCGAAACGCCTGGTCGATGAATTTACGCGCGACCGTCAATAAGCCGCGAGGACCGGGGGCGGGGGCGGCGGCGGCGCGACCGCGGTGACGATGGCGCCCGCAACGGTGACCGGCAGGGTGACGACGGCGACCACAGGCGCGAACGGATCGGGCGCGAGGACAGCCTGCGGGGGCGGCGGCGGGGGAGCCATGGCGAGATCGGCGGCGAAAGCAGAAGATGCGACGGACGCCGCCGCGGCTCCAAGCGCAAGGACGATAAGTTTCCGGGACACGTGTGCCTCCTTAGTCACAGCCGAAAGGCGGGCTGCACCCTAGCTAACGCTTAGCTTGCGCATTCGTTCCGTTTTGACCGAGTCGGCTTGCATCCCAACATTTCATTGCGTTAGCCGGCCAGGCGGCGGTCGAAACCGCAGCCGACGGCAGCTTCTTGAAATCAATGTTAACGATGGAAACGGGGCTTTCAAATCTTGTCTTGAGTCGAGGTCCCTATCTAAGGAGCAGGCGCTGAACGACGAATGCGCATCGAGTCGGCGTCGCATGTATCGCGGCGGCGTGCGGAAGAGGATCGGGGACATGGATCACGATGCGCTTCTGGCGGCGCTCCTGGCGGGCGTCATCACGCTCCTGGCGTTTCTTTTTTGGCCGGCAGTGGCGGATCAGCTGCCGGAAATCGCGCGCGCCGCGATCGTTTATCTTGTGGCGCTCCTGGCCGGCGGCTGGGTTTTCGAAACCTGGCGTCGCAGGCGCCGCAAGTGAGCGGTCCGGGGCGTGGGGGGTTCGTCAGGGAGCCGCGACAAAAGCCGCCTTTTTTGTTTGGCGCTTTCGCTTTGCGCTTGACAGGGAGTCGCTAACCCTCTTTTAACGGGGCGCGATTTAGATCGCGCTCTTCCCCAGGCGAACCGGTTCATGCGCTTCCTCAACAAAATCCCTGGTCTCGCCGCGCCGCTGGTCGGAGTCACGGTCGCGCTCGCGCTGTGCATCGTCGTCTTTGGTCTGTCGTTGACCGGGATTGATCCAAGCATCGATTGATTTGCGCTAGAGCGCGTTGCGAAAAAGTGGGAACCGGTTTTTCGCGTAAAGCGCGCTCTAAACTTTTGGAATCGATCACGTTGTCTGCATTTGGGCGATTCCGCCCAAATGCAGCGTGATCTAGGTAGCGATTTCAAATCATTCTGCGAGACATCATCGCTCGGACGCCATGAAGCGGTAGCCGACGCCGGGCTCGGTCACGATGATTCTGGGCGTCGCGGCCTTGTCCTCGATCTTTGCTCGAAGCTGGCCGACGAAGACGCGCAGATATTGACTGTCGTTCTGATGCGCCGGGCCCCATACGGTTTTCAGGATTTCCCGGTGCGTCAGCGGCCGGCCCGCATGTCGCGCGAGAAAGGCTAGCAGATCGAATTCCTTGGGCGTCAATTTCGCCGGCGCGCCGTTTCTTGTCACGATGCGCATTGGAATATTCACCACAAGCCCGTCGGCGACGACGTAATCGGATTCCAAAGCCGCATCCTGCGAATGCCGCAAGGCCGTGCGCATGCGCGCCAGCAACTCTCCCATTGCGAAGGGCTTCTCGACATAATCATCCGCGCCGAGGTCGAGCGCCGCGATCTTTTCCGATTCACGATCGCGCGCCGAGAGAACGATCACTGGCGTTCGCGTGAGGATCCGCAACTTTCGCAGCACCTCTTTGCCATCCATGTCGGGGAGACCAAGATCGAGGATGATGAGATCGGGCGAATGGTCGCGGACGGCCGCAAGCGCCTCGCGCCCTGTCGCCGCTTCGCGCACCTCATAACCGCTTGCCGTCAGCGAGGGCCGCAAGACGCGCTGAATCTGCGGTTCGTCGTCGACGACGAGAACGCGCGCGTCGCTCATGCCGCCACGCCCCGCTTCGATTCGCCCGCAGCCGGAAAACGCATGATGATTCTGGTTCCTCGACGGCGGACGGCGGGGCTTTGCGCGACGATGCTTCCGCCCATGGCCTTGACCAGTCCGCGGCAGATCGAGAGGCCGAGGCCGGTGCCGGCCTTGCGGCCGTCGATGCGCCCGCTGCGATAGAATTTCTCGAAGATGCGTTCGAGGTCGGCCAGTTTCACGCCGGGCCCTTCGTCGGTCACGGTGATCACGACATCGCCGCCTTCGCGCCGGGCATGAATGATCGCGCCGGTTGGTCCGCCGTATTTATGCGCATTGTCGATCAGGTTGAAGAGAACCTGGCCGAGCAGATTGGCGTCGCCTCGAATTGCCGGAAGGTCGGGCGCGATGCTGATCGACGTGTCCTTGCCCGAAAAAATTTTCTTGGACCGTTCGAGGACGCTGCGGATCACATCGGCGACATCGACGAGATCGCTACGCGGCGCCACCGCGCCCGACTCGATGCGCGACATGTCGAGCATATTGGCGATGAAGCGCGATAGGCGCCCAGCTTCTTCTTCGATCGACAGCAGAAGGTCTTTGCGATCCTCTGGCGGAAGCTTCTCGCCAAGTTCGCGCAGGCTCGTCACCGCGCCGGTGATCGAGGTCAATGGCGTTCGAAGATCATGCGATAGGGCGGAGAGCAGAATCGTCCGTAGTTTTTCATTTTCTTCAAGGGCCGCCGCCTTGACCGATTCGCCGATGAGCATCGAACGATCGATCGCGATGGCCGTCTGTTCGATGAGCGAGGAGATCGTGCTTTCCGCGGCGGCGGAGAGCGGCTCAGCGGGCGTCTTGGGCTCGATGCCGCAAACGGCGACGACCCCTCGCGCCGTCGCCAGCGGTCGGAATTGGAAGCGCACATTGGGCAGCGTATCCGTCCGCCATCCGGCAGGCTCAGATTTTTCCAACGCCCAACGGGCGGCGGCAAGCTCGCCGGCGTCCATCTGATCGGCCGGCGGCCAGGCCGCCGACACTTTCAAACCGCCCTCTTCAGGGATCAGTATCATCACGCAGGACGCGTCGCCGGCCTTCTGAATTTGCAGCGCGGACGCCCAGAGAATGTCGTCGAGCGTGGTGATCGCGGAAAGCTTGCGAGAGAATTCGAAGAGCGACTGCACGGCCTGAGACCGCTGACGCATGTTTTGCGCATAATTGCGCATTTTGCTCGCGAGCATTCCGGTTATGACGGCGACCGCCAGCGCGACGAGGAGCGAAAGAAATTCCTGCGGCCGCGAGATCGTCAATTCGTAGCGCGGATCGAAAAAGAAGAAATCGCAGGCCAGAAAGGATAGGAGCGCCGCAGCGATCGCGGACCACATCCCCAGCCACACGGCGCAAAGCACGACGGGAAGCAGGAAGATGACCGACGGATCGACGAGGCCGAGCCAGCGCTCGAGGCCATATCCGGCCAGGACCGTCATCGTGACGGCGACCGCGGCGCCGCCGAAGGCGAGCCATGTCTGCGACAAGGTCGGCAATTTCCGAGCCCGTCGGTTTTGCGGCGGACGGTCCTCCCGCACAACGACGTGAACGGCGATATCGGTCGAGCGCCGAAGAATTTCGTCGGTGAGCGAGCGCCGCAGCAGTCGAGAAAAAGCCCGCGCACGCGAGCGGCCCAGAACGATCTGCGTGATATTCTCGCGTCGCGCGAAACGCAGCACTTCGCCTGCGAGATCGTCGCTTGGCGCGCGGGCGATTTCCGCCCCGAGCCGCTCCGCGAGCCGCAGCGCTTGGTCGACGTTTCTCACCACCTCAGCAGATTCTTCTTCCTGACCGGCGCGCTCGACGTAAAGCGCAATCCAGGTGGCATTGAGGGCCGTGGCGAGGCGCGCGCCGGCGCGAACCACCGCCTCGGAGTTTGCATCACGGCCGACGCAGACGAGCAACCGTTCCGCCGTCGCCCAGGGCCCTTCGATCGCTCCTTGACGAAGGAAGTCGACCATCTGGTCGTCGACGCGCTCCGCCGTTCGACGCAGGGCAAGTTCGCGCAGCGCCGTGAGATTGCGCGGCGTGAAGAAATTTTGCGTCGCGCGTCTTGCGGTCTCGGGAACGTAGACCTTGCCTTCCTTCAGTCGCTGCAGCAGCTCATCGGGCGTGATGTCGACAAGGATGACGTCTGAAGCGTTCTGCAGGACGCGATCCGGCACGGTCTCGCGCACGGCGACGCCGGTGACGCGCGATACGACGTCGGCGAGGCTTTCAAGATGCTGGACATTGAGCGTCGTCCAGACGTCGATGCCGGCGTCAAGCAGCTCCTCGACGTCCTGCCAGCGTTTGGGATGACGGCTGTCGGGCGCGTTGCTGTGCGCGAGTTCGTCGACGAGGATAAGCTGAGGTTTTCGCGCCAGCGCCGCGTCGATGTCGAATTCCTCGACAATCCTGCCGCGATAATCGCATTTGCGGCGCGGAAGCGCCTCGAGACCCGTAAGGAGCGCCTGCGTTTCGACGCGCCCATGGGTTTCAGCCAGGCCGATGACGACGTCGACGCCCTCGGCCTTCGCCGTTTGCGCGCGCGCCAGCATCGCATAGGTTTTGCCGACGCCGGGCGCGGCGCCAAGGAAAACGCGCAGCTTTCCTTTGCTCTCCTTGTCGCTCAACGCAAGAAGCGCATCTGGATCAGGTCGACGGTCGAAGTCTGCGTCGTCGCGAGCCAAAGACGTCTGCCTTCTAGAGCCTCCGACTCATTTTAAGCGGTCGAGGGCCAGATTGAGCAAGAGCACATTTACCCGCGGCTCGCCGATGACGCCTAGAACACGGTTTTCGGTCGTGTCCTCGACAAGCGCGCGCACTTGCACCTCGGTGAGATTTCGCGCCTTGGCGACGGCGGAGGCCTGCGCCAGCGCGAATTGCGGCGAAATATGCGGATCGAGTCCGGAGGCGGAGGTCGTCACGGCGTCAGCGGCGACCACATCTATGCGGCCGGCGGCGAATTCCGCCTCGATCGCGCCGTTGACGCGATTGACGAGCTTTTTCGAGGTCGGTCCGAGATTGGAGCCCATCGAGTTTGAAGCATTGTAGGGCGCGTCGATCGTCTTGGACGGATCGGCCGGATCCATGCCGGTCGTCGCCGACGGCCGGCCGTGGAAATAGCGCTCGGAGGCGAAGTTCTGCCCGATCAGCATAGAGCCGACGATCGCTCCGTCGCGCTCGATCACGCTTCCATTCGCTTGCGCGGGCAGGGCGAGTTGCGCGACCCCGGTGATCGCGAGCGGATAGACGACTCCGGTGAGCCCCGTGAAAAGAACGATCATGACGATCGCCGGACGAATTTGGGAGAGCATCTGAGAGCTCCTTACGCGAGATGAATGGCCGAGACGGCGAGATCGATCAGCTTGATGCCAATGAACGGCGCGATGAGGCCGCCGAGCCCATAGATCAGCAGATTTCTCCGCAACAGCGCCGCGGCGCCCACAGGCCGGTATGGGACGCCCTTCAGCGCCAGCGGTATGAGCCCGATAATGATCAGCGCGTTGAAGATCACCGCCGAGAGGATCGCCGACTGCGGCGAGGCGAGCTTCATAATGTTGATCGCCTCCAGTTCGGGATAGGCGACGACAAACAGCGCCGGAATGATCGCGAAATATTTGGCGACGTCGTTGGCGATCGAGAAGGTCGTCAGCGAGCCGCGCGTCATCAGCAGTTGTTTGCCGATCGCGACGATCTCGATGAGCTTCGTCGGATCGCTGTCGAGATCGACCATATTGCCGGCTTCGCGCGCCGCCTGGGTGCCGGTTTGCATGGCGACGCCGACATCGGCCTGAGCGAGCGCCGGCGCATCATTGGTGCCGTCGCCGCACATGGCGATCAGGCGGCCGCCCTGCTGTTCCTTACGGATGTATGACAGCTTGTCCTCGGGCTTCGCTTGCGCGATGAAATCGTCGACTCCCGCTTCGCCGGCAATCGCCGCGGCGGTAATCGGATTGTCGCCAGTAACCATCACCGTCTTGATGCCCATGGCGCGCAAGGCGGCGAATCGCGCCTTGATGTCCGGCTTGATAATGTCCTTGAGGTGAATGACGCCCAGCAGCCTGCCGTTTTCCGTGACGGCCAAAGGCGTGCCCCCGGCGCGCGAGATGCGCTCCACGGCGCGTTCGAAATCGACAGGAACCGTGGCGACATGCGCGGCGACCGCGTCGACGGCGCCTTTGCGCAGCGTCCGGCCGGGCAGATCGACGCCGGAAATGCGCGTATGCGCTGAAAAGGCGACGATCTTCGCGTCCGAGCCGAGGTTCGGCGTCGAAGCGCCAAGAGCGCTCTTGGCCAGAGCGACGATCGACCTGCCTTCCGGCGTTTCATCGGCGAGCGAGGCGAGCAGTGCGGCTTCGACGAAGGCGCGCTCCGAAACGCCTTCCACTGGAACCAACTCGTCGGCCATGCGATTGCCGAAGGTGATCGTGCCGGTCTTGTCGAGAAGCAGCGTATCCACGTCGCCCGCGGCTTCGACTGCGCGCCCCGATGTGGCGATGACATTGAATCGGATCAGCCGATCCATGCCGGCGATGCCGATCGCCGAGAGCAGGCCGCCAATCGTCGTCGGGATCAGACAGACGAGCAGCGCGATCAGCACGGTGATCGAAATTGTCGCGCCGGAATAGGCCGCGAGCGGCCAGAGCGACACGCAGACGATGAGGAAAATGATCGTCAGTCCGGAGAGGAGGATCGACAGCGCCAGCTCATTCGGCGTCTTTTGACGTTGCGCGCCTTCGACGAGCGCGATCATCCGATCGATGAAGCTCGAACCCGGAGCCGCGGTGATCTTCACCTTGATCCAGTCAGAAAGAACCGTGGTGCCGCCGGTGACCGCCGAACGATCGCCGCCCGCCTCGCGGATCACCGGCGCGGACTCGCCGGTGATCGCCGACTCGTTGACCGAGGCGACGCCTTCGATCACCTCGCCGTCGCCGGGAACGAGTTCTCCCGCTTCGACCAGCACAATGTCGCCGAGCTTGAGATCGAGCGCCGACACGCTTTCATAGACAGGCTTAGTGTCGGTTCTGTTTTGCGGATCGATCAGCCGTTTGGCGCGGGAATCGCTGCGCGACCGGCGTAATGCGTCGGCTTGCGCCTTTCCTCGTCCTTCGGCGACCGCTTCGGCGAAATTGGCGAAGAGCACGGTGAACCAGAGCCAGGCGGCGATCTGGCCGGAGAAAGCGGCGACGCCGTTCTGCGTCACGAGATCGCGCACGAAGAACGCCGTGACGACCGCCGACACGACTTCCGTGACGAAGATCACCGGATTGCGCGCGAGGCGTCGCGGATCGAGCTTCTTGAAGGCGTCGAGCGCGGCGCGTCTTGTAATCGCGGCGTCGAACAAGCCGGGAGCGGCGACCTTATGCGACATGGACATGCTCCTTAGAAGGTTTTGCCGGCAAGCAGCGCGAAGTGCTCGACGATGGGGCCAAGCGCGAGCGCGGGGAAATATTGCAAAA
>JALHNQ010000051.1 GCA_022843405.1 Methylocystis sp. | reverse complement strand
CCATCCGACGACGCGCGCTTCTCCCCCGCCCGTGGTGGGGGGGGGTCGCGCCGCGCACGGGGCTCGGGGTGGGGTGAGCGTCACCCCCTCCCGATCGCCTTTGGCGATCGACCTCCCCCCTCAAGGGGGAGGTAAGCGCGCCTCCGCAGCATAAGCGACCGGGCATAGAATGGACATGACCCTCGATCAAGACAATGGCTGGAAGAAACCCGTCCACACCGGCGCGCTCATTCTCGCCAGCGGCGAGGTGATCGAAGGCTATGGGCTGGGCGCCGTCGGCGAAGCGGTCGGCGAAGTCTGTTTCAACACCGCCATGACCGGCTATCAGGAAATCCTCACCGACCCCTCCTATGCAGCGCAGATCGTCACCTTTACCTTCCCGCATATCGGCAATGTCGGAACGAATGACGAGGACGTCGAGACCGTCGATCTCGACAAGAGCGCCGGCGCCGTTGGAGCCATTTTCGGCGCGCCCTGCACCGATCCTTCGAATTTCCGCGCCCAGAAGACGCTCGCCGACTGGCTCGCGTCGCGCGGCATTGTGGGACTTTATGGGATCGACACCCGCGCGCTGACGACGCTCATCCGCGAACGCGGCATGCAGAACGCCGTCATCGCTTATGCGCCGGACGGCCGCTTCGATATTGCCGCGCTGAAGGCGAAGGCTGCGGGCTGGCCCGGAATCGACGGCATGGACCTCGTGCCGAGCGTGGGGTCGAAAGAACGCTATGACTGGCGCGAGACCACCTGGCGGCTTGGCGGCGGCTATGGCGCGCGCAACGGCGCGCCCAAATATCGCGTGGTCGCCATCGACTATGGCGTGAAGCGCAACATCCTGCGGCTTCTCGCCGAACAGGATTGCGAAGTGGTGGTCGCCCCCGCAACTGCTACGAGCCAAGAGATTCTGGCGCTTAATCCCGATGGCGTGTTTCTCTCGAACGGACCGGGCGATCCCGCCGAAACCGGCAAATATGCCGCGCCGGTCATACGCGATCTGCTCGAAGCCAAAATTCCAACCTTCGGCATTTGCCTTGGTCATCAAATGATGGCGCTCGCGGTCGGCGCGAGAACGAAGAAAATGCCGCAGGGCCATCACGGCGCCAATCATCCGGTCAAGGATTTCACCACCGGCAAGGTCGAGATCGTGTCGATGAATCACGGCTTCGCCGTCGATCGCGACAGCCTGCCGGCAAACGCCGTCGAGACGCATCGTTCGCTCTTCGACGGCTCGAACTGCGGCATCGCGCTCACCGACCGCCCGGCCTTCTCGGTGCAGCATCATCCCGAAGCCTCGCCCGGCCCGCAGGACAGCCATTATCTTTTCCGGCGCTTCGTCGAGATGATGGAGAAGGCGCGGGCGGCCTAACGGTTTAAGACCATCGGCGCCTCGGCGCGGTTAGCGAATTTGTCGCAAGCCGGCACGAGCGCTTCGAGCGGCTTTTCCTTCGTCGCCGCTTCGCGCATGTCGAGATTCTTGAGCACTGTGAGATAGGGGCCCGAAGGCTCCGTGCGCAAATAGGTCGTCGTCAGCAGCGGGCTCGTCGGGAAGTCGCCGCGCCGGCAGGCCTCGGCGCCGACGCCGAAGGAGCCGTGAGTCCGACCGGGATCGCGCGCCTTCTCTTCGTGAAATTCCTTCTGCCGGGCGCGGATCGCCACGTAATCGGCCGGATCGACGCGAAAAGCGTAAATGCGCGTTCCGGCCGTCTTCTCGCCGGCGAGCGGCGCGACGTCTTCCGGCGCGATCGTTTCCTTGAGCGCCAGCGTCATCTCATGCTTCGACTTCTCTTCGCCGTCGCGCCACCAGCCGATTTTCAAGGTCACGCCGCCCTTTTGCGGCTCGAAAGTTTCAGGCAGGCGCACCGCCGCGCGCAGCGCGGCCGGATCGACGGAAGCGGCGTCGAAACTGCGCAGCGCCCAAATGGTTGAGACCGGCACATGGCTGCAGGCGGCGAGCGTGGCGGCGGCGAGCGCCAGACCGGATAGGCGACGAACAATGCAGGACATAGAACGCCTCATGTATTGAGATATGTTTTTAATGTTTGACATTAAATTCTTCTTGTGTCAACGTAAGCAGCATAAGGAGACCGACATGACCGACTTCCCTGCCCTTTCTTCTTTTGACGACCGCCGCCTGGACTCGCTACGTCGCCGCATCGGCTGGCTCTGCCAAACGCTGCGCTTCGCGCTCGTCGCCTATTGCCTCTGGATTCTCGTCACGATCGCGACGTTCTGGAGCGACGAGTCGACGGTCGTTTCGCACTTTGCGTCGCTGAAGGTCGATGTCGAAGGCATGGCCGCCTATCAGCGCCTTGCGGGCTTCGGCGTCAGCTTCGTGATCTGGATGCTGCTCGTCGTCGCCTGCTACGCCGGCTGGAGACTGTTCTCGGGCTATCTTGAGGGGCGCATCTTCACGCCCGATGCGGCGGGATGGCTGCGCTCTCTAGCGCTAGCGGGCCTCATCGCGGCGCTCGTCGATATCGCCGCGCGACCGCTCATGTCGCTCATTCTCACGGCGCATAGAGCGGCAGGCGCGCATATGGTGTCCGTCTATTTGCGGCCCGAAGATCTTTCGACAATCATGCTGCTCGCGACGCTGCTCGCGCTCGCCCATATCCAGAAGACGGCGGCCGACATCGCCGATGACAACGCGCAGATCGTCTGATGCCGATTATCGTCAACCTCGACGTGATGCTGGCGAAGCGCAAGATGCGCTCGCGCGATCTCGCGCAGCACATCGGCATCGCCGAGCAAAATGTGAGCCTGCTGAAGTCGGGCAAGGTGAAGGGCGTGCGCTTCGACACGCTCGAAAAAATCTGCGAAATTCTGCAATGTCAGCCGGGCGACATTCTCGAATATCGGCCGGACGAGAAATCCGCGTGACAAGGCGCGACAGGCATGCCGCATATCATGGCGAAGGCTTGGGGGTTAGGGCTGGCGTTCATCGCAGCGGCTGCGTTGGCGCTCGCCCTGCGGCCGGACCTTCGCCTCGCCGCGCGCGTCGCTTGGAATGATCCGCGCCTGCTGCCCGCTTTCGTGGGCGCAACGCGCGTTCATTACGAACCAGAAGCGCGGGCCTGCGCCCAAGCTGTGGCCGAAATCGCCCCGCGCGCCATCGCACAAATCGAGACCGTGCATGGACGCGCTTTCGCGCAGCCGCCGATCGTCGGCGTCTACGCATCTTTTGAGAATTACGCGAGCGCCAACGCCATGGACGATCCCGGCATCGCAGCCGTCACGCGCGCCGGCATCGCGCTTTTGTCGCCGACGCTGTGCAGCGACGAGCGCGATCGTCTCGAAGGCGTCCTCACACATGAACTGTCGCATGTGCATCTTTCGGGCTGGCGACCGTTTGGCGCGCCGCACCCGCCGCAATGGTTCACCGAAGGACTGGCGGTGATGGCGTCGAACGGTGGCGGCGCCGAAGGAATCAGCGACGAAGAAGCGGCGCGGGCGATCCGCGACGGCTATCGCGTCGTGCTGGACGGACGACGCTGGATCGACTTCGCCGCGCTCGGCTTTGAACGCGAACCGCCGCGCGATCCAACGAGGAGCGCGCTCACCCAGCGCCAGAGGCTCGCCTATCGGCAGGCGGGCCTGTTCGTCGCCTGGCTGCGCAGGCGCAACGAGACGGCGTTTCTGCATCTGCTTCGCGCGCTTGAAGCCGGCGAGGCGTTCGAACCGTCATTCAAAAACGCCTTCGGCGACGATGCGCAACGCCTATGGCGACGCTTAAATTCCGATCTCTCCGATCGCTCGGACGCAAACTGAGCGACAGCCTGACTGGTTCGCTGCAGCTTTCCGGCGCCGCTCGCTAAGCCTCAAACGCTCATTTCAGAAACACATAAATGTCGACGTCGACATTCGCGTCGTCGCCCTTAAAGTCGGTGAGATATTCCTCGATGATGAGGTCCTTGGTGTCGAGCCCCTTCTCGTCGAGATAGGCGGCGATCGCCTCATAGGTCGCCTCGATCTCGTCATAGGCGCCGCGATGCTGGAATTTGAGCGCCTTGCCGGCGGGCGAAGCGCCGATGGTAACGCCCTCGGGCAGTTTCGGCGCGCCTTCCGGCGCGGCCGATAAGGGGGCCATCGCCTCGAATGAAAAGCCGGCGTCGTCAGTCTTGGTGAAAACAGCGAAGGGCCGGCCATTGACCGCCAGTCCCGCCTTGCCGACGGCGTCGTTGACTTTGGCGAGGGCCTCGGAGAGCGTCTTGGCCGCGTCCTCCCACTTGCCCTGCCCTTTGATCACAGCGGCGGGCCGCGCGTCGACGGTTACGGTCTGGCTCATCACCGCCTGGGCCGCGTCGTCGGCGGCGCTCCCCGGCGGGCCGGATTCCGCCGGCTTCTCCTCGCCGGGCTTTGCCTCGCCTGGTTTCGCCTCGCCGGGAGCGGCGGCGCCTTTGTCGTCGGGCTTTTCCTCCGGCGCTGCGGCTGTCGGCGCGGCCGGCTGCGGCGGAGCGGGTGGCTGGGGAGCGGATTTCTCCGTCTCTTCAACGCCGCGGCCGGGAAGCAGCGCGCGTTCGGAATAGATCGCGGCGCCCGCCACGAGAATCGTGAAGATCGCCAGCGCCCGCCAATGGCGTCGCAGGCTGTCCAGCAAGCCCGGTTCGTCTTCCATGGTCGAGCGCCCTAACCGGCCATCATGGCAATTTGGCGCTCGCTGCGGCACGCGTCCGGCGGACGCAGTGGCGCTTCGGCGCGGCCTTCTCTATATACGAGCGCGTCTCCCGAAGAACAGGCGAAATCTGCCGCATGGCGCATCCGCTCGACCATCTTCCGATTCTGCGCATGAACGGCGCGGGAAACGAGATTCTGGTTCTCGATTTGCGCGAGAGCGACCGCGAGCTTGCGCCGCAGGAGGCGCGCGCCATCGCCAATGCGCCAGGCCTGCGCTTCGACCAGCTGATGGCGCTGCACCGGCCGCGCCGGTCGGGCGACGACGCCTTCCTGCGCATCTACAATGTCGACGGATCGCTCTCTTCCGCCTGCGGCAATGGAACCCGCTGCGTCGCCTATGTTTTGGCGCGCGAGGGCAAGGATTCGCTGCGTCTCGAGACCGACGCCGGCCTCATCGAGACGCAACGCCAGGCTGACACGGTCTTTACGGTCGACATGGGGCGTCCGCGGCTGGACTGGCGCGAGATACCGCTTGCGCGCGCCGTCGAGGATACGCGCGCGGTCGCGCTCGATCCGCCTGTCGCCGGCGCGCCGGCGTATTTCTCCGCGGCAAGCATGGGCAATCCTCATGCGGTGTTCTTTGTCGACGACGCGATGAAGATCGATCTCGAGACGCTTGGTCCGCTTATCGAACGTCATCCGCTCTTTCCTCAGGGCGTCAACGTCAGCTTCGCGCAGATGCTGTCTCGCGACGATATTTTGCTGCGCGTCTGGGAGCGCGGGACCGGCGCGACCAGGGCCTGCGGCTCGGCCGCCTGCGCCACGCTTGTGGCCGCCGTGCGCGCCGGCATCGGCGATCGCGGCGCGCGCCTGCGCCTGCCGGGCGGTGATCTCATGATCGAATGGCGCGCAGACGATCACTTGCTGATGACCGGGCCGGTCGAATTCGAATTCGAGACGAAGCTCGATCCCCAAATTTTTCGGGACCTCGCCGCGTGAACGCGCCGCTGCGCAACGCCGAGGTCGTGAGTTTCGGCTGTCGGCTCAACGCGGTTGAGTCACAGGAACTCGTCAAGGCGCATGCGAGCGCCCGCGAAACCGTCATCGTCAACACTTGCGCCGTCACGAGCGAGGCGACTCGGCAGGCGCGCCAGGCGATCCGCCGCTTGCATCGTGAACGGCCGCAGGCGGAGATTGTCGTCGCCGGCTGCGCGGCGCGGCTCGATCCGCGCGGCTTCGCCGAAATCGACGGCGTGACGCGGGTGCTCGCCGAACATGCGCCAAATCGGGCGCTCGCCGGCATTGAGGGCACGCGCGGTCTCCTCGCCGTTCAAAATGGCTGCGATCATCGCTGCACCTTTTGCATCATTCCGTTCGGACGCGGCCAGGCGCGCTCGGCGCCGCCGACCGAAGCCCTCGCCCAGGCGCGCGCGCTCGTTGCGGCCGGCAAGAAGGAAATCGTCCTCACTGGCGTTGATCTCACGAGCTACGGCGTCGATCTTGGCGACGGCTGGACGCTTGGACGCCTCGTGCAGCTCTTGCTGGCCGAACTTCCGCAGCTTCAGCGCCTGCGGCTGTCTTCCGTCGATTGCATAGAAGTCGACGACGATCTTATCGCCGCTTTTGGCGACGACTCGCGGCTTTGCCCGCATCTTCACCTGTCGCTGCAGTCCGGCGACGATCTGATTTTGAAGCGCATGAAGCGCCGCCATTCGCGGCAGGACGCCATCGACTTTTGCCGCGCGCTGCGCAAGGCGCGGCCCGACATTGTCTTTGGCGCCGACTTCATCGTCGGCTTTCCGACCGAGACCGAGGACATGTTCGCCGGGACGCTCGACATGGTCGACGACTGCGGGCTCACACATCTTCATGTCTTTCCTTTTTCCGCGCGCCCTGGCACGCCGGCGGCGCGCATGCCGCAAGTCGCTACGCAGATCGCGAAGGCGCGCGCCGCGCGCTTGCGCGAAAAGGGCGAGGCGGCCCTGCGCGCCCATCTCGACGCGCTACAGGGCCGGACATTGCGGTTGCTGACCGAACGCGGCGGGACGGCGCGCGCCGCCGATTTCACGCTGGCGCGCACGCCGGGCGTGGAGGCGGGTCTGATGATTGACGCGCTGTGCGCTGGCCATGACGGCCGCGCGCTTGAAACGCGGCTCACGGCTTTTGGTAGGTGATCCGGTAGATCGCGCCATTCTGGTCGTCAGTGACGAGAAGCGAGCCGTCTGGGAGTTCGGCGACGTCGACCGGCCGTCCGAGATAGGATCCTGTTCCGACGTTCCAGCCTTCGGCGAAAGGCGCGCTCGCGGTCGTGCCCGAAAGCGTCACCATCACCCGCGCGCCGATCGGAACGGTGCGATCCCAGGAACCGTGCTGGTCGTAAAACAGCGCGCCGCGATATTCTGAGGGAAACATCTCGCCGCGGTAAAATGTGACGCCGAGATCGGCGGCGTGCGGCGCCGTTTCGACGACAGGGAAGACGACGACCTTCGGCGGCTCGACGCGCGCATATTCATTAGTGCGCACATGTCCGCCGCCATACCAGGGAAAGCCGAAATTCAATCCCGCCCTGTCGGCGCGATTGATTTCGCCCGGCGGCCGATCGTCGCCCATCGAATCGACCTGATTGTCGGTGAACCATAGCGACCCGTCCGTATCGAACGCCATGCCGACGGAATTGCGAACGCCGGTCGCGAAGACTTCGCGGCCCGATCCGTCGAGATTCATCCGGATGATTCCGCCGATTCCAGTTTTCTCATAGAGTGAGAGCTTGTCCGGCGGCGCGACATTGTGCGGCTGGCCAAGCGAAACATAGAGCTTGTTGTCTGGACCTGTGCGGCACACCCGAGATGAATGGCCCCGACTCTCCTCGTTCCTTGGGATGAGATCGCCTGACTTGACGACGACCTTGGCGTTCGCCGCAGCGTCACGCCATGTGTTTTCGGCGTCGTCGAAACGCGTGACGCGGTTGCGTTCGACGAGAAAAAGCGCGCCATCCGCTGAGAGGCACACGCCATGCGGCATGATGAAGGGCAGCGACGGCGCGAAGCGTTCGACCGCGGCCGCCTGGCTCCCTCCCGGCGTCGCCACATAGACGTTCTTCTCTTGCGTCCCGACAAAGACGGCTTTCCCTTCGCGCCCGACCGCGAGGGTGCGGGCGCCGGGCGCGATCGCATAGAGCGAAATCGAGAAGCCGGGAGGAAGCTTGACGCGCTTGAGAATGGATTCAATTTCGGCGCTGCGCGCATCTTGCGAAACGGGTTCGCCGGCGGCGGCGCTGCAGGTCAGGATGCTGCAAATACAAAATGCGGCTAAGGCGATGCGCATGGACTTAAGTCCTCACGAAATCGTTCGATGCAAGACTGCAAATAGATATAGGGCGGCAAAAAAGGCGAAGCCAAGCTGGCTTCGCCCGTTCATGGCTACGTCAATGGAGATCACGAGCCGCGCATCGACTCGTCACGCGCTGAAGCAGACGTGGTCATGTCCTCCCAATAGGGAGCAGACCCGTAGTTCTTGTTCAGCTTGGTTTCCCAATCGCGATCCGTCCAGCTCTCTTCGCCGCCGTATTCGGGAGCGTTCTGCAATTGCTCTTCCGTCACATCGGCGACATAGCCGCCGAGATTGGCGTCGTAGTGGAACGCCTTCCAGGGAAGCGGATGCTCGCCTTCGCGGATGCCGAGAAAGCCGCCGAATGTCATGACCGCGTAGCGCACTATGCCGGACACGCGATCGATCATCAGATGGTCGATTTCGCCAATCTTGCTGCCGGCCGCGTCATATACATCCGTGCCTTCCACCTTGTCGCTGGAAATCAGATTGGCGTTTGGCTGTGCCATGCCCATGGTGACCTCCTGCAGCGCGCAACTTAAGTGACGCCATTGTCGAACTTGCGACGCTTCCCCGCCAGAACACGCGGTGAAGTCCGTTGTTCCTGTCGACTGGGAAAAAAGACGCCGCCAAAGAAGCTTAGCGATGTCTTTCTTCCTCAGTAAAATGACGCTATGCAAACGCACGGCGCGCAATCGCTCCAAATGAAAAGCTCCAGTCTCCACCACGATGAACGGGCTTCGCCCGGCAGGTAAGGGCGCATGCCGCTAGAATTCGCGACGGGTTGGGAAGTCTTCGAGATTGTCTGGATCAACCTGCTGCTCTCGGGCGACAATGCGATCTTGATCGCGCTCGCTTGCCGGCAGCTGCCGGTTCGCCAGCGGCGTTGGGGGGTGTTTCTTGGCGCGCTCGGCGGAATCATTCTGCGCATCGCGTTCACGCTCGTCATCGTCGAGCTCATGGCGATTCCCTATCTAAAAATCGTCGGCGCCATTTTGCTGCTGATCATCGCCGTCAAATTGCTGATCGATGAAACCGAACATTCGGACGTCAAGGCAAAGCCCAATCTCTGGGGCGCGGTCGGCGCCATCATCATGGCGGACGCGGTCATGTCGCTCGACAATGTGATCGCCATTGCCGCTGCGGCGCGTGGCTCGACCAATCTCATCGTCTTCGGACTCGTCGTGTCGGTGCCGATCGTGATGTTTGGCGCCGGCGCGCTGCTGAAGGTGCTGGAGAGGTTTCCGGCGCTGGTCTGGGCTGGCGCAGGCCTTTTGGGCTGGGTCGCTGGCGACATGGCGGCCGCGGACCCCGCGCTGCCGAATTTCGTTCATGTCGCGAACCACCGCGCGCTCGAACTCTGGCTGTCGATCGGCGGCTGCGCCATGGTGCTGGCCGTCGCCCTGGCGATCGCGGTCTATCGGCAGTGGCGCGAGGACCAACGCGCCTAGCAAGCCTAGATCACGCTGCATTTGGGCGGAATCGCCCAAATGCAGATAACGTGATCGATTCCATAAGTTTAGAGCGCGCTCTACGCGAAAAACCGGTTCCCACTTTTTCGCGAGCCGCGCTCTAGCCGCGCATGCCCTGTTTGGCGATTGGCTGCTGCGGATCGAGGGTGAGCGCGCGCTGATAGGATTCCTGCGCCTTTGGCCGATTGCCGCTCTTGTCGTAAGCAACTCCGAGCCACGCCCAGGCGAGCGCGCTCTTGCTGTCGACGTTGAGCGCGGCGTTGAAATCCTCAACCGCCTTGTCATATTTGCCGAGCGCCACGAAGCTTTCGCCGCGCGCCAAATAGGGCGCGGCGGCAAAGGGATCGCGATCGATCGCATTGTCGAAATCAGTCACGGCGCGGGCGTCGTCGCCGCGTTTCTGGTGAATAAGCCCCCGCGCGTGAAACGCCTGGGCGCTTTCCGGGTTGAGCCGGATGGCCTGGTCGAGATCGGCAAGCGCCTGATCGAGATTGCCTTGCGCGCGCAGCAAATTTGCGCGGCCGACGTATGCGGGCGCATGCTTGGGATTGGCTTCTATGGCGCGGTCGAAGTCGGCGCGGGCGGCCTCGCTCTGCCCCATTTGACGAAGCGCGAGCGCGCGATTGGTATAGGCCGGCGCATTATTGGGCTCGAGCTTGATCGCCTGGGTAAAGTCGCCGACCGCCTCCTGAAATCGGCCGACCCGAGCGTAAGCGACGCCGCGCGTATTGTAGGCCTCGGCGCTCGATGGATTGCGGCGAATCACTTCGCTTAGCGAATCGATATTGGCCGAGGCGGACTTGGGGTCGGTGTCGGCGATTTCGGCGATGCCGCGTCCCGGCGGCCGAATGCCGCTCGCGGTTTCACAGCCCGCGAGGGCGATGATGGCGACCGCCGCGACGCCACGCGTCAAGGCCTGACGGGATAGGGGCGAAGCTTGGCGACGCATAGACGCCGCACGGCTAAAGACCATGCCTTCCAAACCTCCCAAGCCGCAATTGTCGTCTCGCTGTCCTTTCGTCGGGCAGTTCTTAAAAACGCCCGCAATCCGGCGAGAATTCGACAAAGGGCCGGCTCAGCGGCCGACCGGCTTGGCCTTTACCGGCAGCAGGCCTTCGCGCTGGAGTTTTTTACGGGCGAGCTTACGGGCGCGGCGGACCGCCTCGGCCTTCTCGCGCGCACGCTTCTCGGATGGCTTTTCATAGTGGCCGCGCAGTTTCATTTCGCGGAAGATGCCCTCACGTTGCATCTTCTTTTTCAGAGCTTTGAGCGCCTGATCGACATTATTGTCGCGAACGAGAACTTGCACGTATCCATCCTGTGTTTGCGCGCCGCGACGGAACCGTCGACATGCGGACGAATAGGGAATAGGCCGCCGGGCGCTGACGGAGCGCCTGACCCGTGCGGCTGCAGATAACAGAGTCGCCCTTCTCTGTCCACGGCCAATTGGCGCGAACGCGCCCCAACCTATAGATATGCGGCCCGGGAATCCGCTGGTCGGATGCGCGGAAGGCGTGGGCCAGCTTGTTTCATTGCGGCGTTACAATATAACATTGGCCATGCTCGACATGACGACGCACGAACGCGCCCTGCCCGACCATGCGCACGCCGACGCTCCCGGCGCAGCCGGACAGGTTGCAGAGACCCGGCTGTCAGCGCTCGGCGCCTCCGCCGGCGCGCGCCTGGGCGTCGCGGCGCTGTTGATCGCGGCTCTGTGGGCCGCCGCATTTTGGGCGCTGCATTGAACGGGGGCGCGCGCGCGCCGGCGATCCGGCTCGTCAATCTCACCCTCGGCTATGATCGCCGCCCCGCGGTTCATCACCTCGACGGCGAGATCGCGCCCGGAGAAGGCCTCGCCGTCTGCGGCCCGAACGGCGCCGGCAAGTCGACTCTGCTCAAAGGACTCGCCGGACTTCTCGCGCCGCTAGGCGGCGCCATCGATTTTGGCGGCGCGTCGCGTCGCGCCGCCGCCTACCTGCCGCAGGTCGTCGAGATCGACCGCGCCTTTCCGATCGATGTGCGGGATTTCGTGGCGATGGGCGCTTTAGCGCGCATTGGCCTTTGGGCGGCGCTGAATGGAGCCGAGCGCGCGCGCGTCGCCGCGGCCATCGAAACGGTCGGGCTTGTCGGCTTCGAATCGCGAACATTGGAAACGCTTTCCGGCGGCCAGATGCAGCGGGCCCTGTTCGCCCGACTTATCGTCCAGGATCGGCCGATCGTTCTTCTCGACGAGCCTTTCGGCGCGATCGACGAAGCGACGATCGACGACCTGCTGGCGCTGATCGCGCGGTGGCGGGCCGAGGGACGCACCGTCATCGCCGTTCTCCACGAACTGGACATCGTTCGCCGGGCGTTTCCGCAAACGCTCTTGCTCGCGCGCGAATGCATCTTTTGGGGCGACACGCGCGACGCGCTTTGCCAAAAAAATCTCGTCCAGGCCCGCGCCATGTCGGAAGCCTTCGACGAACGCGCGCGGGAATGTCTGCGCGACGAGTTTGACGCCAAAGATAAGCTCCATGTTCATTGAGGTCTTCGTCACGCCCTTCGCCGATTATGAATTCATGCGACGGGCGCTCGTCGGCTCGCTGGCGCTCGCCTTGTCCGGCGCACCGCTCGGCGTGTTCCTGATCCTTCGGCGGATGTCGCTCGCCGGCGACGCGCTCTCCCACGCCATTTTGCCCGGCGCCGCCGTCGGTTATCTCGTCGCCGGCCTGTCCTTGCCGGCGATGACCTTAGGCGGCCTCGTCGCCGGCCTCGTCGTCGCGCTCGCCGCGGGCGCGGCCTCGCGTTTCACCGCGCAGCGCGAGGACGCCTCGCTCGCGGCCTTTTATCTGGTCTCGCTCGCGCTCGGCGTCACGCTCGTGTCGCTGCGCGGCTCGAACGTCGATCTGCTTCACGTGCTCTTTGGCTCGGTGGTCGGCCTCGACGACGCCGCGCTGCTGATGCTCGTCGGCGTTTCGACGCTAACGCTCATTCTGATGGCGCTGTTCTATCGGGCGCTGGTGATGGACACGCTTGATCCATTGTTTCTGCGTCAGACGAGCGCTTTCGGCGAATTCACGCCCTTCCTGTTCCTTGCGCTTGTGGTGCTCAATCTCGTCGCGGGATTTCAGGCGCTCGGCACGCTGATGGCCGTCGGCGTGATGATGCTTCCCGCCGCCGCGGCGCGATTGTGGACGCGCGATCTCGCCGTCGCCTTGCCGCTCGCGGCGGCGATTGGCGCGCTCTGCTGTTACGGCGGACTCGTCTTCTCCAATGAGACCAGCGCGCCGACCGGACCGGCGATCATTCTCGCCGCGGGCGTCGTCTATTTGGTCTCGATGATTTTCGGCCGCGCCGGCGGCTTGTTGCGATTGAAACGGCCCCGCCGGCATCTCGAAGGATAGAGCAATGCTCACACGCCGCCGCGCGCTTGCGTTTTCCCTCGTCGCACTGATTGCGCCGTCGAGGGCGGAGACGAATAAAATTCCGGTCGTCGCCAGCTTTTCGATCATCGGCGATCTCGTCCGCCAGGTCGGGGGAGACCGGGTCTCGGTCGCCACGATCGTCGGCCCGGACGGCGACGCCCATGTATATGAGCCCAGTCCCGCCGACGGCCGACGCATCGCGCAGGCGCGAGTGATTTTCGTCAATGGGCTTGGCTTTGAGGGCTGGCTCGAGCGTTTGATCGCGGCGGCCAAAGGCAAAGGCGACGTCATTACCCTGGGCAAGGGCGTCGCCGCCCGGAAGGGCGAAGAGGGACTCGATCCGCATGCCTGGCAGGACGTCGCCAACGCGAAAATATACGTCGAGGCAATCCGGGATGCGCTGACCGCCGCCGATCCCGAAGGCGCGCAAATCTATAAGGCGAACGCCGACGCCTATCTCGCCACGCTCGACGCGCTCGACGCCGAAATCCGACAGGCGATCGACGCCCTCCCGAAGGAACGTCGCCGCGTGGTCTCGACCCATGACGCCTTCGGCTATTTCGCCTCGCGCTACGGCGTCGAATTCATCGCGCCGCAAGGGGTTTCGACCGAAGCCGAGGTCAGCGCCCGCGATGTCGCAAAAATCATCGACGCGGTTAAGAGCCAAAAGGTCGCCGCGGTCTTCATTGAGAATATCGCCGATCCGCGCCTCGCCAAAAGGATCGCCAGCGAAACCGGCGCCCGCATGGGCGGCATGCTCTATTCCGACGCGCTGTCCGATGCAAAAGGCGACGGAGCAACCTATGTCGACATGATGCGCCATAATGTGAAACAACTGGCCAAAGCCTTGGCGCCCTAAACGGCAGTCGGCAGGAGGCGATCGGAGATCGGCGTCCGACTGCAGCTTGCCCAATGCCGACTGGCTTCTCCGCAGGAGAAAAAATGACCGAGAAAATCCCCGTCACCGTCATCACCGGCTATCTCGGCGCCGGCAAGACCACGCTCCTCAATCGCATTCTCACCGAGAATCATGGACGGCGCTACGCCGTCATCGTCAACGAGTTCGGCGAGATCGGCATCGACAACGATCTCGTGGTCGGCGCCGACGAAGAAGTCTTCGAAATGAACAACGGCTGCATCTGCTGCACCGTGCGCGGCGATCTCATTCGCATTTTCGAAGGGCTGATGCGTCGTCGCGGCAAATTCGACGCGATCGTCGTCGAGACGACCGGCCTCGCCAATCCGGCGCCGGTCGCGCAGACCTTTTTCATGGACGCCGACGTTAAAGAGTCGGCGCGGCTCGACGCGGTGGTGACGGTCGCCGACGCCAAATGGCTCGGCGAGCGGCTGAAGGACGCGCCTGAAGCCAAGAGTCAGATCGCCTTCGCCGACGTGATCGTCCTTAACAAGACCGATCTCGTTTCAAACGACGAACTCGCCGAAATCGAAGGCCGCATCCGCGCGATCAATCCTTACGCCGCGCTGCATCGGGCGGTCAGGTCGGATGTTCCGCTGCAAGCGGTCCTGGAGCGCAACGCTTTCGACCTCGATCGCATTCTCGAAATCGAGCCGGCCTTCCTCGACGCCGAGGAAGAAGGCCATGATCACGACCATGCCCATCACGAGCATGATCATGAATGCGGTCCAGACTGCGGCCATGATCATCATCACGACCATCATGATGAACATCATCATGCGCCTCGTGCCGCGATGACGCATTTCCATGATGACGAGATGCATTCCATTTCAATTCGTCATGAGGGCGCGGTCGACCCTGAACGCTTCGTTCCCTGGCTCAATGACCTCATTCAGCGCGAAGGGCCGGACATTCTGCGCAGCAAGGGAATCATCGCCTTCAACAACGAGCCGCGGCGGTTCGTCTTCCAGGGCGTTCATCAAATCCTCGACGGCGACCTGCAACGAGAATGGAAAGAGGGCGAGAAGCGCGAATCGCGCCTCGTCTTCATCGGCAGGAAGCTCAAGGAGCAGGAAATCCGCCAGGGCTTCGAAAGGGAGGTCCTTGGCGTGGTTTAGGCCGAACGGGCGCCGGCTTACTCATAAGAAATGATCTCGCGCTCCTCCGCATGGACCATCCTGGGCCGGCTTGGGTCGCCGGCTTTACGGCGAGCGAGAAAGCGGGGGCGGCGCTTGCGGACATTGGCGTCAGAACGGCGGCGCGCCGTAGCGGCGACCGCCTCTTCGGCCGGGCGGTCGAGCGCGCGCAATTCGCCGTCCTCTTCCGTGAGCCGCGGCAGCCCGAGCCAGGCCGCCCAATAGCGCCAGTCGGCGGCGACGGCGCCGCAATCCTGGGTCTCGCCGAGAAGAATGTCGAGGTCCGAGTCGCGGTGCGCGAGCGACAGGACGTAGCGCGGCGATCCGTCTTCGCCCGGCTGCACGTCGAGCGCGACCCCGCAATAGGCGCTGACGGGCACCGAGATGACCATCGCGACGCCGCTCAAACGGCGGGCGATCAGCACGCCCTCACGGGTCATCCGGACGCGGCGCGCGCCGCCGTCGGCGCGCCGGTCGCGTTGAACATGGACGCTTTCTTCAATCTTGCGTGCGGTCTCGGCCTCAACCATGGGTCGCTCCTTAAGGCTTGAATTCCTTCTCGGCGGCGATATTGCCGCAGCCTTCCCGGCAAGGCGCTAAAAAGCCTGGTGAACATGTCGTAAATCATTGCTTTGACGCCTGATTTAGGCGATGACGGTGAAGTCGGGGGAAACGGATTCGATCAAATTGCTCCTATTCTGCGCAACGGGCCCGCTTGCGGACTCCCGACGCCTCGCCTACTCCTCCAGGTGATGGGCTTCAGCCAAGCGGAACTCGCCGCTTTTCTTCCACAACTCGAAAGCGTCACGCGCCGCGCCGGCGACATCGCTATGGCCTATTTCCGTCCGGGCGCACGGACCACCGCGGCAGTTTCATATAAGGGCGGCGGCTCGCCAGTCACCGAAGCGGATTTCGCCGTCGATCGATTCCTTTTCCAGGAGATGGCGCGGATCGCGCCCGACGCGGCCTGGCTCTCCGAAGAAAGCGTCGACACCGAGGATCGGCTTGCGAGCGACTCGCTGGTCGTCGTCGACCCGATCGACGGAACGCTCGCTTTCACGCGCGGCGACGCGCGCTGGTCGGTGTCCATCGCTCTTGTCGTCGGCGGACGGCCGGTGGCCGGAGTCATCCATGCGCCGGCCCTGGGAGAAACCTATGTCGGCGCGCGCGGGCTCGGCGCCTTTCTCAACGCCTCGCCAATCCGCGCGCCCCAGCGCGCCGAAATCTCGGGCGCGGCGCTCGTCGCGCCTCGCGCGATGCAGGACAGGCTTGCCGCGTCGCCGAAAGGTTTCGTAATGGCGCCGCGCACGCCATCGCTGGCGCTGCGGCTTGCCGACATTGCCTCCGGCCGGCATGATATCGTCGTCGCCGCGCCGAATGCGCGCGACTGGGACATCGCCGCCGCCGACATTCTCCTTGCGGAGGCGGGCGCCATGCTCAGCGAACCTGAAGGCGTTGCGCTCACCTATAATCGCGCCTCGCTCGCCCGCGAGATGCTCATCGCGGCGTCCAAATCGCTGTTTGACCAAAGCCTCACGCTGGCGCGGGAGGTCGTGGAAGGAAAATTATGAACAAGACGACGCAAGCAGCCTCGGCGAAGAAGGAAAAACAGCTTTTACATCTTGTATTTGGAGGCGAGCTGGAAACGCTCGACGGCGTCGCCTTCCGAGACCCCAGCAAGCTCGACATCGTCGGCATTTATCCGGACAACGACAGCGCGCTCGCGGCATGGAAAGCGAAAGCCCATTCCACGGTCGACAACGCGCATATGCGCTATTTCGTGGTGCACCTTTATCGGCTGCTCGATCCTGACGTGGAGGAGCTTTAATCGCTTCCCAAATTTGCCGTTTTGCCGGACGATACAGTCATGGTTCCGGGAGTGGCCCGACGCGCGCGGAGAAGACGCGGTCAGACGGCCGATGCGGACCCGGAGCCATAACAGACAGGAAACATGTCGCTTCTGAAACTGTACCGGCTCGCGACAATCGCGGCGACTCCCTTCGCCGGGGCTCTGCTCAACTGGCGCGCAAGACGAGGCAAGGAAGATCCCGAGCGACTGGCCGAACGTATGGGCGAGTCGCATCGTCCCCGCCCGCGCGGACGCCTCGTCTGGCTGCACGGCGCGAGCCTCGGCGAAACCCTGTCGCTGCTGCCTCTCATCGACCGTTTCATTCAGCGCGGAGTCGAAGTCCTTGTCACCAGCGGCACCGTCTCCTCCGCGAAAGTTCTCAGCGCGCGCTTGCCGGCGGGCGCGTTCCATCAATATGCGCCGCTCGACGCGCCCAAATTCGTCGAGCGATTTCTCGATCATTGGCGTCCGGACATCGCGGTCTTCGCCGAGTCGGAGCTGTGGCCAAATATCGTCGCCGCGGTCCGCGCGCGCGGCGCGCCGCTGGTCCTCGCCAACGCCCGCATCTCGCGCAAATCCGCCGAACGCTGGCGCGCCATTCCGGGCGCGGCCAAATCCGTGTTCGGCGCCGTCGATCTCTGCCTCGCGCAGGATTCGGATAACGCCGCCAGATTCCTGGCGCTTGGCGCCCGTTGCGTGCGCATCGCCGGCAATCTCAAATTCGACGTGCCGCCGCCGCCCGCGGATTCCGCGAAACTTGCCGAATTCAACGGCGCGATCGGGGCGCGGCCGGCCTGGGCGGCGGCCTCGACCCATGCCGGCGAAGAAGACATTGTGCTCGATGCGCATGTCGACATGGCCGCCAGGACCCCGTCGCTGCTGACGATCATCGCGCCGCGTCACCGCGAACGCGGCGCCGAGATTGCCGAAGCGGCGCGCGCCAGAGGTTTGACCGTGGCGCTGCGTTCGCAAGAACCTGAGCCGCGGCGCGACGTCGACGTCTATGTCGTCGATAGCGTCGGCGAACTCGGCCTCGTTTTCCGAAGCGTCGGAGTCGTCTTCATGGGCAAGTCGCTACTGCCCGGCGGCGGCGGACAAAATCCGATCGAGCCGGCGAAACTCGGCTGCGCCATTCTCCACGGGCCCTTCGTCGAAAACTTCACCGAAGTCTACGGCGAATTCGCCGCGGCGAAGGCGGCCGCGCGCGCCTCGGACGCCGCATCGCTGGCGCGGGCCGCGCATTACCTCCTTTCCGAGCCGGCGCGGATGCGCAAGATGGGACGCGCCGCAGCTGAAACGGTCGAGAAGCTAGGCGGCGCCTCGCGTGGGATCATGAACGCCGTCGAGCCCTATCTCGCGCAATTGGCGGTCGCCCAGCGATGACCGGCGCGCGCCCTCGCGCTTTGTGAAATGCACGCGCCCGACTTCTGGCGCAACGACGGCGCGGCGGCGCGATTTTTGTCGCCGCTCGGCGCCCTCTACGGCGACATAGCCCGCAGACGGCTGGCGCGCACAGCGCCGCACGCCAATCTGCCGGCGATCGCCGTGGGCGGACTGACGGCGGGCGGCGACGGCAAGACGCCTCTCGCGATCGCTCTCGCGCAGCGACTTCACGCTGCGGGCGAGCGACCGGCGGTTCTGACGCGCGGCTATCGCCGCAGGCTTAGCGAAACGTCTCCCTTCGCGGTCGATGTGAACCGCCATGATGCGGATGATGTCGGCGACGAAGCGCTGCTGCTTGCGCGCGTCGCGCTAACGATCGTCGGCGTCGACCGCATCGCCGGCGCAGACCTGGCGCAGCGCCTCGGCGCAACCCTCGTCATTCTCGACGACGGATTTCACAGCCGTCGCGTCGCGCCCGACCTCACGTTCCTCGCCGTCGACGCGGACTATGGCGCCGGCAATGGCCGCTGCATGCCCGCCGGCCCGTTGCGGGCCCCGCTCGACGTTCAGCTTGCCGCGGCGGACATTCTGGTCGTCATCGGCGACGGCGCGCGCGGCCGCGATATTGCCGCGCGCGCCAACAAGCCCGTCGCCGCCGCGCATTTTGCGGCTGACCTCGACGCGCTCGAAGCGATCAGAGACACGCCCGTCGTGGCGTTCGCCGGTATCGCCCGGCCAGAGAAATTTTTCGACCTGTTGGAAAAATGCGGCGCAAAGGTCGCAGCGCGGCTTTCGTTCGACGATCACCGCCGGTTCACCGAGCGGGATTACGCGACGCTGTCGAGGTTGCGACAGGCGAATGGCGCGCGCCTCCTCACGACGGAAAAAGATGCGGCGCGAATGGGCGATCGACTTGCGACGCTTGGCGCCGACGCCTTGCCCGTCACGCTCGTATTCGATGACGCCGCCGTTCTAGACGCGGCGCTTCGTGGGCTGCTCGAGCCGGGCGACGATGCGCGCCAGCAGCGTCGTTAGTCCGGCTTCTTGACGCCAAGACGCATCAGCTTGGCGTGCGGCCCGCTGTAGGGCTCCTGCAGATCGACGTTCCAGTAACGCAAATCCTCGAGCGGGATCGGCTCTCCGGTGACCGCGCAGCGGACATAGGCGCCCGGCTTGCGCACGCGATATTCGCCATCGAGATATTCGACGACGGCCTCTTCAGCAGGCTGGGGCTGGCGGTCATAGCGGTTCATGCGTGTTCTCAAGCCGTAACGCCGGGGGAACGGACGCCCGAGAAGGCCCCTGAGCGTCGTCACGAGCGACCCCATCGGCGAAGCCGAACGCTCCCTTGCGGCGGATTAAACCCCCAAATTGTTTAGCATCCAAGGGCGAATGTCGAAAAGACCTATTGCCGCGGGCGCCGACAGGGTCGGCAACCTCTTGTCCAGAGCGCGCTGCGAAAAAGTGGGAACCGGTTTTTCGCGTGGAGCGCGCTCTAAACGATTGGCGTCGATCACGTTATCTGCGTTTAGGCGATTCCGCCTAAACGCAGCGTGATCTAGTCGCAGTTCTTGAACTTCGATTCCTTGCACCGGGCGACCATGGTCTGCGCCTTGGCGAGTTCTTCCGCGGACAAGGTCTTGGCGGACATCTCGCGAACCGCCTTCTTCTCATTATCGCCCATCGACAAGGTTTCGGTCGCAAGTTGCGTCCACATATATCCGCGCAGCAGATCGCGCTCGACGCCCTGTCCGGCGACATACATGGTGCCCAGGCTCAGCTGCGCGTCGGCGTCGCCCTGCTGCGCCGCGAGCCGCAACCACTTGGCCGCCTCCTTATAGTCTTGAGCGACCCCTGCGCCGTCATAATACATGCTCGCGATATTCATCTGCGCCGCGGCGATTCCCTGGTCGGCCGCGAGCAAATTCCATTTCATGGCCTCCTTGTAATCTCGCGTGACGCCTTGTCCGTCGAGATACATCGTGCCGAGATTGAATTGGGCTGATGCGAGACCCTGTTGAGCTGCGCGCTTGGTCCATTTCAGCGCCTCTTGATAATCGCGCGCCACGCCCTGCCCGGCCATGTAGATCGCGCCAATGTCCGACTGCGCCTTGGCGTCGCCTTTCTCGGCCAATGGCCTGAGCAATTTCAACGCCAAGGCGAAATCGCCCCTGCGCGTGGCTGCGGCCGCGTTTTGATAATCATCGGCGCGCGCCGTCTCGCCCATGACGGTAAAGGCGACGACAAGCGCGAACGTCAGGATTGCATGCATCATTCTGGTCCTTGCGACAACTTCCGAAATCCTATGGGATACGGCTTCCTATGACGATCTTATGCGATTTCGATGACGAAGCGGAAAGGGCCATGTCCACGGCGCGGCAAAAATTAGCCCCCGGCAGCGAAGCCGGGGGCGCTTGGGTTTCAGCCTTGCGAAGGGCGGATCAATAGTTCCACTGCAACTGCATTCTCAGCAAGTCGGCATGGAATTGACGATATGGAGCCGCAAGCACGTTGGTGCGATCCATCTTCGCATAGACCGCCGTGAATTCGACTTCCGGCAGCGGTTGCCACTCCACGCCGAAGTCCCATTCATAGAGCCTTGACAGCGGCGCATTGTTCTCGAATTTCTGGCCGCCTTTGAAGTATTGATACTTCACGAAGGGGAACCACACGCCGCTGCCGAAATCCTTATCCTCATATTTGTAGTTGACGAGAATATAGCCGCCGTTGAGGCCGCCGGACGAAATCCCCGTCTGCGTGGCGTTCAGCACCGGGCCGCGGCCCCAGTTCCATTCGGCCTGCACGCCGAACGGCTGCGGATAAACGATGGCGGAGACGGCGACGCGATCGTCCTTCACGCCTTGTCCGCCGTTCACCGCTTGCGCCACCCACACATTGGTGAGCGTCGACGAGGGATAGACGCCGAGCGTATAGTTGCCCAGACTGCCATAGCCCGGCGCGTTGACGTAGGGGATGCCCGCCCCCGGGTATCCCGGGGGACGGAAACCCGCCAGGAAGGACCCGCCGAAGAGCGAGGGCGTGATCGCGGAAGTAAAGGGCACGAACCGGCCAGTGTAGCCCTGAATGCTCGCTTCAACGACCTGGCCGTTTTCGAACACGTAAGGATAGGTGAAGCGCATGACCGCATGCATGTTTTTGTTGAGCTCGACGCGGTTTGCGCCTTGGCCGTTATAGATGCCGAAGGCGAACATGCCGTAATCGCCCGAGCCTTTCAGATTGTTCTTCACGAGGTCGCGGAAGAGGTGCCGCATCTCCTTGGGCGTATAGTAGAAGAACAGGCCAAGGTCGCGTTCGTCGCGGCAGCAGCTGTTGATCGCGTCGTTTCGATCAAGTGTCAAACGGTTCTGCGAGGACTGCATGTTCTCGAAGCCGTAGGGAATTTTCGACTGACCGGCGCGGACGCGGAACTCCTTGTCCTTGTCGAAGTAAATATCTGCGTAAGCGTCGCGCAGCTGCGCGAAATTGCCGCCGCCATTGTTCGGGTAGGTGCCGAAGAGCCCAGGATTGAACGCCCCGAAAATGGCGGTTGTGGCCAGAGTGGGCGCCGGCGAGAATGATTGGTTGGGCGAACTGGCGAAGTCAGGCTGAATATAGATGTAGAGGTGATCGGAGATGTCGCCGCTGAAGATGAGACGCATACGGCGAATGAGGAAGTTTTGCCTTGGACCGACCGAGCGATCGGCGGGATCAACGAGGTCATTATAAAAAGGACCGGCTTGCAGAGTGGCGTTGTAACGCATTTGCGTATAGCCACGCAGGCTGATGCGCTCGTACCAGTGTTGCGGCGGGGGCGGCGACCCGGCGGCCGCCGCATGGGCGCCCGCCACTGCGTGTTGCGCAGCAGCCTTGGCCTCGTGCTTCGCCCGAGCCTCGTCGGCTTCGAGCTTGGAGAGCCGCGCCTTCAGCGCGCGGATTTCGGAAGCCGTGTCGGCCGCGGCCGGCGTGGCCGAGGCTGTCGCTAAAAAGCCGAACGCCGCGATGGCGAGCGCGCGTTGTCCAACTCGAAGTTTCATAGGTTTAATCCCCCGGTTAACTGTCGGGCGACAGTGAAGCCGACGCTGGATGACAGAGCGGTGACAAACTTTGCTGTAGTTGGTTTGTGACGCAGCAAGCGATGGAGCCTGTGGCGCCAGC
>JALHNQ010000050.1 GCA_022843405.1 Methylocystis sp. | reverse complement strand
TTCGAAAACTGCGCCGCCGTCAGCCAGAAGTGATCCAGAATCATCAGCGTCCCCTTTCAGGAAGCCGTGAATCACAACGCTTGGTTCATGCCAAGCAGTTTATGGGTCTGGACCCTAACCTTCCTGGTTATCCATCGCTTGCGATCCCCCCTCAAAACTCCTGCGCCGTCGGCCGAATAACAATCTGGTTCACATCGACATTCGCCGGCTGTTCGATCGCATAGGCAATCGCCCGGGCGATCGATTCCGCCGGGATCGCTTGCTCGTAAAATGCGTTGACGAATTTTCGGCTCGCCGGGTCCGACGTGCCCGACTTCAATTCCGTGTCGATCGCGCCGGGCATGATGACGGTGGTGCGAATCTTGTCGCCGACCTCATGGCGCAGCCCTTCCGAAATCGCCGCGACCGCGAATTTCGTGCCGCTGTAGACCGTCCCGCCCGGGCTAAAGACTTTCAGGCCCGCGACCGAGGAAATATTGATGAAATGGCCGGACCCTTGTTTTTGAAACAAGGGCAAGGCGGCGGCGACTCCATACAGCAGGCCCTTGATGTTGATGTCGATCATCCGGTCCCATTCCTCGGTCCTTAGCTCCGAGAGCGGGGCGATCGCCATCAGCCCGGCGTTGTTGATAAGCACGTCGAGCCTGCCGAAGGCCTGAACCGCGCCGGCGACGAAAGCCTCGACATCGGCCTGCTTCGTCACGTCCATGGCGATGGGCTTGGCCTTCCCGCCCGCCGCATTGATCCCGGCGGCGATGACCTCCAGCCGCTCCAGCCGGCGCGCGCCAAGAACGACCATGGCGCCAAGCGCGGCGAGATGGCGCGCGGTGGTTTCGCCAATGCCGCTCGACGCGCCGGTGATGGCGACGACCTTGCCTTCGATTCCGTTCTTCATCCTGCGCGTCTCCCTACCTCATAGAACCACGTGAATCGGCGACGGGTTCCACGCCGGGGCTCACGGATCAAGCCCGCCCCGCCGCGTCAACCTAGGCGGCAAAGCCGGGCTAACTTTGCGGCGCCAGCGCGGCGCGATTCCAGAAACCCGGCATTTTCAAAGCTTTAACTATTCGGACGTACCGTCGACGCCGACAAGAATTCGCCCCAAAGTAGCCAAAGCAAGGCCGTTTAGTTCTGGTGAGAATATGTGCGGGCGTTCCGCGCAGTTCTGGCGTTCCCCCGACGTTGACGCAAAGTCGCGCAAATGTCGGCGAAGTCGAGAGCCCTGCGGCGGAAGATCAGTTCGGAGGTAGGGGCGAATGATGCAAGGAATCGGTGCGCCAATCGATTTCAATTCTTTCGAACGCGGGATTTATTCTCGCAAGAGTTCGTCTCACCTCGCCATTGCCGGCGTCGCTTTCGCCGTGAGCCTGTCGGCGGGGTGGTGGGCGCTGTCGCAGCGCACGACCAATGCCAAGGTCGCCGCCGCGCCCGCCGCGCAGAATACCCAAATATCCCACGGCGCGCCAAACCCTTACGGCGCGATCGTCGGCCTCGGCGGCCGGCCGCAGACGCTGGCGCTTGCTGAAACCACGATGCGCGGCGGACTCGACGCCAGCGTTTTGCCGGCCCCGCATACGCCCGCCGCCGCCGTTCCCGAGCAGCAGGATGGCGACGACGCCCAAGTCGCGTCGGCCGAGGGCTTGGACGGGGCGCCGCTGCCGCCGCGCCGCCCGGCCGAACTCTCCGTCGCCGGCCGCGGCCTCTATGAGGGCTCGCTGCGCCGCATGGCCCGCACCACCGTCGTGCCGGCCTCGCCCTCCGACGAGCGCTCGATCTTCGAGAAATTCTTCGGCCTCGGCGACGCCGCGCAGGAGGCGCGTCAGCAGCAGCCGCGCGGACAGGCGCTGGCCTATGCGGCGCCGGATGGCGGCGCAATTTCCGACCTGAAATCCGGCATCCTCGGCGGCGCGGCCGGCGCGGCCGTCGGACCTGCGTCGCGCTACGACCGCTACACCGCCATCTACGACATTTCCGCGCATACGGTTTACCTGCCGAATGGCGTGAAGCTCGAGGCGCATTCCGGCCTGCGCGAACATCTTGACGATCCGCGCTTCGTCCATTTGCGCATGCGCGGCGCGACGCCGCCCCATCTCTACGATCTGACGCCGCGCGAGGCGTTGTTCCACGGCGTCCAGGCGCTGCGCCTCACCCCGGTTGGCGGCCAAGGCGCGATTTTCGGCCGCGCCGGCCTGCTCGCCCATACCTATATGCTCGGCCCCAACGGCGATTCGAACGGCTGCGTGTCCTTCCGCGACTATCAGGCCTTCCTGCGCGCCTATAAGAACGGCGAAATCCGCCGGCTGGCGGTCGTCGCCCATCTCTAAGCGGTTATTTTTACGCACGAAAACAAAGCGGCCCCCTCGGCCGCTTTTTTCGTTGGGTTCGCGCGTCGCCGCCGCAGATTGGAATGACGACAAGTTTCTTGTCGGAATTGTGAAGATCAATTAGCGTGCGGCTTCGAAGCGCATGAGGGGTATTGCATGACCGTTTCGATCTATCTGATCAATCCTGCCGGCGATTTTCCAACCTATTTCGGCGGCGAGGCGCTCGCCGCCTCCGGCGCGCCTGGCGGCGTGATGATGGCCGACCTCGCCACGGCGACGGTCGCCGCGCTCGCTCCCAAGGACTTCGAATTCGAACTCTGCGAGGAGCAGGTTGAACCGGTGAATTTCGACCATCCCGCCGACTATATCGCGATCACCGGCAAGGTCAGCCAGCGCGGCCGCATGATCGCCATCGCCGACGAATTCCGCCGCCGCGGCAAGAAAGTCATCATCGGCGGGCCTTATGCGAGCCTGTCGCCGGCGCGGCTGCGCGATCATTGCGACGTGCTGGTGAGCGGCGAGACCGAGGAAATCGCGGCCGACCTTTTCTCCGATCTTCGCGCCGGCAAGCCGAAGGACAGCTATGTCGGCGACAAGCCGTCGCTCGCTTCTTCGCCGCTGCCGCGCTGGGACCTCTATCGCAACGACCGCGCGATTCTGGGCGCGGTGCAGACCTCGCGCGGCTGTCCGTTCGAATGCGAATTCTGCGACGTCATTCAATATCTCGGGCGCAAGCAGCGCCACAAGCCGATCGCCAATGTCATCGCCGAGATCGACGCGCTGTGGAACGCCGGCTATCGCACGGCTTTTCTGGCCGACGACAATTTCACCGCCTATCGCGCGCATTGCAAGGAGCTGCTCGCCGCGATGGCGCATTGGCGGCGCGATCGTCCGATGGAGTTCGTCACGCAGATCTCCATCGACGCGACCCGCGACGAGGAACTGCTCGACATGTGCGTCGCGGCGGGCCTGACGCAGGTCTTCGTCGGCATCGAGACGCCCAATGTCGAAAGCCTGCGCGAGACCGGCAAGCGGCAGAATCTCAAGATCAGCCTCGTCGACGAAATCCAGAAGCTCGTCGATCACGGCATGTCGGTGATGGGCGGCATGATCGTCGGCTTCGACCATGACGGCCCGGGCGTCTTCGCCCAGCAATATGATTTCGCCATGGCGACGCCGATTCCGATCTTCAGCCTCGGCGCGCTGATGGCCTCAGAAGCGACGCCGCTCTTTGACCGCATCACCCGCGAAGGCCGGTTGATCACCGGCGGCGTCGAGACCCAGGCGGTGCCGTGGAGCTCCAACATCCAGTGCCAGACGATGAGCATGGAGGCGCTGCATGACGGCATGCAGAATCTGTGCAACGCGCTTTATTCGCCGGCCGCCTTCGGCGAGCGCATGGTGAACATGATCAAAACCTTCGGCCGCCACCGCAAAGGGCCGGCGCCGCAACCCTTCGACGCGAAAATGCTGCGCGAAGTGGAGCAGCAGGCGATGCAGGTCGGCATGGACGTGCGCAAGATGGGCGAAGCGGAAGGCCGCATGTGGAACAAGGTCTGGGGCGCCGCGGTGCGCAAGCCGGAGACCATCACCATCGCCGCGCGCATCATGTTCCAATATGCGCAGGCGCGGCACATGTTCGACAAGGGCAATTATTGGGAGCCGCAGCTCGCGAGCCCGCCGATTGCGCCGCAACGCGCGGCGTAAGAGGCCGCAAGCAACTGGCTTCCTCATCCTGAGGAGCGAGCGCAGCTCGCGTCTCGAAGGACGAGGAAGCCGGAGATCGAAGCTGTTCCTCAGGATGAGGGTGAGGACTACGGTCCGCCGGATTCCTGATTGCGCCGCTCGACGACGATCGCCTTCAACAGCGACAGCGGCGCTTTCGACCCCTTGACGCCGGTGAGAAGAATACGCGTCGCCGGCGCATCAGTTCGCGTGTGAACGGGCGCGATCGTTACGCCCCCTAACCTTCCCTCGACCGCCGATAAACATTCGGCGAGCGCGTCGGCGCGGTGAATCATCACGAATGTTCCGCCGGGCGCGAGCAGCGCGAGGCACGCCCGCACCCAGTCGGCGAGCGGCGCGCGCGCGACATGAGCGCGCGCTTTGTCGGCGTCCGGCGTCACGCGCACCTTGCCCGCTGCATGAAACGGCGGATTGGTGAGAACCAGCGCGGCGCTTTCGTCGATCAGACCGGCGGCGCGGCGCGATGTCGCAGTAAGAACGTCGGCGTGGTAAACGAGCGCCCGCGCGTTGAGATCATTTGCCGCGAGATTCTCGCGCGCCAGCGCGCAGGATTCGGCGTCAATCTCCACAAGGCCGACGGTCGCGCCCGGCGCGCGCAGCGCCGCCATCAGCCCGACCGCGCCCGCCCCCGCGCCAATATCGAGAATGAGCCCCTGTTGATTTTCGGGCGTCGCAGCGGCGAGCAGCACGGCGTCCGTGCCGGCGCGATGGCCGGCCGCACTTTGACGCAGGCGCAGGCGTCCGTCGAGAAAGCCATCCAAACGCGCGTCTTTCATAGGAGCCGAGAGACTTACATCCCGCGCGCTCCACCCTCCCCTTGAGGGGGAGGGTCGGCGCGCAGCGCCAGGGTGGGGTGAACCCAAAGTCTTTGCCGCCTGTCACCCCACCCCGCATTGCTATCGCAATGCGACCCTCCCCCTCAAGGGGAGAGTGATTGCGCGCCGCCTCCGCCGCGACTTGCCGCCTCCACCCCAAAGCCGTAAGTTCGCCCAACAAAGCGCAAGGCTTAAGGGGGGTCCGTGGGTATCGTCATTCCGCTCGAGGAGAAAAAGGACGCCGGCCTCGACAGTCTCCTCGAACTCATCAAACCAGACCTGGAGCGCACCAATCAGCTGATCATCCAGCGCATGGGCTCCGACGTCACGACGATCCCCGAAGTCGCCAACCATCTCATTTCCGCCGGCGGCAAGCGCTTGCGGCCGATGCTCGTCCTCGCCACCGCCGGCATGTGCGGCTACAGGGGCGACGGCCATCTGAAATTCGCCGCCGGCATCGAATTCATGCATACGGCGACTCTGCTCCATGACGACGTCGTCGACGAAAGCGACATGCGCCGCGGCAAGATCGCCGCGCGCATGCTGTGGGGCAATCAGACCTGCGTGCTCGTCGGCGATTTTCTGCTCGGCCACGCCTTCAAGATGATGGTCGAGCCCGGCGTCATCGCGCCGCTCACCGTCGTTTCGCAGGCCGCCGCGGTGATCGCCGAAGGCGAGATCATGCAGCTCAACGCCGCAAAAGACACCACAACCACCGAGGACGCCTATATGGGCGTCATCCGCCGCAAGACGGCGGAGCTCTTCGCCGCCGCCGCCGAAGTCGGCGTGATGCTCGGCGGCAAGCCGAAGGCCGACGAGGCGGCCGCCCGCAGCTACGGCATGAATCTCGGCATCGCCTTCCAGCTCATCGACGACGCGCTCGATTACGGCGGCTCCTCGGCCAAGCTCGGCAAGAATGTCGGCGACGATTTCCGCGAGGGCAAGATCACCCTGCCGGTCGTGCTCGCCTTCCGTCGCGGCAATGAGAAAGAACGCGAGTTCTGGCGGCGCACGTTGGAGAAGGGCGAGATCAAGGACGGCGACGTCGAGACCGCTTGCGGACTGATGAAGAAGCACAAGGCGCTCGACGACACGATCGAGCGTGCGACGCACTACGGCGCCATCGCGCGTGACGCGATGGAGATTTTCCCCGCTTCGCCATGGAAGAGCGCGCTGCTCGAAGTCGTCGACTTTTGCATCGATCGCGTTTATTAGAGCGCTTCCCGATCACATGGAATCATGTGATCGATAAGCAATCGCTCAAAATCAAAACGTTAGAGCAGGTTCTCTTCGAAAAAGTCGGTCAACTTTTTCGGAACCTACTCTAACGCGCCGCCGGCCGTTGCGAAGCGACCGGCGGAATTTCGTCAGCCCTTCAGACAGTCCGACTTGAACTGTTTGCGCTCCTTGCCGTGAAGCCCTTTGGCGTCCGCTTGGGCGCGACAGTCCTTTTCTCGCTCCGCATGAGTCTTAGCCCCCGAGGCGGCAGGCGCGGGATGCGCCGCAGCGGCAGGCGTTTCGGCCTTCGGCGGAGGCGTCTCTGCGGGCGCCGCCTTAGGCGCGATTTCGGCGGGCGGCGCCCAGGTCGTCGGCGCGTTTCCGGCGGGCGCCGGGGTCTTTGGCTCCGCGAGCGCGGCGCCGAAGGAAAGGGCGGCGCAAAGAACGCCGGCGGCAATGCATTTCATGCTCGTGAACATTTACGCTTCTTCTGTGTGTTGAGGCGCGCCGCAACGCCCTGTGTTGATCCTTCGCGGCGCGACTCATCACGCGCGAGCGCGCATCCGCGATCGGCCGCGCTTAAAGCTTAGGGGAATTATGACAGTTTGTCTTTGATGCAGCGCAGCAGGGCCGAGAATAAGGCTAACGCCGCCACCACACATAGACCGCGACGCCGGCGACGAAGCCCGAATAGACGATCTTCCACATCAGCCGACGCGGCGCCGACGTTCGGCGCAAAGGCGCGGCGCTGTGGCCAGCGATCTTTCGCTCGCGGTCGGAAACAGGACTGAGCGCAGCATGAGAGTAACGCATGAATCGCTCCTTTAGCCGAAAGTGAACAGGTCGTTTGAGGCAAGGCTAAGGCGCGAAGGATTTACAAATTGCTTCGATTTCTCTCGGTCAGGGAAATCTCCGTGCTGCGCTGCAAGCGATGATGATAAAAGCCTCCGGCGAAAGATCGGCGGAGGAAGACATGGACCGCGATAGCATGGACCGCGATAAAAACTTGGACTGGCGGTTCGATCTTGAAGGCGCGGCGCCGCCCGTCGCCGCGCGGCGCGACACGCGCCGAGTCGTCCATGGGCGCGCGCTCGACGATGCTTACGACTGGCTCGCCGCGAAGAACTGGCGCGAGGTGCTGCGCGATCCCGATGCGCTTCCCGTCGACATCGCCACGCTGATCAAAGCGGAAAACGCATACTGCGAGCGAGTCATGGCGCCGCTTGGAAGTTTGCGGAAGACGCTCGTCGCCGAGATGCGCGCGCGCATCAAGGAAGACGACAGCGACGTTCCCGATCCGGACGGGCCTTTCGCCTATTTCGAACGCTTCCATGAAGGCGCGGAACATCCGCGCTACTGCCGCACGCCGCGCGACGGCGGCTCCGAAACCATCCTTCTCGACGGCGACGCGCTCGCCCAAGGCCATGAGTTCTTCGATATCGGCGACGCCGCCCATGCGCCGGATCATGCGCAACTCGCCTGGAGCGTCGACGATGCGGGTTCGGAACTATATGATATTCGCACGCGGGCGCTGAGTGATGGCTGCGACCGCGCCGACGTGGTGAGCGACAGCGACGGTTCGATCGTCTGGCGCGCCGATTCGAAAGCCTATTACTATGTGCTGATTGACGAGAACCATCGCACTTCGCAGGTGTTTCGGCACGAGGTGGGCGACGATCCCGCCAATGACGCGCTGATCATCGAAGAAACGGACAGCGCGTGGTTCGTCGGCCTGCATGAAAGCCGTTGCAGGCGTTTCGCCATCGTGTCGATCCACGGACATGACGCGACGGAATGTTGGCTCATCGATCTTCGCGAAGGCGATCCCACGCCGCGCATCGTCGCGCCGCGCGAACCGCGCCTGCGCTACGATGTGGAGCCACATGGCGACCTCATCTACATTCGCAACAACGCCGACGGCACCGACGATTTTCGCATCTCCGTCGCCCCGCTGGCGGAGCCCGGCCGCGAAAATTGGAAAGACGTCGTTTGCCATCGCCACGGCGTGATGATCGACGGCTTCACCCTCTATGCGCGTCATCTCGTCTGGCTGCTTCGTGAGAACTCCCTACCGAAACTCGTCATCCGCACGCTTTCGAGCGGCGAGGAACACGCAATTCATTTCGAGGAGGAAGCCTATTCGCTTTCGCTCGACCCCGGACTCGAATTCGACACCGACATCTTGCGCTTCGTCTATTCGTCGATGACGACGCCCGACGAGACCTATGACTACGACATGGCGACGCGCAGGCGCGTCTTGCGCAAGCGCCAGGAAATCCCCTCCGGCCATGATCCAAAGCAATATGTGACGAAGCGGCTTTTCGCGACGGCGCGCGACGGCGAAAGCGTGCCGGTCACGCTTCTGCATCGCGCCGACTTCACGCCCGGCGGGGAAGGCGCGCCGCTGCTGCTTTACGGCTATGGCGCCTATGGCTATGCGCTGTCGGCAAGCTTCAACGAAGACATCCTGTCACTCGTCGATCGCGGCTTCGTCTATGCCCGCGCGCATATTCGCGGCGGAACCGACAAGGGCTGGCGCTGGTACGAAGACGGCAAGCTCGAGAACAAGCGCAACAGCTTCTTCGACTTCATCGATTGCGCGCGCCATCTCGTCTCCGCTGGCTATACGCATGAAGGCGCCATCGTGGCGCAGGGCGGGTCGGCCGGCGGGCTGCTGATGGGCGCCGTCGCCAATGAAGCGCCGGAACTCTTTGCGGGCGTCGTCGCCAGCGTTCCCTTCGTCGACACGCTCAACACGATGCTGCGCGACGATCTTCCACTGACGCCGCCGGAATGGCTGGAATGGGGAAATCCGATCGCCAGCGTCGACGCCTATGATCGCATCGCCGCCTATTCGCCTTACGACAATGTGCGCGCGCAAACCTATCCGCCGATTCTGGCCATCGCCGGCGTGACCGATCCTCGCGTCACCTATTGGGAGCCGCTCAAATGGGTCGCGAAGCTTCGCGCAACCATGAGCGGCGGCGGACCCGTGCTGCTCTTCACCCATATGGGTGCCGGTCACGCCGGCGCCTCGGGCCGCTTCGAGGCGCTTGAAGACACCGCGCTCGAATACGCCTTCGCGCTCGCCTGCGTGGCGCCCAAACTGACGTTATGAGCTTGGCGCTTTCTTGCGCCGGATTTCTTCGGGCGGCGCCCATTCCTGGCCGCTCTGCGTTCCCTTCTTGCCTTCGACGCCGGGCGCGCCGGCGGTAGTGCCACTTGGTCCAGATAGGCCGCTGTCATTGACATCCGCTGCTTGCGGATTGTCCTTTTGCACGGCGCCTGACGGCTCGACCGGAGCGCTGGCCGCTGGACCTGAAGTTACGCCCGGCTCCTGCTGCTGCGGCGGCTGCTCTTCGGCCAGCGCCGCGGGCGCGAAAATGGCGAGCGCAAGGCTTGCGATGACGATTCGTTTCTTCATTTTGAACTCCTGCGACGGCTTCCGTTTGCGCCAAGCGTCGGCCCCTGCAAGTAAATGGCGGAGCCAACAGAAGCAGCAATGGGAGGTATGGCGCGCGCCTTCGCTTTGTTTTATTCAGCCTACGCTCACGCCAGGAGGTAGATGATGGCCGTCGACAGCACGCACGCCGAAACAATTGCGCTCCACGCCGGATGGCGCGCGGATGAAACTAACGGCGCCGTCGCCGTACCGATCTATCAGACGACCTCTTATCAGTTTCGCGACACCGAGCACGCCGCCAGTCTTTTCGCGCTCAAGGAGCTTGGCCACATCTATACCCGCATCGGCAATCCGACGACGGGCGTATTGGAGGCGCGATTGGCGGCGCTGGAAGGCGGCGTCGCAGCTCTGGCGCTCGGCTCCGGACAGGCGGCGTCGGCGCTGTCGATACAGAATCTCGCGCGCGTCGGCGACAATATCGTCTCGTCAACCGATCTTTACGGGGGCACCTGGAATCTCTTCGCCAATACGCTGAAGGACCAGGGCCTCGAGGTGCGCTTCGTCGATCCGGCCGACCCGGAGAATTTCCGCCGCGCCACCGACGAACGCACGCGCGCCTATTACGCGGAGACTCTGCCTAATCCCAAACTCACGGTATTTCCGATCGCCGAAGTCGCGGCGATCGGCCGTGAACTCGGCGTGCCGCTGATCATGGACAATACCGCCGCGCCGATTCTTTGCCGGCCGATCGATCACGGCGCGACGATCGTGGTTTATTCGACGACGAAATATCTTGGCGGCCACGGCAATTCGATCGGCGGCGCGATCATCGATTCCGGCAATTTCGAGTGGGAGAAATTTCCACAGCGTCAGCCGGCCTTGAATACGCCCGATCCGAGCTATCACGGCGCGATCTGGGTCGAGGCGGTCAAGCCGATCGGTCCGGTCGCCTATATCATCAAGGCGCGCGCGACGCTGCTGCGCGATCTTGGTCCTGCGCCCGCGCCGTTCAACGCCTTTCTGACGCTGCAGGGCGTCGAGACGGTGACGCTGCGCATGGAGCGCCATGTGCAGAACACGGAGAAAGTCGTCGACTTCCTGGTTAAGCGCAGCGAAGTGACGCGGGTCATTCATCCGTCGCAGCAGACCGGCGAGATGCGCCGGCGCGCCGACGCCTATCTGAAAGGCGGCTATGGCGCGCTTATCGGCTTCGAACTGAAGGGCGGCCTTGAGGCGGGCCGCCGCTTCATCGATGCGCTGGAAATGTTCTACCACGTCGCCAATATCGGCGACGCGCGCAGCCTCGCCATCCATCCCGCGACGACGACCCATTCGCAGCTCGCCGAGGACGCTCAGCTCGCGTCAGGCGTCACGCCCGGCTATGTGCGCCTCTCGATCGGCATCGAACACATCGACGACATCATCGCCGATCTCGAAAAAGGGTTTAAGGCGGCGAGCGGTTGATCAGAGCGTTGCGGCTTCTCGCCTCACGCTGAAGCTCGGCAGTCCTCGTGCTTCGAGACGCCGCTTCGCGGCTCTTCAGCATGAGGACTGCTCGCTGAAGCTGGATGCAAGTGTCCGTCGATAAGCCCCTCATCCTGAAGAGCGGCCGAAGGCCGCGTCTCGAGGGACGAGGGGCCTTCAACCTGCGCGTCTCACGGCTTCGTCGCGAGCCTGTCCACCATCGCTCGGATCGCGGCGATCTGCGGCCCTTTTTTCGTATGGTAGTCGACGCTGTCATAGCCCCACCAGTCCCAGCAGGCGTTGGGGTTCCACACGAAATTCAACGTATAGAACGGGAAGCCCAAACCCAGGCGGCTGATGGTTTGCGGATAGACGACGATGATGTGGTTCGTATCCGCCCAGCGATTGTAGCCCGCATGCTTATAGAAGGCGTCGCCGATCTCGGCGGCCTGCTGTTTGCAGCCATGCAGCGCGACATGCACGCGGCACGTCTCCATGGCGCAGACATGCGGAATATAGGCGTAGCCGATATCGCTCATGCTGTGAACATAGGCATTGCCGTCGGGCAGAAATTCCTTCTGGTCGAATTCGACATATTTTCCGGCAGGCTGCGCGCTCGCCGGATTGAGCGAGCCGTAAATCTGTTCGAGCAGCGCTTTCGCGGAATCGAAGTCGCAATCGACGATGTACGGCGCCTTGGTCACGGCGCAGTCCTTGTCGCCATAGTCCTCCGTCACCAGGGCGTGTCCGGCGCCGATGTCGTTGCGATAGACGATGCCGTCCGGCGGCACGTAATAGGCGTAATAGTCGCGCGCCGCATTCATCACGACGGGAAACACCGTCTCATCCTTACGGCCGGAAAAGAGCCACACGCGCGCGTCATTCAAATTGGCCGGATCGTCGATCGCCCCCGATCGCGCGAGCGAATCGGTGACGTCCTTTAAGTGCGCCGGATCGGGGACCGGATGCCTAGCGTCGGGATTCATGCAATTGCTTGTCGCGCGGCTCAAACTCCGCTCCGCGCAGTCATAGGGAACGCCGGCGATGATCCCGGCGCCTTTGACGACGCCGGAATGCGCGACATGGAACTGCAAGGCCATCGCCGCGCCGGATGAAAGCCCCGACACAGAGGTTTCGGAAAGAGTTGCCCCGTAAGGCGCCAGGCGCTCGGCGCCAGAAGCAAGTCCGGCGCTCGCCAAGGTCAACAGAGCGGCGGCGATGAAGACATAGGCGCGTAAGACACTGGACATAAGCTTCTCCATTAAAAAAATTGCATGACGATATGCTTGCGCGGTAAACGCCCGCGATTCAGACGAATGGCCGGCCCTTCACGATCAGCGAATTGCCCGCGACGACGAGCGCGACCCTGCCCGCAATCCGCGATACGGCCTGATGCAATTCGCCTGCCGCATCACGAAAAGAACGCGCCAGCGCATTGTCCGGCACAATAGACAACCCGACTTCCGACGAGACTGTGACAGTCGGCGCCGCGCGGAACGACAGAGCGTGAACGAGCGCCGCGCGATCAGATGAAAGATCGGCGCCGCCTAATAGCCGATTGCTCAGCCACAACGTGAGGCAGTCGATGAGCAGCGGACGATCGTTTGGCGCTGCGCCGATCGCTTCGACGAGCGTTTGCGCCGCTTCGATCGTGCGCCAGCTCTCGCCGCGCCTCAGACGATGCGCCTCGATGCGCGCGCGCATCTCATCGTCAAGAATCTCGGCGGTCGCAATATAGATCCACGGGCCCGGATGCGCGGCGATCAGGCGCTCCGCATAAGCGCTTTTTCCTGAGCGCGCGCCGCCGAGCACGAGAGTGAGATGCGGATTTTCGCTCATGGACACCGCCCATCCGCCATTGCGAGGAGCGTCAGCGACGAAGCAATCCAGAGGTCCCAGCGTTGTGGATTGCTTCGCTTCGCTCGCAATGACGCTTTTCCAGATGCGATGATCACTTCGTCTCCCGAAACGGCGTCCGGGCGAGCAGCGCGCCCTCCCGGTCGAATATGATGATGTCCAACTCACTTTCCATCGTGTCGAGCGTCCGCGTCGCGGTTTTCCATGCGGCGTGCGCGATCGGCGCCGCCAGATCGACGCCTGCGCCTTGCGCGATCTGCAAGGCTTCGAGCGCGCTGTTGGCGCTGGCGATGAGCGCCGCGATCTCCTGTCCAGCGCCAATCTCTCGCGCCGTTTGCGCCAATTGCGCGAAATCGACGCTCGAACGCCCTGAATGGAGATCGAGCCGTCCCTGCGCGAGCTTTGTCATCTTGGCGAAGCCGCCGCCGATCGTGATACGCGCGACCGGATGGGTGCGAAGATATTTCAAAAATCCTCCGACGAAATCGCCCATTTCGATGAGCGCCGTTTCAGGCAGATCATAGAGCCGCTTCACCGCTGCTTCTGAGGTCGAGCCGGTCGCGCCGGCGATATGGGTCAGGCCGCTCGCCCGCGCCACGTCGACGCCGCGATGAATGCTGTCGATCCAGGCGGCGCAGGAAAAAGGCGTGACGATCCCGGTCGTGCCGAGAATCGATAGGCCGCCGACGATGCCGAGACGGCCGTTGAGCGTATGCTTGGCGAGCGCCTCGCCGCCTGGAATTGAAATTTCGATGTCGGCGTCAGGAGCGAGGCCGATCTTCGCGCTCGCCTCCAAAATCGTCTCGCGCATCATTCTGCGCGGAACCGGATTGATCGCCGGCTCGCCGGGCGGCAGCGGCAGGCCGGGTCGGGTCACCGTGCCGACGCCTTCGCCCGCAAAGAAACGCACGCCGGCGCCGGGAGCGCCGCGCCGCACCCGCGCGCAAACAAGGGCGCCGTGGGTGACGTCGGGATCGTCGCCGGCGTCCTTGACCACGCCGGCCCTGGCGAAATCTTCCCCGCGCTCGAAGGTCGCCAGGGCGAAGGCGACGCGCTTTCCCGACGGCAGCGCGATCTCGACCGGATCGGGCGGCGGTTCGCCCGTCGCCAGCGCCTCGAAGGCGGCGCGCGCCGCTGCGGTCGCGCAAGCGCCCGTCGTCCAGCCGCGGCGCAAAGGACGCCTGCTTCCCGCATCGCTCATGCGCCCTCTTTACCGCGAAGCAAGGACGCGCGACACCGGCGCGCCGATCCGCTACAAGATGCGGCGATTTCCAGATTTGAGGAGCACGCTTCCATGTTTCGCAGCGTTTCGTCCTTCCTCGGCCTTATGGCGCTGGCAGCCGCGGATTCGAGCGGCGCCCATGTTTTTGAACTCACAAGTCCCGACATCGGCGAAGGCAAGACCATCGACATGAAGCATGTCTATGATTCCTTCGGCTGCACCGGCGGGAACGTCTCGCCGGAGCTCAGCTGGAGCGATCCGCCGCCTGGCACCAAGAGCTTCGCCGTCGCCGTCCATGATCCCGACGCGCCGACCGGCGGCGCCGGCTTCTGGCATTGGCTCGTCGTCGACATTCCCGCCGACGCTCGCGGGTTGAAGCGGGGCGCCGGAGACGCGTCGGGTAAAAATCTGCCCCCCGGCGCGCATCAGCTTGAGACCGACTTCGGCGACAAGGCCTATGGCGGCCCCTGCCCGCCGCCCGGCAAGCCGCACCGCTACATCTTCACGGTCTACGCGCTCAAGACCGAAAACCTCGGCGACGCCGCCCATGGCCGTACCGCCATCGCCGGCTTCACCATCAATCAGAATGCGCTCGCCAAGGCCTCGATCACCGCGCTTTTCGGACGGTGAATTTCAAACTCGCGCTGCTGGCGCTCGCCATCGAGGCGGGCGTCGGCTATCCGGACGCGCTCTTTCGTCGAATCGGCCATCCGGCGACATGGATCGGCGCGCTGATCGACACGCTCGATCGTCGCCTGAACTGTGAAAACGACTCCTTCGCGCGTCGGCGGTGGAAAGGCGCGCTCGCGTTCGCCGCGCTTGTCGTGATCGCGGCGGGCGCCGGCGTCTTGATCGAACGCGCGGCGCTTGCGCTCCCTTTCGGATGGATCGCGCTCGCAGCGGTCTCGTCCACGCTGCTGGCGCAGCGCAGCCTCCACGCCCATGTCGTCGCGGTCGCCGAGGGTCTGGCGGTCTCGATCGAAGACGGGAGGACAGCGGTCGCGAAAATCGTCGGCCGCGACGTGTCGGCGCTCGACGAGGCGGGAGTCGCCCGCGCGGCGATCGAGAGCCTCGCCGAGAATTTTTCCGACGGCGTCGTCGCGCCGGCGCTCTGGCTCGCCATCTTCGGCCTGCCGGGCGCGCTGGCCTATAAAGCCGTCAACACCGCCGATAGCATGATCGGCCACAAGTCCTCCCGCTATCTCGCCTTCGGCTGGGCCGCGGCGCGCTGCGACGATCTGATGAATTTCTTCCCCGCCCGCGCGGCGGCGGGCCTGCTGGCGGCCGGCGCCTTGATACTGAGGAGCGCCTCTCCGGCGCAGGCGCTGGCGACCGCCCGTCGGGACGCGCCGAACCATGTCTCCCCCAACGCCGGCTGGCCCGAAGCCGCGGCGGCCGGCGCGCTCGGCCTCGAACTTGGCGGACCACGCGCCTACGGCGGTTCTCGGGTAGTTCGGGGCGCGACGCTTGGGCATGGGCGCCGATCGGCGACCGCCGCGGATATCCATCTCGCGCTCGCGCTCTATCGACGATCCGCCGCCTTGCTCTGGATTGCGCTTGCAATCGGGGCCTTGGCGGCGTGAATATAACAAAATTGCGAATTTATCGGCTGGCCACGCACCCCTCGTCAGATTTCCAATTTCCCCCATCTTGAATTTGTTATAGGCTGTTTTGTGCAGCGCAACATGAAACCTGCAGCGCGGCGGCTGCGATGGGGGTGGCGGGAGAAGCGTGACGATGGATCGGATTTCCTACCAGCTTTACGAAATGCTGCACTTGGCTTTTGCCCCGGCGCGGGCGGCGAGCGACGCGATGCTGCACGCGCTAAAAAACCCACTCAATCCGATGCATCATACCTCGCTCGGCCGCAGTATCGCCGCGTCCGCGGAGCTGTTCGAGCGCATGACGCGCCGCTACGGCAAGCCGTTGTTCGGCTTTGATACAACCACTGTCGACGGGACTGAGGTCGAGATCGTCGAGGACATCGTCTGGAGCCGGCCCTTTTGCAGACTGCTGCGCTTTGATCGGCAGTTTCCTGGCGTCGCGCCCCAGCAGTCGAAACTGCTGATCATTGCGCCGATGTCCGGCCATTACGCAACGCTGTTGCGCGGCACGGTCGAAGCCTTTCTGCCGACCCACGACGTCTACATCACGGACTGGAGCGACGCGCGCACGGTGTCGCTCGCCGACGGCGTTTTCGATCTTGACGATTATATCGACTACCTGTGCGACATGATGCGCTTCCTCGCGCCGAGCGCGATGGACGCCTCCCTGCACACGCTCGGAGTCTGTCAGGCGTCCGTGCCGTTGATCTGCGCGATCGCCGCAATGGAGGCGGAAGACGATCCCGACACGCCGCAGTCCATGGTGCTGATCGGCGGCCCCATCGACACGCGCGTCAATCCGACCGCCGTCAACAAGCTCGCGCAGCAGCGCGGCATCGATTGGTTCCGCAGCCACTGCATTCACACGGTGCCTTTCCCGCACGCCGGCATGGGACGTCAGGTCTATCCAGGCTTCCTGCAGCTGTCCGGCTTCATGTCGATGAATTTCGAGCGGCACGTTTCGGCCCATTTCGAAATGTTCAATCATCTCATCGAGGGCGACGGCGACTCCACCGAAAAGCACCGCGATTTTTATGACGAATATCTCGCGGTGATGGATTTGACCGCGGAATTCTATTTGCAGACCGTCGATCGCATCTTCGTCCGTCACCAGGTGCCGCTCGGCCTGTTCCGTCACCGCGGCAATCTGATCGATCTCGCGGCGATCCGGCGCACGGCGCTATTTGCCGTCGAAGGCGAAAAGGACGACATTTCCGGCGTCGGCCAGACCGAAGCCGCGCTGGAGCTGTGCGCCAACATCCCCGCGGCGCGAAAGAGCCATTATATGCAGAAAGGCGTGGGCCATTACGGCGTCTTCAATGGCTCGCGATTCCGCGCGGAAATCGCGCCGCGCATTTGCGCCTTCGCATCGGAGATGGAGCGCCCGGATCGGGCGACGTCGCGCCCCAGCCTTGCGTGGAGCGCGGAATAAAGGCAAACTCCGCGCCATCGCCGCGATAGAGAGCGGGAGCTTTCGCGCGCCTGTCGCATCAATCATCCAGGGAACATTCGATGGACGTGCAGGACGCAGCCTCGCGCGAAGCGCTGCAAAAAGAAATTGACGCCATTCACTGGTATCATGAGTTCGATTTCGGAGACGGGCTGCGCGCCCTCAGCGTGTCGCAAGCCGACGATCACCGCCGCATCTGGCGCTTCATCGAGAACGAGCTCGACAAGATTGATTTCGCCGGCAAGAGCGTGCTCGAAATCGGCTGCTGGGACGGATTCTGGAGCTTTTACGCCGAGCGGCGGGGCGCCAAACGCGTGCTCGCCACCGACGACGTGAGCCAAAACTGGGCGAGCGGCGCCGGGCTGCGCCTCGCCAAAAAGCTGCTCAAGTCCAACGTCGAGGTCAATCAGAGCGTGTCGATCTACGAGGCCTCGAAGCTCAACGAGACTTTCGACATCGTTCTGTGTCTAGGCGTCTACTACCATCTCGTCGACCCCTTCGCGGGCTTCGCCGAAGTGCGCCATCTCATGCATGAAGGCTCAATCGCCGTCTTCGAAGGCGACGCCACCCTCGAACTGCGTCCCGACACCTATTACTGGGACATGTCGGATTCTTCGAAGTCCTGTTTCGTGCCGACGCAATGGGGCCTCAACCACATGCTGAAGACGGCCTATATGGATGTCGTCGCGCAGAGCTGGATGCGTCCGCCGCCGGCGTTCAAGCTCAATGTCGATCCGGCGCATCTTGTCGGCTTCACCGGCGCGCAGGACCCCTCAGGCTTCGCGCCCTTGAAACATCGCGAGCGCATTCTCACCGTGGTGAAGCCGTTCAGCGGCGAAAATCCGCTACATCCCTACAAGCCGCCGTTCAACCTCGCGACATTCGACTCGCGCTGGAAGTAAGGCGCTTAGAGCGTCGGCGTCAAACCGGCGGCGAAATTCTCGCGCGCTAGCCGCATCAGCAATCCGGTCGTCGCCTCGTCGGCGAGCCAGGCGTCGACGCGCGGGTTGCTGAGCTGCGCCGGATCGTGCTTGCCGTAGATTTTATAGCAGGACGCGATGTATTGCGGCAGAGTCAGGAAGTCGCCCACCGTCGTCGCAAGATGGTGGTTCTGCAGCTTGAACATATAGCCGCCTTGGACGCCGTACCGCTTGGCGATCGGCGGGTAGATCGGGAAGATTTCGCTGCGCGCCAGATCGTGAATGTCATAGTAATTGAAATTCACCGTCCGCGGCTTTAGCCCGATCTTCTCGAATAGTTTCTTGGAGAGATCGAACAGCACGAAGCTCATCGGATGGACGGTACTGTACATGAACACGCCGCGCCGCGACCAGTTCATCAATTCGTTCGAAAGATCGATGTCGAATCGATCGCGCGTCGTATCGAGCAATTCGCGCGACGCCTCGTTCCACATGTCGAGATAGCCGAGCGCATCATAGACATTTTCGTTGAAGAGCGCGTTCGCCATCTCGACCGACAGGCCCTTGCGATAGGCGAAGAGGCAGATCGCCGAATGATAGGGACCGATCGGCCCGCAGACGAAACCGTGCAAGCGCGACAGATCGTGAATATAGACGAGATCCGGATGAAAGGCGGCGAAGGTGATCGCGGGAAAGATCATCGTCTTCGGCAGACGCCTGCACAATTCCGCCGAATCGCCGCCGCGCACATGGCCGTCAAGGAAATCATGCGAGAACACATAATCATAGGTCTCGAGCGTCTTGACGAAGAGGCCGATCGACGAGCGTGCGCGGGCGATCATCGAGTAATGATCGACCGTCGCGCTCGGATCGAGCACTTTCATCGCATAGGAGACGCCAAAACTCTGGCAGTTGCCGACGACGGCGATCCGCGGTCCGGTGTTGCGCATGACGCGCCCGGTGAATTTCGCGATCCGCGGCTCGACGGCGTATTGCCGCCAGGATTTCAAAATCTGTTTGTCAACCTGCGTTAACATGCGGTCTTTCACGGGATTGGCGACGGCGCGGGCGTTGTCTGCGGCGCCGCTGGTGACAAGCGGGCGGGCGCCGTCTATGTTGCGACGCCAGAGGGCCGGTCGCGAACGACGCGGGAACAAGCTCGATCCACGACGGAATCAGCCGGATCAGAAAGGAGTGCGACCATGGCGGAGAACCCCTATAGCTCCCTACCCGACCATCGCTTTTGGCGCAAGGCGGTGACCTCGCTGCCGCCCTTCGCGCTCGATCCGATCATTCGCACGCCATTCAAGATTTCGCCGCAGGACAAGGTTGCGACCGGCGGCAGCTGCTTCGCCCAGGAAATCGCCATGCGCCTGCAGGCGAGCGGTTTCCATTATTACCTCGCCGAACAGCCGCCGAGCGGCATGTCGGCGAAGGAGGCGCTCGACCGCAATTACTCGATGTATTCCTGTCGCTACGGCAATCTCTACACGACCGCTCAACTGCTGCAGTTGATCGAACGCGCTTATGGACGATTCACGCCGCAGCTCGATTACTGGAATCGTCCGGAGGACGGCCGCTTCGTTGATCCCTTCCGGCCGCGGATCGAACCGGACGGATACGCCACGCTCGACGACATGCGCGCCGATCGCGAGCGGCATCTCGCCGCAGTCCGCCATATGTTCGAGACGATGGACGTCTTCGTTTTCACATTCGGCCACACCGAGACCTGGCGCCACAAGCCGGACGGCGCGATCCTGCAGCTTGCGCCCGGCGTCGCCGGCGGCGAATGGGATCCGGGCGTCTATGAATTCTACAATATGACGGTCAGCGAGGTCGTGCGCGATTTCACGGCCTCCGTCGACCGCATTCGCGAGGTCAATCCCAAGGTTCGCATCGTGCTGAGCGTTTCGCCCGTCGGCATTATCGCGACCTATGAAGACCGGCATGTGATCGAATCGAACTGCGCGGTAAAGGCGATTCTGCGCGCCGCCGCCGACGAGGTGGTCCGGACGCGGCCGAACATCGCTTACTTCCCGTCCTACGATCTCGCCACCGTTTCGCCGAATGTGTCGATGTTCTATCGAGAGGACACGCGCCGCATCAATCCCTATGGCGTCGATCGCGCGATGCGGGTGTTCTTCGATCACTTCACCGATCGCCGAAAGGAAAAGGAAGCGGTCAAGGCGGTGAGGATCGACATTGCGGCGGAGGCCGAAGACAACGCTCGCGTCGTCTGTGACGAAGAAGCGATCGAATCAGCTTAAGGGAGATGGCGGCGGATCGGCGGTCGGCGGTCGATTCGCCAGGAACGCCGCAGCATTCGTCGGCCGTCAGAGGATTCTATAGATGATCATTGGTTCGCTTGCGCTCGCGGCGGCTGGCGCTTTCACTGGCGCGTCGCTTTACGTCAATTACGTCGAGCAGCCTGCGCGGCTCGCGCTGAGCGACGACGCGCTCATCAAGGAATGGGAGCCCTCCGATCACCGTGGTTTCATCGTGCTCGCGAGTTTTGCATTCCTTGCCGCGCTTTTCGGCTTCATCGCCTTTCGCGAACTCGACGACGTGAGATGGATTTTCGGCGCGCTCATCGCCATTGCGAGCTGGCCCTATACCTATCTCGCCATTGTGCCGCTCAACAATCGCATCCTGGAGCTCATCAGCGCCGACGCGGCGCATGAGGCGCGCAAGGTCATCAACCTTTGGGGTCGGCTCGAACTCGGTCAGACCGCGCTCGGCATCGTCGCGACGCTGATCTACGTGTGGGCGGCGGGCTGATGTTAAAAAACCGGCGTTGATCCGAAGTTCATCTCGGATGCGTACAACTGGGAAACCGGTCTCGCAGGCGGCGCCATTCTTGAATTGCGGATGACATGACTTACGATCTTATCGTGATCGGATCCGGTCCGGGAGGTTACGTCTGCGCTATTCGCGCGGCGCAGCTGGGCCTGAAGACGGCCGTCGTCGAGAAGGACAAGACATTCGGCGGCACCTGCCTTAATGTCGGCTGCATTCCGTCGAAGGCGCTGCTCCACGCTTCGCACATGTTCGATGAAGCCGCGCATGGATTGGCGCCGCTCGGCGTCATCGTCGATCCGCCGCGTCTCGATCTTGCGGCGATGATGGAGCATAAGGACGACACCGTCGGCGCCAACGTCAATGGCGTCGCCTTCCTTTTCCGAAAGCACAAAATCGAGTCGTTTCGCGGCGTCGGAAAGCTGAAAGGCGCCGGACAGGTCGAGGTCGCCGGCGCCGACGGCGCTGTCCAAACGCTTGAGACGAAAAACATCGTCCTCGCCACCGGCTCGACCGTCGCGCCGCTGCGCGACGCCGCCGGGGCGGATATTGCGATCGACGAAAAGCTGATTCTCTCATCGACCGGCGCACTGTCCCTCGCCACGCCGCCGAAGCGGCTGGTCGTGGTTGGCGCGGGAGTCATCGGACTCGAACTCGGCTCGGTCTGGCGGCGGCTTGGCGCGCAAGTGACGGCGATCGAATATCTCGACCGCATTCTTCCCGGCTTCGACCTCGAAATCGCCGCCCGTTTTCAGAAGCTCCTCGAAAAGCAGGGCTTCGCCTTCCGTCTTTCCTCCAAGGTGACGGGCGTCGCACGCGCGGGGAGTGGCGGAGCCGAAAGCGCCGTCGTCTCCTATTCGTCCGTGGACGGCGCGAGTTCGGACAAGATCGAGGCCGATGCGGTGCTGATTGCAACCGGCCGCATCCCGTTCACGCAAGGTCTCGGACTGGAAGACGCCGGCGTAGCTCTTGAGCGCGGCCGCATCGTCATCGACGAAAGCTTCGCGACGAATGTCCCCGGCGTCTACGCCATCGGCGACGTCGTGCGCGGACCGATGCTGGCGCATAAGGCCGAGGATGAAGGCATCGCAGTCGCCGAAATCCTCGCCGGACAGGCCGGGCATGTGAACTATGGCGTCATTCCGAGCGTGGTCTATACGATGCCGGAAGTCGCATCGATCGGCATGAGTGAGGAAGACGCCAGGTCCAAAGGGATCGACGTCGCGATCGGAAAATTTCCTTTCACCGCCAATGGCCGCGCCCGGGCGATGCGCGCGACCGACGGTTTCGTTAAGATCATCGCCGACGCCACGACCGATCGTGTGCTCGGCGTCCATATCCTAGGCGCCGCAGCGGGAGAATTGATCGCCGAAGCCGCCGTGCTGATGGAGTTTTCTGGCTCGGCGGAAGATCTCGCGCGCACCTGCCACGCCCATCCGACTCTTTCCGAGGCGATGCGCGAGGCGGCCTTCGCCGTCGCCAAACGGGCGATTCACATCTGAGCTGACCCAGGATGCGGCATGAGTTGCGCCGCATGAGATCGCGCTGCATTTGGGCGCGGTCGCTCAAATGCTGACAAGCTCATCGATCTCAAACGATCAAGCGCGCGCTAGAGCGCGTTCGTGATTTTTCGATTCTGATGGGGATTCCCGAATCGGCCCGAGCATGATTCCTTCCTCGCGATAGCGATGGAGGCGAGAATGGCGCGGGCATACAGCCAGGATTT
>JALHNQ010000049.1 GCA_022843405.1 Methylocystis sp. | reverse complement strand
CTGTCGATTAAAGGACTTCCGACGCGTCGCCACGCGCTATGACCGAAACGCAGCCAACTTCCTCGCCGCCGTTTGCCTCGCCGCCACCGTCAGCTATTGGTTATGAGTCCGAGCCCTAACCATAGAAGGCGACCGACTCCCTTTCCGCCGATGCTAATTTTGTTGTCTGTGTCGGTGGTAGTGAACGCTTCCCAGTTTTTGTCGTCGAGGCCAAGACCGTTGTCCTCCACCGTCGCCCAAACATTGTCCTTCTTTCGATCCGTCGAGATTGTTGCGATCACACGGCCCTGCTGCGCGACCGAGTTGCCAAATTTGTCTTGAGTGGAATGAATGGCGTTCATCACCGCTTCGAATAGTGGCACCAGGGCACCAGCGACGTTTGTCGGCTTAGGCAACCGTTCGATACGCTTTACGAGGTTTGGGCGAAGTGACGCCATGGACGTTGTCCTGTTAAATTTATGCAGTTCGCGTACGCAAGGTTTAACTCAACAAACCTCGTTCCCGAGGCTCCAAAAACGGTTATGCAGTATTCCTTGCGGACCTATCACTTGTCCGGCATTTCAGTTTATGATTCACCCAAACCGATTATTCCTCGGAAATCCCCGCGGCGGCAATCGTCCCGCTTCGGCGCGATGGCCGATCCAGTCCTTGAGTTCCGCTCTGTCGATCGTGAAGACTCGGCTAGAGGCGTCGATCCAGGTCAGACCGTCTTTGAGCGCAAAAACCTTCGCGTCCGAGACGCCGCCGTCCTTGTAACGCTGCAGGCGCACGCCCTTGCCGCGCGCCATGCGCGGCGCTTCGCTCAAGGGAAACACCAGCAGCTTTCTGTTCTCGCCGATGATCGCGATATGATCGCCCTGCGCCTCGCTCACGATCTTCAACCGCGACGGCGGCTCGACGTTGAGCGCCGCGCGGCCCTTGCGCGTCGACGACAGAAGATCGTCTGCGCTCACGACAAAGCCGCGCCCGTCATTGGTGATGAGCAGCAGCGACGCCTCTGCGACATGCGGAAGAACGGCGACGACATCGGCGCCTTCCTCAATGTCGGCGAACATGCGGATCGGCTCGCCATGGCCGCGCCCGCCGGGAAGTTTCGAGGCCTCTAACGTATAGGCCTTGCCGTTCGAGGCGAGCGCGATGATTTTCGACGTGGTCTGCGCAAAGAATGACGCGGCGAGCGCATCGTCGCCCTTGAACTGCAACGTTGAGAGGTCCTGCACATGGCCCTTGAGCGCGCGAATCCAACCCTTCTGCGAGACGACGATCGTCACCGGCTCACGCTCGATCATCGCCTCGGCGAGGTCGAGATCAATCGCCTCGGGCGCGTCCTCGAAAGTCGTGCGCCTTTTGCCGATCGGCGTCTGCGGACCGTAGGTTTTCTTCAGCTCGCGCACCTGCCAGGCGATGGTCTTCCACTGCTTGTCGTCATCGGCGAGCAGCGCCTCGATGTCCTTGCGCTCGGCCGAAAGCTCGCCCAGCTCCTTCTTCAGCTCCATTTCTTCGAGCTTGCGCAAAGCGCGCAGCCGTGTGTCGAGGATATATTCGACCTGCAGATCGGTGAGCTTGAACGCCTTTTTCAATTCGCCCTTGGCGTCGTCCTCTTCACGGATGATGCGGATCACCTCATCGAGATTGAGGAAGACAATGACCATGCCTTCCAATTGCTCGATGCGCCGAACGATCGCGGCGAGCCGATGGCGCGAGCGGCGTTGCAGCACGGTGCGGCGATGGTCGAGCCATTGCCGCAGCGCCTCGTCGAGCGAAACGACGCGCGGCGTCACGCCGTCGACGAGCACATTCATATTCATCGCGAAACGCGTTTCGAGTTCGGAGAGCTTGAACAAAGTCTCCATCATCAGCGCCGGATCGACCGTGCGCGCGCGCGGTTCGAAAACGATGCGCACATCCTCCGCCGATTCGTCGCGCACATCGGCGACGAGCGGCAGTTTGCGCTCGGAGATGAGTTCGGCGAGCCTCTCGATGAGGCGCGACTTCTGCACGCCGTAAGGAATTTCCGTCACGACCGCGACCCAGCCGCCGCGCGGCAGCTCCTCCTTCATCCAGCGCGCCCGCACGCGAAACGAGCCGCGTCCCGTGCGATAGGTCTCGATGATTTCCTCGCGCCTGTCGACGACGATGCCGCCGGTCGGAAAATCCGGCCCCTGCACGAAAGTGAGAAGCTGTTCGGCGGTCGCCTTGCGATGAGAGATGAGATAGAGCGCCGCGTCGCAAAGCTCGGCGAGATTATGCGGCGGAATCGAGGTCGCCATGCCGACGGCGATCCCCTGCGCGCCATTGGCGAGCAGATTGGGCAGCGCCGAGGGCAGCACCACCGGCTCCTTCTCCTCGCCGGAATAGTTCGGGATGAAGTCGATCGCGTCTTCGTCGATGCCTTCGAGCAGGAGGCGCGCGACCGCCGTCATCCGCGCTTCGGTGTAGCGATAGGCGGCGGCCGAATCGCCATCGACATTGCCGAAATTTCCCTGCCCGTCGACGAGTGGATAGCGCGAGGAGAAGTCCTGCGCGAGGCGCACCAGCGCGTCATAGATCGCCTGATCGCCATGCGGATGGAAGGAGCCCATCACGTCGCCGACGATTTTCGCGCATTTCTTGAACGGCGCGCCGGGATCGAGCCGCAAAATATGCATGCCGTAAAGGATGCGACGGTGCACGGGTTTGAGCCCGTCGCGCGCGTCCGGCAGCGCGCGGCCGGTGATCGTCGACAGCGCGTAGCGCAGATAGCGCTCCTCGAGCGCTTCGCGCAGCGCGACGGGCGCGATCACGCTAACGTCGCTTGCGCCCTTGCCTTTTCCGCTCCCGCCGCCTTTTTGCGTCATCTCAAAAACCCGAATCTTGCTTCAAGTTCGGTACTATGGCCGCTGCGGCGTCGGCGCAAGCAGACTATTTTTGCGGGCCGTTTCCCGGTCGGAAGGGGCGGCTGGCGACGCGCGAATGTTTTGTGCGAAATGTTGCAAATAAGTTCTTGCAGTCGCGGCGTCTCGTCCTTTAGAAGCTTGGCGGCGATGGCGCGGATCGGCGTGGTCGAGTTTTTGGCAGGTTTTCTGCGGCTTTCAAGACGGGCGTCCATGAAGAAACTGCTTTTGCTGATCGTCGCCGCCCTGCTCGTCACCACCGCCTCCCGCGCATTGGACAGGTCGCAGCTATCGGTCTCCGGCCCGACGGTCGCCGCACGGGACCGCGCGCCGCAAGCGCCAGAGGCGCATGACGAGATGCAGGCGATGTGCCACGAAGTGCTTGTCGACATCGACCAGGGCTATGGCGTCAGCAGCCATGAATCGCGCTACATTTGCGGCGACAAGGACCACTAGATCACGCCGCGCGCAGCAGAGCGCCGATATAGAGATCGCGCGACGCCGGCAGCGCCACGCCGCGCGGCGCCAGCACGTCGCGCGTGAGGAAATAGCCGGTCAATCGAAATGCGGCGATGACATCGCCCGGGGCCGCTGCGTCGCTCTCATGACGAAGGAAGTCGGGATAGGGCAGCAGCCTGTCCCGCCATGGCGCGCCGGCGGCGCGACACACCGCGCGGCCTGATTTCGGCGACACATAAGCGAGATCGTCCTGCGCGCCGGTCAGCGCGCAGGCGTTGAGGTCGAGTCCGAAGCCGAGCGCGCCGAGCAGCGCGAGTTCAAACCGCGCCATCATGACGGCGCCGACCTCAAGACCATGAATATCGCCCAGCCGCGCCGCAATGGCGTCGGCCATGTCGAACAATTCCGCATGAGGATCGCGCTCCGGCAGCAGGCGCAGGAGCGCGCAGAGCGAAGCGACGCCGTTGAGCGCCGCGGCGCGATCGAGGAGATGGGCGGCGCGGGCGGCGAGCGGCTCGATCGTCAGAGCTCCGAGATGATCTTCAAGACGCGCGCGCCAGTGCGCGGCGACGAGATTGCCGGGCTGCAGAATCGGACGAAGCCGGCGCGAGCGGCCGCCGCGCACCAGACCGAGATGGCGTCCGTGCCCGCGGGTCATCAGCTCCAGGATGACGGAAGTTTCTCCATGCCGGCGCGCGCCGATGATCAGAGCGTCGTCGCGCCATTCCATTTCGTCGCCTCATCCCGCCTTGCTACAAATCGCCGAGCGTCAGATCGGCGCTATATTCCGCGTCCTCGACCTCCTTGGTCAACGCCTGACCGCAGATGACGCGCTTCTTCTCCAAATCATAGGTCAAGGCGGGCGAACCATAGAGCGTCCAGCCGCGGCTTAAGGCCTGCGTGACGCGATGACAGAAGGCGGCGTCGTCCGGTCCAGTGAGATAGCGATAGGCGGTGAAGCGCTTTGAAGACTGGGTCATGTCGCGCGCCCTGGCGCCGACGCAGTCGGCGCATGGATGGGAACAAGCGAGAGAATCGACACACGGCTACGCTTGCCGTTTGGCATACTACTCGCCTTTGGGAAACTCCAGCCGCATTTCGCGATAGCGCTCGGGGTCGTCAGCCCAATTCTCGCGCACCTTAACGAAAAGGAAGAGATGCACCTTCTGTTCGGCCGCTTCGGCGATTTCTTTGCGCGCCGCCTGGCCGATCGCCTTGATGGTGCGCCCGCCTTCGCCGATGACGATTTTCTTCTGGCTGTCTCGCGCGACATAGATCGTCTGTTCGATGCGCGCCGAACCGTCCTTCTGATTGGTCCAGGACTCGGTCTCAACCGTCGACTGGTAGGGCAGTTCGTCGTGCAGCCGCTCGTAGAGCTTCTCGCGGGTGATTTCGGAGGCGAGCAGCCGCAGCGGCGCATCGGAGAGCTGATCCTCGGGATAAAGCCAGGGCGACGGCGCCATGCGCCGCGCCAGCGCCTTGCGCAGAGCGTCGACGCCGTCGCCTTTCAGCGCCGAAATCATGAAGGTGTCGTCGAATGTCTGCCGCGCGTTGAGCGTCTGCGCGAGCGCCAGCAGCTTCTCGCGGGGAATGAGATCGATCTTGTTCAATACGAGAAGCTTCGGCGCCCTGGCCTGCTGAAGCTGCGCCAAGATCGCTTCGACTTCCTCATCGAGGCCCTTGCGGGAATCTACGAGCAGCGCGATCACGTCAGCGTCGGCGGCGCCGGAGAGCGCGCTCGCCACCATGGCGCGATCGAGCCGCCGCTTGGGCTTGAAGATGCCTGGCGTGTCGACAAGGATGATCTGCGCCGCCCCTTCGATGGCGATGCCGCGGACGAGCGCCCGCGTCGTTTGCGCCTTGCGAGATACGATCGAAACCTTGGCGCCGACAAGCTGATTGAGCAGCGTCGACTTGCCGGCGTTCGGCGCGCCGACGAGCGCCGCAAAGCCGCAACGCGTTTCTTCTTGCGCCGATTTGTCGGTGTCGCTCACGTCTCGCCCTTTCCTGCCACCGCGTCCTCGCGCGCCAGAAAGGCCGCTGCCGCGGCCTGTTCGGCGGCGCGCTTGGAGGCGCCCGAACCCGGCGTCAGCTCGAATCCCTTGACGTCCACGGCGACCTCGAAAAAGGGCGCATGGTCCGGCCCGCTGCGGGAGACGAGCTGATAGCGGGGCGTCGCGAGACCCCTCGCCTGCGCCCATTCCTGCAAGGCCGTCTTGGCGTCGCGCAAGTCCTGGCCGCTCGCCCCCATACGATCGCTGAAAGCCTTGCGGACGATGCGCTCGGCCGCGGCCATGCCGCCGTCGAGAAAGGCGGCGCCGATGATCGCTTCGCAAATGTCGCCAAGCAGGGCGCGCTTGCCGCGCCCGCCGGTCTGGGCCTCGCCCTCCCCGAGTCGCATCGCCGGGCCGACGCCCCAGGCCTCGGCCACCTCGGCGCAGGTCTCCTTGCGCACCAGCGCGGCGAGGCGGCGCGACAGCTCGCCCTCAGTCTCGTTCGGAAAGGCGCCATAGAGCATGTGGGCGACCGCGAGGCCGAGCACGCGGTCGCCGAGAAATTCGAGACGCTCGTATGAATCGCGCCGGGCGGTCGAGGCGCTGACATGGGTCAGCGCTCGCGCGAGCAGCGCCGGATCGGCGAACTCATGTCCGATGCGCCTTTCGAGCGCAGTAAGCGCGTCATCGCGACCGCGCGTCATGTCGCGCCCAAGCGTCTGGTCAATGAACGGGCTGAAGCAGCCGGTCCCACCGCACCGACCATGGCCAGCGCCAGAAGGCGAGCGCCGATTCGTCCTTCCTGACCGAGAAGAAGATGATCTCGGCGCGTCCGACGAGATTGACGAAGGGCACATAGCCGACGCCGCCTTCTTCCTGCACGAAGCGCGAATCAGTCGAATTGTCGCGATTGTCGCCCATCATGAAATAGTGATCGGACGGCACGACGAAGAGATCGGTATTGTCCTTGTAGCCATGGTCGCCCTCGATCTCGACGATCGTATGTTCGACCGCCGGATGATCGCCGTTGCCGGGCAGGGTTTCCTTATAGGTCGTCACCGCAACTTCGCGGCCGTCACGGCCCTCCGTCACCGCCTTTTCGATCGGTTCGCGCTGAACGATCACGCCATTGATGTAAAGCCGGCCGTCGATGACCTGGATACGGTCGCCGGGAAGGCCAATGACGCGCTTGATGTAGTCGGTCTCATTGTCCCGCGGCAGCTTGAAGACCACGACGTCGCCCCGGTTCGGCGGCGACGCCAGAATGCGGCCGGAGAAAATGTCGGGGCCGAACGGCATCGAGTAATTCGAATAGCCATAGGCATATTTCGACACGAACACATAGTCGCCGATGAGCAGCGTCGGGATCATCGAGCCCGACGGAATATTGAATGGCTGAAAGAGCAGGGTGCGGATGACGAGCGCGATCGCCAGCGCCTCGACGATGACCTTTACGGTCTCTAGAAAACCGCCCTCTTCGCGTTTTCGCGCCACCGGAACGTTCCTGCTCAAACCGACTCACTCCTCATGCGTTAGGGCGGCGTCGGGTTCCGCCCGGGCCGCCCGACTTACCACGCTACAGCTTCGATGAGAACCGGCGCCAGCGGATAAGGGCCGTTACGGGTCCGCGCTCGACGATGGCGGCGCGCCAGCTTAGCCACGTTCGCCCAGCGCTTGGCCGCATTCGGGGATTAACGCTAACGCCGGCGGCGCATGTGATGCGTCCGCGCTTGGGCTTAGAGCGCTTGCGCCCGCCCCTCCTCCATCGCCCGGCGCATTCGGGCGATCGCCTCGGCAAGACCGACGAAAATCGCTTCGCCGATAAGGAAATGGCCGATGTTGAGTTCGACGATCTGCGGCAGCGTCGAGACGCGGCGCGCCGTGTCATAATCGAGGCCGTGGCCCGCGTGGATCTCAAGGCCGCGCCCCGCGCCATAGGCGGCGGCTTCCGCGATCCGCACGAATTCGGCTTCGGCCCGGCCCGTATCGCCGACCTCAAGCGCGTGACACCAGGCGCCGGTATGGAGCTCGACGACCGGCGCTTTGATCGAGACGGCGGCGTCGAGCGCCTTCCGCGACGGCTCGATGAAGAGCGACACGCGCACGCCCTCGCGCGTCAGCTGATCGACATAGGGCAAGAGGTAGTCGTGCTGGCCGACGACGTCGAGGCCGCCCTCGGTCGTGCGCTCGGTGCGCTTTTCCGGCACCAGACAGACGGCGTGCGGCGCCGTCACGACGGCGATGTCGAGCATCTGCTCGGTCGCCGCCATCTCAAAATTGAGCGGCTTGGAGATCGCCGCCTTCAGCCGCGCCATGTCGGAATCGTTGATGTGACGGCGGTCTTCGCGCAGATGGGCGGTAATGCCGTCGGCGCCGGCGTCGATGGCGGCGAGCGCGGCGCGCACGGGGTCGGGCCGAGGACCGCCGCGCGCGTTGCGGACGGTCGCGACATGATCGACATTGACGCCGAGGCGAGGGAGGCGCGAGGTCATCGCGCTCCTATAGCGCGCGGGGCGACGGTTTGTCATTGGGCGCGGCGGCGCAAAGAGCAATTTCAGTCAGGAAGCCGGTCGTTGCGCTTGCTACGATGCAAGCATGGAGAACGGCGCAAAACGAAAGGGACCGGACTATGCGCGACGCATCAATCGCGTGCTCGAGTATATCGACAAGCATCTCGACGACGAGCTGACCGTCGACGCGCTAAGCGACGTCGCGAATTTTTCAAAATTCCATTTCCATCGGCAATTCTCCCAACACTGCGGGATCAGCCTCTCGCGCTACATTCAATTCATGAGGCTCAAGCGAGCCTCATACCGGCTCGCCTTCAATCCGACCGCGCCGATCATCGACATCGCCTTGGATTCGGGATTCGAAAATCCTGAATCCTTTTCCCGCGCCTTCAAATCCGCATTCGGCCAGACGCCCAGCGCCTTCCGCAAGACGCCGGACTGGGCGTCATGGAGCGCGCGATCGCGCATCAGCCTCCCACCAAGCGAAAGGACGAAAGACATGGACGTGAAGCTCGTCGAAGTCGAACCGATTTTGGTCGCGGCGCTCGAACATCGCGGCGCGCCGGCGCTGCTCAACGAGTCGGTGCAGCGCTTCATCGCCTGGCGAAAGGCGTCCGGGCTTTCACCGGTCAGCCAATGCGAGACTTATGGCGTGCCCTATAACGACCCCAACACGACGCCGCCGGAGGAGTTTCGCTTCGACATTTGCGGCTCGGCGTCGGAGCCAATTCCCGCTAATGAGCAGGGCGTCGTCGCCAAGACGATCCCCGGCGGGCGCTGCGCCATGACGGTCCATGCCGGCTCGCGCGACCGGATCGACGAGACCGTCTATGCGCTTTATCGCGACTGGCTGCCGGATTCAGGAGAAGAGCTGCGGGATTTCCCGGTCTATTTTCACTATCTGAACCTCGATCACGATACGCCGGAGCATCGACATCTGACCGAGATATATTTGCCGCTGAAGTAGGGTTCGGCGGCGGGCGGCGCGCTCGCCTTTGACGCGCACGCCATACGAATGTGTTGCAGTTGTCAACACACATTGATATGATGCAAAAATGAACGCTCGCCCGCGCCCATCCGCCGAAGTCAACATTCACCTGCGCGCCCGCGCGCGGGACAAGAAGCTGATCGACCAGGCGGCGGAGCTGGTGGGGTCGAACCGTTCGCAATTCATGATCGCCTCGGCGCTCAAAGAGGCCAAAAACATTCTGCTCGACCAATCGACCATCTACGCGGAAGCGAAAACTTTCAAAAAAATCATGGACTGGATGGATGCCGAAGCGACGCAAGACGAGGCGGCGGGCATGAAGCGCATTCTTCAATCCAAAGCCCCGTGGCAGAGTAATAGGAATTCCTGATCCGTTCGGTTGGACAGTGTCATTCCCGGCAGGCCGAAGGCCTGACCGGGAATCCAGAGCAACCTTCACGATGATTGTCGTGATTCTGGATTCCCGATCGCGCGCGTTGCGCGCGTCGGGAATGACAGCGGAGCCATTCAGGCGGATGTCGTATGACTGACGCAGCGCCTTTATTCAGTCCGCCCGCTTTATTGACGCAGGCGCATGATGCGGCGTCGTTCGACTGCGGCGAACCCGCGCTCGATGACTGGCTCCGCAATCGCGCATGGGACAATCTGCAAGTCGCGGCCAGCCGCACCTATGTGATTTGCCCCGCCGGGTCGAACCGGATTGTCGGCTATTTCGCGCTGAGCATGGGACAAATCCTCGCGCAGGACGTCAAAGGCTCCATGCGCCGGAACATGCCAAGGCAGATTCCGGCGGTGACGCTCGGGCGTCTGGCGATCGATCGCGCATGGCAGGGGAAGGGATTGGGGCGCGCGCTGCTTGCGGACGTAGTGCGGCGGTCGCTGCGGGCGGGGAAAGAAGTCTCGGCGCGGCTCATTATCGTCCACGCGATCTCGCCCGCCGCCGAAGCCTTCTATCTGCATCACGGATTCACCCGACTGCCGGGAGAAGCCGCAACGCTCGCTCTCGATCTGCTCAAGCTGCAAAAGCTTTCGAAGGCTTAACGCTGCCCGCCGCTAAAAAAACGCGCCCCGCCTGAAGTCCCGAGCATGTCGAGCACGGGACATGAGGGGGCGGCATCGCCCGAGCATTGGGCGATTGTCGCCGCGAGAATGCTTTCAAGTCTAACGAGATCAGCGAGCTTCGCCCGCACCTCGTCGACATGCGTTCGCGCGATCTCTCTCACTTCCGCGCAAGAGGCGCGGGACGGCTCGGCAAGGCCCAAGAGAGCACGAATTTGCTCGATGCTGAATCCAAGCTCGCGGCCGCGACGGATGAACGTCAGCCGTCGAACATGGCAATCTTCATAGACGCGATGTCCGCTCGCCGTCCGTGCGGGCGGCGGCATGAGCTTGATTCGCTCGTAATAGCGCACAGTCTCGAGATTGACGCCCGCCGCCTCCGCCAGCCTCCCTATCGTCAGGGATCGCATGGATTTTTCTCTTGAACCTGTAGTTGCTACGGGCGCCAAGCTAGTCCGCACATTGGGAAAGGACAAGCTATGACCGTCCATGACGCCGCAAAGGAGACAACGTCAGCCGCTTCCGCTCAGCCCACCGCACCCGCCGCCTCGAAGTGGCTCGCCGCTTTAGGTCTCGCCGCAGGCCTCATCGCGGTCGTCGCGTCTTCATGCTGTGTCGTTCCACTCGGGCTCGCGGCGCTTGGCGTGGGCGCGGGCGTCTTCAGCAGTCTTGAGCTCATCGCCGCGTGGCGTTTCCCGCTGCTCGCTGTCGCCGCCCTAACTGTCGTCGGCGGGTGGGGCGTGTGGTGGATGAAGCGCCCAGTCGCCTGCGCCTCGGACTCCGGCTGCGCACGGCCCCAACGCGCACGCTCGACGCTAGCCCTGCTGCTCTGCGCATCGGCGATCATTCTGGCGGCGGCGAGCTGGAGCCAAATCGACCCCATGTTGTTCAAACTTTTTCAGGGGCGATGAATGAAACTGGATTCGACGATTACCTGCCCGTTGTGCGGTCATCGATCAACGGAGACGATGCCGACCGACGCCTGCAAATATTTCTACGCGTGCAAAGGCTGCGGCTTGCTCTTGAAGCCGAAGGCCGGGGATTGCTGCGTCTTCTGTTCCTATGGCGATACGCCCTGCCCGCCGATACAGGCGGCGAATGAGCATGGCCGCCCCGCCCCCTGTTGCTCCCCCATGTAGAAAGACCCCATTAAAGCTAACGATAGAAGCTTATCGGCGGCGCCTGGACGTGAGCGCGACGCCTCACCCGATCACCCTCTCCACCTTGCTCACCAGCGGGCTCGCGCGTAGCCGCGTCACGATGCTGTTCAGATGTTTCAAATCCGCGACTTCGAGATCGAAGGTCATCTCGCGGAAATCCGGCGAATGCGCCTTGAAGCTGATGTTGTCGATATTGGCGCCGGTTTCGCCGATCAGCGTCGCCAGCGCGCCGAGCGTGCCCGGCTCGTTGATCGCGGTCGCGACGATGCGGACGGGAAACAGGGCCGAAGAGCCCGCCTCGATATCCCAGCGCACGTCGAGCCAGCGCTCGGGCTGGTCGTCGAAAGCGGTGAGCGACGGCGACTGGATCGGATAGATGGTGATGCCTTCGCCGGGCGTGAAAATCCCGACGATGCGGTCGCCCGGCACGGCGCCGCCATCCGGCGCGAAACGCACCGGGGCGTCGCCCTGCAGCCCACGAATCGGAATCGCGCCGCCGCCATCGTCTTTCGCGCCCGGCGCCTTGAAGACGACATTGGCGTTCGCCTTGACGCCGAACCATCCCGGTTCGCCCGGACGGATGGCTGTGGGCGCCGCTTTGCGTTCTTCGCTGAAATCAGGATAGACCGCCTTGACCACGTCGCCCGAATAGATTTCGCCGCGGCCGACGGCGGCGAGCGCGTCTTCGACCGAGGGACGCGCCAGCCGCATCAGCGCCCCCTTCAGCTTGTCATCGCTCCAGACCCGGCCGGCGCGCTCGAAAGCGCGTTCGACGATCTGCCGGCCGAGCCCCGCATATTGGTGACGAACGGCGTCGCGCGTTGCGCGCCGGATCGCGGCGCGCGCCTTGCCGGTTGCGACCGCCGCCTCCCAGGCGGCCGGCGGCACATGGCCCTCGGCGCGGATGATCTCGACCTCGTCGCCGTTTTTCAGCTGCGACAGCACCGGCGCGACGCGCCCGTTGATTTTCGCGCCCACCGCCGAGTCGCCAAGCTTCGTATGCACCGCATAGGCGAAATCGATCGGCGTCGCGCCGCGCGGCAGCGCGATCAAGCCGCCCTTGGGCGTAAAGCAGAACACCTGATCCTGAAACAGTTCGAGGCGCGTGTGTTCGAGGAATTCCTCGGGATTGTCGCCATGCGCGAGCAGATCGAGGGTTTCCTGCAGCCAGCGGAAGGCGCGGCTTTCCTTGGCGAGCTCCTCGCGTCCCTGCGCGCCGATCGCGTCCTTATAAAGCGCATGGGCGGCGATGCCGAAGCGGGCGATCTCATGCATTTCGGCGGTGCGAATCTGCAGCTCGACGCGCTGATGGCCGGGACCGATCACGGTTGTGTGGATCGAGCGATAGTCGTTCTGTTTCGGCGTCGAAATATAGTCCTTGAAGCGGCCGGGGACGTTGGGCCATTTCGTATGCACGACGCCAAGCGCGCGATAGCAGTCCTCGACGCTCCCGACGATGATCCGAAAGCCGAAAATATCGGAAAGCTGCTCGAAGGAGATCGACTTGCGCTCCATCTTGCGCCAGACCGAATAGGGCGTCTTCTGGCGCCCGGTCACCGCCGCGGTGATCCCGCGCGCCGCGAACTCCTTGGTCAGCTCGTCCTCGATGCGCCTGATGATGCGGCCGTTCTTCGCGCGCAGATCATGCAGGCGCTGCTCGATCGTTTGATGCGCTTCCGGCATCAGATGACGAAAGGCGTGGCCTTCCAACTCCTCGCGCAGACGCTGCATGCCCATGCGGCCGGCGAGCGGCGCATAGATGTCGAGCGTTTCCTGGGCGATGCGGGCGCGCTTCTCCTGCGGCACGAAATGCAGCGTGCGCATATTGTGCAGCCGGTCGGCGAGCTTGACGAGGAGCACGCGCACGTCTTCGGCGACGGCGAGCAGCAATTTGCGGAAATTCTCGCCCTGGCGCGCCTGTTTGGTGACGAGATCGAGCTTTTCGATCTTGGTCAGGCCTTCGACGAGTTTGCCGATCTGCTCGCCGAACAGGCGGTCGATTTCCTCGCGCGTCGCATTGGTGTCTTCGAGCGTGTCGTGCAGCACGGCCGCGACGATCGTCGCGTCGTCGAGCTTCAGATCGGTCAGGATGGCGGCGACTTCGAGCGGATGCGAAAAGTAAGGGTCGCCGGAGGCGCGGGTCTGTGCCCCATGCGCCTTCATGGCGTAGACATAGGCCCGGTTCAACAAATCCTCGTCGACGCGCGGGTTATATTTCCGCACGCGTTCGACAAGCTCATACTGACGCATCATGCGCGTGGCGCCAAAGACGGGTTGCGCGCCGGCTCGCCCGCCGGGCCGCGCGCAAATTCATGCAAAGGGCAAGGCGGGCCGCGCCGGAGCGGCAGGTGTGTCGAGCCGAGGATAGCGCAGCCTGGCCGCCGTGACCAACGGCGACGATGCGCGAGTATAAGGCTTGGCCGGAGTTACCGGGCGAAACGGCTCATGGCCACCATCAAGCGGACCTCGAAACCTACTCCGCTTCGTCTTCAACCTCGGCGGGCGGCACAAGGCCTTCGAGACCGCGCAGCAGGTCTTCTTCGGTCATCCGGTCGAACTGCTGCTCGCCCTCGAGGTCGACGCCGACCGCCGGCGTCAAGGCAGGCGCCGTCTCGGCTTCCGGTTCGTCGACTTCGACGTGACGCTGCAGCGAGTGGATGAAGTCCTCGGAAAGATCTTCCGGCGCGAGCGCCGCTTCGGCGATTTCGCGAAGGGCGACGACCGGATTTTTATCGCGATCGCGATCCACCAGGATCGGCTGACCCGACGAGATGTTCCGCGCCCGATGCGCCGCGAGAAGAACGAGGTCGAAGCGGTTTTCGATCTTATCGATGCAATCTTCGACAGTAACGCGCGCCATCTGCTGTCAAGCTCCATTCAGTTTGGGAGTAGCGCTGATACGCCAATCATGAAAATTACGCAATAATTTCTTGAGCCTAGACCCGCCGTCAATTTGTTTTGACGCTGCTTTTAGGATTCATTCCGGAAAATGCCCGATGATTCGCCCGTAAAATGACGCAGTTCCTCTTGACGCTGTGACATTGAGAGGCGATGTATTCGACAGAGACGCGCGCAGCGCTTTTTCAAAATGGCTGTCTGAACAGCCCCGGCGGATGCAGCAAAAACGGCGCAATCGCCGCGGCTGGTTTTAACGCCGGCCATTGAGACGATTGAGCTAAACGCCGAGTTGCGGGTCAACGGCATATTCGGAGCCCGCGTGAACACACTAACCCGACCGCGAGACTTATAATGGCAGATATCGAACGAATTGCGTTATTCATTGACGGCGCAAACCTGTACGCGACCGCAAAATCGCTCGGATTCGATATTGATTATAAGCGGCTGCTGCGCGAATTCCAGAGCAAGGGCCGTCTGATTCGAGCCTTTTACTATACAGCGCTGATCGAGGATCAAGAATACTCCTCGATCCGACCGCTGATCGACTGGCTCGACTACAATGGCTACGCTGTGGTGACCAAGCCGACGAAGGAATTCGTCGATTCGCTCGGCCGCCGCAAGGTCAAAGGCAATATGGACATTGAACTTGCGGTCGACGCCATGGAGATGGCCGGGCATATCGACCACATGGTTCTGTTCTCGGGCGACGGCGACTTCCGCTCGCTGGTCGAGGCTGTGCAGCGGCGCGGCGTTCGCGTGTCGGTGATTTCGACGATCACCACCCAGCCGCCGATGATCGCCGACGAACTGCGTCGCCAGGCCGACGAATTCGTCGACCTCATCCATCTTGTCGGCAAGATCGGCCGCGATCCGGGCGAGCGCGCCGAGCGCATGCAGCGCTATCAGGAGCGCCCCCGTCCCACGCCTCAGACAGCCCACGCTGAAGAAGAAGGCGAGTGACGTCGCGCGCTTAAGCGAAGCTCAATAATTCGGCTCGAAGTGGCGAGGGTGAATTCGGTCGCGCCCTTCGATCAACCGCGCGCGCGCAGTAGCCGCCCTTTTTCGCGGCTCCAGTCGCGTTTTTTCTCGACTTCGCGCTTATCGTGCAGCTTCTTGCCCTTCGCCAGGGCAAGCTGCAGTTTGGCGCGTCCCTTGGCGTTGAAATAGAGCTTGAGCGGCACGATCGTCATGCCTTCGCGCTCGACGGCCTGCGAGAGCTTGGCGAGTTCGCGTGACTTGAGCAGCAGCTTGCGCGGCCGTTTGGGCGGATGGTTGAACCGATTGCCGGCGAGATATTCTGGAATATTGGCGTTGACCAGCCACGCTTCGCCCTGCCGATCGACATGGGCGTAGCTTTCCGCGATCGTCGCCTTGCCGGTGCGCAGCGATTTCACCTCGGTGCCCGTCAGCGCCAGCCCGGCTTCGAATGTTTCGCCGATTTCATAATTGTAGCGCGCCTTGCGGTTGTCGGCGACGGTCTTGAAATTCGGCTCCGGCTTTGCGGCCACTGACTTTCCTCGAAGCGTCTCGCCCAAATAGACGAGAAACGCAGATATCGGACCTTTAGGCTCAAACCACGCCGGCGTGAACCATCGCCGCACGGATACGGTCCTTGGTGGCTTGCGTGCACGGGACAAGAGGAAGGCGCACCTCTTCCTTGACCTTGCCGAGAAGCGACAGGCCGTATTTGGCGCCGGTGACGCCCGCCTCGAGAAAAGTCGCGACATGCAGCGGCGTCAGCCTGTCCTGAATCTCCAGCGCCTTGGCGTAGTCGCCGGCGAGACAGGCGTTCTGAAGATCGGCGCACAGCCGCGGCGCGATATTGGCGACGACCGAGATGCAGCCATGCGCGCCAGCCGCCATACAGGCCAGCGCGGTGAGATCGTCGCCCGAAAGCTGGATGAACTCCGGCCCCATCGCCTGACGCTGGAGCGAAATCCGGCCGACATTGCCGGTGGCGTCCTTGACCCCGACGACGTTCTTGAGCTCCGCGCAGCGCTTCATGGTCTCGACGCTCATGTCGATGACCGAGCGCGGCGGAATATTATAGATGATGATGGGGATCGAGACGGCGTCATTGATCGCCTTGAAATGCAGATAGAGCCCTTCCTGATTGGGCTTGTTGTAGTAAGGCGTCACGATCAGCAGCCCGTCGGCGCCGGCGCGCTCGGCATGGCCGGCGATGGCGATCGCCTCGCGCGTATTGTTGGAGCCTGCGCCGGCGATCACCGGCGCCCGCCCGCGCGCGGCGCGAATCGTTTCGGTGATGACGCGCCCATGCTCCTCATGGCTGAGCGTCGGGCTTTCGCCTGTCGTGCCGACCGGCACGAGCCCGTGCGTGCCGTTTTCGATCTGCCAATCGATCAGCGCGCGCAGGGCGTCATAGTCGACTTCTCCATGGGAAAACGGCGTCACCAGGGCTGTCATCGACCCATGAAAAATCGGCCTTCCACTCATTGAATCAAAGCCTTCCCTACGCCCCAGAGCCGCCGTAATTGCGTCGCTAACATTGTGGCGCCCTTCATAGCCGCTGGGCTGCGTTGAGGAAAGCCCCGCGCGACCGTGGAAGGGGAACGCTCGAAATCACAGCCAGCGCGCGAAGTTGATGCTTCGTAAACCAAGTGAGTGCAGCTTTTTCACGCCAATAAGGAAACGCGGTGATGATGTTGCCTCGACGCGTCGAGACGCGGTTAAAACTGACGGTCGGCATCGCGGCGCTCGCGATCGCCGCGCCCGCTTTTACTGGCTTTGACCGTCTTGGCGACGGCGAGGCGCGACGAGAGGCTTGGCTGCGGACGCCCTCGATCCCGTTGAGCCTCGGCGCGTGGCGCTCACGGGTCGGCTCCCTGCAGGAGGCCGTCCGCGAATTCGTCGTGCGCGGCCACACTGATGACGAGGCGGCGCATCCGGTCGAGAATGCGCTGTTCAGCGCCGAAGAAGACGGCGCGCTGCCGGCGGTCGTGGCGAACGCCCCGGCGATGCGCTGGCTCAATGGCGCCCAGACGCTTGCCGAATCCGCCGCGTCTCTGCTTGGGGCGGACGCGGACGCCTTCATCCAGGCGGTCGCGGCGTATAAAGCCGGCGATTTTTCGCATGGCGACGAGGCCGCGTCGCGCGCACAGGCGCCGTTGGCTGCCGCCGCCGCCCAATGGGTCGGCCTGCGGCTTCACCCACACAACGCGGGTTTCAGGCGAATCGCCGCCTTCCTGGCGGCCCATCCGAATTGGCCCGCCGCGGATTGGCTGCGCCGTCGCGGCGAGCAGGCGCTCGTCGCCGAGCATCAGCCCGATAAGATCGTGCTGGCCTGGTTCGCCGAAACAAAGCCGCTCACCGCCTATGGGAAATATGCGCTGGCGCGGGCCAGCGCGCGCGAAGGCGATTTCGAAACGGCGGCGGCTCTGGCGCGCGACGCTTGGCGCAACGAGGATGTCGGCCAGGGATTCGACACGATTTTCAACAAGGAGCTCGGCGAGCTTCTGACTCCTGCCGATCACAAATTCCGCGCCGATCGTCTGCTCTACGCGGGGAAGACTTCGCTGGCCTTACGCAGCGCGGAACTCGCCGGCAAGGACGTCGTGCTGCTCGCCCGCGCGCGCATTTCCGGCGCCGATAAATTGGCGGCGTCTTTGCCGCCGTCGGTGCAAAACGATCCGGGCCTGCTCTACGGACGCGTGCACAAGCTGCGGACCGCCAACAAATTCGCCGAAGCCGGCGCTCTGCTGCGCAAGGCGCCGCACGCCATCGAACAGGTCGTCGACGGCGACGTATGGTGGGAAGAACGACGGATCGTGGCGCGCAAGCTGCTCGACCAAGGCGACCCGGAAACCGCCTATATCCTCTGCGCGCACCATGCGGCGGCAAAGACCAGCAACAAGGTCGACGCCGAATTCAACGCCGGCTGGATCGCCCTGCGGTTCCTCGGCGATCCGATCAAAGCCGAGCGCCATTTTAGGACGCTTGCGGGGATCGCCGAAACGCCGCTGCAAAAGTCCCGCGCATCCTATTGGTTGGGCCGCACGGCGGAAGCGGAAAACGACCCCAGGGCGCAAAATTTCTTCCGGCAGGCGGCGACGCATTCGACCACCTTCTACGGTCAGCTGGCCAGCGCCCGGCTCGGGGCCGACGATCGCCCGCTGCGACCGCCGCCGCCGGCCGCATCCGGCGACAAGCGGGACGAAGCGGTCCGGGTCGCGGAGCTGCTGTTCGCCGTCGGCGAGAAGGAAATCGCCGCGCCGCTTTCGCTCGACAGCGCCAGATATTTGCCTGAGGAGTCGCAGGTCGCCGCGCTCGGCGAGGTCATCGCGCGCCAGGGCGACGCCAAACTCTCGCTCATTTACGGCAAGGCCGCGTCCTATCGAGGAATCGCGCTCGACGACGTCGCCTTCCCGGCCTATGGCGTGCCCAACTTCAACGCGCTTCCCGGCTCGGCGTCGCGCTCGATTGTCTTCGCCGTCGCGCGCCAGGAAAGCGCCTTCGACCCCAAGGCGGTTTCGTCCGCCGGCGCCATGGGCCTGATGCAGATGATCGCCTCCACGGCGCGGCACACCGCGTCCATGCGCGGGGTGAGCTTCGACATTTCGCGGATGCTCAAGGATCCGCCCTTCAACGCCCAGCTCGGCGCGGCGCATCTCGGCATTCTGCTCGGCGAATATCGCGGCGCCTATCTCCTCACCTTCGCCGCCTACAACGCCGGCGGCGGACGGGTGAAACAATGGATCGACGCCTATGGCGATCCGCGCAAGCCCCATGTCGATCCGATCGACTGGGTCGAGCGGATTCCGATCACCGAAACGCGCAATTACGTGCAGCGGGTGATGGAGAATTTCGTCGTCTATCGCGCCAAGTTCGACGACAAGGGGACTCGACCGCCGCAGGTCGAACTCGCGCGCGCCGGTCCCTCATTCGGCAGCGCGACGGCGCGCGGCGACGACGCAGTCCAGTAATCGCCGCGCGCGGCAAACGTCGCCGACGCTATTCGGCATTTTCGTCGCATGAGAGTTCTTCCCGCGCGATGCGCGAAGTCTTCTTCGTGTCCGGCATCGTCGCATAGACGATAAGCGAGATGAAAATCGCGGCGCTCGCATAGTAGAAGAACCAGCTCTCATGGCCATGCGCCTTGAACCAGAGCGCCACATATTCCGCCGAGCCGCCGAAGACCGACACCGTCGCCGCATAAGGCAGAGCAACGCCCGTGACGCGGATCGCGGCGGGAAAAAGCTCCGCCTTCACGACGGCGTTGATCGACGTATAAAGCGCGACGATCAGCCATGCGCAGCAGATCAGCGCGAAGGCGATCCATGCGTCGCGCGCGCTTTGAATGGCGGTCAACAGCGGGACCGTGAAAATCGTGCCCAGCAGCCCGAAGGCGATGAGCATCGGCCGACGCCCGACGCGGTCCGACAAAGCGCCATAAAGCGGCTGAAGGCATAGCGCGAAGAGCAACGAGCCGGCTGCGATCCAGGTCGTCTGCCGATCGCTCAACCCCGCCGACAGTTTGAGAAACTTCTGCATGTAGGTCGTATAGACATAGAAGGCGATCGTGCCGCCAAGCGTCAGTCCGACGACCGTCGCCGTTTCGCGCTTATGGGCGAGGAGCGCGGTGAGCGAACCGCGCCGCGCTTCGGCGCGCGACGAAATAAATGCGGGCGTCTCGGCAAGGTCGCGGCGCATGAATAGCGCCACGATGGCGAGGAGCGCGCCCAAGGCGAATGGGATGCGCCAGCCCCAGTCGCGTAACGCCTGCCTGTCGAGCGCGATATCTTGCAGGACCAGCAGCACGCAAAGCGCCAGCAATTGTCCGGCGATCATCGTCACATATTGGAAGCTCGAGTAGAAACCGCGCCGCTCGGGATGCGCCATCTCAGCGAGATAAGTCGCGCTCGACCCATATTCGCCGCCGAGACTGACGCCTTGAACGAGGCGCGCAAAGAGCAGCGTCGCCGGCGCGCCCACTCCGATCATCGCATAGGTCGGCGCGAGCGCGATTAGCAACGAGCCAAGGCACATCAGCAAGACGGAGAGCATCAGCGCGAGACGCCGCCCGTGGCCGTCGCCGATGCGCCCGAAGATATAGGCGCCGATCGGCCGCATGAAGAAACCGAGCGCGAAAACGCCGGAGGCCGACATCATTTGCGCGACAGCGTCTTGCCCGGGAAAGAACGAGTCGGCGAAATAGAGCGAAAAGGCCGAATAGACGTAAAAGTCATACCATTCGACGAGATTGCCGATCGAGCCGATCAATATCGCGCGCAGCCGCGCCGTTTCACTCTTGAAGTCGATCCCTACGGCGTCGGCGCGCATCTGTGCCTCACACCAACTGGCTGGCGACATTCACCATGAGCGCGAGGATCGTGGTGTTATAGAAAAAGGCGACGATGCCATGCGTCGCCACCAGCAGTCTCATCGGCGACGAGCAGGTCTCGACGTCCGCGGTCTGAAAGGCGACGCCGATCACATATGAAAAATAGAGGAAGTCGACGTATTGCGGCAGCCTGGTATTGGGAAAATGCAGTCCGCCTCTCGCCGCCGGCGGCTCCTGCGAGTCGTTCTCCTCTTCGAAATAAAATTCATGCGCGTAATGGAAGGCGAAGGTCAGATGCAGGAACAGCCAAGAATTCAGCACAGTGATGATGGTGAGCAAAATGGTTGCGCTCTTTTCGAAGCCTTCCATTGACTTCACCGAACCAAGCTCGATAACCACCGCGCCGAAAGAGGCGGTTGCGATCGCCGTCGTGATCAACAGCATGACCAAGCGGCCCTCGTCGAGACGCTGCGCGTGTTCGCGGATGGTGTCATGAGTGGCGCTGGCGATGAGCAGGAAGACAAGAGCGAAATAGCATAAAGCGACGACGTTCCACGCGACGAGCGCGCGCGCGACCGGCTGCATCGCCTGCGGCAGCAGAAATCCGACGATGACGCCGAGAGCGAGACTGAGAAAAAGCTGCGGCCGCGCGCGGATAATTCGAAAAGGCGCCAGGATCGCCGAGGCGCGCCGCGGAATGCCGGACAGTCCTTGTCGGCGCAATCGCGCGATCCCTCAATTGCGCCGCGCCGCGACGAAACGGGCGGCCTCGGCGAGAATGTCAGTGCGCTCGCCCAATCCGGTTTCGCGCAGCGCAGCCGTCGCTTCCACGACCAGCGAATCTCGTCTTGCGCGCGCGGCGTCGAGACCGAGAAGGCCGACGAGGGTCGCCTTGCCGCGTTCGGCGTCCTTGCCGGCGCGCTTGCCGAGCGCGGCGCTGTCGCCTTCCGCGTCAAGAATATCGTCGGCGATCTGAAAGGCGGCGCCAAGCGCCTCGCCATAACGGGTCAGCGCCCGCGCCTGCGGCTCTGACGCCGCGCCAAGGATCGCGCCGGCGTCGACCGCGAAACGCAACAGAGCGCCGGTCTTCATCGCCTGCATCCGCAAGGTTTCCTCGAGCGAGAGGGGCGTCGCCGCGGTTTCGGCGGCAAGGTCGAGCGCCTGTCCGCCGACCATGCCGCCAAGTCCCGCCGCGCGCGCCAGAGCAAACACGAGCGCGGCGCGCACGCCGGCGTCTTGATGCGTCGTCGCATCGGCGACGACGTCGAAAGCATAGGTCAAAAGTCCGTCGCCCGCCAGGATCGCGGTCGCCTCATCGAAGGCTTTATGAGTCGTCGGGCGACCGCGGCGCAGATCGTCATCGTCCATCGCCGGCAGATCGTCATGGACGAGAGAATAGCAGTGGATCATTTCGAGCGCGCAGGCGGTCCGCAACGCAGCTTCGCCGACGACGCCAAAGAGTCGGGCGGATTCGATGACGAGAAAGGGCCGCAGGCGCTTGCCGCCGCCCAGCGACGAATAGCGCATCGCGTCGAGAAGCCGCGCTGGACGGGCGATCTCGCCTGGAAGCGTCGCCGGCGCAAGCAGCGCCTCGAGCGCGGCTTCGGTCGCCTCGGCGGCGGCGTCAAGACGACGGCGAAACTCCTCAGCGCGAGCGGCTGCATCCATGAGGCGATGTTCCTTAGAATTAAGCGATAATGGCTGCTAGCAAATTTGCGGTCCGATCCCAAGGGGACGCCAAGCGCGGCGCGCGCGCCATCGATGGCGAAAACGTGTCGAATTCTGGACTTTTCCTGAGCCGTGGCCGCGCGAAGGCCGCAGGCTGTTGTATTTTTGCGACAGCCATCGCAGATGGCTTTCATTAAGCTTCGCGCGACGCCAATGCGGCTTGCGGCTTACCCAAGCGGTCGTGGGCTGCGGCGTCGTACAGAATTCGCGGCGCGCCTATGAGCCTCCCGGTCAAACGCCGCCTCGGCTGGATATGAATGATCCGGCGCCGCCCGTGCAAGGAGAAACGCATGAAGAAAGTTCTGCTGCTGACGACCGCCCTTATCGCGGCTGCGCCGCTTGCGGCGTGCAACACTCCCGGCGAACGCGCGGCAGGCGGCGCAGTGATTGGCGGACTTGGCGGCGCGGGCATCGGCGCGCTCGCTTCCGGCGGACGCGCTGGCGGCACGCTTGCCGGCGCGGCGATCGGCGCGGCGAGCGGCGCCATCGTCGGCGCGGCGACTGCTCCGCCGCGGCGCTGCGCGAAATGGGGCTGGGACTATAACGGCAACCGCGTCTGCGTCGCCTTCTATAACAACTGAGCGCGCACGCGTCGGTTCTTTAAACCGCAGGCCTTTCGGCCTGCGGTTTTTCTTTTGCAGGCGTCAATCGAGGGCGCGCGCGCGCGGCGCTGCTTGAACTTCAAAGCCGGACCGCTAATTTGGAGCGAGCGGTGCCGATGGGAGAGACATCATGCCGGCAGGGCTAACGAGACTGATGATTTTTGGGGCGATCGGCTTTTTCATCGGCGCGGCGATCGTCGGCTATTACGCCGGCTGAGGACGGAAGTCCGCGTCAGCTCAAAATTCAGCGAAATGTCGCGTCCCGCCTTCGGGCGGCGAGGCTTGCTGACGTTTTCTCCGGACATGGCCGACGCATCAATTTGCGGCGGCGGCTGGCGGCGCATCGCACGCCGCAGACCGGGGGACGATAACTTTTGATTAACCATGTTGATGTAAGCGAATGCAGTTTGACGCGCGACCAGGAGAATCAACGATGGCGATCAGCATCAGGACCAAGCTTGGAATCATTCTGGCGGTTGGAGTTTTGGCCGGCCTCTCGTCGGCATTGCTTTCGCTGCTGCTTTTGGCCGTGGCGGGCTTGCTGATCGTCTGGGGCCAGAATCCTCAGGCGACGGAAGCATTTTTCGAAAGCCTCCCGTTCGGCGATTACAGCTCGAAGGCCTTCTCCCGCTTGAGCGCGATCCTTTCCCAATGAGCGCTGGGGCCGCGCGCGGCCGCGGCCCGTCCGGCGCGCCCGGCGATAATGCGCACTTTGTCTACGCCAGAGCCTATCGCTACGTCGAAGTTCCGGTTGGGGCGATCAGGGAGAGCTTAGGAAAATAGCTCCGATAACGCGCGGCATCCCTCGTCATGAGCGAGTATCCCGCGACAGCCGCATGAGCGCCTATGAAAAAGTCCGGAAGCGGCGAACTCTTCGTCCCGCCTCGTCGCCGATAGGCGAAGAACGCCTTGCCGGCAAGAAAGGCGGCTTCGTAGGGGATGGCCTCGCGATCAAACATGGCCTTCGGGAGCGCGGCGTCGAGATCCTCGATACGAGAATATCGAATCGATATCTCGGCATAAATCACCGGATTGATGACGAGCCGATATCGATCGGCGGCGCGCTCAAGGGCTTCCGCTGACCACCCAAGCCAGCGCGCGTCTTCAGTCATGACGTCGAGAAGGACGTTGGCGTCAACCAATACGGCGGTCATTCAGTCGTCGCGGGTCAGAGCCATTATAGCGTCCGTGCTCATCGCGACATCGCCACGACCGCGCAGATGGGCGACGAGACGAGCGCCGCGCCCCTCCTTGGCGCCAGTTTTAGCGCGAAAGATGCGTACGACCTTTCCATCGAATTGGAATTCGACCTCGGTATGGGGCAACAAGCCCGCCCGTTCGCGGATGTCGGCCGGGATGGTCACCTGCCCCTTCGATGTGATGCGCACGCGTCGTCTCCTTACTCTTACATGTAAGAGTAAGGATCATGACGCCAATTTGCAATTGCCGGAGGGGCATCTGCCGCCATAGATTCCAGGCTAGCCCAGGTTCGTCTCACAAACATCTGCTTTGATTGTATTTGCGGATTTCTTGTCGTCCGGGCGCAACATGCCGGTTTCAAGCTCTCTATGGCGCGGGGGCGCCACGCTCCGAGCGGAATCACCGCATAAGTTGATTGCAGGTCGTTCGCGGATCTTGCCTTGATAGGCTTGCAATGAGCGCGCCGTCTGACGTGACATGCACAAATGATCTGTCGCGGTCCACACAAACGAAAAGCCCATGAAGAGACAGAACGCATCGTTCGGCGTCGGTCGCCGCAGGTTTCTTGAAAGCATCGCTGTGGTGGGCGCCGCCGCGGCGACGCCTTCCGCGGGCGCCGCCCGAGCGGCCCAGGCGCAGGCTCGGGTCGAATACCCCTCCAACCGGCTTGCCAATATTCGCGATCTAAAGGTCAATGAGCCGTTGAGCGTCGCTTATCCTGACGACGATGCGCCGGGCGTTCTGGTCAAGCTCGGCAGGTCCGCGGCGAATGGCGTCGGTCCCGACGCCGATATCGTGGGTTTCTCGACGATATGCCCGCACCGGGGGTTTCCGCTCAGTTACAGCGGCGACGATCGCACATTCAACTGCCCGGCCCATTTTTCGCGCTTCGACTGCGAGGCCGGCGGT
>JALHNQ010000048.1 GCA_022843405.1 Methylocystis sp. | reverse complement strand
CGCGGGCTGTCCCGCCCTCCTCCGCGGCTGCCGCGTCGATGCTGACGTTCGGCGCGTCCGCTCGAGACGCGCATTCGTCGCGCCCTGAATTTCTGTCTTCCGACACCGTCGCGCGCGCACTGGCGCGCGCGTCCTCCTTCCATTTTTGAAAGGCGCCGCCATGGGCTGGCTCTATATGCAATCGCTTGGCGGTCACGCAGGACCGCGTGAGTATCTCGACGCGCAATTCACCTTCGAGAATGCGGAAGGCCGATCAAAGGTCCTGCGCTCAACGCTCCTTGGCGACACCTATTACGCCGCCGTCGAGCAACAGCGCCGCAACGGCGGCGAGAGCGCCGTCTTCGCGTTCGTCTGCCTCACCGACTACAACCCGCGCGACGCCGAAGGCTTCGTGTTCGGATACAAAGATATGACCGAGCACATGGGGCCCTGCGAGAGCGACTGCCCCGAGGACATTCTGGATCTGCTGACGCCGACGGATCGGCCTTACGCCATAGCCTGGCGCGCGCGCTGTCGCGCGAACGCCGCTGCGCGGCGCAGTCAAGCAACACAAAAATCCGCGTGGTTGTCCTGACGGATTGGCGGCGGCGTCATGGCGCTGATCGTCGGCGCGGCGGCGGGGGAGAAAAGAGCAAGAGGGCTTGGCCGGGAGGGCGAGCCCGGGAAGCGGAAAGAGAGAGCGTCCCGGGCCGGTCACAATCCCGGAGACACTCGATGAGCCCGATCCTCGCCGCTACGCCCCGCCAACAAGCCGAACTTTCCTTCATTTCGACAGACAAGCCGCATGCACTGATGATGGCGGCGCAGACGCTCGTCACGCATCTTGCAAAGGGACGCGTCATCGACGCCCCTGCCCTGCGCGCCGCGATGGAATCCACCTTCGGCGCCAGCGACGCCCACGGGGCCTGGAGCTGGAAGGACGCCTATGAGGCGGTCGAGGCGGCGCAGGTTTTGTTCCTGCGCCGCTATGGGCCGGCAATGGCCGCGCGGGCTGGCAATGATCCGGCGCGCCTTCTCGCCATGCTCAAGAAAATCGGCGCGCTGCTGCCGACCGAAACGCGGCGCTCGGAAGAAAGCCAGGCGATGCAGCAATTCTCGACGTCGCTGGAATTCGCCTATGTCGCGAGCATCGCGGCGGGGATCGTTCCGGGCGATGTCGTGCTTGAGCCTTCCGCCGGCACGGGGATGTTGGCCATCCAGGCCGAACGCGCCGGCGCGAAACTCATCCTCAATGAATGGGGAGAGACGCGCGCCGATCTCCTGAAACGTCTATTTCCTGAAGCGCCGCTCAGCCGCATCGACGGCGCGCAGCTCCACGATCGTCTCGACGCCGATCTGGTTCCCAGAGTCGTCTTGATGAACCCGCCCTTCTCCGCGTCGCCCTTGATCGAGGGACGGCACGCCGCGGCGACTTTCGAGCATATCCGCGCTTCTCTCGCGCGCCTTCAAAATGGCGGACGCCTCGTCGCCATCACGGGTGAGAATTTCTCCCCGACCGCGAACAGCTGGCGTCGAAGCTTCGAACGCTTGCAGGAACAGGGCCGGCTGGTGTTCACGGCCTCGCTCGCGCGCGGATTTTTCGCGCGGCATGGGACGAGCGTCGAAAGCCGGCTTTCGGTCTTCGACAAAACGCCCTCGGAAAACCCGAAAGAATTTGTCGCGGGCTTCGGTCCGGTCGCCGATCTCTCGGAATTGCTCGCGCAGGTGCAGCGCGAAATTCCGCCACGCGCGTCTCTTGCTGCCGCGGTTGGCTATAGCGATAAGCCTATCCAGGTAGGCGTCCGTTCGACCCGTTCGACCGCGAAGCGTTTCACGCCGATCATTGAACCGCGCCGCGCCGCGCCGCGTCTCGCCTTTGCGGAGTCAGCACATCGCAACGCCGTCGCTCTTCCCTCCCCTAGCCCGCGCGCGGAGATCGTCGAACTCGCCTGTGAGTGTCGCGACTGGAAAGCGCCCGAGGGCGGCGCGCTCAGCGCCGGGCTCTATGAGCCCTATGCGGTGCAGTCGATCTCAATTGACGGCGCGAAGCCGCATCCGACGACGCTCGTTCAATCCGCCGCCATGGCGTCGGTCGCGCCGCCAAAGCCCAGCTATCGACCGCATCTGCCAAAGAGCGTGATCGAGTCTGGGCGCCTTTCGGACGCGCAGCTTGAGAGCGTCATCTATGCCGGCGAAGCCCATAGCGACCTTCTCGCCGGCGCCTTCCTCGTCACTGAAAGTTTTGACACGGTCTCCGTCGCGCCGGATGACGCCGAGAAGGCGGTCCGCTTTCGCCGCGGCTATTATCTTGGCGACGGCACCGGCGCCGGTAAAGGACGTCAGGTCGCGGGCGTCGTCCTCGACAATTGGCTGAAGGGCCGTCGCAAGGCGCTCTGGATCTCGAAATCCGACAAGCTGTGTGAGGACGCGCAGCGCGATTGGTCCGCGCTTGGCCAGGAGAAGCTGCAGATCGTTCCGCAGTCCCGCTTCAAGCAGGGCGCGCCGATCAAGCTCTCTGAGGGCATTCTCTTTACGACCTATGCAACCCTGCGCTCGGATGAACGGCAAGGCCGCGATGGCGCGGTTAAGGCGTCGCGTCTGTCACAGATCATCGACTGGTTAGGCGCCGATTTCGACGGCGTCATCGTCTTCGACGAGGCGCATGCGCTCGCCAATGCGGCGGGCGACAAGGGCGAGCGCGGCGAGAAGACCGCCTCGCAGCAGGGCCGCGCCGGATTGAGATTACAGAACGCCCTGCCCGGCGCGCGTGTCCTCTATGTCTCGGCGACCGGGGCGACGACCGTCGCCAACCTCGCTTATGCGACGCGTCTCGGCCTCTGGGGCTCGACCGACATGCCCTTCGCGACGCGCGCCGATTTCGTCGTGGCGATGGAGGCGGGCGGCATCGCCGCCATGGAGGTGCTGGCGCGCGATCTGAAAAGCCTCGGTCTCTATGCGTCGCGCGCCCTCTCTTATGCGGGGGTCGAGGTCGAGATGCTGGAGCATCCGCTCTCAGTGGAGCAAATCCGTATCTATGACGCCTATGCCGGCGCATTCGAGATCATTCACAATAATCTGACCGCGGCGCTGGAGGCGGCGAACATCACCGGTGAAGGCGGCAGGGCCTATAATCGTAACGCCAAGGCCGCGGCGCGTTCGGCTTTCGAATCCAACAAGCAGCGCTTCTTCAATCATCTGATCACGGCGATGAAGGTCCCAAGCCTCATCGCGTCGATCGAGCGCGATTTGGAAGCCGGCCATAGCGCCGTCATCCAGATCGTCTCGACCAGCGAAGCCTTGATGGAGCGCCGCCTTGCGGAAATCCCGTCCTCGGAATGGGGCGATCTTTCCTGCGATATCACCCCGCGCGAATATGTCCTCGACTACCTCGCCCATTCTTTCCCGACACAGCTTTTTGAAGTCTATTCCGACGAGAATGGCGATCTTCACTCGCGCCCGGTAATCGACGAGCACGGCAATCCGGTCCAGTCGCGCGAGGCGATGGAACGACGGGATCGTCTGATCGAGCATCTCGCGGCGCTGCCCGCCGTGCAGGGCGCGCTCGACCAGATTGTTCAGCGTTTCGGGACGGATATAGTGGCCGAGGTCACCGGCCGCTCAAGGCGGATCGTGCGCAAGACCAACGCCGATGGCTCCGACCGGCTTTGCGTCGAGAACCGGCCGGCCTCCGCCAATCTTGGTGAAACGCAGGCCTTCATGGATGACGAGAAGCGCATCCTCGTTTTTTCCGACGCCGGCGGCACGGGCCGCTCCTATCACGCCGAGCGGAGCGCCAGGAACCAGCGCCTGCGCGTCCACTATCTGCTCGAACCCGGCTGGAAGGCGGATAACGCCATTCAGGGCTTAGGGCGCACCAACCGCACCAATCAAGCGCAGCCGCCATTGTTCCGGCCGGTCGCGACCAACGTGAAAGGAGAAAAGCGCTTTCTCTCGACGATCGCCCGTCGGCTCGACACGCTCGGCGCCATCACGCGCGGCCAGCGCCAGACAGGAGGTCAGGGCCTGTTCCGGCCGGAGGACAATCTCGAATCCCCTTACGGTCGCGCGGCGTTGCGCCGGCTGTATCAGCTCGTCTTCGCCGGCAAGGTCGAAGGCTGCTCGCTGACGGGCTTTACGGAAGCGACCGGCCTCGATCTCACCGATCAGGACGGCAGCCTCAAGGAGGAGCTGCCGCCGATTTCGACTTTCCTCAACCGCATCCTCGCACTGCCGATCGCGTTGCAGAATCTTCTCTTCGACGTGTTCGAGGGGCTGATGGCGGCGCAAATCGAGGCGGCGATCGAGGCCGGCGTCTTCGATGTCGGCGTCGAAACGCTGATGGCGGAAAGCCTCGTCGTCAATAATCGCCAGACCATCGCCGTCCATGGCGGGAGCGGCGCGGAAACGCAGCTCTTGACCATCCTGCGCAAGGATAAGACGCGGATCACGACGCTCGACGCGGCGCTCGGCTATGCGACGGCTGCGCAAAAGTCGCGACTGATGATCAACGACCAGTCGGGCCGCGCGGCGGTGAAGCTGCCGGCGTCCGCGTTGATGCAGGATGACGGCTCGGTCGTACCACGCGTTCGGCTGCTGCGGCCTGCCCATGCCGATGTGATCACGGTTGAGGCGCTGGAGCGCTCGCATTGGCGCGATGCATCTTCAGAAGAATTTCAGCGGGCATGGGAGAGCGAGGCCGCCTCCCTTCCCGAACTGACCGAGAGCACGTTCCATATCGTGACCGGCCTCCTGCTGCCGGTCTGGAATAGGCTCCCCGACGAGGCCGCGCGGGTCTATCGCCTGCAGACCGATCAGGGCGAACGGGTCATTGGCCGGCTCGTCTCGCCGGCAAGCGCCGCTATGCTCCTTGAGGCGACGGGCGCCGGCGCGCCTGCCCTCGCGCCACCCGCCGCCATTGCGGCGGTCATGCAAGATGGCGCGAGCCTCGTCCTGACTGACGGGCTGGTGCTCAAGCGTGCGCTCGTGATGAACCGGCATCGGCTCGAACTCACAGGCTTCTCCGACACGATGGTCGAGCGCCTGAAAGCGCAGGGTCTCGTCTCCGAGATCATCGCCTGGAAGCTACGGCTCTTCGCTCCGCTGGGCGATGAGGCTTCAAAAATCGTCGAGAGACTTCTTGCCCTCTATCCGCTGCTCCGCGTCGCGCCCGCGACCCGCGTCAATTCGTAATGCGGGAGGCGATGATGGAAAGCCCGGCCCGGACTCTGTCCAGCAGCCTCGCCGAACATGTCGAGGCCGTTTGCAAACATTATCTGTCGAACGGTCGTCGATGCGGCAATTACTGGATCGTTGGCGACGTCAACAACAATGCGGGCCGCAGTCTTTATGTGCGGCTCAAAGGGCCGCTCTCCGGCAAGGGCGCGCGTGGAAAGTGGACGGATGGCGCGACGGACCAACATGGCGACCTTCTCGATCTCATCCGGGAACGAGAAGGGCTTACGTTCTTCCGCGACACGCTCGACGAGGCGCGGCGCTTCTTGGTCGCGCCGCGCGAGACGACGACCGAGAGTCGCGGTCGGAATTCAGGTGAATGCGACACGATCGCGCTCGCCCGCAAAATCTGGGCGGCTTCGCAGCCGATTATCGGTACAAAAGCCGAGGCGTATTTGCGTTCGCGAAAAATCACCGCTGATTTGAGTAACGCGCCGCTGCGCTACCACCCGGCGCTGATCTATCGCGAGAGTCGGAATGCGCCATCGCGCAAATTGCCGGCGCTTGTCGCCGCCGTCACCGATAACTGCGGCGAAATTACAGGGATTCATCGGACGTTTCTTGACCCGGCGCGCGACGCAAAAGCGAATGTCGCGTCGCCGCGCCGGGCGCTCGGCGCCATTCTCGGTAATGGCGTGCGCTTCGGCGAGGCGGATGAATCCGCCATCATCGGCGAAGGGATCGAAACCGTTTTGTCGCTGAACAGCGCTTTCCCCGACATCCCGCTGGTCGCGGCGCTCTCGGCCGCGCATCTCGCCGCGTGGAAAATTCCGGCCGGGTTACGTCGCCTGATCATTGCCGCTGACAATGATTGCGCGGGGCAAAACGCCGCGCGCAAGCTTGCTGACGGCGCCAAAGCAGACGGCGTCAAAGTACAAACGTTTGTGTCAACAGGAAAGGATTTCAACGACGACCTGCGGCGCGTCACACGGGAGCAGCTTTGGCGCCAGATGGCTAATCACTTGCATTGACGCAGTTCGAAGAAAGCGGACGTTTCCGATGCTCTCCCTCGAGGGCTCACCTTTGACCCCAACCAGTCCACAGCACCAAGCGATCAACGCTCATCGAAAGTTACGGTCACGTTTGGCCCAGTGTCATAGTGAAAAATCGATGATTTCGAGCGGCTCGTTTCCAGATGGGTCATCTGTATCTCTGTGCATGCAGTAGGCGAGAGGTTCTCGGCATACTCGATTGCTACCGGCTCTCTCTGACTCCACCATTCCTTCAAGTCGTCCTTCAGCTCAGCCTGAAAGCGTGAGACAGCAATGTCGATGCGCTCTTTCACCTGAATCATTTCTGCCCCTGTCAACGGCGCGCTGGCGGACAAGCCCCTACTACGCTGAAGGTGAGTGATTTGCGCATTAATGCGCTCCATGAGGTCGCTTGAGCCGAATTCGTAATCAAGCTTAGTCTTTGTGAAGACGTGCGGAGAGATGGTGCTGGCCTTTGGATCGTCCGTTTTGAAAAACTCAAACAGATTACGCGCATGAAGCCAGAAGCACTCAAAAGCCATAATGAGGCGTGGGTCTTTGTCATTCGACGAGGAGTCCACGCATAACCCATTGACCTGCTCCAGGGCGTAATGGAGCATCGTCAGCTCGTGCGGCAGATGCGTCGATAAAACCTCGATCTCCATGTCTTGCATTCGGCGATCTCCTCCTGTCCGCACACAAGCACCAATTTTGCTGTGATCCCGCTTTCTTAGTATCGGGTCAGCCAAGTCGAGGTATGTACGGCACTACCACAATCGGTATTGGAACCGTGAATTGGCCCGGAGCAAAACTTGGCTTTTATGGATGGGCATCGTTATTCGAGCTCCTCATTGAACGCGATGCGGGATAACTTTGTATGACGGTCATTGGCGCATCGTTCCCATAAGCACTCGGGTCACGCGTTGACCGGTTTGCGTCCTGATTCCAGACCTCTGTTTTGAGTTTCGATGCTGCGCGGGAACTTTCAGGGCACAAGATTCCAGAACGAACTTTTCTTGCCGTGCTTGCCGCGCATCCGCGCCACGAACGCTTCGTGCGTTTCATGTTGTCCGAAATCCGCGATCGCCGAAGCGAGACTGGCGCATTCCTGAAAATGACGCGCGGCGTGCTTGTATCGACTGGACCTGGCGTTATTGAGCGAAAATTCAATCATGGCACGGAGCGCTAGCGTCGCAGCCAAGGGATGCCTGCCTGCCAGCGCGTCCGCGACAGGTGTCAGAACCTCATAACGATCGCCATCCAATTTGTCGGCGCGCGTGAGTGCGAGTTTCCCTGCGCGATCCGGCGCTGGCCAGGCGGCGAGGAACGAGAGCGCCGCACTGAAAGGCTCGAAACTCTCTGCGAAATCGAGAGTGCGGCTTTCCGCCTCGACGTCGTCGAAGTCGGGTAGCCGTTTCAGATAGTCCCGCAAGTGTCGCGCCGACAGAAATCGTTCGAAGCATGACCAGCGCGCCGCCCGCGCGTCATCGCGGCGTTCGAGTGCGTCCAGCGCCGCGATGCGCGCGTCTTCCCACTCGAATTCTGGCCAGCCGGCGCGCCTCTGTTCCGCCGCTTCGATCGCCGTCAGCGCTTCCGCCGCGCGGCCGGCTGCAAGGAGCCGCCCGGCAATTTCGGCGGCGATGCGCGGGACCTTTCTCGTTTCTGGATCATATTGCGCGATGAAGGCGTCGACGTCGCCCTGCGCGTCGGCAATGTCTCTCAACGCCATCTCGATGACGCGAGCGCGGTGACGATCGGCGATTTCGTCTTCGTAGATCGGACCACTGGTCGCCCAACCGATTTTTCGGCGCTCGTGCTCGGCCAGTTTTTTCACCGGCTCCTTGGACAACGCGACAAAGCGCTGCTTCAAATGTTGGAGACCTGCGTCGCCGAGCGTAGGACGCAGAGTCGCGATAAGTCCGTCGAATTCTCCATAGTCATTGCCGATCAAAGCCGCAAATGCTCGATCGGCCAATTCTTTCGCATCGCCTTCGGCGGCTTCGGCCAGCCGCCCGAGATCGCTGACGCCGTCGTGGAAGATTCCGATCACCGTTCCGCTGCTGTCATCGCAACGCGCGAACACCGAGGAGGCGAGCGCCATGAAACGCCACATTAGATCGAGCGCTTCTTTCGGATCGGCCTTTCCGATATGTTCGACAATCGCGCGTCGCTGCGCCTCGAGATCGTCGACGAGCGCGCGGCGGTTCTGCCAGTCGACGAAGCTTCGAGAGCGAGAAATGGCGGTGAGGCGCTTGCGGATTTCGCGCGCTGCGTCGGCGGGGCTTTGCGCCCCCGCAATGGCAAGGCGCAAGCGTCGTTTTGCGGCGGCGTCGCCGCTGCTGATGTCGATCAGCAGTTCGGCCAGTCGCTTCGCGCCGAGCGCTTCCAAGTTCTGGGCGTTGAGGGTGTTTTTCGGCGCCATGTCGGATCGAAGCTCGGGTGACAGTGAACCCGCGAGAAAACGATGCGTGAGAAGTCGGCACTGTCGTTGATCGATTACCGGGGGTTCACAACGAATACCAGGTGGCGCGCGCTTTGCCGCGCTGTCTGACGCGTCCGTCCGCGACCAGTTCGCGCAAACGCACTTTTAGCGTATTCCGATTTGCGCCGGTGAGGGATGCAAGCTGCGCGATGGTCAGACGTTCGTTCGTCTGCAGAGCTCTGAGGACTTCGAGCGAAAGAGTCGGCAGATCGGCGTCGGCACCCTGAGAAATCCGTTCCTGGTCCAGTCTTGCCGCAAGGCAGTCCTTCTGCCGCTTGAGGCAGCGAAGGAAGAATCCGACCCACGGCTCCCAATCCGGCGTTTCGCTCTTGAGCGTCGTCTGCGTACGACGGAGCGCCTTATAGTATAGGTCTTTGTTTTCCTCGATCACGCGCTCGAGCGAGGCATAGGGAACATAGGCGTAGCCCGCTCGCAGCAAGAGCAGCGTGGTGAGCACGCGCGAGAGCCGCCCGTTTCCATCCTGAAAGGGGTGGATCGCGAGGAGCGTCACGACGAAGACGGCGATGACAATAAGCGGATGCAGCGATTCTTCATCCAGCGCTTTGCGCGTCCAGGCGACGAGCGCCTCCATTTCCCGCGGAGTGTCGAAGGGCGCGGTCGTCTCGAACACAACGCCGATTTGCCGTCCATCGGCGTCGAACGCGACGACATTGTTCGACAGGGTCTTATAGGAGCCGCGATGGCGCGCATCCTTGTCGCTGTGACGCAGCAAGGCCTGATGCAGTTGGCGGATATGGTTCTCGGTGAGGCGCATATCGGCGTGCGCCTCGAACACCAGATCCATCGCCTCGGCATATCCGGCGACTTCCTGCTCGTCGCGGGTTTTGAACGCCGTTATCGAAATTGCGCGCGAGAGCAGATCCTCGACCTCGGCGTCCGATAGCTTCGCCCCCTCAATGCGCGTCGACGAGCCGACGCTTTCGATGGTCGCGACCTTGCGGAGCGCGCTGAGTCGGTCCGGCGAAAGCGTTTTGAGCGCCTCCCATCGGCCTTTGAACTCATCGATTTCCGCGATGAGCTTTACGAGGTCAGGACCGAATGCAAGCTTCGGCTCCCTCATTTACATGCGCTCATATCCGATTCCATGCCCGATAATACCCGATTAGACCCGATTTCCTACGCGATTTTTTAAGCCCCCTGAGCCCGAAAGAAGTGGCAGTCGGTATTCTGATGAGATCGGCACGCTGTCGGCGTAAATGGTTCGCGGTCGCATTCTTCTATCGTCGGCGATTGGTTCGCTTAAGGTTACAAAGCCTTGGGTTCTTAACGAGGGGCTTGGCTCAGCCGCCATCCGGGCGCGAACGTTCCGATAGGCCCCGCTTCGCCGTGCGGTTCGGTGTGGGAGGACGTTGCTTCTCTTCTTCGTCGTTTTCGCTGAGAGGGCCGCGCGCCGGCCTGAGAGAGCAGCGATGTCGCCACAAGCGTCACGCTTGCCGCAACGCTCCCCGCCGACTTCTTTCCCCTGCCCTACGCTGGCGCTTCGGGCATTCCGCGCGGATCAAAGAAGTCGGCGGGGAACGTCCTCCGCTTTGCTGCGGCCCGGGGGTGCGACGCGAGCCGCCCGTGGCGCGGGATCGCTGTCAGGCCGCGATCGGCGCGGCCTCAAGCAAAAGCGCCAAGCGATGAACGATGAATTCACGTCCCTACCCTGCGACACACACGCGCCGGTTCACGACGCCCAGTCGCCCTCCTCGCACCTTCTCGATGAAATCGCCTTGCACGGCTATCGCCCGCTCGACGACGAACCGGATCCGCGGCCCCTGCCCTCTTCTGACGTCGCGTCGCTCGCGCTCGAAGCCGCCGTCGAAGCTCTTTCGGGGCTCTTTCTCGATACCCGGCTCGAGGCTGATCTGCCGGACCTTCTCTGGTCCTTCGTCAACGTCTTTCATCGCAAGGCGGATCGTATCGACCGCGATCTCGACGACAATGAAACCGCGCAACGGCGCGCGCAGGTCGAGCAGGACGGCTCGGAAATCCGTTCGGTTGAACTGGAACGGTTGATCGCGCAAGGGCTGACGCTGACCGAACGTCGCAACGCCTTCGAATTCTTTCGCGACCATCTTGCCGAACTCTATGCGACGGAGACCGGTTCCGCCTGGCGACCGCGGTCGGGCTCGAAGGTCAATCACCGTGCGCTGACCGCGGCGCTGATCGACAGCCGAGATTTCCTGAACGCCAAGAAGCTAGCCGAGACGCAAGTACTCTTTCCGCCCGGCCCTCGGATCGCCTTCGCTGGCGGCGTCGATTGCAACGATCATCGGCGCATTTGGGAGGCGCTCGACAAGGTCCATGCGAAGCATCCCGACATGGGTCTTCTCCATGGCGGCGGCGCAAAAGGCGCCGAACGGATCGCGTCCTGCTGGGCGGATCATCGCAAGGTTCCGCAAGTCGCCTTCAAACCGGACTGGAGCCATCACAAGAATGCCGCGCCCTTCAAGCGCAATGATCTGATGCTCGAAACATTACCTATCGGCGTGATCGTCTTCCCCGGCTCAGGGATCGTCGAGAACCTTGCGGACAAGGCGCGCAAGATGGGAATTCCGGTGTGGCGGTTCAAATGAGTCGCCGTCGACTCTAGTTGACCGCGGTCAACATGACACCCTGCGCTATCTCCGATGGCCGGCCGCGCGCGTTAATCATTCGTTAACCCAATTTTTCTTGCAGACAGTCCGAGAATCGGGCCTACTTGCCACGCAATTCACCCGTAGGTTTGATCTTAAACCGTAACTACGAGCCTGATCCGTGGCATCTCAACCCGCCATCCAGCCGCCCCCGCTTTCCGAGATTCACGAGGTGATCGCGGGCGATGCGCAACAATTATCGGCAAAACTGCTCGCGCACCGCAAGAAGCTGTTTCCGCCAGAAGCGCGCAAGACCCTGCGTCGATTCTCTTCCGGGGAAGCGGCCAAGCTGATAGGCATCAACGATGGCTATCTTCGACAACTCTCGTTGGATGGCAAGGGGCCGCAGCCCGAGACCAGCCCGACCGGCCGGCGTTCCTATTCGTTCGAAGATATTCAGGCGCTACGCGTCTTTCTTGACGAAGGGGGCAAGGCGGGACGGCGGTATTTGCCGCGCCGAGGAGAGAACGAGCACCTTCAGGTATTATCGGTCGCCAATTTCAAGGGTGGTTCAGGCAAGACCACGACGGCGGCGCATCTGGCGCAATACCTCGCGCTGCAGGGCTATCGCGTTTTGGCGATCGACCTCGACCCGCAAGCGAGCTTGTCTGCCCTGCATGGCTATCAGCCTGAGTTTGATATTGGGGAGAACGAAACATTGTACGGCGCGATCCGCTATGATGGCGCGCGCCGTGAGCTTAAGGAAATTATCCGGCGGACCTATTTCCCGGGGCTCGACATTATCCCCGGCAACATCGAACTCATGGAGTTCGAGCATGAGAGCCCGAAGGCCCTAGCGGAAAAGAAACAGGGGGACGCCCTCTTCTTCGCGCGCGTCGCGCAAGCGCTTGGAACTGTGGCGGACGATTATGATGTGGTCGTTCTGGATTGCCCTCCGCAACTTGGATTTCTCACCCTATCCGCGCTTTGCGCGGCGACAGCCGTCCTGATCACGGTACATCCGCAGATGCTCGACCTCATGTCGATGTGTCAGTTTTTGATCATGACCTCGGACCTTCTGTCTGTTGTGGCCAAGGCCGGCGGCAACATGGAGTATGACTGGATGCGTTACCTGGTGACGCGATTTGAGCCCACCGACGGACCGCAGACCCAAATGGTCGCGTTCATGCGCTCGATTTTTGGCGAGCGGGTGCTGACGTCGTCGATGGTGAAGAGCACTGCAATTTCCGATGCAGGCATCACGAAACAAACACTCTACGAAGTATCGCGAGAGCAGTTCACGCGCGCCACATATGACCGTGCGATTGAAGCGCTGGGCGCGGTGAACGGAGAAATCGAGGGGCTAATCCGAACGGCTTGGGGGAGGTAGGGATGGCGCGCAAAAACCTCTTGCTGGGCTTGGACGAGGAGGAGTTGACCGCGGTCAACTCCGAGAATGGGCCCGCCCGCCGCCCGCCGCCGACACTCGGAACCAGGGGGGCGGTCGGCGCTATGGGTCGCTCTTTGGAGCGGATTTCTGCGGATATCGACGCGGCGAAGGCCCTCGAACAACGGCTACTTTCCGGCGCGAACGTCGTCGAAATCGATGCATCGCTTGTCGACGCCTCATTCGTCACGGATCGTCTCGATGAAAGCGAAGCGGACTGCGCGTCGTTGCTCTCGTCCATTCGCACTCACGGGCAGCAGGTTCCGATACTGGTTCGACCTCACCCGGATGTCTCAGGGCGCTACCAGATCGCCTACGGCCATCGGCGCTTGCGCGCTCTGCGAGAATTGGGGCAGCGCGTAAGGGCGGTCGTTCGCAGTCTGTGCGATGACGAACTCGTCATCGCACAAGGGCAAGAGAACAGTGCTCGTCGCGATCTCTCCTTTATCGAACGCGCCTCCTTCGCGGTGTCGCTTGAAGATCGCGGATTTGGCCGCGAAACAATCATGGCCGCTCTAGCCGTCGACAAGACGGAATTGTCGCGGCTGATTTCCTGTCGCAAGGCATTGCCGGACGAACTCGTGAAAGCAATCGGGGCGGCTCCCAAAGCGGGCCGGCGCCGTTGGATGGACCTTTCAGGGCATCTCAAGGCGCCGCGGTCGAGCAAGTTGTGGGCGCGCATTTGTAGCGAAGCGGAATTTGCGCAGCTCGACTCAGATTCGAGGTTCGCTGCGGTCTTCTCGGCGCTTGCCACCAAGAATGCGCCGGCGAAAACTACCTCGTGGATCGACCATGAGGGACGAAAGATCGCGCGGGTCGACGAAGATTCGGGATGGCTGCGCATCAACGTCGACAAGTCGGTGGACGCCGAGTTCGGCGCATACGTCGTGGCCCAACTGCCGGCCTTGCTTAAGGCGTTTCAGGTGGCTAAGCGCGATGATTAGTTTTGTTGCGAGCAAAGCGCGCACGCGCACGCTCGTCGAGTAACGAGTTAGGCGTTTCGTCAACAAAGATTGAGGTTACGACAAAAGAAAAAGGCCCCCGAAACATCGCCCGGAAGCCCTTCTCATAGTTCGCACCTAGAGAATCACACTTCCGCGAATCGCTGTCAAGAGTTGGCGCCGTTTCGGCGAGCAGATTTCTTTTGCCTGAACGAGGCAAAAGCTCATGAGAACATATTCAACGACGCCCTTTGGGCGGCGGCCGTTGACGCTTGCCATGGTGGCGGCGCAGGCGGCGACGCGAGATTTCGCGGCAAAACCCGACGCGTCCGAGACGGTCGTCCATAAATGGCGACTGTTTCGCGCAGCTACTGAAGCCAAAGGCCCGCTCGGCGTCACCGACCGGGCGCTGTCGGTCCTGCACGCCTTGCTGAGCTTCCACCAGGAAACTGCGCTGACGTTGCCAGAGGCCGAAGGCAGGGAAGGCGGGGAGAGCGATTCGCCCGGGATCGTGGTGTTTCCATCGAACCGGGAGCTCTCGATCCGCGCCCATGGCATGGCGCCGGCGACGCTACGTCGTCACCTCGCCTCGCTTGTCGAGGCGGGATTGATCATCCGGCGCGACTCACCAAACGGTAAACGTTTCGCGCGGCGCGGGCAGGGGGGCGAGATCGCAGAAGCCTTCGGCTTTGATCTGGCACCGCTCATCGCGCGCGCGGCCGAGATCGAAAACCTCGCCGAAGAAGTGCGCGTCGAGAACCGCGCCATCGCTCTGTTGCGCGAGAAGATCACGCTGCTTAGACGCGACATCGCCAAGATGATCGAGACCGGCATGGAGGAGGGCGTTCGCGTCGCGCCGGTGTCGATCGATGGGCGGGCGATCGGCGACTGGGAAGGCCTTTACGGATGTTCGCAGGCCCTTTCGGCGCGTTACTCGCGCAGTCTCGACCGAAGCGCGCTGGAGGCTTTGGCGGGGGAATTGACGGCACTCGCAGCCGAAATCCAGAATCTATTGGAGGCGCACGTAAAACAGCAAAAAAGAAGCGCCAATGAGTCTCAGACTGAGCGCCATATACAGAATCAAATCACAAACATTCATGATCTTGAACCTAGCCTTCGAGAAGGCAGGGCCGAACCGCCCGGGTCAATGCCGGAAGCCCCGGAAGCCGAAAGGGCAGGGGGCGCCGAAGCTGAGGGGTCTGGCTCAGGACTCGGGGAACGGCAACTATCGTCGACGCGAACCTATCCGCTGGGCATGGTGTTGCAAGCCTGTCCCGACATCGTCGACTACGGCAAACGCGGCGAGATTGCCTGCTGGCGCGATCTCATCGACGCCGCGGCGATTGTCCGCTCGGCGCTCGGCGTCTCGCCCGACGCCTGGAAACAGGCGCTCGATGTCTTGGGCGAACATGACGCCTCGATCGTCATCGCCGCGATCCTGCAACGGGGCGAGGAAATCAAATCCGCCGGGGGCTATTTGCGGGTGCTGACCGGAAAGGCCCGGGAAGGGGAGTTTTCGCTCGGCCCGGTGCTGATGGCGCTGCTGCGCGGCAAGGCGGCAAAGGCCGCGCGTGACCGAAAGAAGGCGGGGTGATTGGACTTTTGACGAGGGCTTCGCTGCCGTGGATTTGGCGATTATCGTTGCCCATCGAGGGAGCACGGACGCCATGACCGATACGATGATCCAACTCGCCATCTTGTCCGACGCGCTGGTCAAGATCATCGAACTTGGTCCGTTGGCGGATTCGGGGAAAGCGGCGCCGACTGATCTCCTGAGCCGGGCAGGGGACATTGCTGCGCAGGCGCTGACGGCCGCCGCCACCTACGGCGCGTTACCGCCATTTGCGAATCCTTTGGATCCTCGATCAACCGAAGATGACCGCGCGTGACTGGCGTCGCTATAAGCCCGCCGCTTTGGTGAGATTGACCCGGAACCTGTCGCGTTTCCGCTGGTAGCGACGCGTCATTTCGGCGGAGGCGTGGCCGAGATGCTTTTGCACATGCGCTTCCTCGATCTGCGCCGAGGAGGCGAGGCCGGCGCGGAGTGAATGCCCGCCAAAGGCGCGCCGCCGCTCGCCCTCGGTGAGATCGCCGCGAATGCCGGCGGCAAGCGCGGTTTTCTGCACCAGCCGGGCGACATGTTTGTCGGTCAGCCGCTCGGGCGAGACGCCGCCATTCTTCCGCGCGATCGGGCGGAAGAGGGGGCCTTGGCTGATCCGCCCGAGCCGCATCCAGGTCTCGAGCAGCGCGACGGGACAGGTTTCGGGACGCGAGCCGCGGCCGATTTCGACCTCGCGCCAGCCGGTCTTGCCAGAAATCTGCAGCACCGCGCCGCCGTCGTTGTTGCTGGCGCGCGAAACATCGGCGCCAGAGGGAAAAATCTCAACCCAGCCGGCGCCGTCTTCGGTCTGATCCGGACCGCAATCGAGGCCGACGATCTCGGAGCGACGCAGGCCGCCGGCAAAGCCGATCGCCAGAATGGCGCGGTCGCGTATCCCGCGCAGATCCATCTCGAGGACGCTGAGCATCGCCAGCAGTTCATCGGCGAAGATCGCTTCTTTTTGGAGAGGGGGGCGGCCATGGGCGCGGCGAATGCCGGCGAGCACGGTGGCGATATGCCGGTCGCTTGTGTCGAGCGGCGCGCCGCGCTGGCGGTAATGCCAACAAATGCCAGCGAGCCGGCGTTCCAAAGTAGCGACGGAAACCGGCGCGCGACCTCCGGCGGCGATGTTTCGCACGCCGGCAGAGACTCCTCCCTCCATGCAGGCGGCGAGATAGAGGCCGACGGTTTGCGGGTCCGGGGGCAGGGGATCTAGCCCGGAGCGGCGGAGCCAGGAAGAGAACTGCCGCCAATCCGCCTCATAGGCGCGCCGGGTGTTTCCCGATCGGGCGTTGCGGGCGTAATCGCGGGCCTTTTCGGAGAGCGCAGCGAGATGGGGGGAGGGGGGCTCTGTGAGTGGCGCCCGGCCGCTTTCGAACGGGTCGTCGAGGTCAGCCATCTTTGTCGGATTGTCGCAATTTCTGGGACTGCCGGGCATTGAAATCTTTGGACTTCCCTGTTGCATTATTTTGGGATCGATTCAGAATTTCAGGGACTGGCGTCGAGTTTGATTCGTAATTTGTGGAACCAGATTGCTGCGAGACGGCAAGGCTGTCCATGGATATTGGCGACATCGACCCGCAAGAATGGGCGGCGGCGCAACGGCGGGCGGAGGTTCTCTCCAAGCTGCCCGAGCGGCCTTCGGGCGAGCAAATCCGCGACGCCATGGCGGCGCTCGGGGTCGGCCGGACGACGCTGTTTCGCTGGTTGAAGCGGTTTCGAGAGAGCGCCCGGACCAGCGCGCTGGCGCCGCGTCGTCGCGGCCCCCACTCCGGGATGCGTCCGCTGACGCCTGATGTTCTCGCCGTTGTCGAGACGCATTTCCGGGAGTTCTACGCGACGCGACGGCGTCCCACGTTGACGCGGTTCTGGGCCGAAGTCGCCGCCGATTGTCGGCGCCAGGGATTCCCCGTTCCGTCCATTCGCCGTCTGCGTCGCTGGCTCGATCGCCAGGACGAGGCCGAACTGCTCCGACGGCGGGAAGGCAAGGGCAAGTCGGAGCCGGTTTATCTGGCGACGCCGGGGTCGCTGGAAGCGACCGCGCCGCTGGCGATCGTGCAGATGGACCACACCAAGGTGGATGTGACCGTCGTCGATCCCGTCACGCGGCTTCCCATTGGCCGGCCGACGCTGACGCTGGCGATCGACGTCGCCACACGGATGGCGATGGGGTTTCATCTGTCGCTCGATCCGCCCTCGCTGACGGCGGTCGCGCTGTGTCTGACCCATGCGGTGATGGACAAGACGCGTTGGCTGGCGGCCCGCGGGATCGCGGCGGAATGGCCGGCGCGGGGAATACCCCGCGTCATTCATGTCGACAATGGCGCTGAATTCCATGCGCTGGCTTTTGAGCGCGCCTGCGCCGAACACGGCGTGGATCTCGTTTATCGGCCGCCGGGAACGCCTCGTTTCGGCGGCCACATCGAGCGGCTGATCGGGACGATGATGGGGGCGGTCCATCTCATTCCGGGGTCGCATTTTTCCAACATCCGCGAGCGCGGCGATCTCGATCCGGAGCGGCAGGCGGTGATGACCCTGCGCGAACTCGAGACCTATTTCGCCCTCGAAATCGTCGGGGCCTATCAAGCGCGGATCCACAAGGCGCTCGGGGCGCCGCCGGCGGCGGTCTGGCGGGCGCGCATCGAAGAAGTTGCGGTGCGCATGCCAAACGACGTCAGGCGGTTTCTGATTGATTTTCTTCCCGCCGAGCGGCGCGTTCTGCAGCGCGACGGTCTGCATCTCCATTACATCCGTTATTGGTCGGACGAGCTGCGCTGGCACATGGGTCGCGGCGCGGAAAAATTTACGGTGAAATACGATCCGCGCGACCTCTCGGTGGTCTTCGTGCGAGTCGGGGAGGGGTATCTCGAAGCGCGCCCGGCGGATCGAACGCGGCCTTCCATCGCGCTGTGGGAGCAGCGGGCGGCGTTGCGGGCCTTGCGCGAGGCGGGCCGCCGGGCGGTCGACGAGGAACTGATCTTCTCGACGATCCTCGCTCAGCGCGCCTTGGTGGACGAGGCGGTGCGCACCACCAAGGCGATGCGGCGCGATGCGGCGCGGCGTCCCAGATCGTCGCTGCCGAAGACAATCGAGGTCCCGCAGGCCGCCGAGCCGCGGGCGGCGGACCCGCCGCTGGTCCTGCCCTATTTCGAGGTGGAGGAATGGGATGACGGAAGATTTTGAGCATTTGTTCGCCGCGATCCGTCCAATCGCCGCGCTGAGCTCGGAAGAGCGGTTGCGGCGGATTCGCGCGGACCGCTGGATCAATTACCCGCGGGCGCAGCAGGCGCTGGCGATGCTCGAGGATCTGATCTCGTTTCCCCGACGCGCCCGCATGCCCAATCTGCTGATCGTCGGCGAGTCCGGCATGGGCAAGACGATGATCGTCGAAAAGTTCGCGCGCGATCACCCCGCCTATTTCGACGCCGTCAATGGGCTCAAGCGCATGCCGGTCGTGCTCGTCCAGATGGTCTCGGGGCCGGATGAAACGCGATTTTACAAGCGGCTGCTCGCGGCGATCGGCGCGCCGGAGCCGTCCCGGCCGACGCTCGGCGCGCTGGAGAATGTGGCGTTGCGCGTGCTGGAGCAGGCGCAGCCGGGCATGCTGGTCATTGACGAGGTGCATAGTCTGCGGGCGGGGACGGTGCGCGAGCAGGCGCGGTTCCTCAACATGCTGCGGTTTTTGGGCAACGAGCTGCGCATCCCGCTCGTCTGCGTCGGCACCCAGCAAGCCCGAAATTCACTCAGGACGGACGAACAACTCGTGCGCCGCTTCGAGGCCATCGCGCTCCCGCCCTGGCGAAACGACCAGGATTTCGCGGCGTTGATCGGAAGTTTGCAGCGCACGCTGCCGTTGCGCCGGCAAAGCGAGATCGGCGAGCGGGCGCTCAAAAGCATCCTCGAGACGACGGGCGGCGTCACGGCGGCGATCTTCTCGTTGATGACGCGATTGGCCGTCGCCGCCATCGTGAGCGGTGAGGAGCGGATCATGGGATCCGATTTCGAGGACGCCAAGACGACCTCGTTGCTCGGGGAGGCGGTGTGAACGCGGAGGCGCTCGCCTCGCTCTTGCCTGTCGCGCCGCGACCGGCGCCCGAAGAGCGCCTGTCGTCATGGCTGTCGCGGGTCGCGGAGATATACGGCATGTCAGCGAACGCACTGCTCGCCCATTTCGGGCTCGCGGGATTTTCGGCGCTGAAGCTCGAACAGGGTTTATCGCCGGGGCAGGGGGCCTTGATCGCGCCGCGCGCCGGGTTGAGCGCGCGGACGATCGACAACATGACATTCGCTGCTTTGGCGCCGCACGCCCGTATCATGATCGCGCCGAGCGCCAGATATTTCTGCCCGAGTTGCGCCAAGACCCCCGCGATCGGCCGCAAAGACGCGGCGCTGCCCTGGATGTTTTGGTGTTCTGTGCACGGCGTCCGGCTGTGGGCGCGCGACAAGCGGCCGATGGAAAGCTTTCTGCCCGAAAGCGTTCTCGAACGTCTCGATCCACTGGCGCGCCGCGGCGCCGCCCGCTTGGCCGCCTGGGCCGCGGAGCGCGACGCCGTGGGCGAGATCGGCCCGCCAACGGTTGCGGAGCTGCTGCGGTTCCTGACCACACCCTATCGTCGCCCGTCGCCGCCATCCCTGGCGGAGCAGCCGCGACTCTCGCTGGAAGCGCGCCGCGCCAACCACGCCTTTCTGACCCGGCCGATCGTCCGCCAGGCCCTGCTTGTCGTCGCGCCGGAATATGATCGCTTCGCGCCCGTGCTCGCCAAGCCAGTTCGCCCGGGGCTCGCCGCTCTCGCGTGCGGCTCGCTCTTACAGAACTACGCTTTGGCCGTCGGCGTGGCGCGCCTGACCGAAAATCCCGTCGAACACGCGGCGGCGGCGCTGGCGGCGGCCGACGCCGAGGGGGAGACGAATCTGCGCCGAGTTTTGGGGGCGTGGCCCTCTGCGACGCGTCGGCGCATCGACGTCGAGTTACGACGCCTGACCGACGCGCAGCCGGCTGGAAAGGCTCCGCGACGGCGTCGATTGCAGCGCAGTTCCATAAATTATGCGCGAGTCCCACAAATTTCGGCGCGGCTTGTCCCATGAATTGTGAATCGGAATTCCGAAATTATGCGCCGTTCAACCGCGCCGAGCGTCCGGATCCCACAAATTATGGCTGTCCGACAGCGCCGTCCAGCAATTAAGGGTGAGCGTCCAGGAATAGAGGGTGAACGGAGGCGAAAAATCCGACGCCTCGGAACGCTGTCCAGCGATTAAAAGCCAGCGACACGCCCGGAACGCCGGGCCTGTCGACTCATGTCCGATAAGCCCACATTATCGGACATTGGGGACAGACGACAAGCGCGGCGGAGTTGAGCGCGATTTAAATCTTAAAGCGCCGCGGCGACTTGCCACCGGACTGGTTCTGCGAGTACGATTCCGCCCATGCTGCAGGTTGATTCGGACGAGTTTCTCGACGTCAAATCATCGTCTCGCCGGGAGAGGGCGCTGCGCGCTCGATCACGCCGTGACAATCCACCAAACCCGCAAACTCTCCCAGCAGTCCGGCCGCTGCCGCGTTGGGCGAAAGGCGATGCCGCCGACGGCGCCGGGTCCGCGTTTTTCGCCGGCGCCGGCATCGCTCATCTCGATCAGCTGTTGCGCGCCGGAGAGGGTGGCGGCGAACCTGTCTTTTCAGGCGCGCTGCGCCAGCGTCTGGCGCTCAAAGCCGCCGCGACCTGCGCGCGTCTCGCGCGGCTGCGCGAGGACGAAGCGGCATTGCGCGACGCCGAGCATCTCGGGGGCGCGGTCGTCGAAACCAGTCCAGCCGGACGGCTTCATCGCCTGTGGCGGTATTTCGCCCAACGTCCCATGAGATTCGACGCGGCGACATTGTCGATCGTCGCCGAACACGTCGGGAGGCCGAGCGCTGTGGACGGGGAGCGTCTTGCCGAGGCGTTCCGCCAAACCACCGTCGCCAGCGCCGACAATCCGCTCGCCGCAGCGGCGGGCGCGAGCGCAGCGGCGATGCACGACCTGGCGGCCGTTCCCGGGGTCGAGGCGGAGATTCTCGCGCTTTGGCTCGCCGACGCAGCCCTGGCGCAAAAACTCGGCTGGCAGACGCCGGTTCCGCTGCTGGCGACCGTGATCGCTCACCCCGTATTGCGCCGCGCGACGAACGGACGTCGACCGCGCCCCGGCGACCGCGACTGGTCGAACACGCTGGCGAGCGCATACGCCCTTGCGGCGCGAGAGGCGGTTGATCTTGCCGTCGATCTTTCACGCCGCGCTGAAAAACTTTGCGACGCCGCGCCAAAGCTGCGCGCCAAGGGAGCAGAGCGTGTGATCAAAATGCTGCTTGCCGACGATTGCGTCGGTCCCGCGCGCGCCGCGAAATACGCTAAGCTTTCCGACCGCAGTTCGCGGCGTCTGTTCGATCGGCTCGTTGAACTAGGCGCCGCGCGCGAGCTGACGGGGCGGTCGAGCTTTCGGCTGTACGGGCTTTAAGGCCGCCAGGCGACAGATCCGAGTTGGCGGGTAGGGTCGACAATCAGGGTTTGGCGACTTGAGAAATTGGTCGGGCGTTCGGGTGAAGGACGTCGAGGAACAATGTAAGGCGCGAACATGGGCCGACCAAAGACGCGCGCGTTTCAGACAGGCGAGGTCGAAGAATCTTTCGACCTCAGTCTCGTCGATCTGCCGGAAGCCGCGCGCTGGCGTGAGTGGATGGGGCGAATCGAAGCGGTCATCTTTGCGTCGCGCGATCCGGTTCCGCGCGAGGTTTTGGCGCGGGTTGTCGGGTCAAATTGCAATCTCGACGACCTGATCGCCGACATCCGCGACGAGTTACGCGCGCGGCCCTATGAACTCGTCATCGTCGCCGGCGGCTATCAATTGCGCACCAGGCCGCGCTTCGCGCCGGCGATCCGCGCGGTGGGCGGCGCCGATCTGCGCATTGCGGGCGCGCCCGAGCTGACGCCGACGGAGATTTTGGCCGTGACCGCGATCGCCTATCTACAACCCGCCACCCGCGCCGAACTCTCTCGGCTCGCCGGCAAAGAGATCAGTCGCGACGTCATCGGCGTGCTCAAGCGCCATGGCCTGATCGACGGCGTCCTGCGCGCGCCGCAGCCCGGCGCGCCTTTCGCTTATGTGACGACCAGGAAATTCCTGGAGGTTTTTGGGCTGGCGACGCTGCGCGATCTTCCCGACATCGAACGGCTCGAAGACGAAGGGCTCTTGGAGATGCCAAAGCCCGAGGCCGATCTCGATGATGTTTTGTTCGCGGGAGAGGAGGATCTCTTTGCGGCGAACGAAGCCGGGGAGCATTGGGAATGATCTGTGAGGGGAGTTTCGCTACTCACGGTCTGCTCGCCGCCCTTTCACGGCGAAAACAGGGGTTCGAATCCCCTTGGGCGCGCCAATAAAATCAATAAGAAGTATGCGTATCCTGAGCCGATGCGCGGTTCGTGCCCAACATTTGCCCGATAAGCATTGGCGAACACTTGCGGACGCAAACGCATATCCGCGACAATTTCCTGGACTGTCGTTTAATTGGGCCGACTGATCGAAATGCATCTACCCCCCTCCGAAGAGAGCCTATCTTCGCGCTCAATTGGAAAAAGGAAAGCGGTATGGGCGAGAACGCGGCGCGTCCCATAACGGTTAGTAGGGAAGAGCTTTTTCGTCAGGTCTGGGAGACGCCATTAATCCAGCTTGGCGAGACTTACGGCATCACCGGTAGCGGTCTCGCCAAAATTTGCGACCGGCTGGCCATACCCTATCCTTCACGCGGTCACTGGGCCAAGAAAGCCGCAGGCAAGCAGGGTTCGCAGCCTTCGCTGCCACCTCTAGAGCCAGGAAATCCCTCCTCGGCAACGATTAAGCCGACCACGCCAAAATCCCGCCCAATTTTCCTTTCCGCAGAGCGGCAGGCATTAGCAGCTAGAGCCGCGCTGGATGGACCTATTTCTGTCCCGGAACGCTTAGCACGACCGCACCCTATCATTGCTGGTTGGATTGCAGAACACGAGCGACAGCGACGTGATGCCAAACGCGAACACCATATCTTCGGCCCCATCTTCACTGAGTGGACCGACACTGATCATCGTCGTCATCGCATTCTCGATGCCCTCTTTAAGGCGGCCATGCGACAGGAGCTAAGAGCCGAGACAGGCGAGCGTGGCAAAACGTATTTCAGCTCGGGACAGGATCAAATCGAGTTCAAGCTCCGCGAAAAACAGAAACAGGTTCGCAGACCAAAAACAAAAAGCGAGATGCGATGGTCGCTGCCGGGCGAACGCAATTGGACGCAGGTGCTCGAGCCCACCGGAATCCTTGTTTTCAAGATCGACAGCTATTTGGGTGACAGCGCAATTCGAAGTGAATGGATAGAAACACCCGACGCGCCGCTTGAGAAACTGCTCCAGGAAATCGTCTGTTCGCTCATCCTCGCTGCGTCAGCGCTCGCAAAATTGCGCAATGAACGCGAGGAGGCCGAACGCAGGCGGCTTGAATCGGAGCATCGCCCCCAAATCGAGCGTGAGCGTCGCCAAAGGGAACACAATCAGTGGCGCCGCTTTATAGACCTCGCTCACAGATGGGAAGAGGCAACAACAGCTCAGTGTTTCCTTGAAGAGCTGAAGGCCCACGAGTCCCATCTGACCCAAATAGTGTGTGGGCGGTCAATTGCCGAATGGTTTGATTGGGCACAGGATCAGATCCGCAATCGTAATCCGATGAATGGTGGGGTTGAAGGCATTTTCAAAGACGTTGACGGGTGACACCGTGGACCTATCGAGATTAATGCGAACTCCGAAGACCCGGATCTGGACCAGCCTTTGGATGGGCAACCTCGCATCGGCGGCTCAGTTCTTGCCCATCACAGCGAGGTCGCACCTTCGACGCAATGCGGATGGCGCCGCAGATACCGTTCATCACTCTGGCGCGGTCGCGCCGCTTCGTCTGTTCGGCGTGCGGCTCGCGAGACGTTCACCCGATTGGCCGTCGTATCGGGCCGACAAGTGTTAATGCGACGTTCGGGCACGCCGGAATGGATGCGAAAGGATCACTTTGCGGAAATTCTTCAGCAAAGATTCTGAATTATATGTCAGCGGGGTGGGATATTCGGGCGGGATGGGTCCCGCTACAGGTGCACTTCGTCGCCCCGCCCAACCGTCAAATTGAAACGGCAAATTCCTTCAAGGCGGTCGCATGCCATCCATTAGAAGATCATTGTTTAATGTTCTCGCCTGTCTGCAGCTCACCAATTTCTCAGCAGGTCCCGCGGTAGCGCAGCAGCCGGAAATCTCAAAATATGGCGCTTGGGAAATCCAGTGCGCGGCGTCGACATCGAATGTCAAGGCATGCGCTTTGGTCCAAAAGGCGGCCTCGGAGGAACAGCAGAACGTCGGCATAATGGCGGCTGTCAGAAAAGCGCCAGGCATCGCCAACGGAGTGATCCAATTTTTCGCGCCGCCGAAAACTTTCTTGCTGGAGGGCGTGGGAATCAAAGTCGATGAGCATGAATTCGGAAGGCTGCCATTCTTCAGATGCACCGAAATCACCTGTGCGGCCGAAGGCCCAATAACCAATGATCTCATAAACAAGCTGCTCAACGGCAAAACTATGCTGATAACGATCTATGCTAATCCCGGCGAGGGACTTCGCCACATATTCACTCTTGATGGCTTCAAAGACGGCTACAATGCGCTGCGAGAGTGAAAGTCGAAGGCATGTGCGGCCGCTTCACACAGCATCTCTCCTGGGAAGAGCTCCAGCGCATCGCCGACCTAATCGGCCAGCCGCGCTACAACATCGCCCTACGACGCAGATTGAAGTCATCCGGCCAGCGGCTGGCGGCAATGAGCTTGTCCCGATGCGCTGGGGCCTTG